>NZ_JBIVPT010000066.1:0-1059 GCF_044754785.1 Streptomyces sp. NPDC092952 | reverse complement strand
ACCTGGCGCCGGTGTCGATCGACGTGGCGGCGTACGCGATCTACACCTCGGGCTCGACGGGCCGCCCCAAGGGCGTCGTGATTGGACACAAGGCCCTGGCCAACTTCCTTGACCACATGGTCGGTCTCACCGGCATGGCGCCCGGTGAGCGGCTGCTCGCGGTGACCACGGTCGGCTTCGACATCGCGGCCCTGGAACTCTACGTACCGCTGCTGTCCGGCGGATGTGTGGTCCTCGCGGACCGGGACATGGTGCGCGACCCGCGGGCGCTGGCCTCCGAGGCGGCCCGTACGGGCGCCTCGGTGATGCAGGCCACCCCGAGCCTGTGGCACGCACTCGTCGACGAGGCGCCCGAGATCCTCGAGGGCCTGCGCGTACTGGTCGGTGGCGAGGCGCTGCCCGCGGACCTTGCACGGCGTCTGGTGGCGTCGGCGGCTTCGGTGACGAACGTGTACGGCCCGACCGAGACCACGATCTGGTCGACGGCAGGTGCGGTGGACGCGGACAGCGCCCGGCGCGGCTCGATCGGCCGCCCGATCGCCAATACGCGGACCTATGTGCTCGACGCGTTCCTGCGGCCCGTTCCGGCCGGTACCGCCGGTGAGCTGTACATCGCGGGCGACGGTCTCGCGCGCGGCTACGTCGGGCGCCCTGATCAGACGGCCGAGCGGTTCGTCGCCGATCCGTACGGCCCCTCAGGTACGCGGATGTACCGAACCGGCGACCTGGTGCGCTGGGCGGCCGACGGCGACCTGGAGTACCTGGGACGCACCGACCACCAGGTCAAGGTCCGCGGCTTCCGGATCGAGCTCGGCGAGATCGAGGCGGTACTTCTCGACGAACCCGGCGTGACACGCACCGCGGTCGTCGTGCGCGAGGACCGCCCCGGAGACCGCCGACTCGTCGCGTACCTGGTCGGGAACGCCGAGGCCGACGCGCTGCGAACCCGGGCCGCCCAGCGGCTCCCCGAGTACATGGTGCCGACCGCGTTCGTGACACTCGACGCGCTGCCGCTCACCCCAAACGGCAAGCTCGACCGCAAAGCCCTGCCCGCCCCCG
>NZ_JBIVPT010000065.1:0-1074 GCF_044754785.1 Streptomyces sp. NPDC092952 | reverse complement strand
TGTATTGCCCTGTGAGGTTGGGGACGCGGCTGGCGGGTGGTTTGCCTGCGAGTGCGGTGTGTCCACGGTGGTGATTGTAGGTGTGCAGCCAGCCGGGGAACGCGTCGCGTCGTTCCTGCTCTGATTGGTAGGGGCGGGCGTAGGCCCACTCGTCGAGCAGGGTGCGGTTGAGGCGCTCGACCTTGCCATTGGTCTGCGGCCGGTAGGGCCGGGTTCGCTTGTGGGTGATCCCGGCCGCTGCCAGGGTGTCGCGCCAGGTGTGGGACTTGTAGCAGGAGCCGTTGTCGGTCAGGACGCGTTCGACGGTGATTCCGACGCTGGTGAAGTAGGCGTGGGCCCGCTGCCAGAAGGCGGTGGCGGTCTCCTTCCTCTCGTCGGTGTGGATCTCGCTGTAGGCGAGGCGGGAGTGGTCGTCGACGGCGGTGTGGATGTAGCTGTAGCCGGCGTTCTTGCGGGTCTTGCGGCCGGCCTGGCGGCCCAGCACCTTGTGGCCGCCGCCGTCGGGGATGTTGCCGAGCTTCTTGATGTCCACGTGCACCAGTTCGCCGGGCTTCTCGCGTTCGTAGCGGCGTATGTTCCGGCCGGTTGCACGGTCCAGATGGGTCAGACGGGCCAGCCCGAACCGGGTCAGGACCCGGTGCACGGTTGAGGGCACCAGTCGCAGGTGGTGGGCGATGCGGGCCGGGCCCCAGCGCCGCAGGACACGGACCTTGATGATTCGCCGCTCGGTGCGGGTCGGGGTCCGCCCGGGACTGTGACGAGGACGTGAGGATCGGTCGGTCATGCCCGCTTCGCCGTCGTGCCGGTAGCGGGCAGCCCACCGCTGGGCTGTGGTCGGTGAGACCTGGAAGCGTTCGGCGGCTCGGCGCAGCGGCCAGCCCTCCTCGACCACGCAGCGGGCCAGGCGCAGGCGTCCGGTCTCGGTCAGGGGTGCATTACGGTGGGGCACGAGGGCCTTTCGGTCAGGTGTAGACGTCGCAATCCACACCGAACCGGAAGGCCCTCACCTGCTTCAAGATCCCTCAGCCGAGACCTCGCTCACCCGTCCACAACCTCCCGGGACAGAACACCTAG
>NZ_JBIVPT010000064.1:0-1193 GCF_044754785.1 Streptomyces sp. NPDC092952 | reverse complement strand
GGTGGGGGTCCGACACGGAGGGGGCGTCGCCAGAGGCTGCTCCCTGCCGCGGTCCCGGTGAGTGCAGCACGGACGGGAAGGCCAGGCACAGGGCTGCTGCTGCGGTGCAGGCCACGGCAGCGGCCGCGGCGTGCCGGCGATGGCGGCGCCGGTCCGCCCGTCGGCGGATCTCCGCGGCGGGCAGGGTAGGTGCGGGCATCTGCGTGCCGATCAGCCGCAGCCGGTCGGCGAGTGTGTCGTGGTTGGGGTCAGGCACGAACCTTTCCTTCCTCGCTGGTCAGGTTCTGGTCGGCGAGTTTGGCCGCGAGCGCGGTCCGGCCGCGGGCAAGGCGGCTCTTCACGGCGCTGACGCTGGCGCCGGTCTCGGCCGCGACCTGTTCGACGGAGAGGTCGCACATGTGGTGCAGGACCAGGGCGCCTCGCTGTGCCTGGGGCAAGTCGCGGAGCGCGGTGACCAGCATCAGATGCTCCTCGGTGGGCGGCTCGACGGTGGGTGGTTCCTGGCGGTGGTGGCGTCCGGCCAAGTGCAGGCCCCGGGCGAGACGCCGCCAGCGGGAGTGGGCCAGCCGTCGGGCCGTGGTCCGGATCCATGCCTCCGGGGCGTTGTCCGGGTCTAAGGTGCGCCTTCGGTCCCACGCGCGGATGAAGGCCTCCTGGACCACGTCCTGTGCTTCGGACCAGTTGCCGGTCAGCGCGTAGAGCTGCCCGGTCAGGCGGGAGAAGGACGCCGCATAGAACGCATCGAACTCCTGTGGCGTCATCAAGAGCCTTTCTTCTGGCGGCTGTCCGTCAGCTCGCAGCACGAGCCGTATGCGAGGAAGCACTTCTCGGTCGCGACGGCGGAGCCGTGCGCCCTGGGCGCGCCTCCCTTCCTGTACGCACGAGCGACCCCCCAGGGTCGCACCACGATCCATATGACCTGGATCACAGCCGCGGGGTGCGACCTGCCGGGCATCGGGATGCCTACAGGGGGTGCTGGCATCAACCGGACGCCTGTAGGAAAGGACACGGATTCATGCGTATCCGCCCGATCATGCTCATTGCCGTCACCACCGCAGTCATCGCGACAGCGGGGGGAATCGCCACGGCCGCCACCGGCACCTCCACGCCCGCCCCGACGGCCCATGGCACCGGATCGGCCGACGCCTCGGCGGCCTCCGGCAGTGGCTCGTCCGCCACTCGTGTGACTGCCG
>NZ_JBIVPT010000063.1:0-1215 GCF_044754785.1 Streptomyces sp. NPDC092952 | reverse complement strand
GTTGCTGAAGACGACGCTGGAGCAGAACGACGGGACCGCGCAGCAGACGCTGACGCGGGCGAAGGCGGCTGTCGACAACATCGGCTGACCGCGGGGTGCGGGCCGGCCGGGGCACATGTTCCGGCCGGCCCGTGCACCCGCTGTGCTTGTTCTTGTTGTGAGGGACGGGGGAGTTTCGGGTGACCGGGTGGGATCTGAGGCCTCAGGGCATTCAGGGTGTGCTGAAGTCGACGGGTGAGGTGGCGGCGAAGATCCAGACGTACGCGACGTCGTACGGGGAGCATCTGTCGTCGGCGGCGTCGAGTGCGGGGACGATCACCGCGGAGGGCGACAGCGGCTCCAAGGGCGGTGGCGGTAAGGACGGTGAGGGTGCGGTCGGTGGTCTGGTCGCGCTGGCGCTGTCGCAGTTCGCCGAGCGGACGACGCCGGACCTGAAGTACATCGCGGCGCGGGCGGGGAAGTCGCTGACCGGTGCGGTCGACGCGACGACCGCGTACCTGGACGGTGACCTCGACATGGCCGCCGAGGCGCAGCGCAAGGCCGTCGCCGCGGTGGACATGGACCCGAAGAAGCCGGGGGTGCAGGACCGGTGATCAAGCCCGAGGCGATTCCGCAGTACACCGGTGATCTGGGTCAGCTGGAGAAGGACCACGCGCTGCTGACGAAGGACGCGGGGCATATCCGGGACACGGGTTCTTCCGTGCATACCCAGTTCCAGGCGTTGTCGGCGTATTACAAGGCTCCGGAGGCGGAGCAGTTGTTCGCGTCGACGAAGCCGGTGCAGGAGCGGGCGGACGGGTTCGCGGACGATCTGGAGAAGGTCGCCACGTCGTTGTCGGAGTACGCGACGGAGATCCAGCCGCTGGTGTCGAAGCTGGAGCGGTTGAAGTCGGACGCGACGCGGTTCGTGAACGCGAACAAGGACGACGACGACTGGGAGTACGACGGGGACAAGGTCGAGGAGCACAACAAGCTCCGCGACGACATCACCGCCACGGTTGCGGCGTTCTGGGCGGCGGAGCGGACGTGCCACAACAAGATCACCGCGTTGTGGGGCGGGACGCAGATGGTCGCGGGGGACGGATCGGAGCGCAAGGACCAGTACGGGTTCAACGCGGAGGACCTGAAGAACGCGAAGCTGCCGTGGGGTGATCCGGTCGAGGAGAAGCACCACTGGTACGAGGTGGGGCACTGGGTCAAGTCGTTCGTGTGGGA
>NZ_JBIVPT010000062.1:0-1335 GCF_044754785.1 Streptomyces sp. NPDC092952 | reverse complement strand
CTGTGGTCTGGTGGGCTGGCGGGGTGAGTGAACGGAAGCCGTATCCGAGCGACTTATCGGACGGGCAGTGGGCCCTCATCGAGCCGGTGATCACCGCGTGGAAGGACCGGCATCGCTCGGTCAGCGGCCATCAGGGCGCCTACGACATGCGGGAGATCGTGAACGCGATCCTCTACCAGGGGCGGACCGGATGCCAGTGGGCCTGTCTCCCGCATGACCTGCCGCAGAAGAGCGCGACGTACTACTACTTCGCCGCCTGGCGGGATGATGGAACCGACCAGGTCATCCACGAGCTCCTGCGCTGCCAGGTCCGTGAGCGTGCCCGGCGATTAGAGGACCCGACCCTGGTGGTGCTGGACACGCAGAGTGTCCGTGCGGCCGCCTCGGTCCCCGCCGCCACGACCGGCCACGATCCGGCCAAGCGGGTGCAGGGCCGCAAACGCGGCCTGGCCGTGGACGTCCTCGGCCTGGTCATCGCCGTCGTCGTCCTCGCCGCGAACGGCCACGACAACACCGCGGGCATCGCCCTGCTGAACGAGGTCGCCCACAACGCCGGCGGCACCGTCAGCAGGGCTCTGGTCGACCAGGGCTTCAAGACCCAGGTCGTCACACACGGAGCCGACCTCGGCATCGACGTGGAGATCGTCCAACGCGACCCGCAGCACAAGGGGTTCGTCCCGCAACCGAAGCGGTGGAGAGTTGAGCAGACCTACGGGATCTTGATACTGCACCGGCGTCTGGTCCGCGACTACGAACACCGCCCCTCCTCCTCGTCCTCCCGCGTCTACTGGGCCATGACCCATGTGATGGTCCGACGCCTCACCGGCGCGAACACCCCCACCTGGCGCGAAGCGGCAGCAACCGCGTGAACATCCGGCCTCTCCTTCAGGCACTGGACATCCAGGAAGAAGCGGCCCGGGCCCTGGCCGACGACCTCCGCGCGCAGATCGACGAGTTGCAGACCCAGTTGCGGGAGGTCGAGACCCACCTCGAACACCTCGCGATCACCCGCGCGACCGTCACCGGCCTCGCCGACCGGATTCCCGCCTCCCCGCCGGAACTGCCCGAGCATCCCGACTACGCCCGCATCCTCACCGTGTTCAACGAGGACACCGGGCCACTGCGGGCCAAGGACGTCTGCCAGGCCCTCGGCAACGAACTCCTGCCCAAGAACGTCGAGGGCACCCGAGCCAAGCTGAAACGCCTGGTCAAACTCGGCGTCCTCACTGAACCTGACACGGGCAGCTTCACCAGGAAGCAGTAGCCACCGCTACAACCAGCACCCCTGACACAACGCTCATACGGAAACGGACATCACTTCACGAACCGTCCACT
>NZ_JBIVPT010000061.1:0-1530 GCF_044754785.1 Streptomyces sp. NPDC092952 | reverse complement strand
CGTTTGGTGCGGGTGCTGGAGGCGGTGGTCGGGGATCCATCCGTGCCGGTGGGACAGGTGGAGGTGCTGTCACAGGCCGAGCGCGGGCTGGTACTGGGCGAGTGGATCGACACGGCGCGTGAGGTGCCGGTGCGCTCCCTGCCCGAGCTGTTCGAGGAGCGTGCATCGCTGTCGCCGGACACGGCCGCGGTGACAACCGGTGATGTGACACTCTCTTACGGAGAGTTGAATGCCCGGGCGAATCGGCTGGCCAGGGCTCTGGTGGAACGGGGTGCGGGCCCGGAACGCTTCGTCGCTGTGCAGTTGCCCCGGTCGGCGGACCTGGTCGTGGCGTTGCTGGCGGTACTGAAGTCCGGTGCCGCCTATGTGCCGGTCGACCCGGAGTATCCCGCCGAACGCGTCGCGGTCATCCTGGAGGACACGGCTCCGGCACTCGTCATCGACGAGGAATGGCTGGCCGGGACGGATGCCTCGGCGTACGAGGCCGGGAACCTCGCACCCGTCGAGTTGTCCTCGCCGGCGTATGTGATCTTCACATCCGGGTCCACGGGCCGGCCGAAGGGCGTCGTCGTCGAGCACCGCTCGGTGGGTGCGTACGTGGGTCGTGCACGGAAGGAGTACCCGCAGGCGGCCGGTGTGTCCCTGGTGCACTCGTCGTTCGCGTTCGACCTCACGGTCACCGCTCTGTGGTCCCCACTGGCCGCCGGCGGCCGGATCGTCCTGGACGAACTCGACGAGAACACCTCCGGTATCTCCTTCATGAAGGTCACCCCCTCCCACCTGGGCATCCTCGAAGCCCTCCCGGACGAGGCTTCACCCACCGGCACACTGATCATCGGCGGCGAAGCACTACGCGGCGAAGCCCTGGCAGCCTGGCGCGAAGCCCACCCGAACGTCGAAGTCATCAACGCCTACGGCCCGACCGAAGCAACCGTCAACTGCGCAGAATTCCGCCTGCCACCAGACACGGAAACCCCCACAGGCCCGGTCCCGATCGGCCGCCCCTTCGCCAACACCCGCACCTACGTCCTCGACGCAGCCCTACGCCCGGCCCCGATCGGCACCCCGGGCGAGCTCTATGTGGCAGGCATCGTCCTGGCGCGTGGTTATCTGCAGCGCCCCGACCTCACCGCCGAACGTTTCGTCGCCGACCCCTACGGCACCCCCGGCACCCGCATGTACCGCACAGGCGACCTGGCCCGCTGGAACCGCGACGGCCAACTCGAATACATCGGCCGCACCGACGACCAGATCAAACTCCGCGGATTCCGCATCGAACTCGGCGAAATCCAATCCGCCCTCACCGCCCACCCCCAAATCGCCCAGGCAGCCGTCATCGTCCGCGACAACCGCCTCGTCGGCTACATCGTCCCCACCAAAAACACAAACCCCACCCCACAGGACATCCGCACCACCACAGCCCAGTCCCTCCCCGAATACATGATCCCGGCCGCCATCATCACCCTCGACCAACTCCCCCTCACCACCCACGGCAAACTCGACCACAAAACCCTCCCCGACCCCGACTAC
>NZ_JBIVPT010000060.1:0-1553 GCF_044754785.1 Streptomyces sp. NPDC092952 | reverse complement strand
CCCGGAACAGCCGCCACCGACCCCACCAACGTCACCAAATGCCCCGCCAACCGCTCCACCGACACCCGATCGAACAAATCCGTCCGATACTCCAGAGCCGCCTGCAGCTCACCGTCCGCCTCCACCGCAGTCAGCTGGAGGTCGAACTTGGCGTCCTGGCCCCCCACACCGACCTGCTCGACCGTCAGGCCAGGCAGGCTCCACGACTCCCCGTCCGGGGTGTTCTGGAAGACGAACAGTGTCTGGAACAGCGGGTTGCGGGACAGGTCGCGGTCGGGCGCCAGCTCGTCTACGAGGCGTTCGAAGGGCAGGTCCTGGTGGTCGTACGCGCCGAGCGCGGTCTCCTTCACCCGGCCCAGCAACTCGACGAAGGTCGGATCACCGGCAAGATCCGTCCGCAGCACCAGCGTGTTGACGAAGAAACCGATCAGCTCCTCCGTCTCCGCCCGGTTCCGACCGGCGATCGGAGTCCCGACCGCGATGTCGTCCTGCCGGCAGTAACGGGCCAAAACGATCTGGAAGACCGCCAGGAGCACCATGAACAGGCTCGCACCCTGCTCACGCGCCATCACCCGCAACGCCTCCACCACCTCCGACGGCACCGAGAAGTACACGGTGTCGCCCTCGGCCCCCTCGCGTTCGGCGGGTCGGCCGTGGTCGGTCGGCAGCTCCAGGGTCGGTACCCCTGTGAGGCGCTCGCGCCAGTACGTCAGCTGCCGCTCCAGCAGGTCCCCGCTGAGCTGCTCCCGCTGCCAGGCGGCGAAATCCGCGTACTGAACCGACAACCCGGGAAGCGAAGCCTCACGCCCCGCAACAGCGGCCGCGTACAGCTCACGCAGCTCACGGGCCAGAATCCCGGAGGACCAACCGTCCGAGACGATGTGATGCAGCGTGATCAGTACGTACTGGTCTTCATCGGCGAGGCGCACCACGTCGGCCCGCAGCAGCCGCCCGCTGTCCAGCTCGAACGGCCTCCGCGCCTCGGCTGCCATGATCTCCAGTGCGGCCTGCTCCCGATCGGCCGCCGGGACGGTCCGGACGTCGTGCACCACCGGAGTGACCGACCACGGCGCGTCCACGATCTGTGCGGGGCGTCCCGCTTCGTCCGTGAAGAACCGGGTCCGCAACACCTCGTGCCGGGCCACCAGACCCGTGAACGCCGCGCTCAGCGCGCCGACGTCGAGTGCGCCCCGCACGCGTAGGCCGAACGGAACGAGGTACTCGGCACTGCCCGGCGTCAGCTTGTCCAGGAACCAGAGCCGCTGCTGCGCGAACGACAACGGCAGTGGACCGCCGTCCCGGTCGCGCGGGACCAGCGGTGCCGCGTCGGCCGCCTCCGCATCGCGCACGGCCTCGGCCAGCGCGGCCGGCGTGGGCGAGGTGAACAGGGCGCGGACCGGAACGTCCACACCGAGCCGCTGCCTCAGGCGCGAGGTCACCTGTGTCGCGAGCAGTGAATGTCCGCCGAGTTCGAAGAAGTTGTCGTGGATGCCGATGGTGTCGATGCCGAGGACGTCGGTCCAGACAGCGGTGATGGTCTCTTCCGTCGAGTT
>NZ_JBIVPT010000059.1:0-1688 GCF_044754785.1 Streptomyces sp. NPDC092952 | reverse complement strand
CCGGCCGGTGCCCGGATGTACCGCACCGGGGACCTGGTCCGGTGGAACCGGGAGGGCTCCCTCGAATACCAGGGCCGGGCCGACCAGCAGGTCAAGCTCCGCGGCTTCCGCATCGAACTCGGCGAGATCGAGTCCGCACTGACCGCACACGCGGACGTGGGCCAGGCCACCGTCGTCGTCCGTGAGGACCGGCCCGGCGACAAGCGCCTCGTCGCCTACCTGGTCGCCGCCGACGGTGCCCGGATCGATGTCACCGAGGTACGCGGTCATGTCTCCGAGGCCCTGCCCGACTACATGGTCCCGTCCGTCTTCACGGTCCTCGACGCGATCCCGCTCACCGTCAACGGCAAGGTCGACCGGCGTGCCCTGCCCGCCCCGCAGGTCGCCCTCACCACCAACGGACGCGCCCCGCGCACCCCGCAGGAAGAAGTGCTCTGCGGACTCTTCGCCGCCGTCCTCGGACTTCCCTCGGTCACCATCGACGACCACTTCTTCCACCGGGGCGGCCACTCGGTGCTCGGCACCCGGCTGATCAGCCGCATCCGGCGCGCGTTCGGCGTCCAGCTCGGAGTGAAGGACCTGTTCCGCAACCCCACGGTGCTCGCGCTCTCCGAGTGCGTCACCGCGGGCAGCGGCGAACAGCCCCGCCCCGCGCTGCTGCCGGAGGAGCGTCCGGAGCGGGTGCCGCTGTCGTCGGCGCAGCAGCGGCTGTGGTTCCTCGACCAGATGGAGGGGCCGTCCGCCACGTACAACATTCCCCTCGCCCTGAGGTTGAAGGGGACGTTGGACCGGGAGGCGCTGCGGCTGGCGCTCACCGACCTCACCACCCGCCACGAGGGGCTGCGCACCGTCTTCCCCACCGACGGGGGGACCCCGTACCAGCACATCCTGCCCCCGGCCGACCTCGAACTCCCCCTGACCGAAACCTCCGAGGAGGAGGCCGTCGCACGCCTGGCGGAGCTCTCCGCGGCCACCTTCGACCTGTCCGTCCAGCGACCGATCCGTTGCCACCTGCTCGCGCTCGGCGAGCAGGAGCACATCCTGCTGGTGGTCATCCACCACATCGCCTCGGACGGCTGGTCCAACGGGCCGCTCCTCCGCGACCTCGCCACCGCCTACACGGCCCGCACCGGCGGCACCGCCCCCGAGTGGGAGCCGCTGCCGGCCCAGTACGCCGACTACTCCCTCTGGCAGCAGCGCCTCCTGGGCAGTGACGAGGAACGCCAACTCGACTACTGGCGATCCGCGTTGGCCGACCTTCCCGAGGAGGTCACCCTCCCCACCGACCACGCCCGGCCGGCCGTCGCCTCCAACAAGGGCACCATGCACACCGTGCACTGCCCGCCCGAGCTGCACGAAGCGCTCGGCGCCCTGGCCCAGCACACCGGCACCACCCTGTTCATGGTGGCCCAGGCCGCGGTGTCGACCCTGCTGTCCCGGTCCGGCGCCGGGCACGACATCCCGCTCGGCTCGCCCGTCGCCGGACGCACCGATCCGGCGTTGGACGATCTGGTGGGCTTCTTCGTCAACACCTTGGTCCTGCGGACCGACACGAGTGGTGATCCGACGTTCCGGGAGCTCCTGGACCGGGTCCGGGAGACCGACCTGGCGGCGTGGAGTCATCAGGACCTGCCGTTCGACCGGTTGGTCGAGGCGCTGAACCCGGAGCGCACCACCGCCCGCCACCC
>NZ_JBIVPT010000058.1:0-1741 GCF_044754785.1 Streptomyces sp. NPDC092952 | reverse complement strand
GATCCCGGCCGCCATCATCACCCTCGACCAACTCCCCCTCACCACCCACGGCAAACTCGACCACAAAACCCTCCCCGACCCCGACTACGCCACCAGAACCAAGGGCAGGGCGCCGCGATCGCCCCGCGAGGAGATCCTCTGCGGGCTCTTCGCGGACGTCCTCGGCATCCCCGAAGTCACCATCGACGACGACTTCTTCGAGCTCGGCGGGCACTCCCTGCTCGCCACCCAGCTCGCCAACCGCATCCGGACCACGCTCGGTGTCGAACTCGCCGTACGCCAGCTGTTCAGCACCCCCAAGGTCGCCACGCTGGCCAGGGCCCTCGACGTCACGCACGAGGCACGCGGCGCCGTCGTACGCGCGGAGCACCGGCCCGACCGGATTCCGCTCTCCTTCGCCCAGCGCGGCCTGTGGTTCCTGAACCGCCTCGAAGGGCCGAGCGCCACCTACAACATGCCGGTCTCGCTGCGTCTGACCGGCACCCTCGACCGCCCGGCCCTTGAGGCGGCGCTGCGTGACGTCCTCGTACGCCACGAGTCCCTGCGCACGGTCTTCGCCGAGGACGCCGACGGCCCCCACCAGCGGCTGCTGGTGGCAGATGAGATACGCCCCGAGTTCACGGTCGTCCGCACCGGTGAGGCGGGACTGCCCGCCGAGCTGGAGCAGGCCGCGCGGTACGGCTTCGACCTGGCGGCCGAACTCCCCGTCCGCGCGACACTGTTCGAGCTCGCCGAGGACGAGCACGTCCTGCTCGTCCTGGTCCACCACATCGCCGCCGACGGCTGGTCGATGCCGCTGCTGGCCCGCGACCTGACGGCCGCCTACGCGCGGCGCAGCGCGGGCGACGCACCGGACTGGGCCGAGCTTCCGGTGCAGTACGCCGACTACACCCTCTGGCAGCAGCAGACCCTGGGCTCCGAGACCGACCCGGACAGCGCGATCACACGACAGCTCGCCCACTGGAAGCAGGCACTGGCCGGCCTCCCGGACGAGCTGGAGCTGCCGACCGACCGACCGCGCCCGGACCGGCCCCGGTTCGAGGGCGGCTCGGTGCCCATCGAGGTCCCGGCCGCGCTGCACGCCCGGCTGCTCGACCTGGCCCGCGCCACCCAGGCGAGCCCGTTCATGGTCGTCCAAGCGGCCCTCGTGACGCTGCTCTCCCGACTGTCGGGCGCACAGGACATCACCCTTGGCACCCCGGTCGCGGGCCGGACCGACGATACAGTGGAGGACCTGGTCGGCTTCTTCATCAACACACTGGTCCTGCGCGCCGACCTGTCCGGCGACCCGAGCTTCCGTGAACTGATCGGTCGTGTCCGTGAGTTCGACCTCGCCGCCTACGCGCACCAGGACGTGCCCTTCGAGCGTCTTGTCGACATCCTCAACCCGACACGCTCCCCTGGTCGGCACCCGCTGTTCCAGGTGCGCTTCGTCTTCAACAACATCGACCAGCAGGCCGCTGTCGATGCTGTGGAGCAACTGCCCGGCCTCACGGTCGTCCCCGAGCCCGTCGCGCTCGGCGCGGCCAAGTTCGACCTTCTCTTCCGCATCTCCGAGCGGCGCACGCCGGACGGCAGCCCGGCCGGGCTGCGCGGAGCCCTCGAATTCAGCGGGGACCTGTTCGACCGGTCCACGGCCGAGGAGATGGCGGAGCGTTTGGTGCGGGTGCTGGAGGCGGTGGTCGGGGATCCATCCGTGCCGGTGGGACAGGTGGAGGTGCTGTCACAGGCCGAGCGCGGG
>NZ_JBIVPT010000057.1:0-1761 GCF_044754785.1 Streptomyces sp. NPDC092952 | reverse complement strand
CCCCGAGTACATGGTGCCGACCGCGTTCGTGACACTCGACGCGCTGCCGCTCACCCCAAACGGCAAGCTCGACCGCAAAGCCCTGCCCGCCCCCGACCTGGTGGAGCGACCAACGGGCCGCACACCACGCTCGCCGCGCGAGGAGATCCTGTGCGGCCTGTTCGCGGAGGTCCTCGGCGTGCCTGCGGTGAGCATCGACGACAGCTTCTTCGACCTCGGCGGACACTCCCTCCTCGCGACCAAGCTGGCGGCCCGCATCCGCTCCACTCTCGAAGCCGAGCTGTCCGTGCGCCAGTTGTTCGAGACGCCCACCGTGGCGACGCTGAACACCGCCCTCGACAGCACGGCCGGGCGTGCTCGCCGCGCGATCACCCGGATGCCACGCCCCCAACGGCTCCCCCTGTCCTACGCCCAGCAACGGCTCTGGTTCCTCGGCCGCCTCGAAGGCGCCGGCCCGACCTACAACATGCCGGTGGCACTGCGCCTGACCGGAAGCCTGGACCGGGCGGCCCTGGAGTCGGCGCTGCGTGACGTCCTCGTACGCCACGAGTCCCTGCGTACCGTCTACTCGGAGGACTCCGAGGGCCCGTACCAGGCAGTGCTGCCCACCGACGCGATACGCGCCGAGCTCGCCACCGTACGAGTGGACGAGGCGGGCCTGGCCGGGGAACTGGCGGCAGCGGCCCGCTACCCCTTCGACCTGGCGGCCGAACTCCCCGTCCGCGCGACACTGTTCGAGCTCGCCGAGGACGAGCACGTCCTGCTCGTCCTGGTCCACCACATCGCCGCCGACGGCTGGTCGATGCCGCTGCTGGCCCGCGACCTGACGGCCGCCTACGCGCGGCGCAGCGCGGGCGACGCACCGGACTGGGCCGAGCTTCCGGTGCAGTACGCCGACTACACCCTCTGGCAGCAGCAGACCCTGGGCTCCGAGACCGACCCGGACAGCGCGATCACACGACAGCTCGCCCACTGGAAGCAGGCACTGGCCGGCCTCCCGGACGAGCTGGAGCTGCCGACCGACCGACCGCGCCCGGCCACCCCCACGCACCGGGGCGGCCGCGTCACCTTCGAGGTTCCCGCGATCGTGCACGGCCGCATGGCCGAGCTGGCCAAGGAGCACCGGGCCAGCGTCTTCATGGTGATGCAGTCCGCGCTCTCGGCGCTGCTCTCCCGGCTGTCAGGAGAGCAGGACATCGCCCTCGGCACCCCGATCGCGGGCCGTACGGATGACGTGGTGGAGGATCTCGTCGGGTTCTTCGTCAATACGCTGGTGCTGCGCGCCGACCTGTCGGGAGATCCGACCTTCACCGAACTGATCTGCCGTGTGCGGGAGTTCGACCTCTCCGCATACGCGCACCAGGACGTGCCCTTCGAGCGTCTCGTCGAGCACCTCGACCCGGAGCGCTCGATGGCCCGCCACCCCCTCTTCCAGACCATGCTCACCTGGAACAACGTCGACCAGGAGCAGGCGGCCGCCGTGAGCGGCCGGTTGCCCGGGCTGACCGTCGCCCAGCAGCCGCTGCCGATCGGAGCCGCCAAGTTCGACCTGCTCTTCCGCATGGCCGAACGCCATGCCCGGGACGCCAAGCCCTACGGTGTCGTCGGTGTCCTGGAGTTCAGCAAGGACCTCTTCGACCAGTCGACCGCCGAGGCACTCGTGGCCCGTTTGGTGCGGGTGCTGGAGGCGGTGGTCGGGGATCCATCCGTGCCGGTGGGACAGGTGGAGGTGCTGTCACAGGCCGAGCGCGGGCTGGTACT
>NZ_JBIVPT010000056.1:0-2805 GCF_044754785.1 Streptomyces sp. NPDC092952 | reverse complement strand
GGCAACCCCACCTTCACCGAACTCCTCAGCCGAACACGCGAGTTCAACCTCGCCGCCTACACCCACCAAGACATCCCCTTCGAACGCCTCGTCGAAAAGCTCGACCCGGCCCGCTCGATGGCCCGCCACCCGCTCTTCCAGACCTCGCTCACTTGGAACGACGCCACCCAAGGCGCCCTCGGCACCCTCCAGAACCTGCCCGGACTCACGGCCCGGCCCGTGCCGGTCGGGACCGGCACGGCCAAGTTCGACCTTTCCTTCGCCTTCGAGGAGCGCCACACCGCCGACGGCACCCCCGACGGCCTGCGCGCCACCCTCACCTACAGCGAAGACCTGTACGACCGGGCCACCGCCGGCCTGATCACCCGGCGGCTGCTGCGCGTCCTGGAATCCCTGCTCGCCGACCCCGGCCGCCCCGTCACCCGGGTCGACCTCACCGACGTGGCCGAGCGCGCCGGGCTGCTCGCCGCCGCCGGACCCGTCCGGGAACGGGCCGCACCGCGCGAGACGCTCGCCGCCCTCTTCGCGGCGCAGGCCGCCCGCACCCCGGCCGCCATCGCCGTCACCTTCGGTGACCTCTCCTACAGCTACGCGGAGTTGAACGAGCGCGCCAACCGCCTCGCCCACGTCCTCATCGCACGCGGCGCCAGCCCCGAGCGACACGTGGCCGTCGCCCTGCCCCGCTCGGCGGACCTCGTCGTGGCGCTGCTCGCGGTCGTCAAGTCCGGTGCCGCCTACGTGCCGATCGACCCCGGCTACCCGGCCGAGCGCATCACCTACACCCTCGCCGACGCCGCCCCCACCCTGGTGATCACCACCGGCGCGGTGGCGGATCGGCTGCCGCACCCCGAGGACCCTGCGGTGCTCCGCCTCGACACCGAGCGGACCGCCACCGACCTCGCCGCCCGCCCCGTCCACGACCCCGGCACCGGCGGGCTGCTGCCGGACCACCCGGCGTACGTCATCTACACCTCGGGCTCGACGGGCCGTCCCAAGGGCGTCGTCGTCCCGCACACCAACGTGGTGCGGCTGTTCACCGCCACCCGGGACGTCTACGGCTTCGGCCCCGACGACGTGTGGACGCTCTTCCACTCCAGCGCCTTCGACTTCTCGGTGTGGGAGCTGTGGGGCCCTCTGCTGCACGGTGGACGACTGGTCGTCGTGCCGTACGACACCAGCCGTGCCCCCGCGGACTTCCTACGGCTGCTTGCCGACGAACAGGTGACCGTTCTCAACCAGACGCCCTCGGCCTTCTACCAGCTGGCCCAGGCCGACCGGGAGAACCCGGCCGTCGGCAACCGGCTCGCCCTGCGCTGGATCGTCTTCGGCGGCGAGGCCCTGGACCTCGGCCGTCTGGAAGCCTGGGGACGTCGCCACGGCGATACCCGACCGACGCTGGCCAACATGTACGGCATCACCGAGACCACCGTGCACGTCAGCGTCCGCACTCTGGACAGCGCCGCCTGGACCGGCCAGACCCGTAGCCTCATCGGCGGCGGCATCGACGACCTGCGCGTGTACGTACTCGATGACGGACTGCGTCCCGCGCCCACCGGCGTCACCGGCGAGCTGTACATCGCGGGCGCGGGGCTCGCGCGCGGTTATGTGAACCGTCCAGATCTGAGTGCGGAGAGGTTCGTCGCCTGCCCGTTCGGGGCGCCGGGCGAACGGATGTACCGTTCCGGTGACCTGGCGCGATGGACAGCCGACGGGGAACTGGAGTATCTGGGGCGGGCCGACGACCAGGTCAAGCTCCGCGGCTTCCGCATCGAACTCGGAGAGATCGAGAACGTGCTGCTCGCCCACCGATACGTGGCCCAGACAGCGGTCCTCGTCCGCGAGGACGTGCCTGGTGACCAGCGGCTCGTGGCGTACTGGGTGCCGGCCGCCGACGCGAAGCCCGGCGCGGGTGCGCAGGCCGAAGCCGGTCTGCGTTCCCATGCCGCCGGCCAACTGCCCGAGCACATGGTGCCCTCGGCGTTCGTGGCCCTGGACACGCTGCCTCTCACGCCGAACGGGAAACTGGACCGCAAGGCCCTGCCCGCGCCCGAGTACGCAGCCCTGACCTCGGGGCGCGCACCGCGTTCGCCGCGCGAGGAGATCCTGTGCGGACTGTTCGCGGACGTCCTAGGCGTACCACAGGTCTCCATCGACGACAGCTTCTTCGACCTGGGCGGCCACTCCCTGCTCGCCACCCGCCTCGCCAACCGCATCCGCACCACACTGAGGATCTCCCTCTCGGTACGCGTCCTGTTCGAGGCGCCGTCGGTCGCAGCCCTCGCCCCTTTGCTCGACACGCAGGACCCGACGGGTGGCATGCCCGCCGTACGCGCGCAGGAGCGCCCCGAGCGGCTGCCCCTGTCCTACGCCCAACAGCGCCTGTGGTTCCTGCACCGCTTCGAGGGCTCCACCGCCACCTACAACGTCCCCCTCGCCCTGCGTCTGACGGGCCCCCTCGACCGGGACGCGCTCACCTGCGCGCTGGGTGATGTGGTGGCCAGGCACGAGTCGCTGCGCACCGTGTTCGCCGAGGACGCCGACGGCCCGTACCAGGTCGTCCTCGACCGGGCCGAACCACGGCTGGACACGGCGCAGGACGAGGCCTTCCTGCGTGCCGCTGCCCGGTACACCTTCGATCTGGGCGCCGAACTCCCCGTGCGTGCAACTCTTTTCAGCCCGGACGAGGATCACCACGTCCTGCTCGTCCTCCTGCATCACATCGCGGGGGACGGATGGTCGGTGGGTCCGTTGGCACGGGATCTGACGCAGGCGTACGCGGCACGGTGTGCGGGCGGGGCCCCGGCC
>NZ_JBIVPT010000055.1:0-3529 GCF_044754785.1 Streptomyces sp. NPDC092952 | reverse complement strand
TCAACAAGCCGATGAACAGAAGCCGTATCCGGATACGGACCCACCACACCATTCCACTCCACCAACACCTCCCGACGCTCACCCACCGTCAACATCTGGAGATCGCCGATGCGTGCGCCGGGCGCGTCCACTACCGAGGTCAGCAGGGTTTCGAGGTGGCCCGCCATACGCTCGATCGTCTTCGCGTCGAATCTGCTCCGGTCATAGACGAAGCGGAACTCCAGTGCCCGGCCGGCCGATACGACGAGGGTCAGCGGGTATCCGGTGCGCTCCACGCAGTTGATCAGTCGCCGGGTCAGCTTCTCGGGGAAGTCCGAGGGCTTCTGCACCACCGGGTAGTTCTCGAAGACGAGGATGGACCGGAAAAGTGGCTCGCCGCGCGGGATCCTGCTGTGCTTCTGCACGTCGACGAGGTGGCAGTACTCCCACTGCCGCATCTCCAGTTGCTCGTCCTGGAGGTCCCTCAGCCACTCGGAGACGACCAGGTCGCCGGTGAGGCGGCCGCGTACCGGCAGCGTGTTGATGAACAGCCCCATCATCGAATCGACATCGGGCAGATCGATCGACCGGCCCGAGATGGTGGAGCCGAACAGCACCTCGTCCTGGCGGCTGTACCGCGAGAGCAGGATCGACCACAGGCCCTGCACCAGGGTGTTCATCGTGACGCGCTGGGACCTGGCGTACTCCCGGGCCCGTGTGAACAGCTCCGTGGAGGCGCACACCTCGAACTCGCCGACTCCCGTGTCCCCGGTGTCCCGGTCGACGTGGAGGGCGGTGGGCTCGGTGACGCCCGCGAGGTAGTCGGTCCAGAACGCCGCGGAGCCGTCGTCCTGCCGGGCGTTGAGCCACTCGATGTAGCGGCGGTAGGGCGCGGTCGCCGGCAGTCCGGCGGGAACACCGTCGAGCAGAGCGCGGTAGAGGGCGAACAGCTCCTTCTGGAGGATCTGCACGCTCCAGCCATCGAGGAGGATGTGGTGGAACGACCAGACAACGATCCGGCGCTCCTCCTCCATCCGCAGCACGGTGACCCGGACCAGTGGGGCCCGCGAGAGGTCGAACCCCCGGTCCCAGTCCTCCGCCAGGAAGGCGCTCAGCCGTTCCTCCTGATCGGGCAGGCCGCGCAGGTCCCTCGTCTCGAAGGGGAGCGGAGCGCTGCGCTGCACCACTTGCACCGGCTCCGAGACCCCCTCCCACACGAACGCGCTGCGCAGGATCGAGTGCCGGTCGACGAGCTGCTGCCAGGCGCCCCCGAACAGCTTCTCGTCGAGCGGGCCCGAGAACTCCTCGGCCATCTGCACCATGTACGGGCGCGTGTCGGAAGTGTCCTCCAGCGAGTGGTACAGCATGCCGAACTGCAGGGGCGAGAGTCCGTAGACGTCTTCCACGTTGTGCGCGCTCATATCGAGAACCTCTTCAGGATCGCGGCCATGTCGGTCTCACCGACATCGGTGAGGGGAACGCCGGGGGTCTCCCGGCGGGCGTCGGCGGCTCCGTCCACACTTCCGGCGATCAGCTCGCGCAGATGGCCGACGACACCGTTGGCCAGGCGTTCCACGGTGTGCCGCTCGTGCAGCGCGGTCGAGTAGCTGATGTACAGACCGAACGTGTCGCCTTCGACGGCCGCGGTCACGTCCAGGACGTTCCAGCGCATGCCGTCCGGGCCGATCGAGTGGCCCTTCGACTCGTCGGGACCTGCGTACCGCCCGATGCCCGGCAGTTCCCTGGTGAACTGCCCCAGGTAGTTGAAGTTCACTTCCGGGGTGGGCTGCCGGCGCAGTGCGTCGGCCACGTCCGGGGTGCCGAGGTGGCGCAGAATGCCGTAGCCGATGCCCTTGTTGGGAATCCGCGCCACCTGCTCGCGTACGGAGTCGAGCGAGGCCACCGGCCCCGTGGCTCCGGGGGCCAGGCTCAGCGCGACGGGGAAGACGGACGTGAACCATCCGACCGTTCGTGACAGGTCCACGTCCGGGAAGAGGTCCTCGCGGCCGTGTCCCTCCAGGCCGATCAGGATCTCGTCGTCCCCCGTCCAGTCCCGCAGGGCATGGGCCAGTGCGGTGAGCAACGCGTCGTTGATCCGGGTACTGAAAGCTCGGGGCACGTCTCTCAGCAGGGCACGCGTCTCCTCGGGGCTGAGCGCCGCCGAGACGCTGGCGGCCGACCTCACGTCGTTGCGGCCGTCCCGGTCACGCGGCACCCGACCGGCCGGCTTGGGCTCGGCCCAGTAGGCGTATTCGGAGCGTGCCTCGGCCGATTCGGCGAAGACGTTCAACCGCTGGGCCCACGACCGGAACGACGTCGTCTTCGCCGGCAGCAGGGGCGCGAGACCAGCAGCCCGTCGCTCGTAGCAGCTGCCCAGGTCCTCCAGGAGCACCCGCCAGGACACACCGTCGACCGCCAGGTGGTGTACGACTGTGAGCAACCGCTGTCCGCGCGTCGGCCCCAGCTCCAGCAGGGCGGCCCGCAGCAACGGCCCCTTGGCCAGACCGAGGCTCTGCTGCGTCT
Source organism: Streptomyces sp. NPDC092952 (assembly GCF_044754785.1). Taxonomy (NCBI): domain Bacteria; kingdom Bacillati; phylum Actinomycetota; class Actinomycetes; order Kitasatosporales; family Streptomycetaceae; genus Streptomyces; species Streptomyces sp. NPDC092952. Next base: position 1,027 of record NZ_JBIVPT010000055.1, on the reverse strand, counting down.
CCTCCGCGATGTCGTGCGCCGCCGACGCCAAGGATTCGTCCGGGACCTCGGACAGGTCGTGCACGTCGAGGATGTCGGTGTCCACGGTCTCGTCCAGGTACTGACGCCAGCCGTCGGGCCCGTTCACGCAGCGCAGGCGCAGTGCGTCGTGGTGCTCCGTCAGGTCTGCCAGCGCGAGCCGCAGCACATCGGGGGCGAGTCCGTCGGTGACGAGCAGCTCGGCCTGGTTGAAGTGGTCGAACGTCGACAGGTCCTTCTCGAAGAACCAGTGCTGGATCGGTGTCAGCGGGACCTCGCCCGCCACTCGGCCCTGTTCCGCGTCGACCGACGTGGCCGCGGCGGCGTGGACCGCGATCTCGGCGATCGTCTGGCTCTTGAAGATCTGCCGCGGCGTGAGGTGCACGCCGAACTTCTTGGCCCGGGCGATCATCTGAATGCTGACGATCGAATCTCCGCCGAGCTCGAAGAAGTTGTCGTGGATGCCGATGGTGTCGATGCCCAGGATCTCGGACCAGATCGCGGCGAGGGTGCGCTCGGTGTCCGTCCGGGGGGCGGTGTAGGCGGTGCCGAGGTCGGGGCGGTGGTGGTCGGGGGCGGGCAGGGCCTTGGTGTCGACCTTCCCGTTGGGTGTGAGCGGCAGCTCGTCCAGGACGACATACGTGCTGGGGACCATGTACTCGGGGAGCTGCTGCTGGAGATGGGTGCGGAGTTGTTGTGTGGTGGGTGCGTTGCCGGGCGTCGCGACGATGTAGGCGACCAGCTGTTTGCTTCCGGGTGTGTCTTCGCGGGTGGTGACGGCGGTGGTGTGGATGTGGGGGTGGGCGGTGAGGGCGGCCTCGATCTCACCGAGCTCGATCCGGTACCCCCGCAGCTTGACCTGGTTGTCGATCCGCCCGACGAACTCCAACGTCCCGTCCGCCCGCCACTTCACTAGATCCCCCGTCCGATACGTCCGCGGATCCGGCCACGGCGGCGTCAACGGATTCGGAACGAACCGCTCCTCGGTCAACTCCGGCCGATTGTGATA
>NZ_JBIVPT010000054.1:0-3686 GCF_044754785.1 Streptomyces sp. NPDC092952 | reverse complement strand
CATCACCGGTGACGCGCATCCGCAGGGCGTCGTGGCGGTCCAGGACCGCTTGCAACGCGCCGGTCAGGCTCTCGTACGTCACCAACGCGGGGACCCGGATCGATGTCGACTGGCTGTACTGCGCGAAGGGAACCTGGCGCAGGGCGAGTTCGCGCATGATCGGAGTGAGCGGCACGGCGCCGGTGGCGTCGCAGGGGGCCTCGGGCCGAGGGTCCGCCGCGGACAGCACAGCCACCTCTGCGAGGCGGGCCGCCGTCTTGCACTCGAAGACGTCCCGGGGCGTGATCTGCCAGCCCGCCCGCCGGGCCGCGCTCACCACCTGGATCGACATGATGCTGTCGCCGCCCAGATCGAAGAAGCTGTCGTCGACGCCGATCTGCTCCAGGTCGAGCACCTCGGCGATCAGGCCGCACAGCAGCGCCTCGAGCGCGGTGGCGGGAGCGCGGGAGGCAGTGGCGGAGAAGTCGGGGGCAGGCAGGGCCGCCCGGTCGAGCTTGCCGTTCGGAGTGAGCGGCAGCGCGTCGAGGACGACGACGGCGGCCGGGACCATGTACTCGGGCAGCAACCGGGCCGCCGTGGCCCGCAGCTCGTCGGGGCGCGGTCTCATTCCGTCGGCGGGGACCACGTAGCCGACCAGGCGCCGGTCGCCGGGACGGTCCTCACGGACCAGCACGGCAGCGCGGACCGTTTCGGGGCCGGAGAGCAGCGCGGCCTCGATCTCGCCGAGTTCGATGCGGAAGCCGCGCACCTTCACCTGCTGGTCGATACGCCCCAGGTACTCCAGGGTGTCGTCGGCCGCGCGGCGGACGAGATCTCCGGTGCGGTACATCCGAGTACCCGGCGGACCGTAGGGGTCGGCCACGAAACGCTCGGCTGTCTGCCCCGGTCGGTCCAGGTAGCCGCGCGCCAGGGGCGCCCCGGCGATGTACAGCTCGCCCGGGGCGCCGGCGGGTACCGGCTGCAGACCCGCGTCGAGCACATACGTACGGGTGTTCCAGAAGGGCCGGCCGATCGGCACGGGCCCGTCGGCGATCGGCGTACCGGGCGCCACGTGGTGCTCGGCGGCGGTCACCGTGGTCTCGGTGGGGCCGTAGGCGTTGACGATCCGTACGTCCGGGTGGGCGGTGCGCCAGCGCCGCAGCACCTCGCCGCGCAGCGCCTCGCCGGCGACGAGAAGAGTGCCGGTGGGCGAGACCCCGGCCGGCATGACCTCGAGCAGGCCCAGGTGCGATGGCGTCACTTTGACCAAGGTGGGGCGCGGGCCACGGGCGGCGACGTCCTCGTCGAGGTCGCCGATGCGCACGGCGCCGCCGCTCACGAGCGGCGCCCACAGGGCGGTCACGGTGAGGTCGAAGGACACCGAGGAGTGCAGCAGCGAGACGCCGGTTGCGTCCTCGTACACCTCACGGGCGCGGGCCAGGTAGTCACTCAGGGAACGATGCTCGACGACCACGCCCTTGGGGAGGCCGGTGGAGCCCGAGGTGAAGATGGTGTAGGCGGGCGTGCCGGGGAGCACCGGCGGGAGATTGCCGTCGGCGTACGCGGACAGGTCGGCCCGACCCGGCCAGTGCTGGTCGACGACCGCCACCGCGTCGGTGGCGGCCAGCGTCCGCTGGATGCGCTCGGCGGGGTAGCCGGGGTCGACGGGGACGTACTCGGCGCCCGACTTGGCGACAGCGAGGAGCGTCACGACCAGCTCGGCCGAGCGCGGCAGCAGCACGGCGACACTGCGCTCGGGGCCTGCCCCGCGCTCGGCGAGCAGGCGGGCGAGGCGGTTGGCGCAGGTGTTCAGCTCCCGGTAGGTGAGCGTGACCTCGCCGTCGTGCACGGCCGGGGCCTCCGGCGTGCGGACGGCCTGCGCCTCGAAGAGCTGGGGCAGCGCCACCGGCGCCACCTCGCGCACGGGGCCGTGGCCGCCTGTGAGCGCCTGCGCCCGCTCGGCGGCGGAGAGTACGTCCACCCGGCCCACGGGCAGCGCGGGGTCGGCGAGCACCGCCTTCAGGACGCGTACGAGACGGGCGGCGACGGCCTCGGCATCGGCGCGGTCCACGAGGTCGGGCTGGAAGTCGAGCCGGAAGCGCAGTGCGTCCCCGGGGAGCGCCACGAGACCGTAGGTGTAGGGCAGGGCGGAACGGCTGCGGGCGTCGGCCAGCCGCAGTCCTGCCTGGTCGGCCAAGGCGTGGAGCTCGGCGCTGTCCAGCGGATAGTTCTCGTACACCAGCGAGGTGTCGAAGAGGTCGCCGAGCCCCGCCGCGCGCTGGATGCGGGCGAGGCCCAGGTGCTGGTGGTCGAGGAGCCGGGTCTGTTCGGCCTGCAGGCGTCCGAGGACGTCGGCGAGTGTCTCGCGCGGGTTCAGGGCGAGCCGCAGCGGCAGCGTGTTGATGAACAGACCGACCATGTCCTCGACGCCGTCGAGCTCCGGCGGGCGGCCCGAGACCGTCACGCCGAAGACCACATCGGTGCGGCCGAGCAGCCGGGACAGGACGATGCCCCAGGCGGCCTGGGTCACGGTGTTGAGGGTGACGCCCAGAGTGCGGGCACGCTCACCGAGTTCGCGGGTGTCAGCGGCGCAGAGCCCGAACTCCACCCGCTCGGGCTCCACCGGCACCCGGCCCGGGTCGGCGGCCACGAGCACGGAGGGTTCCGTGAGGCCATCGAGGGCCTCGGCCCAGGCCACGTCCGAAGCCTGCCAGTCACGTCCGGCGAGCCAGGCCAGGTGATCGCGGTAGGGGCGCACCGGCGGCAGTACGGCGCCACCCCGGTAGAGGGTGAGTAGTTCGCGCAGCACCAGCGGCAGCGACCAGCCGTCCAGTACAGCGTGGTGCGCGGTCACCGTGACGCAGGCCCGGTCGGGCCCGGTCCTGACGAGCAGGAAGCGGATCAGCTCCGGACGCTCCAGGTCGAACTTCCGGTTCCGCTCGTTGGTGAGCAGCACGTCGAGCCCGTGGTTCTCACCCGCCACGCCCTCGGCCGCCTCGGTGTCCAAGGGCGCGTACGCCTCCCGCTCGGACCAGACCGGCTCCGCCGCCCCGGCCACCGCCTGGACCGGCCGCCCGCTTTCGGACAGCGGGAAGGCGGACCTCAGGGCCGGGTGCCGGACGAGGAGTTCGGCCGCGGCGGCGCGCAGTGCATGCGCGTCGAGGACGCCTTCGAACTCGACGGTGACCTGCAAGGTATAGACATCGGGCGTGTGCCCGTCGAAGACGCTGTGGAAGACCAGCCCCTCCTGGAGTGGGGACAGGGGCAGTACGTCCACCACGCCGGGCAGCCCGTCGGCCAGCCGTTCGAGTTCGTCATCCGGGAGGGGCGCCTTCAAGGCCGGCGCGACCTCGGGTTCGGCAGCCGCCATGGCGATGTGCTTGCCGAGCGCGCCCACCGTACGGTGGGCGAACACCTCGCGCACGGTGAGGCCCAGGCCCGCCCGGCGGGCAAGGCCGACAAGCCGGATGGCGATGATGCTGTCGCCGCCGAGGTCGAAGAAGCTGTCGTCGATGCCGACGCGGGCCAGGCCGAGCACCTGGGCGAAGAGCGCGCACAGGAGCTCCTCACGGGACGTGCGCGGTGCACGCGAAAAGCCCGAAGCGCCGATCCCGGGGGCGGGCAGGGCTTTGCGGTCGAGCTTGCCGTTTGGGGTGAGCGGCAGCGCGTCGAGTGTCACGAACGCGGTCGGCACCATGTACTCGGGG
>NZ_JBIVPT010000053.1:0-4519 GCF_044754785.1 Streptomyces sp. NPDC092952 | reverse complement strand
GGCCGGGGCCCCGCCCGCACACCGTGCCGCGTACGCCTGCGTCAGATCCCGTGCCAACGGACCCACCGACCATCCGTCCCCCGCGATGTGATGCAAGGTCACGGACAGCAGGTGCTCGTGTTCATTCAGTTCGAACAGGTGTGAGCGGAGAGGGAGTTGGCAAGACAGGTCGAAGCCGCGGGTCACCTCGGCGGTCAGTTCGGCGGCGAGGCGCGCCTCATCAGTCCGGGTGACCGGCAGGGGCACCGGTACCGGGTCCTGGATCCGCTGGTACGGGCCGTCGGCGTCCTCGGCGAACACGGTGCGCAGCGACTCGTGCCTGGCCACCACATCACCCAGCGCGCAGGTGAGTGCGTCCCGGTCGAGGGGGCCCGTCAGGCGCAGCACGGCCGGGATGTTGTAGATGGCGTCGACCCCGGTGAACTCGCGCAGGAACCACAGACGTTCCTGGGCGAAGGAGAGCGGCAGCCGGTCCGGGCGGCCCCCGGCGGCGGCATCGGCGGCCAGGATCCGCAGGGGGGCGGCACTGTCGAGCGCGGCCAACTGGGCGACGGTGGGTGCTTCGAAGAGCCGACGGACCGGGAGTTCCAGGCCGAGTACGGTGCGGATGCGGTTGGCGAGGCGGGTGGCGAGCAGGGAGTGGCCGCCCAGGTCGAAGAAGCTGTCGTCGATGGAGACCTGTGGTACGCCTAGGACGTCCGCGAACAGTCCGCACAGGATCTCCTCGCGCGGCGAACGCGGTGCGCGCCCCGAGGTCAGGGCTGCGTACTCGGGCGCGGGCAGGGCCTTGCGGTCCAGTTTCCCGTTCGGCGTGAGAGGCAGCGTGTCCAGGGCCACGAACGCCGAGGGCACCATGTGCTCGGCGAGCCTGGCCTGGGTGTGCCGCTTCAACTCGGCTGCGAAGAAGGTCTGTCCGACAGCCAGTCCGGAGGCATGCCAGGCGGCCGGAACCCAGTAGGCCACGAGCCGCTTGTCACCGGGCCGTTCCTCACGCACGACGACCGCGGCGCGGGAGACTGCGGCGTGTGCCGTGACAGCGGCCTCGACTTCACCCGGCTCAATGCGGAAGCCGCGGAGCTTGACCTGGTCGTCGGCCCGCCCCAGATACTCCAGTTCCCCGTCGGCTGTCCATCGCGCCAGGTCACCGGAACGGTACATCCGTTCGCCCGGCGCCCCGAACGGGCAGGCGACGAACCTCTCCGCACTCAGATCTGGACGGTTCACATAACCGCGCGCGAGCCCCGCGCCCGCGATGTACAGCTCGCCCGGGGCGCCCACCGGGACGGGGGTGAGGGCCGCGTCGAGGACGTACAGCCGGGTGTTGACGATGGGTGTGCCCATCGACGGTGAGACAGCCCCGGCCAGGGGGGCACTCATGCAGGCGCACACCGTGGACTCCGTAGGACCGTACGCGTTGATCATGCGGCGGCCCGGGGACCAGCGGCCCACCTGGTCCGGCGGGCAGGCCTCACCCGCGACGACCAGCGTCGTCACCGTGTCGAGGGCCCCGTCCGGGAGGACTGCGAGCGCCGAGGGCGGCAGCGTGACATGGCTGATCCGCTGTTCGGCGACCAGCGCGGTGAGCGCGAGGCCCGGCATCAGACGGTCGGCGGGCGCGAGGACCAGGGTGGCGCCGGCGAGCAGCGCCATGCACAGCTCGGACACGGCCGCGTCGAAGCTCGGCGAGGCGAAGAGCAGCACCCTGCTGTCGTCGGTGACGGCGAACGCGTCGATCTGGCCGGCGGCGAGGCTGGCGATGCCCCGGTGCGAGACAGCCACGCCCTTGGGCAGGCCCGTCGAGCCGGAGGTGTAGATGACGTACGCGGGATGGTCGGGGTCGACCGGCGCAAGATCGTGCGCCGGCTGTGCCGCGATGTCGGAGGCGGCTGGCCACGTCTCGTCGACGACGGCCACGGGCCGGGAGTCGCCGAGGATGTGCGCGATTCGGTCGGCGGGGTACTCCGGGTCCACGGGGACGTACGCCGCACCGGTCTTGACCACAGCGAGCAGCGCCACCACGAGGTCGGTGGAGCGTGGCAGGGACACCGCGACATGCTGTTCGGGACCGGCGCCGCGTCCGGCGAGCACCCGGGCCAACCGGTTCGCCCGGGAGTTGAGTTCGGCGTAGGTCAGCTCGATGCCCTCGAAGGCGACCGCGGGCCGGTCCGGGGTTTGGGCCGCCTGTGCCTCGAAGAGCTGAGGCAGGGCGCCGGAGGGCACCTCGCGTGCCGTGTCGTTCCACGCGCCGAGCAGGGCCGCGCGCTCGGCGGCGCCGAGGACATCGACCCGGCCGACCGGAGCGGAGGGGTCCAGAGCGAAGCTCTCCAGGACGCGCAGCAGACGGTCGGCGACCGCCCGGGCGTCCTCGCGCGTGACCAGGTCGGGCTGGAAGTCGAGGCGGAAGTCGAGTTCCTCGCCGGGCACGGCGACCAGGCCGTACGTGTAGTGCGTGGCGTCGCGGGTCTCGGCGCCGGTGAGACGGATGCCTGCCGACTCGGCGTCGGCGGTCAGCGAGGCCGGGTCGAGGGGGTAGTTCTCGAACACCATCGAGGTGTCGAACAGCGGGCCGGCGCCGGCCAGTTCCTGGATCCGGGCGAGGCCGAGGTGCTGGTGGCCGAGCAGTCGGGCCTGCTGCGTCTGCAGGCGGACCAGGAGGCCGGCCAGGGGTTCGGCGGGACGCAGGGCGAGCCGCAGGGGCAGGGTGTTGATGAACAGGCCGATCATGGCCTCGGCGCCGTCGAGCTCCGGCGGCCGGCCCGACACGGTCACACCGAAGGCCACGTCGGCGCGCCCGGTGAGCCGGGACAGGACCAGCGCCCAGGCGGCCTGCGTCACGGTGTTGAGGGTGACGCCCGCCTCTCGTGCGCGCTCGGCCAGCCGGGCCGTGAGTCCGGCGGGCAGCACGAAGCGCAGGGTGTCCGGCAGTTGGGGGGCGCGGCCCGGCTCGGGCACTGCGAGCAGCGTCGGCTCGTCGAATCCGGCGAGTGCCTCGCGCCAGGCCGCGGCGGCCGCCTCGTCGTCGCGGCTCGCGAGCCACTCCAGGTGGGCACGGTAGGGGTGGGCGGGCGCGAGGGGTTCGCCGCGGTACAGGGCGAGGAGTTCGCGCAGGACCACGGGGAGCGACCAGCCGTCCCACAGCACATGGTGCTTGGTGATCACGAAGCGGTACCTGTCTGCGCCCAGGCGCAGCAGCGTGAAGCGGACCAGAGGGGGCTGGGTCAGGTCGAAGCGGCGGTCCCGGTCCGCGTCGAGCAGGGCGCGGGCGGCCGCTTCGGGGGCGTCCTCGTGGGTCAGGTCCCGCTCGTCCCAGGGCAGGGGGACATTGCCGGGTATGGCGAACACTGGCCGCCGCAGGCCCGCGTGGTGCACGGCGGCGCGCAGCTGGGGATGGCGGGCGAGCAGCGCCCGTGCGGCCTCCCGCAGGGCGGTGGCGTCGAGTTCACCCGTCAGGTCGACGGCGATCTGTACGGTGTACACATCGCCCTGGTCGGTGTCGAGGGAGTGGTGGAAGACCAGACCTTCCTGGAGCGGGGTGAGCGGCAGGACGTCCGTCAGGCCGGGAACGGCACGCTCCAGGGCCTCGATCTCGCGCTGGTCGAGGACGGCGGGGGCGATGTCGGACGGTGTAAGACCGCCGCGCTCTGCTGCAGACGCGAGCTCGGTGAGGGCGCGCAGCCAGCCCTGGGACAGGGCGCGAACGTCCTCCTCGCCGAGCAGGCCGGTTGCCCAGGACCAGCGGACCATCAGCTCGGGACCCTGCTCGCCGTCGCGGGTGAGGGCGTTGACCTCAAGGGCGTGGGTGAGCGGCATGGCGGCGTCACGCCCGCCGCCGATGACCGCGTCCGGCAGGGCCGTCCAGTCCCCTTCGACGCGGGCGGCGAGGCGGCCCAGGTAGTTGAACTTGATCTGCGGACGCGGCAGTCCGCCCAGGTGGGCGGACGTCTGCGGGTTGAGCTCGCGCAGCAGACCGTGGCCGAGACCGGTGCCGGGCACCGCGCGCATCTGTTCCTTGATGAGCTTGAGTGCGGCGGCGGGGTCGGTGACCGTGCCAGGCGCCAGGTGCACGGGGTGGGTGCTGGTGAACCAGCCGACGGTGCGGGTCAGATCGGTGCCGGGCACCAGCTCCTCGTCGCGGCCGTGCGCCTCCCGTTCGACCAGGACGCCCCCGGCGTCGGCTTGCCATTCCCGTACGGCGAGCGCGAACGCGGTAAGCAGGACGTCGTCGACGTCGGCACGGAACGCGGCGGGGACCGTGGTGAGCAGTTCGCGTGTCACGTCCGCGGACAGGCCCACCACCAGGTCGCCGGCGGTCGCGACGGTGTCGCGGTCCGGGTCGAGCGGCCGGCTTCCGAGTCTCGGCGTGGGGCGTTCGAGAACCTCGGTCCAGTATGCCGACTCCTGTGCCAGGGCCGGGCTCAGGGCCATCTCGCGCAGGCGTCGGCTCCATTGTCGCAGGGAGGTGCCGATGGGTTCGAGGGCCGGTTCGCGTCGGGCTGTCACGTCCTGCCAGGCTTGGGCG
>NZ_JBIVPT010000052.1:0-4958 GCF_044754785.1 Streptomyces sp. NPDC092952 | reverse complement strand
AATACATGATCCCGGCCGCCATCATCACCCTCGACCAACTCCCCCTCACCACCCACGGCAAACTCGACCACAAAACCCTCCCCGACCCCGACTACGCCACCACCGAAGCGGACAGCGCCGCCGCCGAGACCCTGGCCGTACGCGGTCCGCAGGATCCCCGGCAGGAGATTCTGAGCGGGCTGTTCGCCGATGTACTCGGCCTCGAAAGCATCGGTGTCGACGAGGACTTCTTCGAGCTCGGCGGGCACTCCCTGCTCGCCATCCGGCTGGTCAGCCGGGTGCGGGCCGCGCTCGGCTTCGAGCTGACCATCCGGCAGGCCTTCGAGGCGAGTTCGGTGGCGAAGATACTGCGGCTGCTAGACAGCGCGGGCGGCGCCCGCGAGGCGGTCAGTGCCGTCGTGCCGCGCCCCGACCGGATTCCCGTGTCCTTCGCCCAGCAGCGGCTCTGGTTCCTGAACCGCCTCGAAGGGCCGAGCGCCACCTACAACATGCCGGTCTCACTGCGTCTGACCGGCACCCTCGACCGCCCGGCCCTTGAGGCGGCGCTGCGTGACGTCCTCGTACGCCACGAGTCCCTGCGCACGGTCTTCGCCGAGGACGCCGACGGCCCCCACCAGCGCGTCCTGCTTATCGAGGAGACGCCGGTCCCGCTGACCATCGTGCGCACCGACTCCGCCCGGGTCGCAGAGGAGCTGCAGGGGGCCGCGCGACACGGGTTCGACCTGTCCGCGGAATCTCCGCTGCGCGCCACACTGTTCGAGCTCGCGGAGCAGGAGCATGTGCTGCTCGTCCTCGTGCACCACATCGCCGGAGACGGCTGGTCCATGCCGCTACTCGCCCGCGACCTCACCACCGCCTATGCCGCACGCTGCGCGGGCGCCGCGCCCCGCTGGGAGCCGCTGCACGTGCAGTACGCGGACTTCACGCTGTGGCAGCGCGGCGTACTCGGCTCGGAGGACGACCCGGACAGCGCCATCGTGCGCCAACTCGCTTACTGGAAGCAGGCACTGGCGGGCCTGCCGCAGGAACTGGAGCTGCCCGCCGACCGCCCCCGCCCGGCCATCGCCTCGCACCGCGGTGCCCGGATCGCCTTCGAGATCCCCGACGAGGTGCACCGGCATCTGGCCACCGTCGCGCGCAAGGCCCAAGCGAGCCCGTTCATGGTGGTGCAGGCCGCCCTTGCGGCGCTGCTCTCCCGGCTCGGTGCCGGCAGCGACATCCCGCTCGGCAGCCCCATCGCCGGGCGCACCGACGCGGGCCTCGACGACCTCGTCGGCTTCTTCGTCAACACCCTCGTCCTGCGTACGGACACCTCGGGCGACCCCAGCTTCCAGGACCTGGTGGGCCGGGTCAGGAAGACCGCGCTCGCCGCCTACGCGCACCAGGACGTGCCCTTCGAGCGGCTTGTCGAGGTGCTCAACCCTGCCCGGTCGATGGCCCGCCACCCGCTGTTCCAGACGATGCTCACCTGGAACGCCACCGATCCGGCCGCCCCCGGCGCCGACACCTCGGCTCGCCTGAACGACCTGACCGTGACCCCACACCCGGTGGGCGCGGCCATCGCCAAGTTCGACCTGCTCTTCGCGTTCGTCGAGCGCGGCGCGGGAGGCTCCGCGCAGGGCCTGCGCGGCGTCCTGGAGTACAGCTCCGACCGCTACGACGAGGCCACGGCGGCCGCGCTCGTCGCCCGTTTCAAGGAGCTGCTCGGCGCCCTCGTCGTCGATCCGGCTCGCACCATCGGCTCAGTCGACCTGCTCACCGAGGACGAGCGCGAGCACCTCCTCGGCACGGTCAACGACACCGCACGGGAGCTGCCCGCCCGCTCGCTGTCAGCACTGTTCGCGGACCAGGTGGCCCGCACGCCGCACGCCACGGCCGCCCTGGACGAGGACGGCCGCGCGCTCAGCTACCGTGAACTCAACGCCCGCGCCGAACGTCTGGCCCGGCACCTCGTTGAACGGGGCGCAGGTCCGGAGCAGTTCGTGGCCGTCGCCCTCCCGCGCTCGCCCCGGCTGCTCGTCGCGCTGGTGGCGGTCCTCAAGACGGGGGCGGCGTACGTCCCCGTGGACCCGGAGTACCCGGCCGACCGCATCGTGTACATGATCGAGGACGCGGACCCTGTCCTCATCGTCACCGACGAGGCGGGCCGGGCGCTGCTGCCTGAGGGCACCGCGACCGTGACCGAGGACGAGGCGGCATCCAGCGCTGCTCCCCGCAGCACGGGGCCATTCGCCGATCCGTCCCCGCTGCACCCCGCCTACATGATCTACACCTCGGGTTCCACGGGCCGTCCCAAGGGGATCGTCATGCCCGCCGGAGCCGTTCGCAACCTGCTCGCCTGGCACCACCGGGCGCTCCCCGCCACCGCCGGCGCCGTGACCGCGCAGTTCACCGCGGTCAGCTTCGACGTCTCCGTACAGGAGATCCTGTCGGCGCTGCTGTCCGGGCAGACGCTCGTGGCCTGCCCCGAGGACGTCCGTCGCAGCCCCGAGCAGCTCGCGGCCTGGCTGGAGCGCACCGAGGTGCGCGAGTTGTACGCGCCCAACCTCGTCGTCGACGCCCTGGCACAGGCGGCTCGGGAGCAGGGCCTCGCCCTGCCCCGACTCGCCACCGTCGCCCAGGCGGGCGAGGCCCTCACCCTGCGCGACGACGTCCGCGCGTTCTTCACCGCCCCGGGCCGCCGCCTGCACAACCACTATGGGCCCGCCGAAACACACGTCGTCACCGCGTACGCGCTGCCGCCGGACCCCGCCGACTGGCCCGATCGCGCACCCATCGGCCGACCCGTCGACAACACTCGCGTCCACGTACTCGACGAGGCACTGCGCCCCGTGCCGACCGGTGTCGCGGGTGAACTGTACGTATCTGGCGACCAGTTGGCTCGCGGCTACCACAACCGTGCCGCGCTCACCGCCGAACGCTTCGTGGCCTGCCCGTTCGGCTCGCCCGGCGCACGCATGTACCGCACCGGCGACCGGGTCCGCTGGAATGCCGACAGCGACCTGGAGTACCTCGGCCGCGCCGACGACCAGGTCAAGCTGCGGGGTTTCCGCATCGAGCCCGGCGAGATCGAGGCCGTGCTCGCGGCCCGGCCCGAGGTGACCCGCGCCGTGGTCGTCCTGCGCGAGGACCGGCCGGGCGACCGGCGGCTCGTCGCGTACGTCGTCCCCGCCGGCGAGGCGGCCGCCGCGAGCGTGCTGCGCTCCGCCGTGGCCGATGCACTCCCCGACTACATGGTGCCGTCCGCCTTCATCGTCCTGGACGCGCTGCCGCTCACCGCGAACGGCAAACTGGACCGGGCGCGGCTGCCGGTACCCGAGCTCCGGTCCGCGGGTCGCGCACCGCGCTCGCCGCGCGAGGAGATCCTGTGCGGCCTGTTCGCGGAGATCACCGGCGCGGAGCAGGTCTCCGTCGACGACGGGTTCTTCGATCTCGGCGGCCACTCGCTCCTCGCCACCCGTCTGGTCAACCGGATCCGCTCGGCCTTCGGCGCCGAACTCACCGTCCGCCAGCTGTTCGAGGCGCCCACGGTCGCGGGCCTCACCGAGGTCCTCGACGCCGGTACGGGCCGGCCGGCCCGTACCGGCGTGACCCGGATCGTCCCGCGCCCCACGCGGGTGCCGCTCTCCTTCGCCCAGCGCAGGCTCTGGTTCCTCGACCGCTTCGAGGGCCCGAGCGCCACCTACAACATCCCGACCGCACTACGCCTGTCCGGCCCCCTCGACCACGACGCCCTGCGTGCCGCCCTCGCAGACGTGGCCGAACGCCACGAGTCCCTGCGCACGGTCTTCGCCGAGGACGCCGACGGCGCCTACCAGCGGGTGCTCGACCCGTCCGACGCCCATCCCGGACTACTCACTCCGCGCACCGACGACCTGACCGGGTCTCTGCACTCCGCCGCGCGGTACACCTTCGACCTGGAGCGAGAACTCCCCTTCAGAGCATGGCTGTTCCAGACGGGCGAGCAGGAGCACGTACTGCTGTTGCTCGTGCACCACATCGCCGGTGACGGCTGGTCGATGGGTCCGCTCTCGCGCGACCTGACCCAGGCGTACGCCGACCGGTGCGCGGGCCGGGCCCCGGCATGGGCGCCGCTGCCGGTCCAGTACGCCGACCACACGCTGTGGCAGCGGGATGCCCTCGGCACCGAAGAGGACGCGGACAGTGCGATTGCACGCCAACTGGCCTACTGGAAAATGGCGTTGAACGAACTGCCCGAAGAGCTCGCCCTGCCTGCGGACCGCACCCGCCCCGCCACCCCCACCTACCGGGGGGACCACGTCGAGTTCGACATCCCGGCGACACTGCACGCCCGGATCACCGAGGTCGCGCGTGCACACCGGGCCAGCCCGTTCATGGTGGTGCAGGCAGCGCTCGCCACGCTGCTGTCCCGGCTCGGCGCGGGTGACGACATCCCGCTCGGGACCCCGATCGCGGGCCGCACCGACGACGCGGTGGAGGACCTCGTCGGGTTCTTCGTCAATACGCTGGTGCTGCGCGCCGACCTGTCGGGCGACCCGACCTTCACCGAACTAATCAACCGGGTCAGGGAGTTCGACCTCGCCGCCTACGCGCACCAGGATGTGCCCTTCGAGCGCCTCGTCGAGCTCCTCAATCCGGCCCGCACCGCCTCACGCCACCCGCTCTTCCAGACCATGCTCACCTGGAACGACGGCACGCTGGCGGACGCCGGCCAGTCCACCCGGCTGCCGGGCGGACTGACGGTGACCGGCCATCCCGCCGGTACCGGCATCGCGAGGTTCGATCTGTCCTTCGCCTTCGAGGAACGCCCTGGCAACACCGGTCTACACGGCGCCCTCGTCTTCAGCACCGACCTGTACGACCGCGCCACGGCGCAGGTCATCGCGCAGCGGCTGGTGCGGGTCCTGGAGGCGGTGGTGGCCGATCCGTCCGTGCAGGTAGGCCGGGTGGAGGTGCTGTCCGCGGCCGAGCGCGAG
>NZ_JBIVPT010000051.1:0-5005 GCF_044754785.1 Streptomyces sp. NPDC092952 | reverse complement strand
ACGCCAACCCCACATCGTGCGCGGACACTTCGGCAGCCAGCATGTCCGCTACATCCTCGACGAGTGAAATCCATGAGTTTCTGACCAATAGGCGGACGCGGGTTTCGCCGGGGCTGGCCAGCCATGCAGGGGCGGCAAGCACCGCATGTGCCGCGCACCTCCTCTAGTCGGCATGTCGAGTCGTTCACTCACCGTGGCGCTCTGGCGGCGCGCGGGTGAGTTGCCGGTCGGGCCCGCAGGATGGCCCCTCGAAAGGAAGCTACACCGACGCCCGGCTGGAGGCTGGGGCGCCAATCAGCGGTGTGCGCTAGCGAAATGGCCCGGAGTCAGGTGGTCTGGTTGAAGGTGGAGTCGAGCCAGTCGAACATCGTCTGGTGGGCCCGGCTCATCGCGCCCATGTGGCAGTGCTCGCCGGCGCCTTCGTTCTCGGTGAGGGTGACGAGGGTGGTATCGGCGTTCGTGAGGGCCTTCTGCACCTCGTGCGGCTGCCCCTTGAGGAACTGGTCGTTCTCGGCGTCCATGATCAGAGTGGGGGCGGTGATCCTGTCCGCGATCCCGTCGAGCGTGTAGTCGCGGGTCTTGCGGACAAGGTCCGCGAAGGAGGAGGCGCCCATGGCCCATGTGCCATTGCGCAGCGCCCACCGGACCTGTGTGCTGACGGCCGTGAGCATGCCCAGGACGGGGTCGGCGACATCGTCCTGCTTCTTGTCGATCCATGCGGCCAGCGCGGGTGGCAGGACTCCCGCGAAGGCCCTGTGGAAGTCGTGGATGCCGTCGTCGAGGATGAGCGCGGCGATGCGGTGTTCGAATGCGGCGGCCCGTGCCACGAGGTAGCCGCCGAGGCTGTACCCGAACAGTGCGATCCTTTCGGAGTCGATCTCGGGGCGGCTGACGGCGTAGTCGATGACGGGTGAGGCGACCGCCTCCCAGTCGGGGCGGAAGACGAGCTTCTGGTTGCGCAGCGCGGAGCCCTGGCCGGGGCCGTCGAAGGCGAGCACGTTGTAGCCGCGTCGGAGCGCGGCGGCGGCGATGGCGAAGTACGACTCCTCAAGGGTCGAGTCGTAGCCGCTGGTGTACACCACCGTCGGGCGCGGGACGCCTGAGTCGTCGACCAGGTAGAGGTATCCGGGAAGGGTCGTGTCCTGGTAGGGGATCTCCAACGCCTCCACCGGGGTGTCGAACAACTCGGCCGCCGCGGCGAACGTGTCGTGCGAGAGCCTGGACAGGTGGGCGACCTCCGGGTCGTCCGCCGGGTGCTCCCGGAGGAAGAACTCGGCCGTCCGATAGTAGTTCGATGCCCGGAGCAGTGCCTCCCGCGCGCTGACCCGGTGGCCGGCGCTGCGCGATGCTTCGCCGATGGCCTGTACGCGCTCGGCTGTCGCCTTCCACTCGCGGTGCCAACTCTGCTCGTCGCCCTCCGTGATGGCGCGCGCGGTGACGATGATCTCGCCCAGGTCGGCGCCTGCGTAGTTGGCGAACCCTGCCGCGCGCAGGGTTTCGAAGGAGAACGACTCGTCGTCGAAGAGGAATTTCATCGGGCTTCCCTCCTTGCCGAGACGGACCCGTTCCGTCTCGGCATCGGAACATACGCCACCGCGAGACGAGACGCAACCGTTCCGTTCCGCGTAGGGTGGATGCATGAACAAGACCGCCATACCGACTTCACGACGCCGTCCCGGCGGCCCGGTGCTGCAGGAGGACGTCACACACGCCCTGCGAACGGCGTTCTTCGAGGAACTGGCCGCTGTCGGCTACGGCAAGCTGTCCCTGGAGGCGGTCGCCCGCCGGGCCGGGGCCGGAAAGGCGGCCATCTACCGCCGCTGGCCGTCGAAGCGGGCGATGACGGCGGAGTTGGTCTCGCAGGTCGCCATCGAAGCAATCGGCACCCCGGACACGGGCGGCCTCCGAGAGGATGTGGACCGGTTCGTCCGCGACTCGCTGACCGCGCTGAACCACCCGATCGTCTCGAAGATCGCCCCCGACCTCCTGGCCGAAGCCGCCCGCAACGAAGAACTGGCGCAGACCCTGCTCGCCCGCGTCCGGGACTCACGCCGCAAGAGCGCCGCGCGCATCATTCACCGGGCTGTCGAACGCGGGGAGCTGCCTCCCGGCACGGACGTCGAACTCAACCTGGACTTCCTGGCGGGACCGGTCTACTGGCGTGTAGCGGTTGTCAGGGTTTCTGTTGACGATGACTACATCGACCGTGTGGTCACCAAGATCGTTGCAGCCATGAAGGCGTGATCACGTCCTGGCGCAGCTTCTCCGGCTCCCGCGGAACAGCACCGCTCAGGCCGCGAGCAGTTCCCGCCTGTGCGTCTTTGCCCAGTCGCCCAGGTGGATGGGGTCGCGCCCCAGCAGGTCTGCCACCGTGGACGTGACGACCTGTGAGAAATCCATGCGGCCGTCGTGGTTCTGCCGGAGGTATTCGAGGATGCTGGCGGCGTAGGCCGGGTCCATGAAGGCCGGCGCCTGTTCGGCCGCCTCCGGCGTGACGACCTTGGCTGCGATCGGGCGGCCCAGCGCCTCGCTCAAGATCGCCGCCATGCTCGGCCCGTCCACGACGTCTGTCGAGAGCCAGTAGCCCTTCCCGGCGTGACGGCCGGGCCCCTCGGCCAGCACCTGCGCCGCCACCGCCGCAAGGTCCTCGTTGGCCACGAAGCCCATGGGCTTGTCCCCCACCGGCCACGTCACGCAGTCGTCCACGATCCGTGACGTCGTCAGCAGCACCTCCATGAACGTGTGCGGGTGCAGGTGGGTCCACGCGACGCCGCTGCCCTCGATGTAGCGTTCGACCAGCTCGTGCCAGGCGAAGTGCGGATCGGTCGCACGCCCGTCGCCGAAGATGCCGAGGTGGACGATGTGTTGCACCCCTGCGTCGGAGGCGGCATCGACCACCGTCTTCGACTGGTGAGTCATGGCGCCCGAGTAAGGCGTGGCGAGGAAAAGCCGGTCCGCCCCTTCGAGTGCGGCCGGGAACGTCCTCGGGTCGTCGAGGTCCAGGTGCACGGCGGACCGGCCTTCGTCCTTCCAGCGCCGGACCGTCGACGGGTTCCGTGAGGCCCGCACCACCTCTACAGGCGCGTCGGCCAGGTGGGCGGCGACCCGCCCGCCGGTGAGCCCCGTCGCACCGAGCACGACGATCCGCGGGGTGTGAACGATCTGCATGACAGCTCCGATCCCAATCCCATGCGACAGCAATCACTGTCGCATGGAGACGACAGTGATTGCTGTCGTATGCTGTTGTCAAGCCGAAGGAGGAACCTGTGCGTACATGGAGCGAGAACGCGCCCAAGGCACGTCTCATGGAGCAGAAGCGCCGCGTCCTGCTCGATGCGGCACTGGCGGCGTTCCTGGACGAGGGGTACGCGGGCAGCTCGGTTAACCGAATCGCAGCCGCGGGCGGCGTCTCCATCAAGACCTTGTACCGGCACTTCGACAGCAAGGAGGACCTCTTCGTCGCGGTCGTCCACGACGCCTGCGACACACCCTCCGAAACGGCGGCCCGGTGGACCGAGATGCCACCACGGGAAGGACTGGCCCTCTGCGGTGCGGAGCACCTGGAACAGGTGCTGTCCGCCAGCCAGATGGGCCTGTACCGCGTGCTCGCCTCCGAGTCCCACCGGTTCCCCGAACTCGGAGCCCGCTACCAACGCAACGTCCTCGGCCAGCGCTACGACGCGGTAGCCCGGTACATCGAGTCGTGGCGGGGTAAATCCCCGTACACCGCCCACGACACTTCCCGCGCGGCCCGCACATTCGCGAGCCTGCTGTACTCGGGCATCTTCGAAAACGTCCTCATGGGCGCCGCCCCGCCGCCCCGGTCAACCCTGCTGGCTCACGCGGACGACACAGCGGTAGCGTTCCTCGCCCTCCTCGCGCAGGGTCATCTCTGAGCTCCCGGGGCGCCCCTATCGAGGTGACCCAGGTTCTGGCCCGGTTTTTCGTCCTACGAGCTCGTAACACGTTCTTGCTGAAACGTGCTGGTCGGGCGTGATCGATGTGATGATCCGGTCGTCCGTCTCGTGTGACGACTCGGCCGTGGATCGTGGACGACGACTTGTGGGCACGGATCGAACCGCTGCTCCCGCCCTGGCCCGAGCGGTCTCCGGGGCCAAAACCAGTGCCGGACCGGCTGTGCTTGCAGGGCATCTCGTACGTCCTGCACCAGGACATTGCCTGGCAACTCCTGCCCCTGGAGCTAGGGTTCGGCTCCGGCAGGCCTGCTGGCGGCGCCTGGACCGCTGGCAGAAGGCCGGAGTCTTCGACCAGTTGCACCGCCTCCTGCTCTCCGAGCTGAACGCTGCCGGCGTGCTCGACTGGTCCCGCGCGTGTGTGGACGGCTCCCACGTCCGCACGAAAAAGGGGGTGCCGCGACCGGCCCGTCGCCGGTCGACCGGCGCAAGACAGGCAGCAAGCACCATCTGATCTGCGACGGCAACGGCACCCCGCTGAACGTCATCACGATCGCGGCCAACGTCAACGGCATCACCCAGACGCTGCCCCTCCTCGACGGCATCCCGCCGGTGGCCGGGCGGCCTGGCCGCCCCCGTCGACGCCCCGACGCCGTGCTCGGCAACAAGGCTTACGACTCCCGGGCCGTCCGGCGCGAACTGCGCAAACGCCGGATCATGCCGGTCATCTCCCGCAAGGGCGCCCCGAACATCAAGGGCCTGGGCAAGCTCCGCTACGTCGTCGAGCAGACCTTCGCCCTGCTCCACCAGTTCAAACGCCTCGCCGTCCGCTGGGAACAACGCCTCGAACTCCACGACGCCTTCCTCTCGCTGGCCTGCAGCCTCATCTGCTGGCGACGACTGAAGAAGGCCCCCTCGTGATCGTGTTACGAGCTCTACGGAGCAGCCGTCATTCTCGGCTCACTCCTGATGTCAGCATGACATTTGAAGACAGGGCTATTGGTCAGAAACTCATGGATTTCACTCGTCGAGGATGTAGCGGACATGCTGGCTGCCGAAGTGTCCGCGCACGATGTGGGGTTGGCGTTGTC
>NZ_JBIVPT010000050.1:1999-5198 GCF_044754785.1 Streptomyces sp. NPDC092952 | reverse complement strand
AACACAGTGGACGCGAGCAACTGAGGACAAGCCCTCGGCCTATTAGTACCAGTCAGCTCCACCCGTCACCGGGCTTCCACATCTGGCCTATCAACCCAGTCGTCTACTGGGAGCCTTAACCAATCAAGTTGGTGGGAATACTCATCTCGAAGCAGGCTTCCCGCTTAGATGCTTTCAGCGGTTATCCCTCCCGAACGTAGCCAACCAGCCATGCCCTTGGCAGAACAACTGGCACACCAGAGGTTCGTCCGTCCCGGTCCTCTCGTACTAGGGACAGCCCTTCTCAATATTCCTACGCGCACAGCGGATAGGGACCGAACTGTCTCACGACGTTCTAAACCCAGCTCGCGTACCGCTTTAATGGGCGAACAGCCCAACCCTTGGGACCGACTCCAGCCCCAGGATGCGACGAGCCGACATCGAGGTGCCAAACCATCCCGTCGATATGGACTCTTGGGGAAGATCAGCCTGTTATCCCCGGGGTACCTTTTATCCGTTGAGCGACAGCGCTTCCACAAGCCACTGCCGGATCACTAGTCCCGACTTTCGTCCCTGCTCGACCCGTCGGTCTCACAGTCAAGCTCCCTTGTGCACTTACACTCAACACCTGATTGCCAACCAGGCTGAGGGAACCTTTGGGCGCCTCCGTTACTCTTTAGGAGGCAACCGCCCCAGTTAAACTACCCATCAGACACTGTCCCTGATCCGGATCACGGACCCAGGTTAGACATCCAGCACGACCAGAGTGGTATTTCAACGACGACTCCACAACCACTGGCGTGGCCGCTTCAAAGTCTCCCACCTATCCTACACAAGCCGAACCGAACACCAATATCAAACTGTAGTAAAGGTCCCGGGGTCTTTCCGTCCTGCTGCGCGAAACGAGCATCTTTACTCGTAGTGCAATTTCACCGGGCCTATGGTTGAGACAGTCGAGAAGTCGTTACGCCATTCGTGCAGGTCGGAACTTACCCGACAAGGAATTTCGCTACCTTAGGATGGTTATAGTTACCACCGCCGTTTACTGGCGCTTAAGTTCTCAGCTTCGCCAACCCGAAAGTCAGCTAACCGGTCCCCTTAACGTTCCAGCACCGGGCAGGCGTCAGTCCGTATACATCGCCTTACGGCTTCGCACGGACCTGTGTTTTTAGTAAACAGTCGCTTCTCGCTGGTCTCTGCGGCCACCCCCAGCTCAGGATGTAAAACCCATCACCAGGCGTGGCCCCCCTTCTCCCGAAGTTACGGGGGCATTTTGCCGAGTTCCTTAACCATAGTTCACCCGAACGCCTCGGTATTCTCTACCTGACCACCTGAGTCGGTTTAGGGTACGGGCCGCCATGAAACTCGCTAGAGGCTTTTCTCGACAGCATAGGATCATCCACTTCACCACAATCGGCTCGGCATCAGGTCTCAGCCTTAACGTGTGACGGATTTGCCTACCACACGGCCTACACCCTTACCCCGGGACAACCACCGCCCGGGCTGGACTACCTTCCTGCGTCACCCCATCGCTTACCTACTACAAGTCTGGTTCATCGGCTCCACCACTACCCTCAACTCCGAAGAGATCGGGCCGGCTTCACGGACTTAGCATCGCCTGATTCAGTATTGGGCGTTTCAAAGCGGGTACCGGAATATCAACCGGTTGTCCATCGACTACGCCTGTCGGCCTCGCCTTAGGTCCCGACTTACCCTGGGCAGATCAGCTTGACCCAGGAACCCTTAGTCAATCGGCGCACACGTTTCTCACGTGTGTATCGCTACTCATGCCTGCATTCTCACTCGTGAACCGTCCACAACTCGCTTCCGCGGCTGCTTCACCCGGCACACGACGCTCCCCTACCCATCCGTACTCCCGTTGGGGATACATGTACGAATGACACGACTTCGGCGGTACGCTTGAGCCCCGCTACATTGTCGGCGCGGAATCACTTGACCAGTGAGCTATTACGCACTCTTTCAAGGGTGGCTGCTTCTAAGCCAACCTCCTGGTTGTCTCTGCGACTCCACATCCTTTCCCACTTAGCGTACGCTTAGGGGCCTTAGTCGATGCTCTGGGCTGTTTCCCTCTCGACCATGGAGCTTATCCCCCACAGTCTCACTGCCGCGCTCTCACTTACCGGCATTCGGAGTTTGGCTAAGGTCAGTAACCCGGTAGGGCCCATCGCCTATCCAGTGCTCTACCTCCGGCAAGAAACACACGACGCTGCACCTAAATGCATTTCGGGGAGAACCAGCTATCACGGAGTTTGATTGGCCTTTCACCCCTAACCACAGGTCATCCCCCAGGTTTTCAACCCTGGTGGGTTCGGTCCTCCACGAAGTCTTACCTCCGCTTCAACCTGCCCATGGCTAGATCACTCCGCTTCGGGTCTAGAGCGTGCAACTCAAACGCCCTGTTCGGACTCGCTTTCGCTACGGCTTCCCCACACGGGTTAACCTCGCTACACACCGCTAACTCGCAGGCTCATTCTTCAAAAGGCACGCAGTCACGACGCACCGAGCAAGCTCGATGCGCGACGCTCCCACGGCTTGTAGGCACACGGTTTCAGGTACTATTTCACTCCGCTCCCGCGGTACTTTTCACCATTCCCTCACGGTACTATCCGCTATCGGTCACCAGGGAATATTTAGGCTTAGCGGGTGGTCCCGCCAGATTCACACGGGATTTCTCGGGCCCCGTGCTACTTGGGTGTCTCTCAAACGAGCCGTCAATGTTTCAGCTACGGGGGTCTTACCCTCTACGCCGGACCTTTCGCATGTCCTTCGCCTACATCAACGGTTTCTGACTCGTCCCACGGCCGGCAGACCGTGAAAGAGAGATCCCACAACCCCGCATGCGCAACCCCTGCCGGGTATCACACACATACGGTTTGGCCTCATCCGGTTTCGCTCGCCACTACTCCCGGAATCACGGTTGTTTTCTCTTCCTGAGGGTACTGAGATGTTTCACTTCCCCTCGTTCCCTCCACACTGCCTATGTGTTCAGCAGCGGGTGACAGCCCATGACGACTGCCGGGTTTCCCCATTCGGACACCCCCGGATCAAAGCTCGGTTGACAGCTCCCCGGGGCCTATCGTGGCCTCCCACGTCCTTCATCGGTTCCTGGTGCCAAGGCATCCACCGTGCGCCCTTAAAAACTTGGCCACAGATGCTCGCGTCCACTGTGCAGTTCTCAAACAACGACCAGCCACCCATC
>NZ_JBIVPT010000049.1:0-5248 GCF_044754785.1 Streptomyces sp. NPDC092952 | reverse complement strand
GGCAACCCCACCTTCACCGAACTCCTCAGCCGAACACGCGAGTTCAACCTCGCCGCCTACACCCACCAAGACATCCCCTTCGAACGCCTCGTCGACGACCTCGACGTAACCCGCTCCACCGCACGTCACCCCCTCTTCCAGACGGTGCTCACGCTGGACGACACCACCGGCCGGGAGGCGCTGGACCAGGCCCGCCGGATGCCCGGCCTCGACGTCACTCCATACGAGACCGAGACCGGCACCGCCAAGTTCGACCTGTCCTTCGGACTCAGCACCCGGGCCGAAGGCGGGCTCACAGGCCGCGTCGAATACCGCACCGACCTCTACGACGAGGCCACCGTGCGGACCCTCGCGGACCGGCTCGTCCGGGTGCTCGACGCGGTCACCACCCGGCCCGGACTGCCGGTCACCCGGGTCGACGTCCTCGCGCCCGGGGAGCGCACCGCACTCGTCCGCGAGCGCAACACCACCGCACGCCCCCTGCCCGAGGCCACCCTGCTCGGCCTCTTCGAGGCGCACACGGCGCAGTCACCGGACCGCACCGCAGTCATCACCGAGGGCGGGACCGAACTCACCTACGGACAGCTCTCGATACGCGCACACCAGCTCGCGCACCGGCTGCGGCGTGCGGGCCTACGCCCCGAGACTCCCGTCGCGCTCCTCATGGAACGCTCCGTGGATCTGGTCGTCGCCGTGCTGGCCGTGCTCAAGGCCGGTGGCGCCTACGTACCGCTCAGTGCCACCTACCCTGACGACCGCCTGCGCTGGATCCTCGACGAGACTGCGGCGCCCGTCCTGATCACCGACCTGATCCAGCACGACCGCGCCCTCGCCATGGCGCCCGACGGGGTGGAGCTACTCGTCGTCGACGACCCCGACACCATGTCCGCCCTGGCGCGGGAGGGCATCGACGCCCCCGGCGCCACGCCGCTGCCGGACCAGCTGGCCTGCGTGATGTTCACGTCGGGCTCCACCGGCACCCCCAAGGGCGTCGCGGCCACCCACGGGAACATCGCCGAACTCGCCCTGGACCGCTGGTGGGAGTCGGGATGCGCCCAGCGCGTCCTGCTGCACTCCCCGCACGCCTGGGACGCGCTC
Organism: Streptomyces sp. NPDC092952; assembly: GCF_044754785.1. NCBI lineage: Bacteria > Bacillati > Actinomycetota > Actinomycetes > Kitasatosporales > Streptomycetaceae > Streptomyces > Streptomyces sp. NPDC092952. The sequence goes on along the minus strand of NZ_JBIVPT010000049.1, from coordinate 4,150 downwards.
ACCCTGGAGCTGTGGGTGGCGCTCCTGACGGGAGGCTCGGTCGCCGTCGCCCCGGCCGGGGACATCGGCGTCGACTCCCTCGCCGACCTCATCCAACGGCACGGCATCACCGGGCTGTGGCTCACCGCGGGCCTGTTCGCCGTGCTCGCCGAGGAACGGCCGGAGTGCTTCGCCTCGGTGCACCAGGTGTGGACCGGCGGCGACGTGGTCCCGCCGGCCGCGGTCCGCCGCGTCCTGGAACACTGCCCGGACATCCAGGTCGTCAACGGCTACGGCCCCACCGAGACCACGGTGTTCGCCACCCGCAACCCGGTCACCGCGCGGGACGCGCGGGGCCGACTGCCCAGCGTCCTGCCGATCGGCGCCCCGCTCGACAACATGCGGGTGTATGTCCTCGACGAGAGTTTGCACCCGGTGCCCGACGCGGTGACCGGCGAGCTCTACATCGCGGGTAGCGGACTGGCCCGCGGCTATTTGGGCCGCCACGACCTGACCGCGGAACGCTTCGTCGCCGACCCCTACGGCACCCCCGGCACCCGTATGTACCGCACCGGTGACCTGGTGCGTTGGAACGCTGACGGCCTGATCGAGTTCGTCGGCCGGGCCGACGACCAGGTCAAGGTCCGCGGCTTCCGTATCGAACTCGCCGAGATCGAGGCCGCGCTGGCCCACCACCCCGATGTCACCGCCTGCGCCGTCGTCGTCCGCGAGGACCGGCCCGGCGACAAGCGCATCACCGGGTACGCGGTGCCGGACACCCTCGACGCCGCCGCGCTGCGCACCCACCTCACCGGGGCGCTGCCCGACTACATGGTGCCTGCGGCCCTGGTCACCCTGGCCGAACTGCCGCTGACCACCAACGGCAAACTCGACCGCAAGGCGCTGCCCGTCCCCGAGTACCGGGCCGCGGCCGCCACCGGCCGTGCACCGACCGGGCACGTCGAGGAGACGCTGTGCGCCCTGTTCGCGGATGTCCTCGGCCGTGCGGAGGTCGGCGTCAACGACAGCTTCTTCGACCTCGGCGGCGACAGCATCATGTCCATCCAACTGGTCAGCCGCGCCCGCAAGGCCGGTCTCGTGCTCAGCCCGCGTGACGTCTTCGACCACCGCACCGCCGAGGCGCTCGCCGTCGTAGTGTCGGCGGCCGGCGCGGACAAGGCCGACCGTGCGCAGCAGGAGTCCGAGTCCGCCTGGGGCCCGCTGCCGCGCACACCGATCATGCACTGGCTAGCCGAACGGGGTGGTGCCGTCGACCGCTTCAACCAGTCCGTCGTCCTCCAGGTGCCCGCCGACCTCGGCCACGACCGGCTACGCACCGCCCTCGGGGCTGTCCTGGACCACCACGACGCCCTGCGCATGCGCTGCGTACCGGGCGCGAATTCCAGCACGGGAACAGGAACGGAAACGCGACCCGGCACGGACGAGGACGCCTGGACCCTGGCCATCCCCGAGCCCGGCACGCTCGATGTGGACGACTGCCTGCGCCGCGTCGACGCCACCGGCCTCGACGCCGACGCCCTGCGCACCGCTCTCGGCGAGCAGGCCGCCGCCGCTCTCGGCCGGATCGCACCGGCCGACGGCCGGATGCTCCAGGCCGTCTGGCTCGACCGCGGCCCCGACGCCCCAGGACGGCTGCTGCTCGTCGTCGACCACCTGGTCGTCGACGGAGTCTCCTGGCGCGTCCTCGTTTCCGACCTCGCCGAGGCCTGGCAGTCGACGGCCGACGGGGGCGAACCCCGACTCGAACCCGTGCCCACCTCGTTCCGCCACTGGGCGCTGTCCCTGCAGCGTGCCGCCGAGGATCCGGTACGGTCCGCCGAGCTCGCCCACTGGGCCGACACGCTGCGCCGTACGGCACAGGACACAGGCCCCGGCGCTGAACTCGACCCCACCCTCGACACCCGCGAGAGCGCGGGCTCGCTCTCCGTGCGGCTGCCCTCCGATGTCACCGAACACGTGCTCACCGATGTGGGCGCCGCCATCGGAGCGGGCGTCAACGACGTCCTGCTCGCCGCCTTCGCCCTGGCGGCTGGCAGCTGGCAGTGCCCGGCCGGACTGCTCGCCACGGCGACCGGCAGCCCGGTCCTCATGAACGTCGAGGGCCACGGCCGCGAGGAGCAGATCGTGCCCGGCGCGGACCTGTCCCGTACCGTCGGCTGGTTCACGACCCTGTACCCGGTACGGCTCGACCCCGGCCCCCTGGACCGTCTCACGCGTGAGGATGCCTTCGCCGGCGGGAGCGCCGCCGGACGCATCCTGAAGTCCGTCAAGGAACAGCTGCGCGCGGTACCTGACCACGGAGTCGGACACGGACTGCTGCGCCACCTCAACCCGAGGACCAGGACGGTCCTCAAGGGCCTCGACCGCCCCTGGATCGGCTTCAACTACCTGGGGCGTGTCACGGCCCATGAGGCCACCGACTGGAGCACCGTGCCCGACACCGGGGCGCTGGTGCCCGGCGACGACCCGGCCGCCCCCCTGGCCCACGTCCTGGAGCTCAACGCGCTCACCCAGGACTCGACCGTCGGCCCCGAACTGGTCGCCACCTGGACCTGGGCCGCACGCCTGCTGACCGAGGAGCGCGTGCGCGCGCTCGCCGACGCGTGGTTCGACGCGCTGCGCGGCCTCGTCCAGTACGCGCAACGTCCCGACGCGGGCGGTCTGACCCCCTCGGACGTGGCCCTGGTGCCGATCAGCCAGAACGAGATCGACGAATTCGAAGACGAGCTCTTCGCTGAAGAGCTCGACGCAGACGAGTTCTCCGCAGACCTGGAAGACGAGTGAGGAACGCAGTGACCGTCAAGTCCCGTGCCAAGTCCCGTTCCATCGAAGACATCCTGCCCCTGTCACCGCTGCAGGAGGGCCTCGTCTTCCACAGCGTCTACGACGAGCAGGGCGTGGACATCTACACCGTCCAGCTCGTCTTCGATATCGAAGGATCGCTGGACGCCGACCGGCTGCACACCGCCGCCCAGGCTCTGGTGCGTCGGCACACCAACCTCCGCGCGGGCTTCCGTCAGCGTAAGAGCGGCGACTGGGTCCAGGTGGTCCTCGCCGACGCGCCGCTGGTCTGGCGGCGGCACGATCTCAGTGCGCTCGACAGGAGCGAGCGCCCAGCCGCCGCCGAGCGCATCGTCGCCGCGGACCGCGCCGTGCGCTTCGACATGGGCCGGCCGCCCCTGGTCCGTTTCACCCTGATCACCCTCGGCGCCGACCGCCACCGGCTGGTGCTCGCCGTGCACCACGCCGTCCTCGACGGTTGGTCGCTGCCGGTCGTCCTGCGTGAACTGATGCACCTCTACGTGTCCCGGGGCGACGCCGCCGCCCTGCCTCGGATTCGCCCCTACCGCGACTATCTCGCCTGGATCGCCGGACGCGACCGTGGCGCCTCCCTGGCCGCCTGGCGGGCGGCCTTCGCGAGTTTCGACGAGCCGGCCACAGTGATCCCCGCGGTCAAGGACCGTGCCCCCGTGACCCCCAGCAAGGTCGAGTTCCGTATCCCCGCGGAGGCCTCCGCTCGCCTCACCGAGCGGGCCAGGGAGCTGGGCGTCACCCTCAACTCCGTGGTCCAGGGCGCCTGGGGCCTCATGCTCTCCCGGCTGCTCGGCCGCGACGACGTCGTCTTCGGCGTCACTGTCTCGGGCCGCCCCGCCGACCTCGACGGCGTCGAGGACATGGTCGGCCTGTTCATCAACACCCTGCCGCTGCGGCTCACCCTGAATGACCGGGAGTCCCTGGGCGACCTGCTGGTCCGCCTCCAGTCCGAGCAGTCCCGGCTCCTGGACCACCAGTACGTGGGCCTCGCCGAGATCAAGCGCGCGGTCGGCGCCGGTGAACTCTTCGACACCTCGATGGTGTTCGAGAACTACCCCCTCGACAGCGCGGGCCTCGACGACTCCGCCGATGTCGGCGGCCTCCGCCTGGCCTCGGCGCAGAGCCGCTCCGCCATGCACTACACCTACGGCCTTGTCGCCCACCCCGGCGACCAACTGAAGTTCCGCCTCGACTACCAGCCCGACCTGATCGACCGCGCTGACGCGGAGGCCGTGGCGGAGCGTTTGGTGCGGGTGCTGGAGGCGGTGGTCGGGGATCCATCCGTGCCGGTGGGACAGGTGGAGGTGCTGTCACAGGCCGAGCGCGGGCTGGTACT
>NZ_JBIVPT010000048.1:0-5876 GCF_044754785.1 Streptomyces sp. NPDC092952 | reverse complement strand
TGGTGCGGAACGCTCATGCGGACTTCGCCTTCCGAGAAGTGCGGCAAGGGAGGGAGCGTTCCTGCGGGGGACTGCCATAAGGCGGATGGCTGAAAAGGGTTCCGGCATCGAGGGTGCTCGGCGCGATGGGCAGGCGCCGGAACCAGCCGGAAAGGGGTAAAGAGCGGGTGACCGTGGGATGTCACCTCGGTTGGCAGGGAACCTACGGTGGGCCAAGCGGTTTGGTCAAGGCCTGATTTCGTCGGAATGCGGTACGTCGTCGAGGGGCTCGGTGCCCTCCGCCTCGTCGACCCAGCCGAGCGCGAGGCTGATCCGGCGGGCCGCGTCCCGCACCTGGCCGCCCAGCTCCTGGTAGCGCCAGGCCGGCAGACCGAGCTTGAGGCCGGTGATGGAGACCGCCCCGGCGCAGACCGAGCGGTCGTCGAAGACGGGCGCGCCGATGCAGATGATGCCCTCGGCGTCCTCCTCGTCGTCGAGGGCGTAGCCGGCCCGGGCGATGTCGCGCAGATGGGACAGGAACGTCGCCGGGTCCGTGATCGTGCGGGAGGTGCGCCGGGGCAGCCCGAACCGCTCGATCACCGAGGCCGCCTCGCTCTGCGGCACGGCGGAGAGCAGCGCCTTGCCCAGGCCGGTGCAGTGCGGCAGCTCGCGCTGGCCCATCCGCAGGTCGAGCCGGACGCGCTGGTCGATCTCGACCTGGTCCACGACGACCGCGTGGCCGTCCTCGGGCACGGCGAGCCGGGAGGCCATGCCCGTGCTCCGGGTCAGCTCGCGCAGGACCGGGTGGGCGACCCCGCGCAGGGAGACCTGGGAGCGGGCCCGGTCGCCGAGCCGGGCCAGGCTCATCCCGAGCCGGTAGCGGCGGTTCATGCCCTCGCCGTCGTCCGAGACGAGTCCGTAGGCGCGCAGGGTCTGGAGCATGCCGAAGGCGGCGCTCTTGGAGATGGAGCAGGCCTGGCCGACCTCCGTGACGCTCAGGCCGTTTCCCTGCGAGGGGGCGGCGAGCGCTTCGAGGATGTCCGCTGCCCTGGCCACGCTCTTGACCCAGTACTTCGGCTCTTCTGGGGCAGCACTGTTCGTCATAGCCGAACAGTCTAGTGCTTGCGGGAGGGCCCGAACGCGCTTTCCCGGTAATGGAACCGTGAGAACGCCCGGATTCGGGGGCGGAAGGGTCTTGACCGGCTCAGAAGCCGCACGTAATATCCAGGAACTGTTCTGCTCTACAGAACAGCGTTCAGGAAAAGCGAACGCATCACCTGAAGCACAGCACCACGTATCACCTGAAGCACCACGGATCACCCCTCTTCCTGCGGCGACTGCCGGGCGGATGGCGCCAGGGACTCACGGGCCGGGCAGGGCCCGAGAAGACCGACGACTCTCGACGCAAGGAGCAAGCGATTATGAGTTCAGGCCCGGCAGGCAACGAATCCGGAGCCCGACTCGCCGAACGCGCCCGCCAGGTCGTACCCGGCGGCGTGAACAGCGGTCAGCGCAGCGTTCCCGGACTGACCGACCTGGTCGTCACCGGCACCGACGGCGCCCGGTTCCGCACCGCCGACGGACGCGAGTACACCGACTTCCACTCGGCGTTCGGCCCGCCGCTGCTCGGCCACAACGACCCCGACGTGGCCCGCGCCACCGCCGAGGCCGGGGCCACCCTCGGCCACATGGGCGTCGGCGTCACCGAGGGCGAGATCGTCCTCGCCGAACAGCTCGCCGAACTGATCCCCTCGATCGAGAAGGTGCTGCTCACCAGCACCGGCAGCGAGGCCACCTTCCACGCGCTGCGCGTCTCCCGCGCCGCCACCGGACGCCGCCTGGTCGTCAAGTTCCAGGGCTGCTACCACGGCTGGCACGACGCGGTCAGCCTCAACGTCATCTCCGCGCCCGACAAGGTCGGCGCCCACGACCCCATCTCCACCGGCATCCTGCCCGAGGTCCTCGACGCCACGCTCGTCCTGCCGTTCAACGACAGCGAGGCCGTCCGCCGCGCCTTCGCCGAGCACGGCTCCGACATCGCCGCCGTCATCGTCGAACCCGTCCCGCACAACGTCGGTGCGCTCCTCCCGTACCAGGAGTTCCTCACCACGCTCCGCGAGGAGACCACCAGGGCCGGCAGCATCCTGATCTTCGACGAGGTCATCACCGGCTTCCGCCACGACATCGGCGGCTGGCAGAAGATCTCCGGCGTCACCCCCGACCTCACCACCCTCGGCAAGGCCATCGCCAACGGCGCCCCCGTCGGCGCGATCGGCGGCCGCGCCGACCTGATGGACCTCTTCTCCACCCGCCCCGGCGCCCCCGCCTTCTTCGCCGGCACGTACAACGGCCACCCCTCCGTGGTCGCCGCCGCCCTCGCCACCCTGCGCAAGCTGCGCGAGGAGCCGGTCCACGAGCACGTCTTCCGGCTCGGCGAGCGGGTCCGCACCGAACTGACCGGGCTGTACGAGCGCCTCGGCGTCCCCGCCGTCGTCACCGGCTACGGCTCCGTCTTCGTCAGCTACTTCATGTCCGGCGAGGCCCCCCGCACCTACGCGGACCTGCTGAACAACGACGCCTCCCTCTTCGTCGGCTACCGCCGCAAGCTCCTGGAGCACGGCCTGTTCGAGCTGCCGCTCAACCTCAAGCGCAGCCACATCAGCTACGCCCACACCGACGCCGACGTGGACCGCCTGATCGAGGGCACCGAGGCCGCGGTCCGGGCCGTGCTCGCCGAGGGCGGCGCCCGCGACCTGGAGAACGCCTCCACCATGGGCGGAGCGACCCGCTGATGCTCACCGTCAACCGCACCCGCCCCGCCGGCCCCGCCGGCCGCATCACCCGCGTCGAGACCCTGATGCTCGGCACCTCCTGGCGCGACTTCGGCTACGTCCGGGTCCACACCGACGAGGGCCTGTCCGGCATCGGCGAGATCACCCACCCCTACCGGGTCCGCGAGGTCTGCGACCTCACCGAGGCGATCGCCCGGCGCCATCTGATCGGCGCCGACCCCTTCGACGTCGAGGAGCTGTGGCTCCGCGTCTACCAGGGCGACTTCCTGCGCGGCGGCGACATGGGCGGCGTCGCCCTGTCCGGCCTCGACCAAGCCATGTACGACCTGATGGGCAAGGCGCTCGGAGTCCCCGCCTACCGGCTGACCGGCGGCGCCTGCCGCGACGAGGTCCGGGTCTACGCCAACGGCTGGTACACCGGCGAACGCGAGCCGGAGATCTTCGCCGCCAAGGCGAAGGAGACCGTGGCCAAGGGCTTCACCGCCCTCAAGTTCGACCCCTTCGGCCCCGGCCTGCACGAGCTGGAGCGCGCCGAGCTGCGCCGCTCCATCGAACTCGTCGCCGCCGTCCGCGACGCCATCGGACCCGACGTCGACCTCTTCATCGAGGGCCACGCCCGCTTCGCGATGCCGACCGCCGCCCGCCTGGTGCGCGAGCTGGAGCCCTTCGACATCGGCTGGTTCGAGGAGCCGATGCCCTGGACCCACATCGAGCGCTACGCGGAGCTGCGCCAGCGCGCCGCCTTCCCGATCTCCGGCGGCGAGCACTTCCACAACCGCTACGAGTACAAGCAGCTCTTCGCGACCAACGCCGTCGACATCATCCAGCCCGACCTCTCCATGGCCGGCGGATTCACCGAGGTGCGCAAGCTCGCCGCGACCGCCGACACCCACGGCATGCTGGTGGCCCCGCACAACTCCAACTCGCCGCTCTGCACCACCGTCTCGGTGCACGCGACGCTCGGCATCCCCAACTTCAAGATCCTGGAGACCTTCGACGGCCTCCTGGAGGACTACGTCTTCGACGCCCTCAAGGGCACCCTGCCGATCACCGACGGCCACATCGGCCTGCCGACCGCCCCCGGTCTCGGCGTCGAGCTGGTCGACGAGGTCTTCGAGGAGCACCCGCCCAGCCACCGCTTCTGGAACATGTTCGCGGACGGCTGGGAGAAGCGGAACCGGACATGATCGTCGACGTCCACTCGCACCTCTTCCGGCACAGCCACGACTTCACCGACCCCTTCCGGTCCGACTCCGCCCGCGCCCACGCGGGCGAGGTCGACCTGACGGTGAAGTGGGAGGAGTACGCGGCCACCGCCCCCGAGGGCACCCGCACCATCGTGGTCGGCGGCAAGGCCCGGCGCAGCGGCCTCTGGGTCGACGACGCCGCCGTGGCCTCGTACGTCGGGGCCCACCCGGACCGGCTCATCGGCTACCTCTCGCTCGACCCCACCCAGCCCGGCTGGCAGGACGAACTCCGCTACGGCCACCAGGAACTGGGCCTGCGCGGCATCAAACTGATGCCGATGTACGCGGGCTTCGACCCGGCCGCCGAGGAGTACGACGAGCTGTACACGTACGCCGAACGCAACGGGCTGCCGCTCCTGGTCCACACCGGCACCACCTTCGTGTCGACCGCGCCCCTGGAGTGGGCGATGCCCCGCCACCTGGACGCGGTCGCCATCCGCCATCCGGAACTGCGGATGGTCCTCGCCCACCTCGGCCACCCCTTCGAGGGCGAGTGCATCGCGGTCATCCGCAAGCACCCGCACGTGTACGCCGACATCAGCGCCCTGCACTACCGGCCCTTCCAGCTCTGGCACAGCCTCCGGCTGGTCCAGGACTACGGGGTCTTCCACAAGCTGATGTTCGGCAGCGACTACCCGTTCACGACGGTCGACGACTCGGTGAAGGGGCTGCGGGAGATCGCCCGGATCCCCGGCATCCCCGGGCTGCCGCCGCTCGACGTGGACGCGGTGGAGGAGATCATCCACCGGCCCTCGCTGGACCTGCTGGGCCTGAACGGCTGATCCGGCCGTTCCACGAACCGCCGGCACGGTGCCGGGCCCAATCCCCCTGGTGCCCGCACCGTGCCGGCCCCGGGCCGCCGCGCCCTCACCCTGTGTCCCTTCGCGCGGCGGCCCGGACCCGTACCACCCCTCCGCACTGCTAAGGAAGCCCGCCATGACCGCAGCCGTCCCGCCCCGCGGAACCGACCGCTTCGATCTGACCGGCCGCACCGCGGTCGTCACCGGCGCCGCCCGGGGGCTCGGCCGCTCCTTCGCCGTCGGCCTCGCCGAGGCGGGCGCCGACCTGGTCCTCGTCGACCTGCCCGGCGCCGAGGGCATCGACGGGACGGCGGCCGAGATCGAGGCACTCGGCCGCGGCTGCCGCGTCTACGGGCAGGACCTCGCCGACATCGAGGCGCTGCCCGGCTTCGTCGACACCGTGCGCGCCGAGGCGGGCCCGCTGCACATCCTGGTCAACAACGCGGGCACGGCGGCGCTGGAACGCTTCAACGAGATCACCCCCGCGAGCTGGTCGCACATCATGCGGGTCAACGTCGACGCGGTCTTCTTCCTCAGCCAGCGCATTGCCGAGCACATGACGGCCGACGCGGTCGCGGGCCGCATCATCACCATCACCTCGAAGAACGCCCTGGTCGCGGAGGCCGGACTGGCCCACTACAACGCCTCCAAGGCCGCCGCCCAGCTGCTCACCGAGACCCTGGCGGTCGAACTCGCCCCGCACGGCATCACCGCCAACACCCTGGCTCCCGGCATGGTCGAGACGCCCATCGACGGCGAGTTCCCCTTCGACCGGGAGGCGTTCGAGGCCGCTTACCGCGAGCGCATCCCGCTCGGCCGGTACGCCCGGCCCGAGGAGTGCGTCGGCGCGCTGCTGCTCCTCGCCTCGGACGCCGGGGCCTATCTCACCGGGGCGCGGATCGTCGTCGACGGGGGAGTGCTGGCCGACCAGATGCCGCGCATGCGCTTCATGCCGCCGTACCGCAACACCCTCTGACCGCGGCCGGCCGGCCGCGGTCCCACCGAGCACGTACCGACAACGCGAGGAGCTCCTCCGTCATGTCCGTCAACGCCGCGTC
>NZ_JBIVPT010000047.1:0-7105 GCF_044754785.1 Streptomyces sp. NPDC092952 | reverse complement strand
GCAGGGGGGACCCTGTGGGAGAGTAGGACGCCGCCGAACTTCTTTTACGGGAAAGCCCCGTGTCTCTTGTGGACACGGGGCTTTTCTGCGTTTACGAGCGTCTAGGCTCGATCCATGCGCTACGAACTGGTCATCTTCGACAACGACGGTGTGCTCGTGGACAGCGAGCCGATCTCCAACACCATCCTGGCCGAGTACCTGACGGAGCTCGGCCACCCCACGTCGTACCAGGAGTGCCTTCGGGACTACATGGGGGCCGCGATGCACCGGGTGCACGAGCTCGTCGAGGAACGGACCGGGGAGAAACTGCCCCCGGACTTCGACGCCGTGTTCCACGAGCGGCTCTTCGCCGCGTTCGCGCAGGAGCTGGAGCCGGTGGAAGGCGTCGAGGACGTACTGGGGAAGCTGGTCGCCGACGGCGTGCCCTACTGTGTCGCCTCCTCCGGGAGCCACGAGCGGATCCGGGCCGGACACCGCAAGACCGGACTCGACCAGTGGTTCGAGGAGGAGTGGATCTTCAGCGCGGAGGACGTCGGACGGGGAAAGCCGGCCCCCGACCTGTTCCTGCTGGCCGCCGAGCGGATGGGCGTCGCCCCCGAACGGTGTGTCGTCATCGAGGACAGCCCGCTCGGCGTGGAGGCGGCCAGGACCGCGGGCATGGACGTCTACGGGTTCACGTCGATGATGCCCGCGGACCGACTCGCCGGGGTGACCGGGTACTTCTCCGACATGGGACAGCTCCGCGAATTGCTCGCGTGATCCATCTACCCACCGGTAGAAACTGGCCTTACGCTCGCGGCCATGACAAACGCTGGTTTGCGGCACGGCAGGGCCTCCCTCACGCTGAGTTTCTTCGTCCAGGGAGTCACCTTCGCTCTGCTGGTGACGCGGATTCCCGCCATTCAGGACCGGTACGGGATATCCGACGGGCTGCTGCCCGTGTTCCTGGCGGCGGTGCCCATCCTGGCCGGGGTGGGCAGCGTGGTGACCGAGAAGGTGGTCCTGCGGGTACGGCCCGGGATCGTGCTGCGGTGGGCGCAGCCCGTCGTGCTGCTCGCGCTGCTCGGCGCCGGCGCGGGGAACGCGATGTGGGAGGCGGCGCTGGCGCTCGGCCTGTTCGGGCTCTCCGTCGGGGCGCTCGACGCCTCCATGAACATGATGGGCGTCAGCCTCCAGCGGGCCTACGGGCGTTCCATCATGCTCGGCTTCCACGCCGCGTACAGCCTGGGCGGGATCGCCGGGGCGTCCATGGCGTGGGCCGGGGCGCACTGGGACCTCTCGCTGCTGGTCTCCTACCTCCCGGCGGTCGTCGTGCTGCTGCCCGCCGCGTTCGTCGGAAGCCGGTGGTACTCCGACGGAGCCTCCGCACAGGGCGGGGCGGAGGGCCCGGGCGGGAATGCCGGGCCGGTCTCCTTCAAGCTGCTGATGCCGCTCTGCCTGGTGATGAGCTTCGCGTACATCGGCGACTCCACGGTCTCCAACTGGAGCGCGAAGTACCTCCAGGACGTCCTGGGGAGCTCGGAGCAGATGTCGACCCTGCCGTACAACGTCTACATGGTGACGACGCTGCTCGGGCGGGCCGTCGGGGACCTCGGGGTGCGGCGGTTCGGGGCGGTGGCCGTGGTGCGGGGCGGCAGCGTGCTGGCGGCCGCCGGATTCGTCGTGGTGGCGACGGCCGGCGGGGCGTGGGCCGGGATGCTCGGGTTCACCGTGCTCGGGCTCGGGCTCTGCGTGATCGTCCCGCAGACCTTCGCGGCCGGCGGGCGGATGTTCCCGGGGGCGAGCGACACTGCGATCGCCCGGCTGAACGTCTTCAACTACGTGGGGTTCCTGGTCGGATCGCCGCTGGTCGGCGCGATCGGGGACGCCTGGAGCTACCGGGGCGCGATGCTCGTACCGATGGTGCTGGTGCTCGCGACGCTGGTGTACGCCAAGTCGTTCGGTGCGGAGCCCGCCCGATACGGTGGCGGGCATGAGCGGCCGCGCACAGCTGATGTGGGATGACGCAGTAACGGGATACGACTTCGGGGAGAGTCACCCGATGGACCCCGTCCGGCTGGCCCTGACGATGGGGCTGGTGCGGGCGTTCGGGCTCGACCGCGCGGTGGACGTGGTGGCGGGCAGGCCCGCCGGGGAGTCGACGCTGCGGCTGGTGCACCGCGAGGACTACGTGGCCGCGGTGCGGGCCGCCTCGGCCGATCCGAAGCGGGCCGACCAGCGCTACGGGCTCGGGACGGTGGACGACCCGGCCTTCGCCGGGATGCACGAGGTCTCGGCGCTGATCGCCGGTCAGTCGGTGGCGGCGGCCGAGGCCGTGTGGCGCGGGGACACCGCGCACGCTGTGAACTTCACGGGCGGGCTGCACCACGCCATGCCGGGCGGCGCGGCCGGATTCTGCATCTACAACGACCCCGCGCTGGCCATCGCCCGGATGCTGGAGCTGGGCGCCGAGCGGATCGCGTACGTCGATGTGGACGTGCACCACGGCGACGGGGTGCAGGCGGCGTTCTGGGAGGACCCGAGGGTCCTGACGATCTCGCTGCACGAGCACCCGAGGACGCTCTTCCCGCACACCGGCTGGCCGGAGGAGACCGGCTCCGGGGCCGGCGAGGGCGGCGCGGTGAACGTGGGGCTGCCGGCCGGTACCGGGGACGCGGGGTGGCTGCGGGCCTTCCACGCGGTGGTGCCCGAGCTGTTGGCGGATTTCCAGCCACAGGTACTGGTGACCCAGCACGGCGCCGACACGCACTTCGAGGACCCGCTCGCCCATCTCGCGGTCTCGCTGGACGCGCAGCGCGCGGTGATGGCGGCCTGCCACGACCTGGCCCACGCGTACGCGGAGGGCGGTCGGTGGCTGGCGCTCGGCGGCGGTGGTTACGCGGTGGTCGACGTGGTGCCCCGGTCCTGGACGCATCTGGTGGGCATCGCCGCGCACGCCCCGGTGGAGCCGGAGTCGATGATCCCGGAGTCGTGGCGGGCCGAGGTGTACGCCCGTACCCGGCAGTTGGGTCCGGCCCGGATGACGGACGGACGGACGCCCTCCTGGAAGCCGTGGGAGGAGGGGTACGACCCGGCCGACCGGCTCGACCAGGCGGTGCTGGCGGCCCGGCGCGCGGCGTTCCCCCTGCGGGGGCTGCTGACCTGATCCGGCGCCCGAAGCGCTTCGGTCCATTTCCCGTGTGCGGCGGTGCGTGCGCGGGCTCGTGCGCGGTGGCGCGTATTGGTTGCGCCAACGGTGGGGAGTCCTCGGCTTCCGGCCCCTCGTCCGGGCGGGTGGGGGAGCATCGTGGGGTGTTGAGCACCGGAGCGCTGCGCGCGCATCTGCTGGCGGCCCGGCTGGCCGGGCCCGTGGCCACCTCGCGGGAGACGAGTCTGCGGAGCTATCGGCTCTTCGCGGCCGGGGATCCGCGGGTGACGCTCGGTCTGGTCCCGGGCGAGGGCTGGGCGGAGACCGATCTGCTGCGGCTGATGGCCGAGAAGTGCGGGGTATCGGAGGATCCCGCCCATGTCGTGGGACCGGACGTGATCGATCCGGAGCGGACGCTGGCCGGGCTGGACGCCTTCGCGGACCGGCTGTCGTGGGCGGCGGAGCGGCGGGCGCCGGTGCTGTTCGGCACGGGCCATCCGCATCGGCTGCTCGGCTTCTACGTCGCGCTGGCAGACGCGATGTCGGCGGCGGGATGCCCCGTACTCACCCCGGCACAGGGGCGACGTATCGACATAACGACCCGGTTCGGCGTACGCACGTGCAGTCTCGACTACGTACGGGGAGTCGCGATGGTGCGTGAGCCCGGCGCGCGCGAGGGCGGCGGTGACACCGGCGCACACACCCATTCCCCGCTGCCGGTCCGGGTCGCCCTGGCGGCGGCCGCGGAGGAGCGCGGGTTACTTCCGGAACTGGTCGTGGGGGACCACGGCTGGGTCTGCGGGGCAGGTCAGCTGGGCATCGAGGCGATCGGGCTGGCGGACACGGACGATCCCGCGCTGTTCGTCGGGGAGGCCGAGGGGCGGGTGTCGGTGGCCGTTCCAGTGGACGACGGGGTGGAGTCGGCCTTCTATCGACCGCTCACTCGATATGTACTCAATCGGGTGTTTCTGTCACGGTAGGCGGCCGATCGTCTCCCCTCTTCCCCACTCGCATCACCCGCCCCTAACCTGGGCAGTGAGCGCACAACGACGAAGAGTCACCGGAGGGGAAGCCGGTGAGCGTCTCGTGCGGAAGGTACAGGTGAGTCATGGCTGCTGACAGCGAGAGGCCTCTCAACGAGGTCAAGTTCCTGACTGTGGCGGAAGTCGCCTCGGTCATGAGAGTGTCGAAGATGACCGTGTACCGCTTGGTGCACAGCGGTCATCTGCCGGCGATCCGGGTGGGCAGGTCTTTCCGGGTACCGGAGCAAGCGGTTCACGAGTATCTCCGCGAGTCCTTTGTGGGGGTGGAGTCCGCCTGAGGTTCACCTCGGATTACGCCCCTCACGCGCTGGCGGGTAGGCTAGGCCGACGTAGGTCGTGTGGGCCCAGACGCCCCGCACCAGTGAAGAAGAAGTGAGCGAGGGTAGTCGTGGGCTCTGTTATCAAGAAGCGGCGCAAGCGGATGGCCAAGAAGAAGCACCGCAAGCTGCTCAAGCGCACGCGCGTTCAGCGTCGCAACAAGAAGTAGGCGAACGCGGTTCGTGTTTCCCGCAGCCCTTCCACCGGTCCGGTGGAAGGGCTGCGGTGCTTTTCACCGGCTACGGTGACGGCCAGGGGAAACCTTTCGACGGAAGGCGCTGATCTTGGGGAAGGTCGTGCTCGTCACGGGAGCGGCCCGGCAGCTGGGGGGCCGTTTCGTGCGGCGGGTCCAGCGGGAGCCGGGCGTGGACCGGGTGATCGCCGTCGACGCGGTCGTGCCGGGGCACGCGCTGGACGAGGCGGTGTTCGTCCGGGCGGACATCCGGCAGCCCGCCATCGCCCGGGTGCTCGCCGAGTACGCGGTGGACACCGTCGTGCATCTGGACGTCTCGGCCAAGGCGGCCGGCACGGGCGGCCGGACGACGGTCAAGGAGACCAACGTCATCGGCACCATGCAGCTGCTCGGTGCCTGCCAGAAGTCGCCGAGCGTGCGGCGGCTGGTGGTGAAGTCCAGTACGAACGTGTACGGCTCGGCGCCGCGCGATCCGGCGGTCTTCACGGAGACCACCCCGCCCAAGTCGCTCCCCAGCGGTGGCTTCGCCAAGGACGTGGTGGAGGTCGAGGGGTACGTGCGCGGGTTCGCGCGCCGGCGGCCGGACGTGGCCGTGTGCGTGCTCCGGTTCGCGAACATCCTGGGGCCCCGGGCCGATTCGCCGCTCGCGGACTATCTGTCGCTGCCGGTGCTGCCGACGGTGTTCGGGTACGACCCGAGGCTCCAGTTCGTGCATGAGGACGATGTCGTCGACGTCCTGGGTGTGGCGTCCGGGGAGCCGGGGCGCGGGACGCTGAACAGCGGCACGTTCAACATCGCGGGGGACGGGGTGCTGCTGCTCTCGCAGTGCTCACGGCGGCTGGGGCGGCCGACGGCGCCGCTGCTGCTGCCCGCGGTCACCTGGGTGGGCCGGGCGCTGCGCAGGGTCGGGATGACGGATTTCTCGCCGGAGCAGATCCGGCTGCTCACCCACGGCCGGGTGGTGTCGACGGTCCAGATGCGCGAGACGCTGGGCTTCCACCCCCGGTTCAGTACGGCGGAGACGTTCGCGGAGTTCGTCCGCGGCCAGGGGCCGGGGCTGCTGCCGCCCGAGCTGGTGGGCGGCGCGGTCGACCGGCTGGCGGCGCTGCCGTTCGCGCGGGCGGGCGGCGATGTTTCGGGGATCATCGGGGCCGGCGGCACCGCGCCGTCCTCCGGCGGCAGGTAGAGGAGCGCACCGACGATGGCGGATGCCAAGGTCATTCCGTTCGACGACGACCGTTCGCGGGCGGGTGGCGCGGCGCGTCCGGCCCGGCGCCGGGCCCCGGGGGCCGGTCGGGGGCCCTCGGCGGGTACGGCGGCCGTGAGCGCCCTCCCGGGCCAGCAGGAGGCCCCGGAGCCCCGGCGGGGGCGGCCGGAGCCGGAGGACGGGGAGCGCGGCGGCTGGGACCGGCGGATCGCCGGCGGGCTGGCGTTCCTGAGGCGGCGGGTGACCGGTGAGTACGACGTCGACGAGTTCGGGTACGACGAGGAGCTCACCGACCAGGTCCTGATGTCGATGCTCCGGCCGGTGTACGAGAAGTACTTCCGGGTCGAGGTGAAGGGCGTCGAGAACATTCCCGCGGAGGGCGGGGCGCTGATCGTGTCCAACCATTCGGGGACGCTGCCGCTGGACGGGCTGATGCTCCAGGTCGCGGTGCACGACAACCACCCGGCGGGGCGTCATCTGCGGCTGCTCGCCGCCGACCTGGTCTTCATGCTGCCGGTCGTCAACGAGCTGGCCCGCAAGGCCGGCCACACGCTGGCCTGCGCCGAGGACGCGGAGCGGCTGCTGCGGCGGGGCGAGCTGGTGGGGGTGATGCCGGAAGGGTTCAAGGGCATCGGGAAGCCGTTCGGCGAGCGGTACAAGCTCCAGCGGTTCGGGCGGGGCGGTTTCGTGTCCACGGCGCTGCGGGCCGGGGTGCCGATCGTGCCGTGCTCGATCGTGGGGGCGGAGGAGATCTACCCGATGGTCGGCAACTCGAAGACGCTGGCGCGGCTGCTGGGCTTCCCGTACTTCCCGATCACGCCGACGTTCCCCTGGCTGGGGCCGCTCGGGGCGGTGCCGCTGCCGACGAAGTGGACGATCCAGTTCGGCGAGCCGATCTCCACGAGCGGCTATCCGGTGGAGGCGGCGGAGGATCCGATGCTGATGTTCAACCTGACGGATCAGGTGCGGGAGCAGATCCAGCACACGCTGTACCGGCTGCTGGTGCGGCGCAGGTCGGTGTTCTTCTGAGTTCTTCCGAGTCCTCCCGCGGGGGCCGGGCGCTCCGGCCGACGGTACGTGGTCGGGGGGGGGGCCCCCCGGGGCCCCCCCCCCCCCCCGGGCCCCCCCGGGGCGGGGCCCCCGGCCCGGGCGGGCCCCCCCCCCCCCGGGCGGGGGCCGGGGGCCCCCGGCGGGGGGGGGAGGTGACGGGGGGGGCG
>NZ_JBIVPT010000046.1:0-7278 GCF_044754785.1 Streptomyces sp. NPDC092952 | reverse complement strand
CCACCCCCCCCCCCCCCCCCCCCGCCCCCCCCCCCCCCCCCCCCCCCCCCCCCCCCGCCCCCCCCCCCCGCCCCCCCCCGGGCGGGCGCCGGGTCAGGAGCGGAAGTCGTCCGGCTTGAGTCTGTTGAGCCAGGCGTGGGTGACGCCGGTCCGTCCGATGCGGAGGAAGTCGGCCTTGCCGTCCCCGTCGACATCCGCGAACTGCACGTCCTTCGGCGGCACTTCGGCGTCCTCCGCGATTCTGCCGATCCGCCGGTACGTCCCGCCCGCCCCCTTGTCCCCTTCGTTGAGCCAGGCGAAGGCGCCGCCCTTGGCGGTGACCAGGATTTGATCGGCGCGCGCGTCCCCGTTGAGGTCCGCGTACCGGATCTCCTGGATGGTCCCGGTGTTCGACATGGCATCGCTGATCTTGATGGGTACTTCCCAGTCCAGCCGCTCCTGGTCGTTCTCGGGGACGAAGTCCTTGTTGTACCAGGCCGTTGTCTCGCCGTCCGGCTCGATCAGCAGGTAGTCGTCCCGTCCGCCTCCGGTGACGTCCGCGATGCGGATGCGGGTCTTCGAGCCGATGGACGGCAGCTCGCCGCTGGATCCCCACGAGCGCACTTCGAAAGTGCCGGTGTGCGGAGTCATGCACATGCCCGAGCTGTCCGGGAGGCCGCTCTTCCAGGTGCGGATGGACATCCGGCCGTCCGGGAAGGCGTCCACGCAGTCCGCATGGCCGTCCCCGTCCATGTCGGCGAAGCGGAGTGTGTTGCCGGCGGAGCCGTCACGGGGCTCGTAGGAGGTCTTCTCCAGGGTGAAGGGCTTCCAGGCTGTGTCCGAAGGGCCGTGGTTCCGGTAGAGCTGGACGTTCTGGTCCTTGTCGACCGAGAGGAAGTCCTCCTTCCCGTCGCCGTCGATGTCGGCCATCCAGAAGATGTTCGTCGACGGGAACTCCTTGGCCTGGATGACGCCGCGATCCTCCCATGCCGCGCCGAGCTTGCTGGGGGCTGTGCTCCCGGTGCCCGGGCGGCCGTCCTGCTTGGCGTCGGACCTGAAGTCGGAGCCGGTGAGTTCCGGCACGAGATACACGGCCGCGGCGATGGCCACCGGGACGGCCAGCGCGGTCAGGACGACCACCGGCCGTCGACGGAGGCGGCTGCGGCGGCGCGACTGCTCAGGAGGCCGCGTGCCGGGCCGCGCGTCCGAGGACTGCGCGTCGGACGACCGCGTATCGGACGACCGCCCGCGTTCCTCCTCCTCGGCGGCGTCCCGGACCGGGGCCGGTGCACCACCCACGGCCACCCGGCGAGCGGCGGCGGCCATCACGGCGGCGTTGACGAAGCGGTCCTCGGGGTCCTTGGCGAGCGCCTTCGCGATGAACTCCCTGGCCCCCTTCGAGACATCGTCGGGAAGGTCCGGTACGGGCTCCTCGATGTGCTTGAGGGCGACCTCGACGGGGGACGCGCCCCTGAACGGCGGCTCTCCGGTGAGTAGTTCGTAGCAGACCACGCCGATGGCGTAGAGGTCGGACGCCGGGATCGCGGGCAGGCCCCGGGACTGCTCGGGGGCCATGTAGCGCGCGGTGCCGATGATCGCGTTCCGACTGGTCAGCCGGGTGTCGGTCTCGGCGCGGGCGATGCCGAAGTCGGTCACCGCCACCCGGCCGTCCTTGCGCAGCATCATGTTCGACGGCTTGATGTCGCGGTGCACGATGCCGAGCCGGTGCACGGTGTGCAGCGCGTCGAGCGCCTCGGCGGCGAGCTCGAACACCCGCGCCGCGGGGAGGAGTCCGTACTCCGCGCGGACCTCGTCCAGGGTCCTCCCCTCGACGAGTTCCATGACGATGTACGCGGCGTGCGCCGCCACGTCGTCGGGCCCGCCGCTCGCGGGGAACACCTGCTCACCGTAGTCGTGGACGCCGACGACCCCCGGGTGGTGGATGGCGGCGAGGATCTTTGCCTCCCGCCGGAAGCGCGGGAGGAAGGAGTTGTCCTCAAGCCCCGAGGGATGCAGCATCTTCACCGCGACCGGGCGACGTAACACCTGGTCCTCGGCGCGCCAGACCTCCCCCATGGCGCCCTGGCCCAGCCGCCCCTCCAGCACGTACCGGTCACCGATGAGCGTTCCTCGACCCCACACGTTCGCGCACCTCGTCATGTTTCGCCGTGCGCGGAGTTCGTGGCATCGGCCGAATGCGGCACAGCGTTCCGGAAGTCGGTCCCCGGAAAGAGTACGGCCCGGGGAGAAGGCTCTCTGGGGTCGTCAACGGGGCTGTCCGGATCTGGCAGTTGACCGAGCTGGGGGACAAGGCGACAGAAGAGCCCATTTCCGCAACATTTGGTAATCGTGACGGTGCGGACGGTAATGTGTGGCTGTCGCAGAGAAATTCTGCGTGCAGATTCTTGCGCGAATTTCTGCGCCTCTCCGGCGTGTTCGCGCCCCCGGACGGAGTGTTCTGCGTCGGCGCAGAACACTCCTTGCGGCAACGGAACATTCTCCGTCACACTGGGTAACAAGTCCTGGGAGGCAGAAGATGATTACGGATGTGGAGTCGGCGACGCCCGCACTCTGCCGTCTTCAGTTAGGACGTGAACTTCGCAAGCTCCGGCACGAGGCCGGCCTCACCTCGACCCAGGTCGTCCGCACGCTGCTCTGCAGCCCGTCGAAGCTGACGCGGCTGGAGACGGGGGACAACCTGGTCGTCGAGGCCGTGGACGTGATGGCGCTCTGCGAGATCTACAAGGCGACGCCCGAGCAGCGCTCCCTGCTGATGGGGTACGCGGCCGTCACCAAGACGAAGAAGGACTGGTGGCAGTCGCCCGAGTATCGGCCTGCCATCGCGCCCACGTTCAAGGCCTACTTGGGCCTGGAGGCCACGGCTTCCGCGCTGCACAAGTACGAGGGTGAGTTCGTCCCCGGCCTGCTCCAGACCGAGGAGTACGTGCGCGCGATCTACCAGCGCGAACACGAGCGCCTTTCGGCCGACGAGATCGACCGACTCGTCGAGGTACGGATGACGCGGCAGGAAGTGCTCGATCGCAGTTCGGTGCCGCTCAAGTTCGCGGCGGTCATCAACGAGGCGGTTCTCCGCCGCCAGGTCGGCAGCCCGGCCGTCATGCGGGCGCAGATAGAGCATCTGGCGGATGTGGCTGAGCGGCCCTCGGTCCGGGTGCAGGTCGTTCCCTTCAAAGCGGGCGTGCACCCCGGGATGAACGGAGCCTTCACGCTGTTCCGCCTCGGTGACGCGGAGTCCATCGTTTACCTGGAGTACCTGGGTGGGGCCTCGGTCATGCGTAAGCGCGCCGATGTGGGCCTGTACGAAGAGGCGTTCAACGACCTCCAGATTCTTGCCGTGGGACCACAGGAATCCCTCGGCATGATCAGAGAAGCAATAAAGGAGCATTGATTTACATGACCACTCAGCAGCTCGCCGGTGCCAACTGGTTCAAGTCGAGCTACAGCAACAACCAGGGTGGCGACTGCGTCGAGGGCGCCCGGCTGGGCGGGCGGGTGATGGCTGTCCGGGATTCCAAGGACCCCGGTCAGGGTGTCTGCGTCTTCCCGGCCGCCGCCTGGAACGCGTTCGTCACCGAGCTCACGTCCGGCGCCTGACGCGTCTCCCGAGCGGAGGTCCCCGCCCCTGCCCCGGCAGGGACCTCCGCACCACATCCCCTCCGGGGGGAAGTTCCAGGGGCGCGTCCTTCTCGTTTGGAGACCTCCGGTGACCGTTCGTCGAGTCGTGCCCAACATCCAGTCGGAGGGGGTGCGGGAGAGCCGGGACTTCTACGGCCTGCTGGGCTTCGAGGAGGTCATGAACCATGGCTGGATCACGACGCTCGCCTCCCCGTCCAACCCGGCGGCGCAGATCAGCGTGATGACCGCCGACCTGACGGCACCGGTCACCCCCGACCTGAGCGTGGAGGTGGACGACGTGGACGCGGCCTACGCGGTCATGCGGAAGAACGGCGCGGAGATCGTCCACCCCTTGCAGGACGAGGAGTGGGGAGTACGGCGCTTCTTCGTGCGCGACCCGACCGGCCGCGTGGTCAACGTACTGAGCCACCGCTGACGGCCTGCCCGGAGGTCGAGGACCCGGGACGTCGCCGGACTGTGCTGACGACTCGGAGCCCACGACGACGGCACGAGTGTGCCGACGGACAAGCTCCACAACCAGACCTTCAGCCGCCGAAGTACAGCGCCACGTACCCCGACTCGGCGAGGGCATCGACCCGCCCCCGACCCTGCCGGAAGCGCGCCGATGTGGGCCCGTGCAAAGAGGCGTTCGACGACCTCTGGATTCTTGCCGTGGGGCCGGAGGAGTCCCTCGGCGCGGTCTGAGAAGCGATCAAGGAGCACTGATGTACATGATCACTCATCAGCTCGGCGGCGCCGACTGGTTCACGTCGAGCTACAGCAACGACCAGGGCGGCAACTGCGTCGAGGGCGCCCGGATGGATGGGCGGGTGATGGCTGTCCGGGATTCCAAGGACCCCGGTCAGGGTGTCTGCGTCTTCCCGGCCGCCGCCTGGAACGCGTTCGTCACCGGGCTCACGTCCGGCGCCTGACGTCCGACGCGTCCCCCGGGAGCGCGTCCCTGTTGATCCATCGTGGTGACAAGGGTGGAGGAGACATGGGCCAGGGCCGGGTCCGAGGCGATGAAGAACGTCTCGATCCCGGCCAGTTCGTGGTTCATACGGGCCATCGGCATCTCGTAGCCCAGGTCGGAAGTGCCCCGGACCCCCCGGACGACGACATCGATCCCGCCCCGGCGGCAGTAGTCGACCAGGAGGCCGCCGGTGTGGGAGTCCACCGTGACGTTGCTCAGACCGGCCGCTGCCGCACGGAGCCGTTCCAGCCGCTCCGCGACGGGAAGGCGCCCGGTCTTGTTCGCGTTGGACATCACGCACACGACGACCTCGTCGAACAGGAGGGAAGCCCGCCGGAGTATGTCCTGATGCCCTTGGGTGACCGGGTCGAAAGATCCTGGGAAGAGGGCTCGCATGACCGGAGAGAGTACAGGGCGGTCCCGCTTCCGGCAGCCCGAACCGGCCGCACGAGAAGTCGCCGTGCACCGGGGGCAGGTGCCGGACCCGCGTGGTGGAGGGCGTCTTGGTGCGGGCTCAGGCGGCGTAGTCGGTGCCGATCGCGAACAGCGAGGTGCCCTGTACCGATACCGGCCCTGCCGGCTCGTCCGGGCCGGGGACCTTGGGGCGGCCGCCAGTCGCTCCAACCACCGAGGCCGTCCGGCGGCGGGCTTCCGGCAGCCTCACGGAGGAGTCTCTATCACCTTGCGAGCACACCGGGCGAACTTCTCCCGGCTCACTTCCACCGCGTCGACCGCGTCTTCGAGACCGGTGCGGCACCCGTCATCCGGCACCTCCCCTTCGCGTGTCTCGTTGAGCATCCTTTCGAGGTGTGTCCGCAGGGACCGCACGTCGGACCATACGTTCACGGCCTCCGCAGCCACGGATTCCGGCCCCATCAGATCGAGCCGCGCCTGTGCCTTGTAGAGCGCGTCCACCGCGGTACCGAGCTCCTCGACGGCTGCGTGCAGCACATCGGTCGGAAGCGGGGCGTCCCGGGCGGAGACCAGTACACCGTCCCGGTGAGCGACTCGGTGCAGCACGTTGTCGACCGGCTCCGCCGCCTCCGTGAACGCGAGGTACGCCTCCAGGCGTTCACTCCGCAGCGCCCGACCGTGCTCGACCTTCCCCTGGTCACGCGCCTGCCGCCGAGCGGCCGCATACGTCAGCCACGAGGTGCACAGAGCGCCGACGACGCCTATCCCGGCCCCCGCCAGGGCCGCCCATGCTTCATCCATGCAGCCCATCCTTCTGCGGCACGCCCGCCGGGCGAGGCCTTTTCCCCGGATCCGCGTGCCTCCTAGACTCGCGGTAGTTGACTACGCGTCACATATGGACGACCGCAGGCCGTGACTTGGAGGGCGGACAGGTGGCCGCAGCATCACCACCTCCATCGGGCGATCCGGTGGAGCATCCGGCAGAGCGGTTCGCCAACGGGTTGCGGGCCCTCCGCGACTCGGCGGGCAGCCCGACGTACCGGCAGATGGCCGCGCGTACGGGTCAGTCACCCAGCGCCTTGTCCAACGCTGCGAAGGGCCGACAGCTGCCGCCCCTCGACGTCGCCTTGGCCTACGTCGAAGCCTGCCGAGGCGACCGGACGGAATGGGAACGGCGGTGGCGAGCGGAGAAGGCCGAACTCGGCAGGGCCCCGACACCGGGACGGCGGTGGCCGGTCGCCGCCGCCGGCGCCGTCGGGATCGCATTGCTGGCCACCGTGGCGGTTCTTGTGAGTCGACTCGCGCACGAGCCGCCGTCGGACGCTGCCGACCACTCTCCCCGCTTCTTCGCCAGCGACGATGCCTTCAATCAGCGGCATCCGCGCCCCCACCTGTCGCCCGAATCCGCGCAGATGGTCGCCGACCTGCTCGCCCTGGGCCAGGTGGAGCTGTACACCGGCAAGGCCGGTTCTCCGATATACCGGGCCACCCCGAGCACCCCGACCTACGAAGTCACCCCGCGCAAGCACATCGGGCCATGGGGGCCCAACCCCTTCGAAGGCATGGAATTTCCCTGGGACGCATCGTGGAAGAACCCGCCACCGGAGCGCCAATGGACGGTGGTGATTACACCGGACGGGAGCTCGGTGGAGTGCTGGCGGACCGAGGTGCACAACGGGAGGCCGAGCTGCGAATGGGGAGCCGTGTCCGATACCCGCGGCTCATCGGTCTCCATCAAGGGACAGGCCACTGGCAGCGGCCTGTCCCGCCTGGCCGGAGTGATCACCCGCGCGGACTGGAAGGCCGGCCGCATCGATCACGCCCTGAGCTTCGGCACCCCGGACAACAACGGCCAGTACGTCTTTCCGGCGGTCGGCAGCGACGGACCGGAGCAGGGCCGCTGGCGCGAAGGGCAGTTCATCTGGCTGGACCGCGCGTACGACATCGACGCCGACACCTCGCTCAAGCCGTACGAGCGGATGGTCGCGAAGGCGCTCCAGGAATACGGCGCGTTCAACGTCAAGAACGCCGGGAGGTTCAGCTTCACCTCCGAGTACGGATCGAAGCTGCCAGGCGCCGAGGGTGACGCCTACGCCCCCCTCACCCACATCAAGTTGGCGAAGTACCTGCGTGTCGGGACGATCGACCCTGCGTGAACGTCGCACACGGAGGGGGCACGCTTCTAGGGGGTGTCTGATAAATGAGTGCGGGTGAAGGAGCGGGGTCCGGTGCGTGCGATCGCAAGGCGCCGGGGCGTCTGCGTGGCGGAGCCACGT
>NZ_JBIVPT010000045.1:0-7340 GCF_044754785.1 Streptomyces sp. NPDC092952 | reverse complement strand
CTCCGGCCCCCCCGCCCCCCCCCCACCCCCCCCCCGCCCCCCCCCCCGCCGCGCCCCCCCCCCCCCCCGCCCCCCCCCCCCCCCGCGGCTCGCCCGCGCCCGGGTGTTCCCGGGTCTCAGGGAGTCAGGGGCGGCCGCGGGCCCTCGTCGGGGCGCGGGGCCTGCTGCCCGCCGTCCGGCCGGATGACCTCACCCTGCACGATCTTTCCGTCCGGCCGGTGAATGCGCGCCTGCTGGAAGGCGTCGGAGAAGCTGCCGGGGCCCGCGGCGCGCATCCGGCGCTCCAGCGACCGCTCCGCGTACCGGCCGAGCCGGGTACGGACCGCCGGGACCAGCAGGGCGAGCCCCGCCACGTCCGAGACGATCCCGGGGATCATCAGGAGCAGCCCGCCGAGCATCAGGAAGCCGTTGCCCCTGCTCTCGGGGGCGGCGGTCGGCTCGGCCGCGGCCCCGGGCTGCCCCGGCGTCCGCTGGAGCGTCTCGGTGAGGTTGCGGAAGGCGCGGCGGCCGGCCCGCTTGATCACCGCGGCACCGCAGACGATGCCCGCCGCCAGGATCAGCAGCACGGTGAACCCGCCCGCCGCGCCGGCCACGACGGTGAGCAGCCAGATCTCCAGTACCGCCCAGGCGGCGATGGCGAGAGGGAGGTAGGTGCGGACGCGTGAACGTCCGCGGGCGGTCGGGGGCTGGGTACCGGTCGTCATGCTCCCCAGTGTGCCCGTACGGGCGTCGGAGCGGCGCAAGGGGGTGATTCCGCGCGGGCTCCGCGTAGGGGCACGTCAGAGGGGCTTGCGGCCCAGAACCCGGTTCGCGCGGGACGTGACGCCCCAGGCCGTGACCCGCCAGAGCGCCTCGACCAGGATGTCGCGGCTCATCTTCGAATCGCCGACCTCCCGGTCGACGAAGGTGATCGGGACCTCCACGACGTGGTACCCGGCCTCGACGGCCCGGCGGGCCAGGTCGACCTGGAAGCAGTAGCCCTGCGAGGCGACCTTGTCGAGGCCGAGGCCCTCCAGGGTCTCTGCGCGGAAGGCCCGGAAACCGCCGGTGACGTCCCGGGTCCGCAGCCCGAGCAGGAGCCGGGAGTAGGTGCTGCCGCCGCGCGAGATCATCTCGCGGGACTTGGGCCAGTTGACCACCCGGCCGCCCGGCACCCAGCGGGAGCCGAGCACCAGGTCGGCGCTCTTGAGCGCGGTCAGCAGCCGGGGCAGCTCCTCGGGCTGGTGGGAGCCGTCGGCGTCCATCTCCACGAGCACGCCGTAGCCGTGCCCGGTGCCCCAGCCGAAGCCGGCGAGGTAGGCCGCGCCGAGCCCTTCCTTGCCCCTGCGGTGCAGCACCTGGACCTGCTCGTCCTCGGCGGCGATCTCGTCGGCGATCTTGCCGGTGCCGTCCGGGCTGTTGTCGTCGGCGATCAGGATGTCGGCATCCGGCACCGCGGTACGCACCCGGCTGACGATCGGCTTGATGTTCTCGGCCTCGTTGTAGGTCGGGATGATCACCAGGATCTTGCCGAGCGGCCCGTACCGCCGCTGACCGCCGTCGTTCACTTACTGCCCCTTAAGTCCGTACGCAGGTGCCCACCATATCCAGCGGGCGGAGGGCGCTCGGCGACGCGGTCGGGCGGGACCGCCGCCCGGCCGGGACAGAAGGAGGGAAGTACGGACAGAAGCCCGGCCCCGGGCGGGGACGGGTTCTGCGGATGGGGGCCCGGCGCCCTTCGGGCCGACCTGGGGCCCGCTGGCTGCGGGTCGACCTAGAGCCGTTGTCTACTGAACGTCCGGGCCCCATCCGGGTCGCACCGCCGACCGGCTGAAACCTTCCCTCGTCCCGAGGCGCGGGCGCTGAACCTGGCTGACAGTGGTGGTGCGCCGGTGCGGCACACCACCCCGTGACCCAGCGGCGTTCGACGACTGCGTGGAGGCTCGACCGGTCGGACGTCCTGTGGTGGACCCGGCCGAACCTACCGGCCGGTGGGCGCATTCTGTCAATAGCCGTCTGACCTGCAATATTTACGAAACTTGCCTGGTCAGTAGCGAAGATCCCCAGGTGACGGCGGAACGGACCCCGCCACCGGTGGCGGGACGGGGCATCCGTACGTCACTCGTTCGGCCGCTCGTAGACCGTGTGTCCGAGAACCACTGTCCGCAGGCAGACCGGGAGTTCGGCGCCGGGGGTGAGATCGGGCAGCCCGGGGGTGCCGGAACGGGGGTCGGTCGACCAGCGGGCGACCCGGTCGTCCGGGGCCTGGACCAGCAGTTCCGAGGTGCGCCAGACCGCGTAGTCGGCCGGGGCCCCGGGGACCAGGAGGCCCGCGTCGTCCCGGCCCACGGCCCGCCAGCCGCCCCTGGTGTGCGCGGTGAAGCCGGCCCGCACGGAGATCCGGTGCTCGGGCGTGCGGTGGAAGGCCGCGGCCCGGACGGTGCCCCACGGGTCGAACGGGGTGACCGGGCTGTCGGAGCCGAAGGCCAGCGGCACACCGGCCCGCAGGAGCGCCGCGTACGGGTTGAGGGTGCGGGCCCGCTCGGCGCCGAGCCGGCGCGCGTACATGCCCTCCTCACCGCCCCAGGCCGCGTCGAAGGCGGGCTGGACGGAGGCGGTCAGGCCCAGTTCGGCGAAGGCGGCGACGGTCTGCGGGGTGAGCATCTCGGCGTGCTCGACGCGGTGCCGGGCGCCCCGGATCCGGGCCAGGCCGAGCGTCTCGGAGGCCGCCCGGACGCCCTCGACGACGGCGGTGACCGCGGCGTCGCCGATGGCGTGGAAACCGGCCTGGAGCCCCGCCTCGGTGCACGCGGTGACATGGGCGGCGATCTGCGCGGCGTCCAGGTGGGCGGTGCCGGTGTGCCCGGCGGGGCCGTCGGCGTACGGCTCGTGCAGGCAGGCGGTGTGCGAGCCGAGGGAACCGTCCACGAAGAGGTCCCCGGCGGCGCCGATCGCGCCGAGCTCACGGATGCGGAGGGCGTCCTTCTCGTCGGCGACCTGCTCGGCCCAGTAGCCGTGGACGCGCGGGCCGCTCTCCTCGGCGGCGAGCTTCAGCAGACCGGCGAAGTCCTCCTCGTCGGAGATGTCGGGGCCGCCGCACTCGTGGAGGGTGCCGATGCCGAGCGAGGCGGCGTGCCGCCGGGCGGCGCGCTGGGCGGCGGCGCGCTGGGCCGGGGAGACGGCGCCGTGGGCCGCGGCGCGGACCGCGTGGTGGGCGGCCCCGGTCAGCGGGGCGTCGGGGTGGTAGCCGGTCAGCCCGGTGACGCCGGGGACGAGGTCGAGCAGTGCGGTGGTCACGACCGCGGAGTGCACGTCGACCCGCGGCAGGTAGACGGGGCGGCCGGCGGCCGCCGCGTCGAGCTCGGCGCGCGACGGGGGGCGCTGTTCCGGCCAGCGGGCGGCGTCCCAGCCGTGGCCGAGAACCACCCGGTCCTCGGGGTGGGCGGCCACGTGCGAGCGCAGCAGGGTGAGCGCCTCGTCCAGGTTCCGGGCGCCGGAGAGGTCGAGGCCGGTGAGGGCCAGGCCGCTCGACGTGGTGTGGACGTGGGCGTCGGTGAACGCGGGCGTGACCAGCGCTCCGTCGAGGTCGACGACCTCGTCGACACCGCTCGCGAAGGCGTCGGCGGCCCCTTCCGAGCCCACCCAGGCGACATGGCCGCGTTCGACCACCATGGCGGTGGCGAAGGGGTCGGCGGGGCTGTGGACGTCTCCACCGCGCAGCAGCACGGTGCGGTGGTCGCTCTGAAGGGCGGTGCTCTCGGTCATGGGACCAGTCTCGCGCCTGTCCGGACCCGAGCGGTCCGCGCCCCCCGTCAGATGCGCGGCGGCCGTGCCTCGTACGGGGTGGACAGGACGACCGTGGTGCGGGTGGAGACGCCGGCCAGCGAGCGGATCCGGCTGAGCAGGTGCTCCAGCTCCAGCGGCGTGGCGACCCGCACCTTGAGGATGTAGTTCTCGTCGCCCGCGACGCTGTGGCACGCCTCCAGCTCCGGGACCCCGGCGAGCCGCTCGGCGATGTCGTCGGGCGCGCTCGGGTCGAACGGTTTCACCGAGATGAACGCGGTGAGCGGCAGGCCCACGGCCTCCGGGTCGACGACCGCGGCGTAGCCCCGGATCACCCCGCGCTGCTCCAGCCTGCGGACACGCTGATGAACCGCCGACGTGGACAGGCCCGTGGCCTTGCCCAGGTCGGTGTAGCTCATCCGCCCGTCCTTGACGAGCAACTCCACGATCTGTCGGTCCAGCTCCTCCATGCGGATCAACTTATTGCCCCATGTCCCTCCAGGCACAGCGCCGGGAGCCCCGGAGGGGCGGCACACCGGGTTCATGTGACGAACACCACAGGTTTACGGATGGGTAGCCGACCCCCTCGCGGTTACGGGGGATCCGCGACGGGAAGTGCTTGCTGTGGCCACGGCCAAGTCTCCTGGCCGGCCCACCCGAGGGGGGAATTTCCCATGCAGCGCCTGAAGCTCACCGAACGCACCGAACCGGACTCCGTCGAGGACGCGGTCTCCGGCGAGGAGCCCGTTCCCGACGCGTACGACACCTTCGAGATGTACCGGGTCGTGTGCCCGGACTGCGTGCAGCCGATCGCGCTGCTCGCGGGCGAGGAGGCGCTCCCGGAGCACGCGCTGTGCCCGACGCCGTGGAATCCGTTCGTGCTGACCGTCTGCTCGGGGACGGGGCGCGCCGCCTCGCAGGCGCGGCCCGCCGACGACTCCCTCGACGCCCAGGAGCAGGAGACGGGGCTGCTGCTCACGCTTCCCCAGGGGCTCGACTGGCGGATGCAGCCGTTCTCCCACGCCGGCGGCCCCGGCTCCCGTCCGCTGCGGGTGCCGCGGATGCGGCGCGACGCCGCCTGACGGCCGTCCCGTACCGCCCGCCGCTTCCGCGCACCACGACGGCCCGGCCGGTGTGGTGCCCACGGTGGGCACCCGGCCCCGTCCGCGCGGCGGCGCCGCGCACCGGACAGAACGTGGTGCGGCCCTCGTGGGCCGCCACGACCGGGGCGGAGCCGGATCGTGGCGACGCCGGGGCGGCCTGAGCGGCCGCCCGGAGGTCAGCGGGTCTCGGGCCCCGCGAGATGGCGGGCGATGACCATCCGCTGGATCTGGTTGGTGCCCTCGACGATCTGCAGCACCTTGGCCTCGCGCATCAGCCGCTCGACGGGGAAGTCGAGGGTGTAGCCGTATCCGCCGAGCACCTGGACGGCGTCGACGGTGACCTTCATGGCGGTGTCGGTGCAGAACAGCTTGGCCATGGCCGCCTGGCGCGAGAAGGGCTTGCCCGCGTCGCGGAGCCGGGCCGCCTCCAGGTAGAGCGCCCGGCCGGCCTCGATCTGGGTGGCCATGTCGGCGAGCATGAAGCGCAGCCCCTGGAAGTCCGCGATGGGACGGCCGAACTGCCGCCGTCCGGCGGCGTACTCGACGGCCTCGCCCAGGGCGGCCTGGGCGACACCGATCGCACAGGCGGCGATGCCCAGCCGTCCGGAGTCGAGCGCGGACAGCGCGATCGCGAAGCCCTGGCCCTCCTCACCGATCCGGCGCGCGTCGGGGATCCGGACGCCGTCGAAGTTCAGCTGGGCGGTGGGCGAGCCCTTCATGCCCATCTTCTTCTCGGGGGCGGCGGCGTTCAGCCCCTCGGCGTTGCCGGGGACCAGGAAGGCGGTGATCCCGCGGGCGCCCTCGGCACCGGTGCGGGCCAGGACCGTGTAGAAGTCCGCGACACCGCCGTGGGTGATCCATGCCTTGGTGCCGGTGATGACCCAGTCGTCGCCGTCGCGCACGGCCTTGGTGCGGAGCGAGGCGGCATCGGAGCCCGCGGCGGGCTCGGAGAGGCAGTAGGCGCCCAGCAGGCCGCCGCCCAGCATCGACGGGAGGTGCTCGGCGCGCTGCTCGTCGGTGCCGTATCCGGCGACCGCGTGGCAGGCCAGGGAGTGGACGCTGACACCGAGGCCGACGGTGAGCCGGGCGGCCGCGAGCTCTTCGAGGACCTGCAGGTAGACCTCGTACGGCTGGTCGCCGCCGCCGTGGGCGGAGTCGTAGGGCAGGCCCAGCAGTCCGGATTCGGAGAGCAGCGAGAAGATCTCGCGCGGGAACAGACCCGCTTCCTCCTCCTCGGCGGCCTTCGGGGCTATCTCCCGCTGGGCGATGTCGCGGACGAGCGCGATCAGCTCCCTGGACTCCTCGGTGGGCAGTCGACGTTCCACCACGTACGAAGCACGGTCGGTCATGACGGCGCTCTCCTCCCTGTCGGGCGTTGCGACGGTCGCGCGCGAGGGGTGTGGGCGGCGCCGCCGGGGGGTTCCGGGCGCGCCCGGAGAAGCACTGCGGCCCGGCCGCTCCCGTCGGACCCTCGGATCACGAGAGCCGCTGGCCGGCGGCCGTGGCGGGTCGAGTATGCCCGATCGGACGATATCCGTCACGGGGCGCCCGGGCGACTCGGCCGGGGGCGGAAGGATCACCGGACTTGGTCCACACCATTGACCCGACTGGTCTAGTCCATCTACGGTTCCCATCGAGCGGCATTTGCGCGTTCATGCCAAATTCACGCGACGGCCGACTCACCGTCCCCACAAGCGAGTTCCCTCCCCCACGAGGAGACAAGATGTTCGGACCGCATCGACTTCGCGCCCGTTTCCGGGCCTTCGCCGCAGCCGCCTGTACCGCCGCCCTCGGCGCCGCCCTGCTGGGTGTCGCGGGCACCGCACCGGCCGGCGCCACCCCCACCACCACGCGGGCCGCGGCGCCCGCCACCGCCGACGCGACCCCCACCGCGGCCGGCGACAAAGTGGTCGGGTACTTCACCAACTGGGGCGTCTACGGACGCAACTACCACGTGCGGAACATCGAGACCTCCGGCTCGGCCGCCAAACTCACCCACATCAACTACGCCTTCGGCAACGTCCAGGGCGGCAAGTGCACGATCGGTGACTCGTACGCCGACTACGACAAGGCGTACACCGCCGACCAGTCCGTCGACGGCGTCGCCGACACCTGGGACCAGGATCTGCGCGGCAACTTCAACCAGTTGCGCAAGCTGAAGAAGCTGCACCCCGACCTGAAGATCATCTGGTCGTTCGGCGGCTGGACCTGGTCCGGCGGCTTCGGTGAGGCCGCGAAGAACCCGGCCGCGTTCGCCGACTCCTGCTACAGCCTGGTCGAGGACCCGCGGTGGGCCGATGTCTTCGACGGCATCGACATCGACTGGGAGTACCCCAACGCCTGCGGCCTGACCTGCGACACCAGCGGCCCGGCCGCACTGAAGGGCCTCACCTCCGCGCTGCGCACCAAGTTCGGCAAGGACTACCTGGTCACCGCCGCCATCACCGCCGACGGCTCCGACGGCGGCAAGATCGA
>NZ_JBIVPT010000044.1:0-7459 GCF_044754785.1 Streptomyces sp. NPDC092952 | reverse complement strand
GCCCCCTGCGCGTCCGGCGACCAGGCCCGCGCATCCCCCACCAGATCACTCACGTTCCATCAACGAGCCTGAACTCAAAGCGTTTCGGATCAATATGTCTCTTGGTGAGCGTGGTATAGGGGGCTTCACGCGGGCTGGCGCAGTGTGTCCGTCCGGCCTGTGAAGAAACTGATCAGTTCCCGGCTCAGAGGCTGGGGCTGTTCCTCCGAGAGGAAGTGACCCGCGCCGGGGATCTCGATAAACCTGATGTCGGCCGCCAGGTGCTCGTTCGAGGCGCGGGCGAGCGAAAGATAGCGCCCGCCGGGCACCAGGACCGGCATGGTCAGTCGAGGGAAACCGGCCGCGACGCGGATGTCCTCGCGCAGCGTGCGGTACCAGCCCGATACCGCGCGGATCGCTTCGACGGAGTCGTAGGCGCGGGCGTAGATCTCCCGGCTCTTCTCGTCGATGGCCTCGGGGGCAGTGGTGAGTTGGTCGACGGACCAGTCGACGACGGACCGGTAGCGGCCCGCGAGCAGTCGCTCGGGAAGCCCGTCGAGTTGGTTGAAGCCGAGGTGCCAGGCGTTCGGGCCGTCGCGCGCGGGTAGGGCGGGGATGGCGCCCAGCGCATCCGTGGGTGCCCCTGGCTCCCACATTGCCAGCCTGGTGGTGCTTTCGGGGAACAGGGCGGCGAAGAAGTAGGCGATCCAGGACCCGACGTCCTCGCCCGCGATGTTGACCCGCTCGTAGCCCAGGTGGCGGACGAGCGCGTGGACATCGTGGGCCATGGTCGTCTTGTCGTACCCCGAGGCAGGTTTTTCGGACTCGCCCATGCCCCGGTACTCGCAGACGATCACCCGGAAGTGTCGTGTGAGCAGTGGGATCATCGAGCGGTACTGCCACCATGTCCGGGGCCAGCCCGGCAGTAGCACGAGCGGTTCACCGGAACCGCTGCTCACGTAGTGCAGGCGGACTCCGTTGACGTGGGCGAAGCCGTGGTCGAAGGATTCAGGCGTTGCAGGTGTGGCGGGCATGCGGGCTCCCCAGCGAGTTTCGGACCGTTCGCGAAGCCAGGGCCTCCTGGTCGGGCGGCCCCGGCATTCCGCGGAACTAACGAGGGTCGGGAAGGACCTCGGTGGCGTAGCGCTCCATCAGCTCCGTCGGGGGCTCCCCGATGCTGAGCTCCCGGATGGGCGGAGCCGTCCCCGGCTCGGCCGGAGTGGCGCTGGCGAGGAGGAGTTCCTCGATGCCTCCTGGAGTGAAGAAGAAGATCATCTTGGCCGCGTGGTAGCCGCGGTTGCGGAAGCGGTGCCGGGTGCCGCGCGGGACGAAGAAGAAGCCGCCGGCGCCGGCGGTCACGGTCTGGTCGCCGTTGAGGAACTCCAGTTCCCCGGAGATCACGTAGAACGCCTCGTCGTGATCGTTGTGGACGTGCGGTTCGGGGCCGCCCTCCGGCGGCACCGTTGCCTCCAGGAACGTCAGCGACCCGTTGGTCTCCGGTGCGCCGACCTTGAGGGTGTAGGTGTCGGCGAACACCCAGGAGGTCTCTCCTTCGCCGGACGGTACATAGACCGCGCCGCGCTTGGTGTACCGGTGATCTGTCGAGTAGGGATCAATCAGGCTCATGGTTCTCCTCGTTGCCGAGCAGCAGTATCCTATCGATCATTATGAAACTATTCCGTGCTCCCGACGCGGTGTCAACACAGCCCCAGTAGGCTGCGGGGGAGGCCCGCCGAGACGGGCGGTCGATGCGCCCGCGGGCGGGAAAGGGCAGGAAAGACACATGCCAGGTGGGCGACCTCGCAGTTACGACCCCGAGGCGGCGCTGAACGCCGCGATGCTCAACTTCTGGACCCAGGGGTACGAGGGCACTGCGATGTCCGACCTCACGGCGGCCATGGGCATGAGCGCCCCCAGTATCTACGCGGCGTTCGGGGACAAGGAGACCCTGTTCCGGAAGGCCGTCGAGCGTTACATGGCCGGCCCCGGTTCCTACTTGGGGGCCGCTCTCGAACAGCGGACTGCCGAGGGGCTGGCGCGCACCTTCCTGCATTCCGCCGTGGACGCCGTCGCGGGTGACCACACTCCGCCCGGTTGCCTGGTCACCCAGAGCGCGCTCGCCGTGAACCCCCGCGCGCTCTCGGTGCAGCAGTACCTCACTGGACTCCGGGAGGCCGGGGTGGCGTCCCTGGCCGACCGGCTCCGCTCCTTCGCCGACCTGCCGACCGGTTCTGACCCCGCTGTTCTCGCCCGGCTCTTGGTCGCTGTTGTCCAGGGATTCGCGGTCCAGGCTGCTTCAGGAGTGCCGCGCGAAGCACTGCGCGCGACCGCCGATCAGATGTTGCTCCAGTGGCCGCGCCGAGAAGGCCGGGCCACGTCCTGACTGATCATTCAGAATGAGGTTCGGAGCCGTCGCAAGCAGATGATGCTGCAGGCGAGTTGGAGCAGTCCGAGATGGAGGTTGGCGCGCATCTCATAGCAGGTCCGCAGGCGTTTGAATCGGTGGAGAGCCGGGCAAAGGTCTGCTCGACGACCCGCCTGGTCCAGCCCGGACCGGATCCGTGGGCTGCCCTTGTAGGCAGTCTTCGGTGTAATGCCACGAGCGCGGAGCGGGCGACGATACTCTTGGGGACCAGTTGGGGACCAGTTGGAGGTCCGGCGTCCTTTGACCGGGTCAGCGGGTCATGACGGTGGGGCTCGGCAGGGAGCGCGGTGCGCGCAGCACGTTGAAGTGGGCCGAGAGCGCGGCCCCGGCGGCCGTGATCTTGTGGACGTCCGGGTGAAGGTAGCGCTGGGTGGTGGTCGGTGAACCGTGGCCGGCGATTCTGCGGAGCACGTGTACGTGGACCCCGGCGTCGGCGAACCAGGTCAGTCCGGTGTGCCGGAGATCGTGGCGGCGCAGATGCTCGTAGCCGAGCTTGGTGACCACGTCGTCCCAGTGTGTGGCGTCGCGCAGGACGGCGGTGGAGATACGTCCGCCTCGCGGGCCCGTGAACAGGCGGGCGTCCGGATTGGGGCCGGCGGACAGGATGCGCCGGGCGACGAGGGGGCGGATCTCCTCGACGATGGGAACCTTGCGGGCCCGCTTGCCCTTGGTGCCCTTGTCGGTCAGCCCGCCGGGCGCGGGCGTGGTCTGGCGCCGCACGGTCCAGATCCACCGGGTGGTGTCGATGTCTCCGACGCGGCAGCCTGAGATCTCTCCGATCCGTGCGGCGGTGCACGCGGCGAAGACGACCACGTCTCCCCAGCCGCGGTACTCGTCGTGGGAGGCGGCCACGAGTGCGTCGGCCAGTGCGACGAGTGTTTCCCAGTCGGGAAGGGCGAGTGCGCGCGGGTCGAGGAGTTCGTCCTCGGCCTGCTTGTAGAGCTTCTGCCAGCCGGTCACCCGGGCGGGGTTCACCTTGATGATGCCGTCGCGGACTGCTTGCTCCATGACGCGGACCAGGACGGCGATGGTGTTCTTGACCGTTGAGCGGCTGAGCTCGTCGGCGATCCAGTTCTGCACGGTGCGGTCGACGGCGCCGTTGGTGATCATGCGGACCGCGAGGTGGCCCAGGGCGGGCACGACGCGCATCCGCCAGCCTGACAGGTAGGGGGCTCTGGCTCAGGTTCTGTGGTGCGGCCACGTTGAGTGACCGGATCACCTCGCGGTTGACCGTCCCGATGGCGAGAACGAACCCCGGGCTAGTCTCCCGCCTCGGCTACAGACCTCTTGCTGAGGAACTGCTTCGCTGCCTCAACCGCTTCTCCGTTGAGTTCCTCGACGGAGACTCCCCAGCTCTCCTCCCAGCCGTCTAGGTTGTGCGCGCAGTGCACAAGGGGTTTCAGCTCTTCGGGGTAGCCGAGGTCGTAGGCGATGTCTGCCCAGATGAGGTGAGTGCCGGCGGTGGGATCCAGGGATCCGTCGACGATCTGACCGGCGATCCAGTAGGCCATTGCCCACTTTGCGGCCCGGGGGTCTGCGGGCGGGTCGAAGAGCAGTCCCAGCTCCTCCAGTACTTGGTCGAAAAGCTCTGGCGCTTCGGGCTCTTCGCTCCGGAGGAGTCCAGCCAGCATGGCCAAGGACGGGCTCTCGACCCCAGCTATCAGCGC
The DNA here is from genome assembly GCF_044754785.1 of Streptomyces sp. NPDC092952. Classification (NCBI taxonomy): domain Bacteria; kingdom Bacillati; phylum Actinomycetota; class Actinomycetes; order Kitasatosporales; family Streptomycetaceae; genus Streptomyces; species Streptomyces sp. NPDC092952. The sequence goes on along the minus strand of NZ_JBIVPT010000044.1, from coordinate 3,388 downwards.
GTCCAGACCTGCCTGAATGAGCCTGTCCGACCCGACATGCCTGCCAAATGCCCTCTCACGCCCGATGTGTCTGAACTGATCGACGGCGTCATCGCTGGTCATCAAAGTCTTCTCCGTCGGCATCTGGGACGGGAAGGCTTGCACATCCGCTGGCGCCGCTGCCATCGAGTTCCTCCCGTCGTCGGTGACCAGGACATAAGGACGCGCTTCCGCAGGAGGGCGAAGCCTGCCCGGCCGGTCGGCCTGGACGTGACGCAGGAGTTCGTCGGGGTCGTCCGTGGTCCACTGTGATGCGCGCTCGGTGAACGGGTGGAAGCGTCCGTCGGTTTTGCGTGCTTCGATGATGCCGTCGGTGTAGAGGAGCATCAGGTCGCCGGGCTCGAACGGGAAGCCCCCGCTTTGCTACAGAGAGCCACTTGTCACTTCGCGGCAGCTTCGGGAGGACAGGGCCAAAACGGCGGTTGTCCTGTCGCATTGAAGCTGTCGGATTCTCGCGGCTTCTCGTTCGTGCTGTCGGATTCTCACTGCGTCGCGCGCTGAGCGACGGCGTTTGCCCCGTACGTGGGGTTTGATCTCATTTTCATGGTCCGGTTCTCGCTGTACCCGTCACGGTCGTTCTCGGTAGGTTCGCGGAGCCGGGGGTGGCGATGGATCTGGGTCTGGTCGATGTCGAGTGGGCTGATGGTGAGGGTGGCGGGCTGCGCAAGTCCGTGCTGGATGCGGTGTCCCGGGTTCGGTTCGAGTCGGTGCTCCCGGTGCGGCGGTTCACGTCGTACCGCGGGCAGCGGCACTTCACGGGTTGGTACTGGGCGGCGACGACGGGGTCGCTGGTGGGGTTCGAGTCGTGGTTGGAGCGGGATCGGGCCATGCTCCTCGATCATGACCGGAGGGTGGTGGGGCTGGCCTCGCAGCCGTTCCGGGTGACCTGGCAGGGGGAGAAGCGCCGGATCTCGCGTACGCCGGACTACTTCGCACGGCTGGGCCGTCGACCTGCTGGCCGCGCTCGCACCCACCCTGGCCCAGGCGATACGCGTCGCGCGGACCAAGGCGTTCGTGATCCTGGACGGCACCCTGCTGCCGATCGACCGGATCGCCGCCGACACCCCGTACTACTCGGGCAAACACAAACGTCACGGCATGAACGTCCAGGTCCTCACCGACCCGTTCGGCCGCCTGCTGCGGGCCTCACCCGCGCTTCCCGGATCCACCCACGACCTGACCGCCGCCCGCACCCACGGCATCGTCGACACACTCACCGACGCCGGCCTCAAGTGCTGGGCCGACAAGGCATACCAGGGCGCCGGCGGCTCCATCCGGGTGCCCTTCCGCGGCCGTCGCCTCAAGCGGTGGCAGCGCCGCCACAACAGCACACACGCCAAGATCCGCTGCCTCGGCGAGCAGGCCATGGCCACCCTGAAGGGCTGGCGCCTCCCACGGAAGCTCCGCTGCAGCACCACCCGCATCACAGCGATCTTCCAGGCCATCCTCGTCCTTCACCACGCGTCAGCGTGAGGTTGGAAAGGGCTCAGTGCACACTCACGTCAGAGTTACACAGTCCTGGTAGTTGGCCTTGACGCAGTCCTCCTGCTGGTTGACACCTACGTACACAACGCAGCCGAGCACCAGCGTCAAGAGGGCGCCCGTGAACAGGAGCCAGGAGAACGCCTTGAGGGCCGGGGCGGTCTGCTGCACGGCGCGGGCCCACAAGGGCAGCGCGCTCACGGCCCCGACCAGTCCCCCGAGGATTTGAGCGACGGCCATCCCCCGCGCGTGCCCCCAGTCCATCCCTTCGATGGAATCCACCGCCGCCGCCCAGAACCAGAACCCCGCGACTATCAGCAAGGCACACAGGGCCAGTCGGCCGCCCTGGACAACTCGGGTGCGCATCGGCAGTGACGCCCAGGGCGCGGTGTGGACCACGGTCCTACGCGTCGGAGCGGGGCGCGGCCGAAGCCCGGCGGCGGGCCCGGACCGCCACGTCACGGTGGGCACCGGTTCGGTAGCAGGGCCTGGAGGAGCCAGGCCCGCCGCCCTCACCGCAGCCCGCATCGCCTGCGCGTCCGGGTACCGGTCCTGTGGGCTGAAGGCTAGGGCACGAGCCAGAACCGCGTCCAGGGCCGGTCGGCCAGTGACCCCATAGGAGGCCAGCGCCGGCAGCGTCCGCTCCCACTGCTGAACAGCGACCGCGAAGATGTCGGCGCCGTTGAAGGGCCTGAGGCCCGTCAGGAGCTCGAAGAGCACTACGCCGACCGCGTAGAGGTCGCACCGCCCATCGATGTCCGGCGAGCCGCGGAGCTGCTCCGGAGCCATGTACGGAGGGGTTCCGATTGCCACGTGGGTGCCCGTCAGCGCGGTGCCGGAAACGGCCCTGACGATCCCGAAGTCCGTCACCTTGGCGACGCCGCCCGGCGCCAGCAGGACGTTGGCGGGCTTGATGTCTCGGTGGACCAGCCCTAGGGCGTGGCTGGCCTCGAGGGCGGACAGGAGCTGGTCCACGAGGCGCAGGGCCTGAGGTATGGGCATGGGACCGTGCGTGCGCAGCTGGTCTGCCAGGGAGGGGCCGGCCACCAGTTCCATGACGAAGTAGGGGATGGGCGGGCCGTCCTGGCGTGGCTCCTCTCCGGTGTCGTGCACGGTGACGACGTGGATGTGTCCGAGCGCGGCCATCGCCTGGGACTCGCGCCTGAACCGGGCCACGAAGCCCTCGTCGAGTGCGAGCGCGGGCAGCATCGTCTTGACGGCGACGGGCCGGTTGAGCCTGACGTCGTAGGCGCGGTAGACCTGAGCCATGCCGCCGCTGCCGAGCGGTCCGTCTATGCGGTATCGGCCCTCGGCCAGTGTCGCGCCTGCTTCGAATAAGTCCCCCATGGAGGCAATGGTAGGAGTGGTTCAGGCCCGACCCGGACGGAGTCGACAGCCCCCACAAACGGAACATGCGGATCCGTGTCAGAGGGGCTGCGGGATCCCCCGGGGCAGCAAGCGAGCCACCGCCGCGGTCGGCCACTTGACCCTGGTCACGGCCAGCCTCGCGGCGGTCGCCACCTGCGCTCTCGGGCGCCGCGTGATGCCGGACGACCTTCCGCCCGGCGCGCTGCGCCGCCCCCGCATCGAGGTCCTGGCACTTCTGGACGTCGCCGATCCCGACGACGCCCGACTCGCGGTCCGGCTCGGCGCGCACCCCAACACCCCGCCACCCATTCCCCGGACCTCTGAGTGGACGGTTCGTGACCGTATGAGTGATTCTGTTATCACCTGATGGTGTGGGCGTAGGGCGGAATCTTCCGGTCTGGGGGCTGTGGTCTGGTGGGCTGGCGGGGTGAGTGAACGGAAGCCGTATCCGAGCGACTTATCGGACGGGCAGTGGGCCCTCATCGAGCCGGTGATCACC
>NZ_JBIVPT010000043.1:0-8751 GCF_044754785.1 Streptomyces sp. NPDC092952 | reverse complement strand
TCCCCGGACCCGGCCCGTGAGGCCGCGTAGCCCCGGCTACCCCCGCAGTTACCTGCGGAGATACCGCCCCGGCTACCCCCGGCTACCGGGCCCGCTACCGGCCCGGCTACCCCAAATCCGCCCGATCCCAGAAGGGGTCGGGACGCACCGAGCGCCCCCCTCCTACCTCCAAGCAAGCGGGGGGCGCCCGGTCCCATCTCCGAGGAGACAGGAGCCCATCGTGGCACTCCGGAAGACCATGCCCGCACGCGACCCCCAGCGCGCCGAGGCCGAGCCCCAGCACGTCCGCGAGTACGCCTCCAGCACCGGCGGCTACACCACCGTCCCCGCCGACAAGCCCGTCCCCGGCACCCCGAAGACGACCGGGGGCCGGTCGTGACGGCCCGGCAGGCGATCCGCATGTACGCCCGGCTCGCGAACTGGTGGCAGCGCATGTGGTGCGGCCGCCAGTTCTACTCCGAGACGCCGTCGCAGACCTGCGGGCAGTGCTGACCCTCCCCCCGACCGTGGGCCGGTCCGGCACCCCCGGACCGGCCCACCCCCCGAGAGGTACCCGACATGCGACACACCCCCGACACGGCCCCTGACCTGCGCGACACGGCCGCCGACACGGGCGCCGACATGCTGGTCCGCGAGATGGTCGCCCGGCAGATGCGGACCACCACCAGCGCCATCTACCGGTACATCACCTACATCAGCCTGAGCGTGCTGATCCTGTGCAGCGGCACCTTCGCCGCCGTCCAGGTCTGGGCACTCCGCGGCTACCTCCCCGCCGAACTCCCGGCGCCCGCCGCCTGGTCGCTGCCCGTCGCGCTCCAGGTGCTCGTCCTCGCGGCGGAGCTGATCCTGCTCAGCAGCGCGGTCACCCGCTCGACCCCGGTGCAGGCAACGGCCGGAGCCGTGATGGCGATCGGGTACGGCGCCGAGATCACCGCCCACGTCCACGAGGGCGGACACGACCTGGTCACCATCACGCTCGTCGTGATGAGCACCCTGCTCGCGCTCTGCTGGACACTGCTGGCCCTCGCGCTCCGGGCCGGGATCGCCGACGCCGACGCCCTGGTCCTCCAGCAGCGCCGACCCGCCGCCGCCGAATCCGCCGGCGCCACCGCCCCCGCCCCGGCCCCGGCCGCCGAGCCGCTGGCCGAGCCCGAGCCGGGGCCGGTGGTCGAGCCGGGGCCGGTGGTCGAGCCGGTGGCCGAGCCCGAGCTGGCGGCCGCCGAATTGGCCGGCGCCCCGGCCGAGTCGATCCCGGCCCCCGTGGCCGAGCCCGCGCCGGGGCCGGACTTCGGCACCCAGGAGTCGATCCCGCAGGCCTGGTACACGCCCGTACCCGCCGACACGGCCGACACGGGCGCCGACACGGCCGACACGGAGCCGGGTCCGGCGCCCGGAGTCCAGCTCTCCGACGTCGAGATGGACGCCGTCGTGCACATGATCGTCACCGAGACCGACCCGCCCCGCAGCTACCGGGACATGGAGACCCGCTACCGCGAGCTGGGCTACGTCGGCGGCGCCGCCCGGCTCCGCGAGTCCTGGCACCGCGTCACCACCCCCGCCACCGCAGACCAGGCGTAACCAGCACAAAAGCCCCGCCGGTTGACCCGGCGGGGCTTTCTACAACCCGTCAAACCCCATGCGACACACGTGCGACACACACCCGGGTCGCCCCCCGTGTCGCACAGGAGTGGCAGGATCGACCCCACGAAATGCGAAACGGCCCGGGGGCCTAATCCCGGACCGCTTCTGACGTCACCCGGCTACCAACCAAGGGACTCGTCTGTGCTCAGCGTACGGGACGCATCGGCGTCCGCAACACCTCCCGCCCCGCGCGCCGCCGGACCCCGGTGCCTCTGCGGCACGGCGATCACGCACACCCCCGGCAAGCGCCCCCGGAGGTACTGCTCCGACCGGTGCAAAAAGCGGGGCCAGAGGGCCGCCGCAGCGGCCGAACGTGCTGGTCAGCCAAAAAGGGACACCCTAGGGAAAGGGTTGACAGAGTTTTCCGAGAGCGGGGCGGACGACCCTCAGTCCCGGCCCAAGCGGACCGTGGTGAAACCGGAAATCCGCAGGTGGCAGGGCCGCCGCATCCTCAACCGCGTCTCCGGGATCCGGGCATGCCGGGCGTGCGGCAAGAGCGCGCTCGATCCGGAAACCGGCGTCGTCATCGGCCGGACGTCCCGGGGCTACGTCGTCACGCTCGGCGTCGTCCGCTGCGGGCGGATTTGGTTCTGCTCGCAGTGCTCGGCTGCGATCCGGACCGGCCGGACCGAGGAACTGAAGACGGCCGCGCTCCGCTGGCTGGCGGCTGGCGGCACGCTCATCGCCGTGGTCCTGACCGGCCGCCACAACCAGACGCACCGGCTGGCGGCCCTCTCGGACGCGATGTGGGGGGCCCCCCTGCTCGACGCGGAGGGGGCGCCGGTCCTGGACCGCTCCGGCAAGCCCCGCCGGGCGCCCGGCGCCTACCAGAGGATGTTGACGGACCCGGACTTCTACGGGCGGCCCCAGGGCCTGAACCGGTGGACGCGCAAGGACGGCACGCGCATGGAGTCGATCCGCCCGGCGCGGGACGGCATCCGGCACCGGATCGGGTACGCCGGGATGGTCCGCGCCTCAGAGGTCACCCGCAGCCAGGACAACGGGTGGCACCCGCACACGAACGCGTTGATCTTCGTCGGGGCCACGGTCGACGGCACCCCGGCCAAGGGCGTCGTCCTGCCGGACGGGTACTTCGTGCCCACGGAGTCCGCGTTGGAGGAGTGGGAGGGCTGGCTCCGGGCCCTCTGGACCCGCATGCTGCGGGCGGCCGACCCGACATTCGAGCCCACCAAGAAGTGCGGCCGCAAGGGCTGCAAGTGCGGGGGCAAGGGCCACGGGGTCATGGTCAAGGTGATCCGGTCCGCCAACGACGAGGCCTTGATCGAGTACATGACGAAGGTGCAGGACGGGAAGCGAGCGGACTCGGTCTCGGAGGACCTGGAGACGGCGGGCGGGGTCGCGCTGGAGACCGTCCGTGCGGACAACAAGCGCGGCCGGGGCCGCAACAGCATGGTCCCGTTCCAGATGCTCTACCGGCTGTGGGACCTGGAGGCCGAGGGCCTGGACGAGGACGAGGCCGAGGGCTACGGCACCGCCCTCCAGCTCCGCAGATGGTGGGCGGAGTACGAGCAGGCCATGGCCGGGCGCCGGGCGATCGAGTGGACCCGGGGCATGCGGCGGCACGTCGGGCTGGAGGAGGAGGAGAACCCGGAGGAGCGCGACGCCCAGTTCGCCTACGAGCAGGCCGCGCGCGAGCCGCTGACCGGCGGCGTGGTCATGAGCACCACGGCGTACGGGACGGTCGTCCGGCACCTGGCCGAACCAGAGGTCGAGGCGGTGGTGGCCGACGAGGTCTACGACTCGGTCGGCGACCTGGTGTACGGGCTCGGCGGTCTCGCCGGGCACGTCCGCCCGCTCACCGCACAGGAGATCGCAGACATCCAGGAGCACATGGCGGCCCGCATGCTGGCCCAGCGCGAGGCACGGGCGAAGGCGGCCCAATTTGAGGCTGAGCAGGCTGAGACCGACTGGCTGAGGCGCCGGTTCGCGGGCCTGCTCGCACAACTCGCCGCCCGCGACACGGCCGTGTCGCGGGCCGACACGCCTGCCGAGTGACCGTGTCGGCCGCCGACAACCGCCGGTTGTCGGCGGCCGGTAATGGAACGTCAACGCACATCTTGCTCCGCTGTGGCGGCCGGTGAGCACGAGGGTCCGCCTGCCGCGCGGTTTGGCCGGCGGGCCCGGGCCGCGGTCGCGAGTCGGCCCCGGCCGGGATGGATGAGTGGCCTCTCCCCGGTCCGGGGAGAGGTGTCGGCGCTGACCCAGCGCTGACCCACGGGCGTTGAGCTGGGGCGACGGACGGGCGCCGAAAATCCGCACGCAACCCGGTGGGCAACCGGCACGGCAACCCGTTGAGCAACCGGTGCAGCAACCCGTTGGGCAACCCCGAAAAGCCGCCCGTCCCCGGGCGGCTTTTGGGTTACTGGGCCCAGTAACCCACAACTGGCTGTCCCCGCCTGCACGCGAAACTGGGCCCAGTTCGCACTACCTTGCTGCGTCTGTCTGCCCGTGTCCGAACGCGCGGGGCCGGACGTGGTCGTCCCCGGTGGGCGCGGGCCGCGGGTCGAGCACGCCGTGCGCGCGGAGCTCGGCGAGAGAGACGTCCGGCCGGTACAACGATGGCCCGCCCAGGTCGGCTTCGGTCGCACGGATCCGACCCTCGTGTGCCTCAGGTGGACCGGCGGGGATCGGAGCGGAGGACTGCTGCGCGGGGCCGAGGCCGAGGCGCCGGCGGGATGTCGTCATCCCCGGATCGTAGATCCGCGCGCGGAGTGCAAGAGGTGTGCTGGTGTTCGTCGTCGTCGTCGACGTCGTGCAGCTGCTCGTGCTCCTGGTCGTGCTCGACGTCGTCGTGCTCCTGGTCGTGCTCATCGCTCGTGGTGGTGACGTGTCGGTGAGGTCTGTGTCGCGGTGTTCCTGGTCGTGGTGTGCTGAGCACATGGGTTCTTCTTCTCCAACGCCCGAGTACGGGGCGCCCGCTCTCCCGGTGATGGGCGCTCGCCAGCCCCAGCGGTCGGTCGACCGACAGCCGCCCGGCGATGATCCCGTCACGGAGCTGAGGGCCGCGCTGGTGGAGGCTCAGAAGTGGCTGATGTACGCGGCCGGACGGGAGGCCGCCGACAATCCGGCCCAGGCCGCGCTCCTGGTGCAGGCGTCGGCGGACATCGGGGCGACGCTGAAGCGCACGGCGGCCGGTGTCGTGGGGCGGCGTGTCGGCGACGCGTCCTGACGTGTCGGCCGACGTGTCCTGACGTGTCACCTGGTGTGTCGGCGGCCGTGTCGCGGACGGGTCGGCGGACTGGTCGGGCCTGCGGGGACGCGTCGGACAGGTCGATTTGGGCCGCCGGGGGGAGGTCCGCCTGCCGTGCGGTTTGGCCGGCGGGCCGGGCCGCGCGTGCGTGACGGGTCGGACCGGTCCCCTTGGTCGTCCGATGCCTCGTCCACGACGATGCGATGCCCGAAGCGAACCGCGCCCCCCACCGGGGGGCGCCACAGCGCGGCAGCTGCTGCTCCCCGCCAGCCGATTCCCGGGCGGGGGTGGGCGCCTCACGCTCCCGCGTGCGTGACGGCGGGGGTACGGCGCCCGGCCTCGTGATCGTCCGGGAGACGGCGACGTGGGCCCCGCCGGGCACCCCTCCCTCCCCGCCAGCGGTCTTTCCCAGCGCGAAGTCGCCGCGGCCGCCCGTGCGGTGGGCCACGGAGGATTACGGGCGGTGGGCGGTCTGTGCCCGGGTGCGGTCCCGGTGGGCCGGAGGGGGTGCAAAAAACGGCGCCGCCCGGTGGTGGGCGGCGCCGTTGGCGGGGGCAGGAGTTGACCGTCACCCCATGGGGACGCGGGTGCCGGGCGCGTACACGTCCTCCCAGTAGGCGAGGGGCCGGTCGTCGTCGTGGAACGTCTGGGCGGTGACGACGACCGGCACTGCTGAGTGGGGCGGCGCCGTGATCTCCATCGCGGTGAGCTCGTCGTCGGATGCCTGGCGGGCGTGTCCGGTGCGCTGGCCGCGCTCGACCTGGTGGCCCGTGCGCTCGGCGTAGAGCTGGTCGAACTGCTTCACCATGCGGACGTCGTCTGCCAGCTCGGGTACGGCGGAGACCGTGTGCGGTGGGTAGACGGAGACGCCGATGGACGTCGGTCGGTCGTCCTGGCGGAAGACCCGGATACGGATCACGGCCTCGTCCCCGGGCTCCAGCTCCAAAGCGCTGCACACGTCAGGGTCATGAACGGCGCGCCGCATGACGCGGTGGCCGGAGGAGCTTTCGCCGGGCGCGTACCTCAACCCGTTGCGGTGCACGCGGTCCAGCCTGTCGCCGCCGGTGATGACCAGCGGGGACTCGGCGACGACGGTGCCAAGCGCTCCTCGTGAGGTGACCAGGCCCTCCCCCTTCAGTACGCCGAGCGCGCGGCTCACCGTCTTCGAGGCGACGCCGAACTGGGCCTGGATCGCGGCGACGGAGGGAATCGAGTCCCCCGGCGCCAGCTCTCCAGCGGTGATCCGCTCGCGGAAGTGGGCCGCGACGTCGGCGTACCCCTTTCCTGCGGGCGCCTTGTATGCCATGACTTCTCCCTCTTTGCCGGGTCCCAAGTACGTCTCGAAGGTACATGACTTGCCTAGGCAAGGTACACACTTGCAGCCCTGACGGTCCTTCATGTACCTTCATGGCGGCCGGAAGGTACATGAAGCACCTTGCGGCGGCTTGATTCGTACCTATGGAGAGAGGGACCGACATGTGGATGGTCGCGGGAGCCGCCGGAGGGTGGTGGAGGCCGCGCTCGACCGTGGTGCTGACGCGGCTGACGCTGCCCGGCGGGTACGAGTGGGCGAGTCGGCCGGCGGCCCCGGGCGCCCGGGTGCCGGGTGGGGACGAGCTGCGTGTCCGCGCTCTGCTGATCCGGGCGGGGGTGCGGCTGTGACCGCCGAGAGCGTGGTTGCCGACGCGCCCGCCGATGTGGTCGACACGGTCGACGCGCCTGCCGACACGGGTGCCGACACGGTCGACGCGCCCGCTACGGGTGCCGACACGGAGGGGTCCGCGAAGCCGTCCCCGGAGACGGCGGGGGCGGGGTGGGTGCGTAACCCCCGTCTGCGGTGGGCGATCTACAACGGGTCGGCGGCCGGGGCCGGGGTGCTGGGGATCTGGTCGGCGACGGGCGACCCGATGGCGGGGGCGGACTACGCGGGCCGGATGGCCGCGTCGGTGCCGCAGCTCGCGGCGGCCGGTCTCGCGGTCGGGGCGGGCATCGCCGGGTGGCACGCGGCCCGGATGGTCCTGCTGCACCGGCTGCCCGGCCTTCTCGGTTACGCGGCCCGGCCGGTGGCCGCGATCGGCGGGGCGATGTGGGGGCAGGGGACCGCCCCGCTGGTCCGGGACGGCATGGCCGCGATCGAGCCCTGGGGCTCGTTGCTGGCGCCGCTCCTGGCGGTGGGCCCGCTGGCCGCCGCGTGCTGGTGGGGACTTGACCGCCGTGCCGCGCACGCCCCGCTCCCCGTCCGCTGGTTGGCCCGTGTGCCGCTGGCGACCATCACGATCTCCTCCCTCCTCTACGCCCCTGGAGTACTGCTGTGATCACCGCATCGACTGAACTCGTCACCTTGGCGGCTGGGCCGGTCTTCGGCGGAGCGGGGACCGCCGGTCTCGCGCTCGCGGACGGCATCGTGCTCCTGGCGGGCCTGCGTGGCTCGGACCGGGTGAAGCTCAACCGCGACAAAGCCGCGGCCTTGGGCATCGGGATGGGCACGCTCTCGGCGGCGGCCGACACGGTGCTGTCGCAGATCGGGCAGGGGTCCGCGCAGATCCCCACCAGCCTGGTCACCGGCGGCACGTTCGGGTCCATCGGCATGGGCGGCGTCGCGCTTGCCGTGACGGGGGTGATCTTCCTGTTCGACTGGAAGAAGCTCATCGTCCCGGCCTTCCTCGGCACCGGTGCCGGGGTCATCTACGCGGAGGCCGGGGGCATCTGGAGCATCGGCCACAACGCGATCCTGGCCCTCGGGAAGGCGGTCGGTGCCCTGTGAGCACGGCACATGAGCACGAGGGTGTGCGGTCGGTGACCCGGGGGACCTGGCCCGCGATCGTCGCGCTGTTCTCCGGGTCGATGGTCCTGGCGGGCCGGGTGTGTGGGTGTGTGCCGGTCGCGGCCCGGTGGGCGTGGGACGCGGCGTCCGCCGACCTGGAGGCCACGGCGGCGAAGCAGGCTGCCGCTGACCGCAAGGCGGGGGCGGCCGCGAAGGCTGCGGCCAAGGCCGCGGCGAAGGCTGCTGGAAAGGGCGACCAGGAGGAGGAGGGCCAGGAGGCGGAGGAGGTCGTCGTGACCGCGCCGCCGGTCGCGCCGGTCCGCCGTCCCGCGCTGGAGGCGCTCGGCGTGCTCGCCCTGGGCGGCGTCATCGCGGCCGGTGCCGTCCGTACGGCGTCGCAGCTCCTGAGCGCACGGGTCGGGGAGTGGCTCGACCATCTCGCCCCGTACCGGGGGCTGATCGTCGGCGCGCTGGCCCTGGGATGGATGGCGGCCGCGTGGATGGTCGCCCCTCCGCCCGCCCCCGCGAAGAAGGACGACGACCAGGGCGACGTCGACGTCGCCGACGACCAGGAGGAGGAGGGGGAGTTGTCCCCGTCCGACCGGCTGGCCCACCACGTGCTGGAGACGCTGGCCGGGCTGGAGGCCGAGGGCCGCCCCGCCGTCCATCTCGTCACGGTGCTCACGACCGCCGAGGAGGCCGGGCTCGTCGAGCGAGGCTCGATGGACAAGCTCGCCTTCCGCGACTGGCTGACCGCCAGCGGCTTCGCCGTCACCAAGTCCGTGAACATCAAGCGGCGGATGGACTTCGGGCTCCGCGTCGACCGCGCGACCGAGGCGTGGGGATGCTCCCCGGGGGAGGCCCTGGGCCTCGCTCTCGGGGGAGAGGACGGACCCCCCGCCGAGACCCCCTCCGACGCCCCCGCCGGCCACCCGGCCGAGGCCGCCCCCGAGGCCTCCGCCGAGGCCGCCCCCGAGGCCGCCCCGGAGCCGCTTCCTGCGGCCCGTCTGGCGCCCGCCCGACCGCTCCCCCCGGCCGGGTCCCCGGACCCGGCCCGTGAGGCCGCGTAGCCCCGGCTACCCCCGCAGTTACCTGCGGAGATACCGCCCCGGCTACCCCCGGCTACCGGGCCCGC
>NZ_JBIVPT010000042.1:0-14488 GCF_044754785.1 Streptomyces sp. NPDC092952 | reverse complement strand
GGGACCCTGTGGGAGAGTAGGACGCCGCCGAACTTCTTTTACGGGAAAGCCCCGTGTCTCTTGTGGACACGGGGCTTTTCTGCGTTTACCCACCATTTTCGATGGTGGGTGCCTCCTCCGCTGCCGCGGTTTCCAGCGGCAGCGGAGGAAGGGGAATCGGCGAGCGATCAGTCGTCGGTGCCGTATCCGGGGGGGCCCGCGGCCCGGCCGAGTTCGAGGTCGAGCGCTTCGCGGCGGATGCGCTGATCGACGTAGAGCAGGACCACGACGCCGGCGAGGAGCGCGTACGTGACCGTCGAGATGATCACGCCGCCGATGCCGGAGACGATCAGGAACGGCCAGCCGAGGTCGCCGCTCGTGAGGGCGGGGTCGGTCGCGCCGCCCTCCGAGATCACGGTGATGACACCGAGCGGAACGCTGATGAACAGCGCCACGACCAGGGCCACGAGGAGGGTCACCAGCACGGTCAGCGCCAGGGCGCCGAACGTCCGCCACCAGGCGTCCTTGACGAGCTTCGCGGAACGGCGCATCGCTGCGGCGATCGACTGCCGCTCCAGCATCAGGGCCGGGAAGGCGAGGGAGAAACGGACCAGCAGCCAGATGGAGACGGCGTACCCGACCAGGACACCGAGGAGTGCCAGCCCGGCACCGGCGGCGTTCCCGACGAGCAGGCCCGGCAGCAGACCCACGGCCAGAGCGGCGGTGCTGAGCAGGATCAGCAGCAGGGCCAGGCCCAGCAGCCGGGGAAGCCTGCTCCGGGCCTCGGACCACGCTTCGGAGAGCGTCACGGGACGGCCCAGCACCGAGCGGCTGACCACCACGGCCAGCATGGCGGTGCTGATCAGGACGGCGATCAGGCTGATGGCCAGGGACGGCAGGTAGCCGAAGGCCTCCGCCTGGGCGGAGTCGGCGGCCTGCCGCAGGATCTCCATCCCGGAGGCGTCCGGGTCGATCGGCTCGGGGTCCGGCAGCAGGAAGCGTTCGACCAGGATGGTCGCGATCTGGGCGGGCACGGCCACCGTGAGGCTGATGCCGAGAACGGTGCGCCAGCGCGTACGCATCGTGGCGACCGCCCCGCCGAGGATCTCACCGACGCCGAGCGGGCGCAGCGGGATCGTGCCCGGCTTGGCCGCGGCGGGCGGTTGCCCCCAGCCGGGTCCCTGCCGGCCGCCCCAACCCGCGGGAGGCGGGGGTGCGGTCGGGGGGAACCACCGTCCGGCGGGTGGCTGTACGGAGGGCCCGTCGCCCGTCGGGACGTTGCCGTCGACGGGTTCGGAGGGGCGGGGGACGTTGACGCCCTGTCCCTCGGAGGGGGCGGATCCGGGCGAGGCCCGGCCCGGAGTGTCGTTCATGCTCGCTCCTTCACGGTCCCGCCCGTGGATCGGGGCGGCAAGGTGGCAGCCATGGTGTCATGCGGGGTTTCGACGGGGTCCGGGCGCTTGATGTCTCTTCATTCCTTCAGCTGCGGGCGGCTCAACGGGCAGACTGGGCGGATGGCTGATCAGAACGTGCGACCGTCGGCGGTTGGAGTACCTCCCGCGCTTTCCGTGCTCCGCTGGGCCGAACCTCCACAGGGGCCCGCGGTGGTGCTCCTCGACCAGACGCGCCTGCCCGCGGAGGAGGTCGAGCTGGTGTGTGCCGATGTGCCCGCCCTCGTCCGCGCGATCCGGACGCTGGCGGTGCGGGGCGCCCCTCTGCTGGGCATCGCCGGGGCCTACGGGGTGGCCCTCGCGGCCGTGCGGGGCGACGACGTGGCGATGGCCGCGGAGCTGCTGGACCGGGCGCGGCCCACCGCGGTGAACCTGGGGTACGGGGTAAGGCGCGCGGTGCGGGCGTACCAGGAGGCCGTCGGGAAGGGGGCTGACGCGGGTGGGGCAGCGGCGGCGGTGCTGGCCGAGGCCGGGGCGCTGCACCGCGAGGACGCCGAGGCCAGTGGCCGGATGGCCCGGTACGGCCTCGCCCTGCTGGAGGAACTGCTGCCCGACGGGGACGGGCACCGGCTGCTGACCCACTGCAACACAGGGGCGCTCGTCTCCGGCGGCGAGGGCACCGCCTTCGCCGTGGCGCTCGGGGCGCACCGGGCGGGGCGGCTGCGGCGGCTGTGGGTGGACGAGACCCGCCCGTTGCTCCAGGGCGCCCGGCTGACGGCGTACGAGGCGACGCGCAACGGTATGCCGTACAACCTGCTCACGGACAACGCGGCGGGCTCGCTGTTCGCGGCGGGGGAGGTGGACGCCGTGCTCATCGGGGCGGACCGCATCGCCGCCGACGGATCGGTGGCGAACAAGGTGGGGAGCTACCCGCTGGCGGTGCTCGCGAAGTACCACCACGTACCGTTCATCGTGGTCGCGCCGACCACGACCGTGGACCCGGGCACTTTGGACGGGGCGTCGATCGTTGTGGAACAGCGCCCGGCCGCCGAAGTGACGGAGTTCATGTCGCCGGGGGCCGGGGCGGTGGGCCGGGAAGGCGGGGGGCTGGCCGTGGCGCCGGAAGGGACGGCCGCGTACAACCCCGCGTTCGACGTCACACCGCCGGAGCTGGTCACGGCGATCGTCACGGAGGAAGGGGTGGTTTCACCGGTCACGGGGGCCGGACTGGCAGCACTGTGTGCCAGGTCATCGCAGGTAACGATTAGCTAATGGGATGATGTCGATTATGAAGGGACGCGTCCTTGTCGTCGACGACGACACCGCACTGGCCGAGATGCTCGGGATTGTGCTGCGTGGTGAAGGGTTCGAGCCGTCGTTCGTTGCGGACGGCGACAAGGCACTAGCCGCATTTCGTGAGGCCAAGCCGGACCTGGTCCTGCTGGATCTCATGCTGCCCGGAAGGGACGGCATCGAGGTATGCAGGCTGATCAGGGCCGAGTCGGGTGTGCCGATCGTCATGCTCACTGCCAAGAGCGACACGGTCGATGTGGTGGTGGGCCTGGAATCCGGGGCCGACGACTACATCGTCAAGCCGTTCAAGCCCAAGGAGCTGGTGGCCCGTATCCGGGCTCGCCTGCGCAGGTCCGAGGAGCCTGCACCGGAGCAGCTGACCATCGGTGACCTGGTCATCGACGTGGCCGGGCACTCGGTGAAGCGGGAGGGGCAGTCGATCGCCCTCACCCCGCTGGAGTTCGACCTGCTGGTCGCGCTCGCCCGTAAGCCGTGGCAGGTCTTCACCCGGGAGGTACTGCTCGAACAGGTGTGGGGGTATCGACATGCTGCCGACACCCGGCTGGTGAACGTGCATGTCCAGCGGCTGCGCTCCAAGGTCGAGAAGGACCCGGAGCGTCCGGAGATCGTCGTGACCGTCCGAGGCGTCGGTTACAAGGCCGGACCGAGCTGACATGCCCCCGAGTAGCGCTGCTCCGCAGCCCGGGGAGCCGGGAGCCCGTGCGGAGCGGGCTGCCGGCCCAGGAGACAGGGCGCCCAGGATCGGGCGCCTTCTGCAGGGCGGCCGGTTGTTCCACGACCGGGCGCCCGGCGGCCCCGTGCCGCGCCTGCTGATGCGCTGGGTGCGGCGGCCGCTGCTGCCCGCCGTACGGCTCTGGCGGCGCAACCTCCAGCTCCGGGTCGTAGCGGGCACGCTGCTCATGTCGCTCGGGGTGGTGCTGCTCCTCGGGTTGGTCGTGATCGGGCAGGTGCGCAACGGCCTGCTCGACGCCAAGGGCAAGGCCGCCCAGACCCAGGCGGCGGGCGGTTTCGCCGCCGCCCAGGAGAAGGCGAACGCCCCGCTCACCCCCGGCGGCCAGCGCGGTGACCCGGCGGACGGCGCCACCGCGAACAACTCCTGGCGTACCGAGCTGGTCGATCAGCTCGCCAGTGGCGGGAAGAACGCCTTCAACGTGGTGGCGCTCAGCGCCGACGAGGGCACGCGCGCACCGCGCGGCTCGGGCAGCGTGGAGGCGGTGAGCATCCCGCAGAGCCTGCGGGACGCGGTGAACAAGGGGCCGGGGGCGTACCAGACGTACTCCGAGATCCAGTACGCCAACGGGCAGCCGCCGCAGCCCGGACTGGTGGTCGGCAAGCGGCTCTACGACATCGACCACAACCCGTACCAGCTCTACTACCTCTTCCCGCTGACGCAGGAGGAGAAGTCGCTGACGCTGGTCAGGACCACGCTGGCGACGGCGGGGCTCTTCCTGGTCGTGCTGCTCGGGGCCATCGCCTGGTTCGTGGTGCGGCAGGTCGTCACGCCCGTGCGGATGGCGGCGGGCATCGCCGAGCGGCTCTCTGCCGGCCGGCTCCAGGAGCGGATGAAGGTCACCGGCGAGGACGACATCGCCCGCCTCGGCGAGGCGTTCAACAAGATGGCGCAGAACCTCCAGCTGAAGATCCAGCAGCTGGAGGAGCTCTCCCGGATGCAGCGGCGCTTCGTCTCCGACGTCTCGCACGAGCTGCGGACGCCGCTGACGACCGTACGGATGGCTGCCGACGTCATCCACGAGGCGCGCAGCGACTTCGACCCCGTGACGGCGCGCTCCGCCGAACTGCTCGGGGACCAGCTGGACCGGTTCGAGTCGCTCCTCGCCGACCTGCTGGAGATCAGCCGGTTCGACGCGGGCGCCGCGGCGCTGGAGGCGGAGCCGATAGATCTGCGGCAGGTCGTACGGCGGGTGATCGGCGGGGCCGAGCCGCTGGCCGAGCGCAAGGGCACCCGGATCCGGGTGGTCGGCGACGAGCAGCCGGTGATAGCCGAGGCCGACGCCCGGCGCGTCGAGCGCGTCCTGCGCAACCTCGTGGTCAACGCCGTCGAGCACGGCGAGGGCCGCGATGTCGTGGTGCGGATGGGGGCGGCCGGAGGCGCGGTCGCCGTGGCCGTCCGGGACTACGGCGTGGGGCTCAAGCCGGGCGAGGCCACGCGGGTGTTCAACCGCTTCTGGCGGGCGGACCCGGCCCGCGCCCGGACGACCGGGGGCACCGGCCTCGGGCTCTCCATCGCGGTGGAGGACGCCCGGCTGCACGGCGGGTGGCTGCAGGCCTGGGGCGAGCCCGGTGGCGGTTCGCAGTTCCGCCTGACCCTGCCGCGTACGGCGGACGAGCCGCTGCGCGGTTCGCCGATACCGCTGGAGCCCGAGGACTCGCGGGGCAACCGGGAGCGCCGTGAGCGGCCGGCCCTGCCGAGGACCGGGAGCGAGCACCGGCTGACGTCGGTGCCGAGCCAGCCCGGCGGCCAGGACAGGTCCGCCCTGCCCGTGCCGCCCCGTGCCCCCGTGCCGCCCCGGACGGCGCCCGCCTCGGTGCATCCGGCGGCCCTGCCCGGGAGCGGGGCCCGGGTGGTCGCACGGCACGCGGAGGACCGGCCGGGCGACGAGTCGGACACGGTGGAGCGGGATCCGGAGCGGGGAGGGACGAATCGTGGGCGCTGATCTTCGCGAGGGCGGCCTGGGGCGGGTGCTGGGGCTGTGCGCCCTGGTCGGGTGCGGTGCGGTGCTGCTGTCCGCCTGCGGCTCGATGCCGGTCACCGGGGACGTGAAGGCGGTCGACGCCTCCCAGCCCGGGGACTCCCAGGTGCAGGTGTACGCCGTCGCCCCGCGTGCCAACGCCATGCCCAACGAGGTCGTCGACGGCTTCCTGGAGTCCATGACCAGCGACGACCCGCGCTTCAGGACGACCCGCCAGTACCTGACGAAGGAGGCCGCGGCCTCCTGGCGGCCGAACGCCTTCACCACGGTGCTCACCAAGGCACCGACCAGGAAGGACCGTCCGCTGCGCGACGGCGCCCGCAACGTCACCGAGATCGCCTACACGCTGACCGGCGAGAAGGTGGCGACGGTCGACGACCAGAACGCCTACCAGCCGTTGGCGCCGACCGAGTACAAAGAGACCCTCCACCTGGTCAAGGAGGCCGGGCCGGACGGCAAGGAGTGGCGGATCGACCACGTGCCGGACGGCCTGCTGCTCGGGCAGTCGGACTTCCGGCGCCTGTACCGGTCCGTGAACAAGTACTACTTCGCGGCGGGGCGGTCCGAGGGGCAGCCGACGCTGGTCGCCGATCCCGTGTACCTCCGCAGCCGGATGGACCCCGTCACCGGGATGGACACCGTGACGCAGTCCGTCCGCAGCCTGCTCGCGGGGCCGACCGACTGGCTGCGGCCCGCGGTGACGTCCCGGTTCCCGGCCGGTACGGCGCTGCGGAAGGGCGTCACGTCGCTGGCGCCCGACGACCGCAACGTGCTGAAGGTGCCGCTCGACAAGAAGGCGGACGGCGTCGGGCAGCGCTCCTGCCGCATGATGGCCTCGCAGGTCCTCTACACGCTGAAGGACCTGACGTCCGCCCGGGTCGAGCAGGTCGAGCTCCAGCGCTCCGACGGCTCCCCGCTCTGCGTGCTCGGTACCGACCAGGCCGAGGAGTTCGCCCCCGACGGTTCGTCGAGCGGGCCGGACAGTCAGTACTTCGTCGACGAGAAGGGGCACGTGGAGCGAATACCCGGCAGCACCAGGGGCAGCGGGGCGCCGGAACCGGTGTCCGGCCCGTTCGGTGACGGGCCGGTGCGGATGGGCGCGGTCGGCGTGGCCCGGGACGAGCAGTCCGCGGCGGCGGTCTCGCGCGACGGAACGTCTCTCTACGTGTCGTCCATCGTCTCGGACGACGGGCTCCCCGAGGCGTCGGTGATCAGCCACGCCCGCAGTGCCAAGGACCGGCTCTCGGCCCCGAGCTGGGACGCCCGCGGTGATCTGTGGGTGGCCGACCGGGACCCCGGCAACCCGAGGCTGCTGCGGCTGCCCGGAGGGACCGGTGAGCCGCAGGAGGTCGAGGTGCCCGAGCTGGGCACCGGCCGGATAGAGGCGGTACGGATGTCCGCCGACGGGGTGCGGGTCGCGCTGCTGGTGAACGAGGACAAGCGCAACACGCTGAAGATCGGCCGGATCGAGCGGCATGGCCCGGCGTCGGCGCAGAAGATCTCGGTGGTGGACCTGCGCCAGGCGGCGCCGCAGCTCACGGACGTGACGGCGATGTCCTGGTCGGGCCGGAGCCGGCTGGTGGTGGTCGGCAAGGAGCAGGACGGCGTGCAGCAGGTGCGCTACGTGCAGGTGGACGGCTCGACGTCGGCGTCGGGGGTGCTGCCGGGGGTGAACCAGGCGCTGTCGGTGGCGGCGGCGGACGACGAACAGCTTCCGCTGATGGCGGCCACGTCCGGTGACGGGATCGTCAAACTGTCGCCCGGTGACAACTGGCAGACCGTGGTCAAGGGCGGCTTCTCGCTGGTCTACCCGGGCTGAGGGCCCTACCGGGGCGCCACCGCATCCGTTCCACGGTTTTCCACAGGGGTGGCCGGTTCGCCGCGGGAGGCGCACAGTGGGGTCATGCGGGGGTGGTGGCGGGAGATCTCCGGTCTGGTGCTGCCGGTGTCCTGCGGCGGTTGCGGCGAGCCGCGCGTGGAGCTGTGCCGGGAGTGCCGCGCGGAGCTGTACGGCGGGGCTCCGCGCCGGGTGAGGCCCGCTCCGGAGCCGCCCGGGCTACCGGTGGTCCACGCGGCCGCGGCGTACGAGGACGCGGTGCGGGAGGTGCTGCTGGGGCACAAGGAGCGTGGCGAGCTGGGGCTGGCCGGTCCGCTCGGTACGGCGCTGGCGGGTGCGGTGCGCGCCGGTGCGGTGTCCGCGGAGGCGGAGGGCGGCCCGCTGCTCCTGGTACCGGTGCCGTCGGCGCGGCGTGCGGTGGCGGCGCGGGGCCACGATCCGATGCGGCGGATCGCGCGGGCGGCGGCGCGGGAGCTGCGGCGCGGCGGCCTCCCGGCCCAGTCGGTGCCCGTACTGCGGCAGCGGCGGGCGGTGGCCGACCAGGCGGGGCTGGACGCCCGGAGCCGGCACACGAATCTGGCCGGGGCGCTGGAGGTCGTGGCCGGGGGCGAGCGGCTGCTCGCGACGGGCCGGGTGGTGCTGGTGGACGACGTTCTGACGACCGGGGCCTCGCTGGCCGAATCTGCACGGGCGCTCAGGGAGGCGCAGGGCGTACGGACGGCGCACGGGCACCCCGGATCCGCTCGGAGCGGCGTCGGGCGGGCGGCCGTTGTCGCAGTATCTCCCGCAGCCTTCGAAATAAACCGGAACTCTCGATGAACTCGTTGCGTTGCAGGTAATGAGTAGGAAAAACAGCCCGATCGGAGGTACGTGCGAGTAGCGGGTGCCGATATCCGGCCAGGCAGGCTATGTTCGGTTGTGAGGAATGGTGAACGCCGGACCTCGCTGAATGCACCGCCAGGTTTCGGGCAGGCAACACACCAGTAGTCCAGACGCTGGAATTCGGTGGGGCCGAGGCTCTGCCGATGGGGGAGGAGGTGGAGGTCACCGAGTCCGCGGCTCCGGTCGTCACCGGAGCCTGGTGCAAGAGGGAGATGCTCCGCCGCTGAGCGGAGCGATCCGGGAACGGAGTTCTGCGTGGACATCGTCGTCAAGGGCCGCAAGACCGAGGTGCCCGAGCGGTTCCGCAAGCACGTGGCCGAGAAGCTGAAGCTGGACAAGATCCAGAAGTTCGACGGCAAGGTGATCAGCCTCGACGTCGAGGTGTCCAAGGAGCCGAATCCCCGTCAGGCCGACCGTTCCGACCGGGTGGAGATCACGCTCCGCTCGCGCGGCCCGGTCATTCGGGCGGAGGCGGCGGCGGGCGACCCGTACGCGGCGCTGGACCTGGCCACCGGCAAGCTGGAGGCGCGGCTGCGCAAGCAGCACGACAAGCGCTACAGCCGCCGGGGAAGTGGCCGGATTCCCGCTGCCGAGGTCGCCGAGATCGTTCCGGGGGCGGCGTCGTTCAACGGTGACGGCGAGCTGGTCGCCGACGAGGCGGCCGATTCCGTGCCCACCACCAGGATCGGCTCGCTGGAGGTCCAGGGCGAGGGTCCGCTGGTGATGCGCGAGAAGACGCACGTCGCCGCGCCGATGTCGCTCGACCAGGCGCTCTACGAGATGGAGCTGGTCGGGCACGACTTCTATCTGTTCGTCGACTCCGAGACCAAGGAACCCAGTGTCGTCTACCGGCGGCATGCCTACGACTACGGCGTCATCCATCTGAGGACCGACCCGCTGGCCGCCGACGAGGCGGGCGGCGCGGGCGGCGCGCTCGGCGGCTGACATCGTCCTTCCGCGGGTGCCCCTGGTGTGCCTGTGCGCCCCCGGGGGCATCCGCGTGCGACCACGGGAACACCGTTCCGGCGTCCAGGCATGGAATCATGGCGCCCCAGGCCAACCGGGGTTCTCCGAACTGACGTTGGCGGACAGTGTGTGGACTTCAGGCCATGGCCTTCAGGGGGAGGAACGATGGCGGACACCTTCGGGCCCGTGCGTGACGCGAATGACGCCGACGAGATCGCCGGTGCCGGCGCGAACGGCGGTTTCCGCAGGGAGCCGATCAGAGTTCTCGTGGTGGACGACCACGCGCTCTTCCGCAGAGGGCTGGAGATCGTCCTCGCCCAGGAGGAGGACATCCAGGTCGTCGGTGAGGCGGGGGACGGTTCGGAGGCGGTCGACCAGGCCGCCGACCTGCTCCCCGACATCGTGCTGATGGA
Source organism: Streptomyces sp. NPDC092952 (assembly GCF_044754785.1). NCBI lineage: Bacteria > Bacillati > Actinomycetota > Actinomycetes > Kitasatosporales > Streptomycetaceae > Streptomyces > Streptomyces sp. NPDC092952. The sequence continues at coordinate 4,995 of NZ_JBIVPT010000042.1, read as the reverse complement.
CGTACGGATGCCCAAGCGCGGCGGCATCGAAGCCTGTACGGCCATCAAGGAGGTGGCCCCCAGCGCGAAGATCATCATGTTGACGATCAGCGACGAGGAGGCCGATCTCTACGACGCCATCAAGGCCGGGGCCACCGGATATCTCCTCAAGGAGATCTCCACGGACGAGGTGGCCACGGCCATTCGCGCGGTCGCCGACGGGCAGTCCCAGATCAGCCCCTCCATGGCGTCCAAACTGCTCACCGAGTTCAAATCGATGATCCAGCGGACCGACGAACGCAGACTGGTTCCCGCGCCGCGCCTCACCGACCGGGAACTCGAAGTTCTCAAGCTCGTCGCCACGGGCATGAACAATCGCGATATCGCGAAGGAACTGTTCATCTCCGAGAACACCGTGAAGAATCACGTCCGCAACATTCTGGAGAAGTTGCAGCTGCACTCCAGGATGGAGGCGGTGGTCTATGCGATGAGGGAGAAGATCCTGGAAATCAGGTGACCCCCGCCCGGCGGCGGGGAGCGGCCGGTCAGGCCAGGGCGCGGGCGATCTCCCGGTCGAGCGGGCCGCGCAGCTCCGGCGCGTCGACCCGCTCCAGCCGGACGCCGGTGCAGCCGACCCAGGAGGCGGCCTCCACCAGCGCCTCGGCCATCGGCGCCACGGCCTTCCCGCCCGCCAGCGACACCTGCCGGGCGACCAGGGTGGTGCCCTCGCGCGCCGGGTCGACCCGGCCGAGCAGCTTCCCGCCCGCCAGCAGGGGCATCGCGAAGTATCCGTGGACGCGCTTCGCCTTGGGGACGTAGGCCTCCAGCCGGTGGGTGAAGCCGAAGATCCGCTCGGTGCGCGCCCGCTCCCAGACCAGCGAGTCGAACGGCGACAGCAGGGTCGTACGGTGCCGCCCGCGCGGCTCCGAGGCCAGCGCAGAGGGGTCCGCCCAGGCGGGCTTCGCCCAGCCCCGGACCGTCACCGGCACCAGCCCGGAGTCGGCCACCACCGCGTCGAACTGCTCGGCCTTCAGCCGGTGGTAGTCCGCGATGTCCGCCCGGGTACCGATGCCCAGGGACTGCCCGGCGAGCGCGACCAGCCGCCGCAGGCACTCCGCGTCGTCCAGATCGTCGTGCAGCACGGCGTCGGGCAGGGCACGCTCGGCGAGGTCGTACACCCGCTTCCAGCCGCGGCGCTCGGTGCACACCACCTCGCCGTACATCAGGGCGCGCTCGACGGCGACCTTCGACGCCGACCAGTCCCACCACTCCCCGCCGTTCTTCGCGCCGCCCAGCTCCGTCGCCGTCAGCGGGCCCTCGGCGCGCAACTGCTCGATCACCTTGCCGTACGCGCCGTCGGGCAGCTCGTGGCCCCAGTGCGGGCGGGCGCGGTAGGCGCGGCGGCGGAAGGCGAAATGCGGCCACTCCTCGACCGGCAGTACGCACGCCGCGTGCGACCAGTACTCGAAGGCCCGCCCGCCCGACCAGTACGCCTCCTCCACGGCACGCCTGCCGACCGCGCCGAGGCGCGCGTACGGGATCAGCTCGTGCGACCGGGCGAGCACCGAGATCGTGTCGAGCTGCACGGCGCCGAGGTGCCGCAGCACGCCCGGGACGCCGGAGCGGCGGTCCGGGGCGCCGAGGAAGCCCTGGGCGCGCAGCGCGATCCGGCGGGCCTGGTCGGCGGAGAGTTCAAGGGCGGGCGGCGGCACGGACGTCATGCCCCGCACCCTAGAGGCAGCCACTGACAACCGGTCCCGGGGGCGGCGGAGCCCGCCGGACGGCGACGTGGCGGGGCGAACACTTTTCGGGACTTCCCGGCACCTTCGGAGCGTCCCGGCCGTTGATCCGGGAGGGACGGCGGGGCCAACGCGGCGGCGGCCCTCCCGGCGCGGCGGGGTCCTCGCTTACGATGGCCGTTGCGGTGGGGTCCACCTGCCGTGCCCGCGCCAGAGTCCATCCAACGACCCAGTGCCAGGCCCGACCGGCAAGGAGACCAGCCTCAGTGTCCGTCTTCAACAAGCTCATGCGTGCAGGCGAAGGCAAGATCCTGCGCAAACTGCACCGCATCGCGGACCAGGTCAGCTCCATCGAAGAGGACTTCGTCAACCTCTCCGACGCCGAGCTGCGGGCGCTCACCGACGAGTACAAGGAACGGTACGCGGACGGCGAGAGCCTGGACGACCTGCTTCCCGAGGCGTTCGCGACCGTCCGTGAGGCGGCCAAGCGGGTCCTCGGACAGCGCCACTACGACGTACAGATGATGGGTGGTGCGGCCCTCCACCTCGGCTACGTGGCCGAGATGAAGACCGGCGAGGGCAAGACCCTGGTCGGTACCCTGCCGGCGTATCTCAACGCGCTCTCCGGCAAGGGCGTGCACCTGATCACGGTCAACGACTACCTGGCCGAGCGCGACTCGGAGCTGACGGGCCGGGTCCACAAGTTCCTCGGTCTGACGGTCGGCTGCATCCTCGCCAACATGACCCCGGCCCAGCGCCGCGAGCAGTACGCCTGCGACATCACGTACGGCACGAACAACGAGTTCGGCTTCGACTACCTCCGCGACAACATGGCGTGGGCGGCGGACGAACTCGTCCAGCGGGGCCACAACTTCGCGGTGGTCGACGAGGTCGACTCGATCCTCGTCGACGAGGCCCGTACGCCGCTGATCATCTCCGGCCCGGCCGACCAGGCGACCAAGTGGTACGGCGACTTCGCCAAGCTCGTCACGCGGCTGACCAAGGGCGAGGCCGGCAACCCGCTCAAGGGCATCGAGGAGACCGGCGACTACGAGGTCGACGAGAAGAAGCGCACCGTCGCCATCCACGAGCCCGGTGTCTCCAAGGTCGAGGACTGGCTCGGCATCGAGAACCTCTACGAGTCGGTGAACACCCCGCTCGTCGGGTACCTCAACAACGCCATCAAGGCCAAGGAACTCTTCAAGAAGGACAAGGACTACGTCGTCATCGACGGCGAAGTCATGATCGTCGACGAGCACACCGGCCGTATCCTCGCCGGCCGCCGCTACAACGAGGGCATGCACCAGGCGATCGAGGCGAAGGAAGGGGTGGACATCAAGGACGAGAACCAGACGCTCGCCACGATCACCCTGCAGAACTTCTTCCGCCTCTACGACAAGCTCTCCGGCATGACCGGTACGGCGATGACCGAGGCCGCCGAGTTCCACCAGATCTACAAGCTCGGCGTGGTGCCGATCCCGACCAACCGGCCGCTGGTCCGCGCCGACCAGTCGGACCTGATCTACCGCACCGAGGTCGCGAAGTTCGCCGCCGTGGTCGACGACATCGCCGAGAAGCACGAGAAGGGCCAGCCGATCCTGGTCGGCACCACCTCGGTCGAGAAGTCCGAGTACCTCTCGCAGCAGCTCTCCAAGCGCGGTGTCCAGCACGAGGTCCTCAACGCCAAGCAGCACGACCGCGAGGCGACGATCGTCGCCCAGGCCGGCCGCAAGGGCGCGGTCACGGTCGCGACGAACATGGCCGGCCGAGGCACCGACATCAAGCTCGGCGGCAACCCCGACGACCTCGCCGAGGCGGAGCTGCGCCAGCGCGGTCTCGACCCGGTCGAGCACGTCGAGGAGTGGGCGGCGGCGCTGCCCGCCGCGCTGGAGAAGGCCGAGCAGGCCGTGAAGGCGGAGTTCGAGGAGGTCAAGGAGCTCGGCGGCCTGTACGTCCTGGGCACCGAGCGCCACGAGTCCCGCCGGATCGACAACCAGCTGCGCGGTCGTTCCGGCCGCCAGGGCGACCCGGGCGAGTCCCGCTTCTACCTGTCGCTCGGCGACGACCTGATGCGGCTCTTCAAGGCGCAGATGGTCGAGCGCGTCATGTCGATGGCCAATGTGCCCGACGACGTGCCGATCGAGAACAAGATGGTGACCCGGGCGATCGCCTCGGCGCAGTCGCAGGTCGAGCAGCAGAACTTCGAGACGCGTAAGAACGTCCTGAAGTACGACGAGGTGCTCAACCGCCAGCGCGAGGTCATCTACGGGGAGCGCCGCCGGGTCCTGGAGGGCGAGGATCTGCAGGACCAGATCCGCCACTTCATGGACGACACGATCGACGACTACATCCGCCAGGAGACCGCCGAGGGCTTCGCGGAGGAGTGGGACCTCGACCGGCTGTGGGGCGCGTTCAAGCAGCTCTACCCGGTGAAGGTCACTGTCGAGGAGCTGGAGGACGCGGCCGGCGACCGTGCCGGGATCACGGCCGAGTTCATCGGTGAGTCCGTCAAGGACGACATCCACGAGCAGTACGACGCCCGGGAGAAGCAGCTCGGCTCGGAGATCATGCGCGAGCTGGAGCGGCGCGTGGTGCTCTCCGTCCTGGACCGCAAGTGGCGTGAGCACCTCTACGAGATGGACTACCTCCAGGAGGGCATCGGCCTCCGTGCCATGGCGCAGAAGGACCCGCTGGTCGAGTACCAGCGTGAGGGCTTCGACATGTTCAACGCCATGATGGAGGGCATCAAGGAGGAGTCCGTCGGCTACCTGTTCAACCTGGAGGTCCAGGTCGAGCAGCAGGTCGAGGAGGTGCCGGTGGAGGACGCGGCCGAGCCGACCTCGCTGGCCAAGGAGGACGCCGTTCCGGCGGCGCGTCCGGAGATCCGGGCCAAGGGGCTCGACGCCCCGCAGCGCCCCGACCGGCTGCACTTCTCCGCCCCCACGGTGGACGGGGAGGGCGGGGTCGTCGAGGGCGACTTCTCCAGCGGCGGCGGTGCGGCCGGGTCCGAGTCCGACGGGCTGACCCGGGCGGAGCGGCGCAAGGCGCAGAAGAGCGGCGGACGGCGCCGCAAGAAGTGATGCGGTGAACGGTCGCCCGCCCCGCGCCGAGGAGGCGGCGGTGGCGGGCGACCGGATCGGGGCCGGGGGCGGGCGCGGGGGGAAACCGGGCGGCCCCCGCGTGGGGGCGGTGCGGGGGGGGGCCGGGGGGGGGTGGGAAGAGCGGGGGGTTGGGGAAGAGTGTGCTATAACCGGTAGATCTCGGGGGTGGCCGGTTC
>NZ_JBIVPT010000041.1:0-15403 GCF_044754785.1 Streptomyces sp. NPDC092952 | reverse complement strand
GGTGATCACCGGCTCGATGAGGGCCCACTGCCCGTCCGATAAGTCGCTCGGATACGGCTTCCGTTCACTCACCCCGCCAGCCCACCAGACCACAGACCCCAGACCGGAAGATTCCGCCCTACGCCCACACCATCAGGTGATAACAGAATCACTCATACGGTCACGAACCGTCCACTGAGGACGACCCCTCTCTTGAGGACCACGGGGTGCCGCCGGTTCATGACGATCATCATGAACTCGCGTGCCAGCAGGTTCCAGTAGGGATCCTCCACCCCATGGCTGAAGTGGACCTTCCACTCGCTGGCGTTGACATTGGCGGGGCGCTTGAGGACCCCGTTGAAGTCCCAGGTGCGGGTGTCGCCGAGCCTGGGGATGTTGGCTCCGGCGACGCGGGCCGCAGCCGACCGGTCACCCCTGCTTGGGATCCGTCGGTCCTATCCCGTACCCCTGTGCCACGACGACGAGGCACCCACGCGCGACCAGATCCGCGAGCGCCTTGTCCACCTTTTTGATGGCCCCCTTCGTCAGCTCGAGATTGAAGGCGATACCGACTTCCCTGACGATGTCGCTCTTCGTTACAGCACCCCGGAGGACCACGTGCCAGATCCGCTCGTCCAGCTCGGTGGTCATCGGCGGCGCGAGACGCGTGGGATCCACGAGCTGGTTGATGCTCTTGACCCGGTCCAGCTTGTTGTTCAGCTCCCAGCTGATCACGCGGGCGTTGGAGTACGCGTTCGAGCCGCCGGCCGATTTCGGGATGATGTGGTCGATCTCGGGATAGTTGGCTGTCCCGTCCTCGTTGAGCACCTGGTGCGGATCGTTCGGATCGTCCGACATGAGGTGGCCGCCGTTCCGGGCCAGGTTCGCCTGCAGGATGAGCCGGCGCTGATCCTCGGTGAAGAGGGCGTGCGGCAGGATGTCATTCACTGGCATCCCATTCTGGTCGCCGCGCATCGCGCCGAGCATCTGCAGGTCGAGGTGCTGATACGGGCGGTGGTGGCCGTGGAGCGGGCCGCCCGGAAACGGCTGGCGGAGTGCGTCGGGCCACTGGGCCTTCGAGGCGTTCGGCATTGTGTGGAGGTCCAGCGCGTTCTGGGCCTCGAACTGCTCCGTTACCAGGCCGCCGAGTTGTCCGACTCCGATTGGCGCGAGCGGAGCGCTCGTCAGTAGCGCCTGCTGCGCGGGCGTGGGGAGCGGCGTGCGTTCCGCTTCGTGGACGAGCACCGCTTGGCCGCCGGGAAGCACCTGTGGCACGTCGAGCGGCTGCCAGGTCCCCGTCGGCCCGGATTCTTCCAGGGTGCAGTCGATCCGGCTGGGAACGCGGGGATCCGGCCCGGCGTACTCCAGTTCGACACGGAACCGCACCGTGCCGGCAGGGCGCGCCGCCGAGGCCTGCCGGACGGCCCGCTCGACCGCCCGCCAGGGGCCGCCGTGGTTGAAACCCGGCTTCATCGGCACGATGTTGAAGGAGGCGTTCTCGCCCCCGACCTCCAGTGCGGCCACGTGCCCGCGCTGCCAGCCGATGTCGGGGTCCAAGCCGTTGGCCGGTGACAGGAAACTCATCGGAGGCGGTGTATCGGATCGCCCGATGGGAGCACTGACGATCACCTCGACACGCTCGGGCCGCTCCCGCTGCTCACCGCCCGGGAAGAAGTCGGCGGTCGCATAGTTGTTGCCCTGCGAATCCGTGTACACGGCACGCTGGATCGCCTCGGGTGCCCGACTCGCCCCGGCGGTGACCGGCGCGGGCTCACTCGCGAGGTGCACGGTGTGGGCGGCGGGCGCCCGCATTACCCGCGTCGCGTTCGCCTCCGCTTCGCGCTCGAACCGGTCGGACGGATCGGAAACCTTGAGCCCGGCACCGTTGTCGGTTCCTGCGACGGGGCCCCGGCGCTGCTGGATGACGTGGGTGAGCTCGTGGGCGAGGGTGTGCTGGTCGGTGCCGCTGTTGCCGATGACGACGTGGTTTCCGGAGGTGTAGGCGTGGGCGCCGATCTCGGTGGCGGAGGCCCTCGCGGCGCTGTCGCTGTGGATCCGCACGTCGGAGAAGTCCGCGCCCATGCGGGCTTCCATGTCGGTACGGGTCGCCTCGTCCAGCGGCCGGCCACCGGTGCGCAGGACTTCCGGCACGGCGGGACGCTGCACCACACCCTCGGCCGGCGGCTCATGCCCGCACCTGGCACCGTGCCGGTGCTCCTCGGGAATCATCCCGGCCCCGCGCAGCATCTGCACCACGGCTGCGTTGCCCACACTGCGCTGCAGCGCGAGCAGACTCCGCACGCCCATCGGTAGCCCCGCACCGGGGCGACTAGCCGCGGGCGCGGCCTGCCGCTGTTGCTGGCCAGTCGGCTCCTTTCGGTCCTGCGCTCGCAACTGCTGCTCCTCGTGACGGGGAAGGGCCGATCAGTGGCCGAATGGCCACGGCCTGTCCTACTACGGGCCAGCTTTCCCCAGCACCTGGTGAAGGGCAGTCAGCCTTTCACACCAGGGAATCTGCCCGAAAGGGCTAGATCTGCCGGTTGGCCGGGTTCAAGCGGTCGGATCCCGATGCCCACAGACACTGAGCCTAGGACGTCCGGGTGGGCGGACATGTGTAGCGGTCCATGCTGGCGGACAGCTCATCTCCTTCCTGGCCGCTCTCGCAGCCGACGCGACACCGGCCAGGACCGCCGATCCGAACCGACCCGCCCGCAGCACCGACCCGATCGACCTGACCGTCCCGGAGATCCGTCATCTGCTCGGTGCGCTGCTGATCCCGGCGAACACCTCCCCTCGCGGGCTGCTGCACTGGTCGAACTGGCGCAGACGTCACCAGGCCGGTGCTCGCCGCAGCCACTACTGGCGACGGCTCGCCGAACCCTCAACCGGATAGATCACGAAGTCGCACTGGAGTACTAGAGCTGGGTCGCGCCGCCGTCCACCAGCAGCTCCGTGCCGGTGGTGAACGAGCTCTGCTCCCCGGCGAGGTAGAGGGCGGTCGCGGCGACCTCGTCGGGGCGGCCGGCCCGGCCGAGCGGAGTGGGCGCCGGTGCCGCGGCCGGATCGCCGCCCGGGACGGCGGCCCTCAGCTCCTCGCCGCCGGGCGTGGTGACGGGTCCGGGCGTGAGGGCGTTGACGCGGATGCCCCGGCCGGCGAGTTCGGCGGCCCAGGTGCGGGCGAGGCTGCGGATCGCGGCCTTGGTGGCGGCGTAGATGCCCAGGCCCGGGACTCCACGCAGGGCCGCGCTGGAGGAGAACAGGATCACCGAGGCGCCGGCCGGCAGCAGCGGCAGCGCCTTCTGCACGGTGAAGACCGTGCCCTTGAGGTTGACGGAGGTGACGCGCTCGTACCCCTCCTCGGTGATCCCGCCGAGCGGCTCGAAGTCTCCGATGCCGGCGTTGGCCACGACGATGTCGAGCTGTCCGCTGCGCCCGGCGATCTCGGCGAAGAGCCGGTCGAGGTCCGCGAGCTTCGAGACGTCGCCCTGGATGCCGATGGCGCGACCGCCGACCTGTTCGACGGCGGCGTCCAGCTCGGCCTTGCGGCGGCCGGTGAGGTAGACGGTCGCACCCTCGGCGGCGAACCGGCGGGCGACGGCCAGGCCGATGCCCGAGGAGGCTCCGGTCACGAGGGCGGTCTTGTTGTCCAGCAGTCCCATGGGATTCTCCTGATCCTTGATGTAACTGTTGTTGTTACATTTTGGGCCCGACGAAGCCTGGCCGCAGCCGGGGCCGGTGTCGGTGTCGGGGCCGCGCTATGCGGCCTTCAGTACGTCGCGTAGCACGTCTTCGAGCGTGGTTTCAGCCAGTTCCCTGTGGAGGGCGACTTCGATCCCGTCGTAGACGGCGGTCAGTGCCGGTGCGATGCCGTGACCCACGACGCACTCAGGGTCGGGCGTGGCGGGGTGCAGGGCGAAGACCGGTCCGGGCTCCACGGCGTCGTAGACGTCGAGCAGGGTGGTCACTGAGAGGTCCCGCGCCAGCGTCCAGCCGGCGCCGGCGCCCCGGCGCGAGTCGACCAGGCCCGCCTTGCGAAGGTGGGCCAGCAGGCGGCGGATCACCACGGGGTTCGTGTTGACGCTGGTCGCGATCTGCTCGGAGGTGGCCACCTCGTGGCCCCGCCGCTGGTACAGCCCAATCCAGACCAGGGCATGCGTGGCCACGGTCAGCCTGCTGTTCGCTCCCATGCTGCCCGCCATCCCGCCTTCGTTCGAATGAAGTAACCGTAACTGTTACGACTGCCCGCGGCAACCCCTCCAGAGAGGCGCGCCGCTACCGCCCCTCGACGGGGCCGGCGAGCAGGGCCAGGCGCCGGGCACTGGGGCTACCGGGCTCCGCGGTGCCGACCAGGAGGTGCTGGCCGGGCGCGTCCTGGACGTCGAAGGTCTGGTAGGCCAGGGTCAGCCGCCCCACTCGCGGATGGTGGAAGGTCTTGCTCCTGCTCCCCAGCTGGGCGACCTCCTGACGGCTCCACAGCTCCGCGAACTCCGCGGACCATGCCGCGCCGGTCGGCGAGCGGGAGGAGCAGGGCGTCGGCACGCGCTTTCGATGCGAGGACGTCCAGACGCCGGTTGACCACGTAGGCCACGGCCGACGGGAATGCGTCCATCAGGCGGAGCAGTTTCGGCGCGACCCGTTCCTCGTCCGGGACGGGCGCGTGGGCACTGGCACTCGGCACGAGTCCGGCGAGGCAGTAGGTGTCCCAGCAGACATCGGTTTCGAGATTCAGGGCCAGGACGGGGGCGTCGACGAACTGGCCGGAGGGGCGTCGCTCGCGTCCCTGCTCCGGCCGGTCCCGGGGCCGTAGAGTGAGGTCATGCCTGCTGTGTCGACTCCTCTCGGTGACTTCCTGCGTGCCTGCCGGGCACGCGTGGATCCTGCCGCCACGGGCCTGGCGGTGGGGGGAGGCCGCCGAGTGGCCGGTCTTCGACGGGAGGAGGTCGCGGTGCTGGCCGGTGTCAGTGCCGACTACTACGCCCGTCTTGAGCAGGGGCGTGAGCGCAGCCCCTCTGGTCAGGTCGTGAGTGCGATCGGCCGGGCGCTGCGGTTGGATGCCGACGCCCGTGGACACCTCTTCCGGCTGGCGGGCGTGAGTCCGGGCATGGCCCTGGACCGTTCCCGGGACCTGGTCCATCCCTCCTTGCTGGAGATCCTGGAAGCGTTTCCCACCTCGGCCGCCTACGTTCTCAGTCCCGCCTTCACCGTGCTGGCGACCAACGCGATCGCGGCCGGGCTGCTGTCGCCGTTCGCGGGCACCGACAACATGGTGCGGGTGCTGTTCGGGCATCCCGAGGCGCGGAAGGTGTTCGTGCAGTGGCCGACCGTTGCGGGAGCCACCGTTCACGCGTTGCGGCTGAACGCCGGCCGCTTTCCGCAAGACCAGCAGATCCGGGATCTGGTCTCGGAACTGCGGGCGGAGTCCGAGGAGTTCGCGGCACTGTGGGACGACCAGAACGTGGGCGGGCTCGCGCGCGCCTTCAAGGTCTTCGTCCACCCCCGGATCGGCCGGGTCGAGCTGACGTACCAGACCTTCGACGTGCGTGACGCTCCTGGCCAGCAGCTACTGGTCGGCACACCGGCGGCCGGCAGCTCCAGCGCCGAGGCGATCGCCCTCCTCAGATCGCAGTCCGCCCTCGACTCCGATCGTGACGGGTGACTGCCTCACCGGGCCCTTGCCGTCGCGAGCCGGTGTCGGCGTGCCCGGCCGCGAGCCGTGGTCAGCGCGCCCTGCGGGCGAGTGCGGTCCGCTCGGATCGGCCTGGCGGACTACGCCCGGGTCGGCGGCCGGTGCGTGGGATCTTCGAGGTCGTGTTCACGGGCGTAGGCGACGAGCATGCGCGGCGCCCGGTCGATGTGCTCGGCCAGGACCGCCACGACGGGGTCCGCGTCCCGGGCCAGGGCGCAATCCCGCAGGTGACGGTGCTCCGCGGCCAGGTCCCGCAGCTGGTCGCCGGTCAGGGCCCAGTACCAGCGGCGGTAGAGCTCGGCGCTGTCGCGCAGGGAGTTGACGATCGCTTCCAGACGTGGACTCCGGGCACCCAACAGGAGCGCCTGGTGAAAGGCCCGGTGGGCGATCGGCCAGTCCTCGTTCAGTCGACCGTCGGCCGCGTTGACCGCGGTGCGCCGCCACGACTGCGGACTCCCATTCCAGGCCGCCCAGGGAGATCGACTGCCGCAGGGCCAGTGACTCCAGTTGCACCCGTGTTCGGGTGAGATCGGACAGGTCGTCGACCGACAGTGGCATCACGCTGAACCCGCGCTGCGGATTCGACACGACAAGCCCTTGTTCGGCGAGCCGGGTGAGCGCCTCGCGCACGACCGACATGCTGACGCCGAACCGCCCCGCGAGGGCGACCAGCTTGAGCCGCTGCCCGGGGGTGAGGTTCCCGTTGAGCAGGTCGCCCCGGATCTCCTCGAAGACCTCTTCGGTACGTGTTGGGTTCTCCTTGGCCCCCCGGACACTGTAGTCGTTTAACGCAATAACCCACGCCTGTCGATATTTCCTGGGATCGACGATGTACCTGCGCGGCTCGCCGCCCGGGTGTTCCGCAGGTCGGACCTCATGACGTCCAGCGGCCGACCGACACCACTGGACAGGATCCTCCGCCCCGCCGCCAGGCCGAAGAGCCTGGCCCGGCGGCGGAGGTCGGGGCCGGGCACAGCTCAGGGGCGCACGGCCTGGGCGACGCCCCAGGAATCCTCGAACATGTAGTAGCGGCTGATCCGACCCTCGGGATCCACGACGATGTCGATCGCGAAAGGCGTGTCGATCACCTTCCCCGTCGCGCGTACCACGACTCGTGCCCGTCCGATCAGCACCGCGTTCGCGCCGTCGACGAGGACGCGCTCGATCTCGAAGAGTTCGCGGATGGTGAGTTCACTCATCGTCCGGAAGAACGCCGGGATGCCTTCGACCGTGCGGGGCCCCACCCAGGGAACGATGTCCGGGTCGCCGGGGATCTCCCAGGAGGCGTCCGGCGCGAACAGCTTCACCACGGCCGGGATGTCGCCCTCCGCGACACGGTCGAGGAACTCGTTCACCACTGTGCGTGTCTGATCACTCATCGTCTCTCCTTCACCGCCGGGTGGTTCGGCTCATCGGATCGTGTTTTGCTGCGGCCTCGGGTCAGGCCACGCCGCGCGTGTCGGCCCGCGGGGCCAAGGGCGTGCCGGCCCGCGAGACCTGGGGAGTCGCACGTGCAGTTCTTCGACCGCTGGCTGCAAGGAGCGGCGACGGCTCTCGACGATCAGGCACCCGTCCGCCTCTTCGTCATGGGCCGCGACGAGTGGCACAGCAAGCAGGAGTGGCCGCTCCCCGACACCCGGTACACCGACTTCTACCTCGACGGGGGCGGTCGGGCGAACACCTCGACCGGCGACGGAGTGCTCTCTAAGGTGACGCCTGAGCCGTCCGCCCGGGAGACCTTCCTGTACGACCCACGGCGCCCGGTTCCCACCGTCGGAGGCAACATCCTCGCCGTCAGCCCCGAGGTCTACGCCGGCCCCGCCGACCAGAACCGGGTCGAGGACCGCGAAGACGTCCTCTGTTTCACCAGCCCGGTCCTGGAGCACGAAGTGTAGGCCACCGGCCACGTCGAACTCACCCTGTTCGTGTCCTCCTCCGCCAGCGACACCGACTTCACCGGCAAGCTCGTCGACGTGCATCCCGATGGCCGTGCGATCAACCTGTGCGAAGGCATCCAACGCGCGCGCTAACGGGAGTCACTCGCAGAGCCGGAGTTCATGCAGCCGGGTGAGATCTACGAGCTGACGCTCGATCTGTGTGTCACCTCGAACGTCTTCCTCCCCGGACATTGCATCCGTCTTGAGGTGTCCAGCAGCAACTTTCCCCGCTACGACCGGAACAGCAACACCGGAGGCACGATCGCCGAGGAGCATCTGGAGGACGTGGTTCCCGCGCTGAACCACGTCTACCACGGTCCGGAGCATCCCAGCCGGCTCACCCTCCCACTGATCGAGCGCTGACCCACTCGGAAGTCCTCGGGCCTCCCGCTCACCCGGGCCGCGCCCCTGACGAGGTGGTGGAGGGTGTGCAGGACGTCGATCTCCACGTCGCTGCTCCGCCGGTGCGCCGCGCCGGCGGCAATTCACCCGGTCCGTACCGGCGGCTCATGGCCGGATCGCAGGCGCCGGTTCCTGGGTGTGGCGCACCCAGGAAGACCCGTCCTGCCGCGGGTGGGCGATCAAAGGCAGGCTGGTGGCACGGACCGGCCCACCCCGGGCCGTCGACGCCTCGAAGGGATCGCCGTGCTCCGCTCGTCCGCTGCCTCCGGCAGGGAGGCCGTGGCGGGGCAGCCGGGCATCCCGACCCCCGCCACCGCGACCAGCGAAGCGCTGCGCCATCACGCGGCCCGTCGAGGTCGACGTCAACGAACGCGTCGCAGAAAGCGTCGTACGGTCCGGGGACGCGGACCCCGCGCGCGGCTCACGGAAAGGCAGCAACGATGGTGACGGAACAACAGGTCCGCGACTGGGTCGAGAAGTACGTGCACGCCTGGACAACCAACTCCAGGAAGGACATCACCGCACTGTTCACCCCACAGGCCGAGTACCACGAATGGCCCTACGAGACGGACTGGGTCGGCCGCGAGGCGATCGTCGACGGCTGGCTCGGGCGCGTGCCGTGGCAGGAGGGCGGTTGGGACTTCGAGTGGTCCGTCCTCGCCGTCAACGGCGACACCGCCGCGATCGAAGGCACCGGCCGTTACAAGGAACTGGGCACCTTCGCCAACCTCTGGACCGTGACCTTCGACCGGAACGGCAGGTGCACCGTCTTCCGCATGTGGAACAACCAGGTATGAGCAGCAAACCCGTACCGGCACGCAGAGGATCACCATGACGCGATCGACGACGTGGGACCGCGCCCTCGTCCTGGGAAGCGGCTTCGCGGGCCTGCTGGCCGCCCGCGTCCTGACCGGGTACTTCCGCCACGTGACGCTCCTGGAGCAGGACGTGTCCCCCGGGGTGCAGGTCCGGCCGGGGGTTCCGCACGCCCATCACCCGCACGCCCTGCTTGCGCGCGGCGCCGCCGAGCTGGAGGAGCTCTTCCCCGGCATCAGGGCCGAACTCCTCGCCCGTGGATGCCCGGTGGCCGACTTCGCCCAGACCACCCGGGTCCTGTTCCCCACCGGCTGGGCGCCGCGCACCCCGGTTGGCGTCGAGGTGCAGCTGATGGCCCGCACCGTGCTGGAGCAGGCCGTGCGCGAGCGGGTCGCGCGTCTGGAGAACGTGACCGTGCGGGACGGGCTGCGGGTCGAGCGCCTGCTACTGGACGTCGACCGCGACGTCACCGGGGTCCTCGCCCGGCCCCGGCGGCCCGGCCGGGTGCCGGGCGAGGACCCCGGCGAGGTCCGGCTGCTCGCGGACCTGGTCGTCGATGCCACCGGGCGCGCCAGCAGGCTTCCCCGATGGCTCGCCGACGCCGGCCACCACGTGCCCGACAGCCTGGAAGTGGACGCTCGGGCAAGCTACTCCTCCCGCCTGTACACCCTCCCGTTCGACCCCGACCGCGACTGGAACGCCTCCTACCAGCCCACCATGGCTCCCACCTCGCCGCGCGGTGCGGTCGCGGTGCGCATCGCACCCGCCCTGTGGCTCCTCGGTCTGATCGGGACGGCCGGCCACACCCCGCCCGATGACGAGGACGGCTTCCGCGCCTACGCCGCCGGCCTGCGCAATCCCGACTTCCTGCGGCTCATCGACGAGGGCGAGCCGGCCGGTGCGATTCACCGTACCCACGCGACCGTGAACCGCTGGCACCGCTACCACCGGGTGCGGACCTGGCCCGACCGCCTGGTCGCGCTCGGCGACAGCGTCTGCGCCTTCAACCCCGTCTACGGCCAGGGCATGACCGTCGCCGCCCTCCAGGCCGAGCTGCTGGACACCCGGCTCGCCCGGCAGGCCGCCACCGGGCGGCTGGACGGGCTGGGGCGGGCGTTCCAGCGCGGGGCCGCCGCCATTGTCCGCGGCCCCTGGCAGCTGAGCGCTTCCACCGACCGGGCCTGGCTGGACACCGTCCTGCCGCCGTCCAGCCGTATCGCGACCGGCTACCTCACGGCCGTCACCGCCCGCCTGCCCCACCGTCCTGGCCTGTACCGCCGCTTCGTGCGCACCTGGCAGATGCTCGACGGCCCCGCCGCCCTGGCCTCCCCTGGTGCCCTCGCCCAACTCATCTCCCTGCCCTCGACCGCGCGCCACCGGGAGAGGTGCCCCTGCCCCGGCGCCGCACCGTGACCACGCCGAGCACCCGGCCCGCCCACTGGCGAGGACCGGGTGAGGCCGAGGCCGTGAACAGCACGTCCTCGGGTGAGCTTTCGGCCACCAGGGTGAAGAACCGACGACCGGCCTTGGCCCGTGCGACGGAGCGGGAACCGGACGACGAGTGGACGGCTTCCCGTTCACCGGCCGCAGGACCGAGACCGTGCGACCAGAAAGTAGAGAATGGAACCGGACACACCTACGCACGACCGGAGGCCCGGCTCGGACGGCCCCTCACAGACTGCCGACGCGGCGCTGGTCGACCGCGTCCCGCTCCCGGACACGCACCACCGCGCCGCCGCCGTGGCGACGGAGGTGCGGCAGTGGCTGACGGGCGCCGGACTACTCGGCGACGAACTGGACGGATTCCTGGCACAGGGGCACATCGATCTCGTCGTCCGTGCCTGGGGTGACGCTCCCCGCGGACCGAACCTGGCGGCGGCGGCGAAGTGGCTCGTGCTGACCTGGATCCTGGACGACCGGCTCGACGACCAGTGGGTGAGCCGACCGACTACCGAGGTACGGCTCACCGCGTCGGCGCTGACGGACGTGCTGAACGGCCGGCCGCCGGAACACCACCCGAACCCCCGGGCACTCACCGGACGAAGCACTCGTCGCAGCCTTCGCCGCACTGTGGCACGAGACATCGACGCTCACCACCACGGCCTGGCGGACGCGTTACGCTGGCGACTTCCGTGCCTACCTTGACGCCTCGCTGGCCTACCTGGAAAAGGGCGGCTCCGGGGGCGACGTCCCGACCGTCCCCGACTACCTCTTCCGGCGCGACAGCGACGGGGCCGTCCTGTGCGCGGCCGGCTGGGTCCAACTCGCCCACGGCCTGGACATCCCCGACGAGGCCTTCCACCACCCCCAGCTGACGGACGTGCTGATGCGCTTCAACCACGTCATCTGCTGGGTCAACGACCTCTATTCCGCCGAGACCGAACGGGCCGCAGGCAACGGCAAGAACCTGCTGCACTCGCTGGAGGTCCACGCCGGCCTGACTCCCGCTCAGGCCGCCACCCGGGTCGCTGCTCTGTGCGAGGCCGAGCTGGCGACGTTCGAGTTCCTCGCACACGGCATCGCACGTGGCCCGGCATGGCCACCGCAGGTGCGCGCACTCGCCCGCGGGCTGATCCGCTTCACCCACGCCCTCATCCACTGGACAGCCACAGCCGCACGCTACCGCCCAGGAGTAGCCCGATGACCCCATCGGTCCCCCGACCGCCCGGAGCCCTGCCGCTGCTCGGACATCTGGTGCCGTTCCTGCGCGACCCGCTGCGGTTCATGCGCTCACTGCCCCGGCACGGCGACCTCGTGCGGGTCCGGCTCGGCCCGGTCACTGCGGTCGTGGTCTGCGACCTCGAACTGACCCGGCAGGTGCTGCGCGAGGACGAGGTCTTCGACAAGGGCGGCTTCCTGTTCGAGCGGATCCGCGACTTCGCCGGCAACGGCCTGGTGACCTGCCCGCACGCCGACCACCGTCGTCAGCGCCGCTACGTCCAGCCCGCCTTCAGGCCCGACCGGATCGCCCGGTACGCCGCAGTGATGGACAGCCATGCCCATCTCCTGGCCGATTCCTGGCAGGATGGCCAGCAGGTCGACGTCACCGAGGAACTCAGCCTCACCGCCGGCCGCAGCCTGGTCGCCACCCTGTTCACCCAACTGCCCGTCACCGGAGTGCGGGAGGCCGTCGACGACTTCGTGCTCCTCATCACCGGCTCCTACCGGCGCATGCTGCTGCCGCAGCGGCTCAACCGGATCCCCCTGCCGGCCAACCGCCGCTACGACGCCGCCCGCATCCGCATCGCGCGCCTGGTCGAGGACGCCGTCACGGCCCACCGCGCGGACCCACAGGACCGGGGCGACCTGATCTCCATCCTGGTCGCCGCCGACGAGGACGGCCGGACCCTGACCAGCAGCGAGATCACCGACCAAGTGACCACCATCTTCGCCGCCGGATTCGACACCATCGCCAACTCCACCGCCTGGGCCCTGCACCTGCTCGCCCAGCACCCGCAGATCGCCGCCGCCGTCCGCGCCGAAGCAGGCGCCGCCCACGCGACGCAGTCCCCGGGGAGCGTGGCGGGCCTGGAACTGACCGGCCGAGTCATCCGGGAGACCATCCGCCTGTACTCCCCAGGCTGGCTGCTGACCCGCGTCACCACCACCGACACACAGTTCGGCGGACACCACCTGCCCCGCGGCACCGCGATCGTCTACAGCCCCTACCTCCTGCACCGCCAGCCGCAACTGTTCCCCGAGCCCGACCGCTTCAACCCGGACCGGTGGCTGGACCTGCCTCCGCAGCGCGGCCCGTTCATCGGGTTCGGCGCCGGCCCCCGCCGCTGTGTCGGCGAGCAGTTCGGGCTGACCGAATCGACCCTGCTGCTCGCCGCGATCATGCGCACCTGGAACCTGGACCCCGTCCCTGGAAGACCCGTACGCGAACTGCCGCTCGCCACCCTGCGTCCCGGCCCGCTCTGGATGACCGTCACCCGCCGCACCGGAGTCGGCACCAGCTCGGTCCCGACCTGACGGCAAGCACGTTCCAGGTCTCCAATGGGACGTCGGCCGCGCGGACCGGACCCCGGTGCGATCCGCCCGTGGTGGAGCGTGGGACAGCGGCAAACGAAACCCTGGTACACCTGCGGCCTCAGGCGAAGAGGGCCCAGTGGCGGTTGGTCTGCTGAACGACGGTCACGAGCTCGGTGTAGGGCTCGTCCCAGGGATCCTTGAGGCCGAAGCCGCGCTGCGGGTTCTCCAGCCAACTGCACCAGTGCCAGCCGAGGCACCAGGGGCGTGCCGCGAAGGTGTCGGCGATCATCCGGTACCCCTGTCCGCGCTCGGCCTGGTCGCGGGCGGAGCCGGTCCGTTCGGGACTCATGATGGTGGGGCACCAGTTGCCGGTGTCGGCAACGAGGACGGGCAATCCGGTGCGGCGGTGCCACGCGTCGAACCGGTCGGCGACGGCGTCGATCGCCGCCTGGTCGACGGCGGGGAAGGCCTGCAGGCTCAACACGTCCACGTGGGCGGCAGCCGCGTCAAGCACCGGATCCGGGATGCCCGCGCGCGTGCCGTAGCGGTCGCCGAGGATCAGGTGGTTGGGGTCGTGGCGGCGGATGGCCTCGGTGGACACCCTGTAGTAGGCGTCGGCGATCTCGGCCAGCTCGCCGACGGGGTAGCCGCAGCCGACCGGATGGCGACCCCACGCGGGCGCGTCGACGAGGAAGTAGCCGATCAGGTTGGGGTCGTCCGGTCGGCACCGGGTGCGTGCCAGGTGGTCGCACCACTGGGCGAAGGCGGCGGACCGGGGGTCGCGATAGGCGGGATGGCCGTTCCAGTGCTCGATCTCGGCGATGCGCAGGGACAGGGTGTACGGCAGGCCGCAGGCGGCCGCGTCGTCGTCGGGCAGGCCGTCGGAGTGGCCGAGGTCGATGGCGTCGTGGGTGGCCGACAGGCCGCTGCCGCTGACGTACTCGGCGGTCCAGCCGAGCGTGTTGAAGCCCCAGGCGGACATCTCCGGTACCAAGCCCTCGTGCAGCCAGCGCCGGCGCGAGGAGCCGTAGCGGTCGGCAAAGAGGCCGACGTTGTGCGGGTAGCGCAGGCTCGTGTCGTCGGCGTGGACGACGCCGATGGACCGGAACGGCTCACCGCCAGGAGTCACGAACCTCCACCGGGCCCCGGTGTCCAGGGTGAAATATCCGTCCGCGGTCACGCCCGTCCTTTCCCCGCTACCCGGGTGAACGAACCACGGTCACGGCCGCCGGCCAGCTCATTTCGCGCTCTCCGCCGACAGCACGGGCCTCCCGGTCCGCCACCACCGGCTCCCCGCACGGGACGACCGCTCAGCCCTGCGCGGTGGGGCGTACGACGATTTCATTGACGTCGACCTCGACAGGCTGGCCGATGGCATAGCCGATGGCCTCGGCGACGGCCGAGGGCGGGATCGCGAGTGCTTCGGTGGCGGCCTTCGCCGCCGCTCGGGCCTCCTCGGAACCACCGCGGAGGGTCAGCTCGGTAGCGGTGAAGCCGGGGCTGACCACCGTGACCCGGACCTCCAGGCTCTCCTGGCGCAGGCCTTCGGACAGGGCCCGGACGGCGAACTTGGTGGCGCAGTAGACCGCCGCGGTTGGGTCCACCCGGTGAGCGGACGTGGAGGCCACGTTGACGATGTGGCCGGCGCCCTGGGCTCGCATCATCGGCAGGACGGCCGCGGTGCCGTGAAGGGTGCCGCGCAGGTTCACGTCGACCATCCGGTCCCACTCGGCGATTCGGAGCTCGTGCACCGGGGAGAGCGGCATCACGCCCGCGTTGTTGACCATCACGTCGACGCGGCCGTGTGCGCGCCGGGCGACCCGCACGAACTCCTGGACACTCTCCAGGCTCGTCACATCCAGTTCGTGGAAGTCGGCCACGCCGCCTGCGGCGCGGATCTCCTCGACGATCGTCCTCAGCCGCTCGGTGCGGCGCGCGCCGAGCACCACCCGGTGCCCGATCGAGGCGAGGTGGCGGGCGGTGGCCTCACCGATACCGCTGCTGGCACCGGTGATGAGGATGGTCTTACCGTCGCGGGACGTACGGTTCGTCAAAATGTGCTCCTGGGTAGGGGGCGCTGTGCGGCGCCGACCCGCACAAGCCTGTCCGGACTGTGGCAGGTCGGGAAGGACGGGTCTTCCTGGGCGCGGCACACCCAGGAAGCCGACCTGAGGCATGACCGGTCGGGAGCGGGCGCGGCCGGACCGCCGGGCCGTGGCGGGTCAGAACAAGGTCAGCACGATGCAGCCGCTGCCGCCCGCGCGCCCGCTTTACCCTCTCTACATCGCGCCGCCGCCGTCCACCGTTGCGCCCCCACCTCCACCACCGCCCGCACCGTACGCGACCAGGTTGTTGCCGCCGCCACGGACCGACGTGTCACCACCGTCCCCGCCGATCCCTCCGGCACCGCCGCCCGTTCCGCCGGCACCGCCGCGGCCCGTGGACAGCGACAGCAGACTGCCGCTGGCGAGGTTGGAGAGCCTGCAGCTGAAGGTGCCGCCACCGGAACCGAGAGCGGGCGGTCGAGCAGGATCCGGAAGCGGTCCGAGTCTGGCACGAGGAGACCTGGCCGGCGATCCGGGCCAGGGCGAAGGCGGAGAACGCCGAG
>NZ_JBIVPT010000040.1:0-17648 GCF_044754785.1 Streptomyces sp. NPDC092952 | reverse complement strand
CCGCTACGACAAGCGGGCCTACGTCTTCCACGGCACCGTCACCGCAGCAGCGGTCCGGCTCTGGCTCCGCCAGTGATCCGCCGGACAGTGCCTAGTCCCCGTTCCACCGCCACCGGATCATCAGCATGCCGTCGTCGCCGTCCTCCAGCGTTGTCGAAGCACGCACGGCCCTCGCCCGCCGTCTCACAGACCTCCGCAAGGACGCCGGTCTGACCGGCGAGGAACTGTCCGTGCAGTGCGGGTGGGGGGCTTCGAAGACCAGCCGGATCCAGAGCGCGGACAGAGCCCCGTCCGAGTCGGACATCCGGACCTGGTGCACCGCGTGCAACGCCGAAGACCAGATTCCCGACCTCATCGCCGCCGCCCGCGCGGTCGACTCGATGTACACCGAGAGGCGGCAGATGGAACGGAGCGGGCTGCGCGCCGCCCTCTACGAGCGAACTCGCCTCTTTCGCGTCTACGCGAGCAGGGTGATGCCTGGCATGGTTCAGACCCGCGAGTACACCGCCGCCGTCCTGCGGTCGATCCAGCGCGACCGCGTCGAGGTGGACGACGTCGACGAAGCGGTACAAGAGAGGATGGACCGCCAAAAGACCCTGCTCAGCGGGCGGCACAGGTTCGGGCTGCTGATCGAGGAATACGTGCTACGGACGGCCGTGTGCGACGCCGAAGCGATGGCCGGCCAACTCGACCGCCTGATGTCGGTCAGCGCCCGGTCCTTCGTCAGCCTCGGCGTCATCCCTCTCGGCGCCAGCCGCTCGTACCTGCCCGCTGAGGACTTCTACATGTTCGACGACAGCGAGGTGGCCGTCGAGCTGACCTCCGGGTATCTGCGGATCACCCAACCTACCGAGATCGCCGACTACGACCGTACCTTCAACAACCTGGCCGGCATGGCGGTCCACGGCGCCAGGGCCCGCGCCCTGATCCTGTCCGCGATCGACGCCCTCGGGTGAATCCTGGCAAGAAGTGGCAACTTCGTTGAGGCCGGCGTACGGAGCTTCCTAGCGTGTCACTGCCGCCCGGACACCGACGACGCTACGAGCCGTTTCCCCGAAGCCCCCAAGGAGTCCCCGATGCCACCGCTTTTGTCGAGCTCTGGGTCTGCCGCCCCGCCGCACACGCCCACCGCGACCCGCCCCCAGGCCGGTCCGGACGACAGCAGTACGCAGGGCGCGCCCGTGGGTGACGTGGCGTCCTTCCTCCACGAGGACGACCACCCCTGGCTGCACAAGACGGTCCGTGACATCGCCAGCCGGGGCGAAGGAACCCTTACCGAGATCGTGCACGAGACCTGTGCCGGGCGGATCGTGCGCGTCGCGCACATCCGCGCCGCGTCCGGCGTCGAGTGGACCACGGCCGCGAACAACATCCAGCTCGTCTCCTGACCCGCCCGCTCGAACCCCGATCGAGAGGAGCGCGATGCCCAGCACGTCCCGTCTGGCCTCCAGGCCGCACGCGGTGATCATGCAGCCCACCACGCAGTGCCTGCCGATGGACTGCACCTACTGCTACCTGCCATTCAGGAAGATGAAGCACCTGATGTCGGCCGCCGTAGCCGAGGCCGCGGCGCTGGTCGTCAACCGGTGGGCGGCCGACGACCCCGCGTTCGAGGTCGTCTGGCACGGCGGGGAGCCGCTGGCCACCGGCCGTGAGCACCTCGCGGCCCTCATGGCCCCTTTCCAGGGCGTGAAGCACTCCGTGCAGACGAACGCTGCCCTGATCGACGACGCATGGTGCGAGTTCCTGCTGCAGCACGAGGTGCACGTGGGCGTCAGCATCGACGGCACCGAGGACATGAACGCCCATCGAGTCACGCTCGCCGGCCGCCCCGGGTTCCGTGCCGCGATGCGCGGCATCGACCGGCTGCGCCGACACGACATCGCGTTCTCCGCCATCGCCGTCGTCTCCGACCCCAAACCTGCGGATGCAGCCCGCTTCTACGAGTTCTTCGCCGAGCTCGGCGTAACCACCCTGGGGGTCAACGTCGAAGAGACCGAGGGCATCAACCGCCACGCGCCCCAGGCGGACCCAGCCCGGTCCGCCGAGTTCTGGGCCGCCCTCGCCGGCGCCTGGAGAAGCAACCCCGTCATACAGCTGCGAGAGATGACGAGGGTGATGAACTTCGCCAGCGCCGTCCTCCACGGCCGAGCACCGGACCCGGCTCCTGTCGACACGTCATGGGACCCGCTGCCCACCATCGCCTACGACGGCGGCGTGGTCATGCTCTCGCCCGAACTGGCCGGCTTCACCGACAAGCGGTTCGGCGACTTCACCACCGGCAACGTGCTCCGCGACGGCCTCGACATCCTCGTCGCGGAAGCCGAGAAGCGCACCCCCTGGATCACCGAGTTCTGGAAGGGCGTGGACGCCTGCCGCACCACCTGCCCCTTCTTCGCCTTCTGCGGAGGAGCCCACCCGGCCAATCGGTACTTCGAGCACGACGGCCGCTTCGACGGGACCCCGACCCGGTACTGCACCACCGCCAAGATCGCCCTACTCGAAGGAGTCGCGCGTCATGCTTCCGCCCACCGCCACTGACCTCGTGATGAACTCGGCCCAGGGCTTCCAGGCCCTCCTGGAGGCAACCGGCACCCGCCCCCTCGCCACCTTCGACAACCGACCCACCTGGGACAACCCCACGCCCGCGTTCGACAACCGACCCACCTGGGACGACTGGAGCAAGAAGTCCTAGCCCGCCCTGCCATCCGGGGCGGCCCGGCGAACCGGGCCGCCCCGGAGCAGAACCAGGAGCACCATGAGCACCCGTACCTTCGGCACCGCAACGATCACGGTGCCCGACCTCGACGAGCCGGGCCTCTACCTCACCAACGTCAGCACTCTCGACAACCCGCGGGGCGCCGTCCAGGACTTCGCCTTCGGTGACGCGAACCTCCGCTCCCTCGAACTCGCCGACACCCATCTCATCGCCGGCCGCATCCACAGCGTCCGCGCACAGCGCGTCGAGTTCGAGTCCCTGAACCTGCACGGCGTCGAGATCACCGGCAGCGATCTCGACGCGGCGCGCTGGAGCGAGAGCAAGCTGACCCGCGCCGTTATCCGGGACACCAAGCTCCTCGGCGCCACGTTCAACGGCCTGGTGCTGGACGATGTGCTGTTCGAGAACTGCAAGCTTGACTACGCGACCTTCACCAAGGTTCGCGCCTCCGGTCCCGTCGCGTTCGTCGGCTGCATCCTCACCGAAGCCGCGTTCACCGACTGTGGCCTGTCGAACGTCGTCTTCTCCGACTGCACCCTGCGCCTCACCGAATTCGGCCCCGGCCGCTACCGCGGTGCCGACCTGCGTGGCAACGACCTCTCCACCCTCCGGGGCCTCGCCTACCTCGCCAAGGTCCGCATCGACCCGGGCCAGCAGCACGACCTCGCCCAGGCCCTGGTGAGCGAACTCGACATCGCCGTCGGCGACGACTGACCCGGGGCACCGCGTGCCGCTGCACGTAGCCTTCCTTCAGCCCAGCATCGCCTGCACCCTCATCTGCTACCGCAGACTCACCAAATGAACGACTTCTTACTAAGACCGTGTCCTATGTGGTGAGGCGGAGGAGTCGTTCGTAGCAAGCAGGGGTGGCAGCGAGGCCGAGGAAAGCCGGGGGCGCGGGGTTGGAGTTCGTAGCGATGGTTGAACCGAAGATATCCGGTCAGTCACGACACGGTGCGCTCGATGACCCACCCTTCGACGTCCGAGCCGTTCGCTGGATTCGGTTCCCTTGCGGGCGACGCGGACGCCGATATGTTTGCCACACACCCGCTCACCAGCACATGGACGATCACCGCGAACAGCTTCTGATCAGGCGTATCCCGCGTCCCGCCGAGCTGCGGACGCACCCTCGACGGCGGAATCAACAGCTTCGCGATCCCCGCAGCCCGTTCGGAACAATCCAACTCCACGTGTCCCACTCCACGAACGACCCACCGAGCGATCACCACAGAGGGAACGTCTTGGTCATCGAAGATCCGAAACTCCTTCATAAAACCCTCTGGGCACATAAACCCTTCAGGATCCATGGAAAGTTTCTGAGGTCGGTGCGCGACTCCGGGCGCTAGGCACCCGGAGTGAAATTATCCACTTTCGGAGACGTCACCCCGAAGAGGTGGATCCGCCTCGCCCAATCAAGCTAAATAATCAGATGCCTCGTATAGCTACCAGGCTCCCGGGGACTCGACGTGCTCTTATTTGAAATAAGTCACCGACGATTCAGGAAGTGGTGAACCCAGCCACTTTCCCCAGAATCCGGGTAGTGGAAATATCTCAGAGAAAGGCGCTCTGGATGAAGATCGCACGCAGGCTCGCCGCCGTCGCCCTCACCGCCCTCACCGCCGTCGGCGCAGGCGCCATCGCCGCGCAACCGGCCTTCGCGAACGAGCACGGACGCAAAGGCCCCTGCCAGCACGGATGCACGGGCCCCGCCGGCCCGGTAGGCCCCCAGGGTCCGGCGGGTCCGGCTGGCCCTCAAGGTCCGGCAGGCCCCCAGGGTCCGGCGGGTCCGGCTGGCCCTCAAGGTCCGGCAGGCCCCCAGGGTCCGGCGGGTGTCACTTCCTACAACGTGATCCAGGAGACTGTACACATCCCGCCAGCCACCCCTGACAACGTTCGCGTCCCCACCCCGCTCTGCCCGGCAGGGTCGGTACCTGTGAGCATCGGAGGCGACGTCGCCGGTGAAGGACTCAACAGTCCTTTCCGGGAGACTGGTACCCGCCTCAACCCCGACGGGACCGGCTACGTAAGGTTCGGAACCGGTACGGCCGAGGGCGATGTCGTCGTCTACACCGTGTGCGCCAAGATGTCCGCCTGACGCACCGGCGCGCGGGCACCTGAGCCGCGTCGACTCGGGTGCCCTCTGGCACATGTCCACCGCGGCCGGCATTACGAACCTGGCAAGTTCCACGCGGACAAGAGAATCGAATCCAGCGAACGGCTCGGACGCCGCAGATGGGTCATCGAGCGCACCATGTCGCGGCTGACCGGACATCGCAGGCTCAACCACCGCTACGAACTCTAACCCCGCGACAACCCGCCCTTCCTCGGCCTCGGCGCCGTCCTCTGCTGCTACAAACATCTCCTCCGCCTCACCACATAGGACACGGTCTAAGGCCATGTCCTATGTGGTGAGGCGGACCAGTCGTTTGTAGCAGCAGATGGTGGCGGCGAGGCCGAGGAAGGCCAGGTAGTTGCGGGGATGGCGTTCGTAGCGGTGGTTGAGTCTGCGGTAGCCGGTCAGCCACGACATGGTGCGCTCGATGACCCATCTGCGGCGTCCGAGCCGTTCGCTGGATTCGATTCCCTTGCGGGCGATGCGGACGCCGATACGTTTCCCGCGGAGCCATTTCCGCAGTTCAGGGATGTCGTAGGCCTTGTCGGCGTGGAGCTTGCCGGGTTTGAAGTTCCAGCCGCGGTGGGGGTCGTGTCTCGATTGGAGACCGGCCACCATGGGCTTCAGGCCGTGGCTGTCGTGGGTGTTGGCGGCGGAGATGCCGACGACCAGGGGCAGCCCGTTCGCGTCCGACAGGACGTGCATCTTGGAACCCGGTTTGCCCCGGTCCACGGGGCTGGGGCCTGTGAGTCCGCCCCTTTTTTCGCCCGTACGTGCGCGGAGTCGAGGACCACGCGGGTCACGTCGAGCAGGCCGCACTCGTCGATGCGGTCGAGCACCGCCTCGTGCAGCCGGCCCCAGACACCAGCCCTGGACCAGATCACGAAGCGCCGGTGGGCAGTCGACTTCGAGATCCCGAAGCACGGCTGCAGAGCCCGCCAGGCACACCCGCTCACCAGCACGTAGACAATCGCCGCGAACAGCGTCTCATCAGGCGTGTCCTGCGTCCCGCCACCCTGCGGACGCACCCTCGACGGCGGGATCAACGGCTTCGCGATCTCCCACAGCCCGTCCGGAACAATCCAACTCCACGTATCCCGCCCCATGAACAGCCCAACGAGCAATCACCACATAGGACACGGTCTAAGGACTTGCCGGGAATCAACCTATGGGTTTCGCGACCTGGGCTCGCAGGCCAGCGTGCTGCTGGCCCACATGTTGTTCTCCGGCAAGCCCTTAGCCTGCGATCTGGAATGTGCCAGCCGCCACGATGGCACCGAGGATCGTGCCGGCGATCACCTGGTTGCGGCTGTGGTCCCGAAGCTCGATACGTGACCAGCCGACGGCGACGACTAGGAGGAACCCGAGAGCCATCCACAGGCCGTAGGTCTGTACCAGCATCGCGCAGGCACCTGCGGAAACGGCCTGGTGCACAGAAATTTTCCAGGCGAGTGTGATCAGGGTGAGGATCGCGAGTGTCACCAGCATGGCGATGATCAGTCCGGTCATCCTGCGAGGCGCCCCGACCGTGATCATAAGACCGATACCTGTGGCCACCGAGAGCAGGATGGCGACCATTACGACGAGGCGTGCTGGCCTAGCCCCGACATGCCGGTCACCCCAATACCCTTTTCGAATACCGAATTTGATGACTGTCATGGGGATCACGGCAGCGAAGAGAGCGCCCACCACACCCCACCCCACTCCGCTCCACCGCGCGGCGTGCCAGCCCACGAGCAGAGTGACGGCGATGATCCAGTTCTTCGGTTCGAGCCAGTCGGTGATACGCCGGGCCGCGCGAGATTCGATCGGATGACTAGTGGCCATGAGACTGCTCCTGACGGGAGAATTCCGCAGGGACTTCCGATCTGAGGTATGCACGAGCCACGGCCTTCAGCCACTCGATTTCACTGGCTCTGTCCCGGCCAGTCACACCAAGAGCTGGATATTCAACCCCACTGACCTGATTTCCATTTCGAGCACATCGGGCTGCCTCGTGGAGCCAGCAGGCTTCTGCTATCGCGTCACTCTCGGACGGATCGCCGCCTCCTTCGCGAACAAATGCGAGGGCCCTGTCGTGGACGTCTACTGAGACGTACTCTCTGAGTGCGAGGCACGCATCCTCGATCTCGATGATGCAGCGCTCAAGTCGCAGTGGGACACGTCGCGTTGCTATGGGCGCGGACAGCACGACGTAGGGAGCGGATTCGGTGAGGCGCTGCCATAGCGGCCGCAGTTGACGGAGCGTCTCCCACGCCCGGATGTATTCCACAGCTACGGACATGGGCGGCAGGCAAACACCGAGGACGATGGCGAGGATCGCCAGCTGCTTGAGGGTCGTCGAAAGCAGGTCTTCCAGTTCGGGATTCTCAATTCCTGCGGCAAGGTGGATCGTTACGAAAACCACGCGCTGCAGGGCGTACAAGCTGCCGAGCATGGTGCCGAGTGCCAGTAGTCCGAGGCCGGCCTTCCCCAGCCCGCTTCTGCTGTGCCGAATCCCGCCGGCGAACAGCCAGGTCGCCACGATCATGGCGACGCCGACGTACAGCGTGAAGATGGCCATGTAGAGGGCAGGGTAAAAGGCTCGCGGCCCCTCGCCGATCCGTACCGAGGGCCCCATCCAGTTGGCGGCCGCGTAGGTCACGATCATGAGGGGCAGTGTCACGGCGACTGCCCGCGTCCGGAGTCGGCGAGCGAGTCCTTGAGGGCGGACGACGGCAATGACGAAGTCCAGCAGCAGCGCTGCGGAGGCGACGCCGAGCAGGTGTTTCAGCAGCGGGGCCAGCCCATCAACGGGGATGGTGTCGGCGACAGCTTCCTTGACCGCAGGGACTTCGAACGTCATCGCGGCCGCGAGCGAGGCAAGGGTGAGCGTCAGGCTGCGCTGCTTGTGGGAGTGGCGGACCGATGGCAGTCGCCACAAGGCCACCATCCACAGCAGACCGGCGATCAGGGTGGGGGTGTTCGTGTTCATGACCTGCGGTTCCGTCGGGGATGTACCAGTGCATCGTCGAGCCGGGCCACTGCGTCGGGGCGCCCTTCGCCGCGACCGGAGTGGGCGAGGTCGGCAAACAACTCGCCGAGTGCCGTGGCCGCCACTTCGGCGTCGTATTCCAGGTCGGTTTCGTAGCTCGTGCGCCCCAGCGCGCTGACAACGGCAGAGGGGTCGATGGTTTCGGGCATGACTGCCAGCAGCGACTCCGCGACGGTGCCGGATTCAGCATGCCCGAGCAGGAGATGCGCCAGCTCGTGGCGCACTATCTGAGCCCGGTGCCGCTGACTGGTCGCGGCTACGTGAAAGATATGGTCCTCGCTCTCGAAGGCGAGCACGATCCCGCATGGGGCGTTGGCACCCCCCACCTCTGGGAGTTCATGGAGATACACCGGGCGTTGCCTGCTGATCGCGAGCTGGCTGCATATCTCATCCACCGCATAGGGGTCAGATATTTCGATGCCGCTCAGCTGCTCTTCGCATCGACGCCTCAGCTGCGCTTCTCGTTGCGCATAGCGCCGCTTGAACATGAAAAACGATCCTTGATCCCGGGCATCAGCACGCGTTCTCGATCGGCACGCACTTCACTGCGGCCCGACGCGGAGCTTTACACAACGCTCACAACAAACCAAGGGGTCGGTTTTTGATCATGAGGGAAAATCCGTCAAAACGGTATACCGAGTGAGTCAGATCACTACTCGCCGGTAGGGTCGAGCCCTTCGAGACGGCGAGCCTGATTGATCACTGCGGTGATCATTTCCAGGCTGGCCGGCGACAGCCCGTTGGCCCGCATCGCGATCCCCTGCAGCCCGCTGTCCTTGACCGCCCGGATGAGCTCGAATGAAGCCTGGACCTTCGCGGTCTCGTCAACATCGAAGTCCGGGAAGAAGTAGTCGGGCGCCACTTTGAAAATGCGCGCGAGCGCTTCGATCGTCTTGAGGGTGGGGTTCGGTTTCACGCCGGTCCGGATGGAGGCGATCGTGCTCTCCGCCACCCTGACGCCACCGCACTCCTGGGCGATGGACTGGGAGACCTCTGCGTTCGTGTATCGCCGGCCAGTCGCGGGGTTGACCGTGACATCGAAGAGGTGTCCCAACTTCTCGGCAAGACTCACCCGCCGTCCGCCGGGCGCCCCAGCGGACGCACTCGCCGACCTGTCGCGGTCCGCCATCACCCTTCGCCTCCTTGT
The DNA here is from genome assembly GCF_044754785.1 of Streptomyces sp. NPDC092952. NCBI lineage: Bacteria > Bacillati > Actinomycetota > Actinomycetes > Kitasatosporales > Streptomycetaceae > Streptomyces > Streptomyces sp. NPDC092952. Next base: position 8,635 of record NZ_JBIVPT010000040.1, on the reverse strand, counting down.
CAGTCGCGCCTTACGGCCGCAAGGCTACTGCAGTAGAGAATACGTGCCCAAGTCACGCATCGGACTACTTGAGTGTTGACACGTGGAGACCACTATGGGGATGATCGCGATCACGACAAACACTAAAGTGCTGCTGCGTCTCGCGGTCCGGCCCTGACCCGCTCTGCCCACGCAAAGTCGCACACGCTTTCGCACCTGGAGGGCTGGCTATGACCGGACGTCACGTCCTGCACGCCCCACGACTTCTACAGAGTTTAAGAACCAAGTCTGGATCTTGACACGGGTTCGTGCGATGTTCGTCGCCCCTGGGCAGCCCGCCCAGAAACGAACGCGAGGAGAGCACGAGCACGGACCGGCCCGCGAAGGTCCGTAAACAGCGACGACGCCCGGGAGCGGCAACTCACGGACGTCGAACGCTATAAGCGGCACACCGCCCCGGCAAGGGCGGAGATTGCCCACCATCACCACGCCGAGTCCTTCCGAGGGGCGCATCGGCGTGGCAACACTGCAAAGGGGAGTATCGCATGTCTCCTGCCCAGCGCGAAAGGCCCTTCCGCCTGGCCTGCGCGGCAGTCACCTCCGTCTCGGCGTCTCAGCGCCCCGAGCCGGATCGCACTACCCCAGCCCTTGCGAACCGCCAGGTCCGCCTGCTCGTCGGGAGCGGCCGATGAGCAGCGAAGCCCGTGAGTGGGTGTGGGAGCACAGCACCAGCCGGGGGGCCGCGCGCTTGGTCCTGCTGTCGATCGCCGACCGGGTCGCCGACGAGCAGTGCATCTCATACGCCTCGCTGTCCAGCCTGGCCAAGCGCACCCGCGCCTCGGTGTCCACTGTGCGCGAAGCCGTCGAGCGCCTTCTCCTGGCCGGCGAGCTGGAACAGCTCGACGACCTCGTCGGCCCGCAGCGCAGCACGGTCTACCGCATGCCTCTCGCCGCCGAAGCCGTCACCCGTACCGTCCACGAGCAGCAGGAGTACGAGGGCAGCGAGACGACGGCGGAGGAGGAAGAGCCCGCCGGTCCCGCGAGACTCCGACTCTCGGGTCTGCGGCGATACGGGATCCGCCCGCGTGAGGTGCCGGAATCCGGCGCGAGGGTCCGGAATCCGGCAGTACCGGAATCCGGCAGGTCGAGGCGGAAACCGGCACAGCGAGGTGCCGGTCACCGGCACGGTGATGTACCGGTCACCGGCACACAGAACCGTAGTGAACCTGATCTGAACCGGAGGTACAGCAGTAGTGGTGCTGCCGTCCTCCCGGCTGCCGAGTGGCGGGCCGACCCCGCCACCCACACCTGGATCCGCCAGCAAGGGCATCTCGACCGCCTCGGCGAGGAAGGTCTGCGGGCCGCCGACGCGAAGTGGCGCGCACACCGAGCGGGCCACGCCCCGAGACCGGCGGAGACCTGGGCTGCCGACTGGCGCTCCTGGGTCTCCCGGGAACACACCCCCAGCCGCCCGAACCTCTACGCCGTCCCCGGCGAGAACACCGTCGCACCGGGAGGCATGACGCGGACGCAGGCCCACACCGCCGCACTCCTCGCCGCCCTCGACGAGCCGACCGGAACGGAGGACTGACCGTGGACCGCCGCGAGATCGCCGCCCTGCTGGCCTACATCGGCCGGCTCGATCCCCGCACCATCCGCACCGACCAGGGCGAGGCCCGCGACCAGCTCGCCCAGTGGCACGAGCTGCTCGACGACGTTCCGATGGCCACCCCGCACGGCTGGGACGTCCGAGTCGCCGCCCGCCAGCACATCCGCACCTCGCCGTACCCGATCCTTCCTGCGGACCTGGCCCGTCCCTGGGAGAACTACCGGCGCGACCGCCTGGCCCGGCACTCCGACCCCACGCCGTCCGTCGACCCGGACGACCAGGCCGCCTGGGCGGCGGAGCTGGCCGGCACCCGCCGCGCCGTCGCCGCCGGTACCGCGCAACCCGCGCAGGCCCGAGCGATCAACAGCGGCCGCGACGGTGTCGACCCGAAGCTGGAGGCACGGCTGAAGGAGATCGGCTCCTGCATACCGCCCGCTGTCCGAGCGGCCCTCGCGCCCTACCGACCCGCCCGCGCAGCCCGCGAGGCCGCTATCGCGCAGGGGCTGCCCGATGCCCTGAGCGTTCGGTGCGCGTGGTGCCTGGCCCAGCCCGGCGAACCGTGCCGCCGTCGGCGGATCGGTCTCGACGACGGGGCTCGTGGGACCGCCCTGTGCGCCACCCCCCACCCCAGCCGCCTCGACCTCGCCGCCGCCCAGCAGGCCCAGCGCGCGGAGCAGGACCAGCAGCACGCCCTGGCCTGACCGGCACACCCGGCGTACGCACCCCGTCCGGGGTGGCGCCGCCCGAGACCACCGTCCCGCCCCGGCTGCGGCGCACGCCCACGCGCCGCGGCCGGCACCCGACGCCGCACCCGCCGAGCACCGCGCCCGCCGGTCGGCGCGGCAGCACATCGGAGACCCTCCTTGCGCCACATCACCACCCACGACACGCCGGCCACCGGCCTGCGCGGCATCGGGGACACCAACTGGCAGACCCGCGGCACGTGCCACGGCATGGACGCCGAGGACGCCGACGCCGTGTTCTTCCCCGGCCCCCGGGACTACGAGGAGATCGCAGAGGCGAAGGAGCTGTGCGGCTGGTGCCCCGTACGTCGCGTGTGCCTCGACTACGCCCTGGAACACAGCCTCAAGGACGGCGTGTGGGGCGGCCTGACCGAGGCCGAGCGGCGCCCGCTGCACGACAACCTGCACCAGCGCCTGGACTACCAACGCGTGGTCGCCGTCTTCCAGGGGCGCGACGTGCACCTGACCGAGGCCGAGCGGCAGGTCGTCATCGGCCACGCCTACGTCCGGGGCTGGCGGCCCGACCGGCTCGCCGTCGCCCTGCGGATCAGCCACAAGCACGCCCGAGACCTGCTCCGCCAGGCCGCCAACAAGGTCCTCGACCGCGACCGCAACTACGGCGTGCCCCGCCCGAAGAAGAAGCGGAAGAAGACTTCCACGGCCAAGAGAATCCCCACGGTCCCCGGCACCCAGCAGGCCACAGGCCGCCCGGCGGCGTCAGCCCCGGCGCACGCCCTTTTCGGAAAGGCAGCATGACCCACCCCGTCCTCGCCTTCGGTGCAACTTCGGACCTCCCTCTCCTCCTGGCCGCCGTCGTGCCCGCCTCCCTCGCGCTCGTGCTGACCGCCTGGACCATCCGGCGCCGAGGAACTCGAACGCAGAAACGTCTCGGCGGACCGGCGGTCAAGGTCGCCGCCATCGCTGCCCTGGGCTGCACCGCGTACACCGCCGACACCAGCTGGCGATTCGCCGCCGACTATCTCGACATGGCCGGTACCGCCGAACGTGCCGGGATGTTCGCCGCCGCTGAACTCGCTCTGTTCGCGACGGCGCTGATGGCGCGGCAGAACCTGGCTGTCCAAGGCGCTCCCGGCCTTCCGGGCACGCTGGTCTGGGTGATCACCACAGTGCAGGTGATCCCCGCTTACGCCGAGAGCGGCCTCGTCGGCGGCACGGTCCGCGCCTTCGTCGGGCCGGTCATGGCGGCAATGCTGTGGCACCTGGCCATGGGCATAGAACTGCGGCTGCGCACCCCCGGTGCCTCGTCGAACGGGCTTGTCGCTGTGCTGGGCCGGGAAATCCGCGAACGGCTGCTGTCTCGCCTCGGAATCGCCGCGCGGGACCGCGACGCCGCACAGATCACCCGGGACCGGGCCACCGCCCGCGCGGTCGCCCTCGCAGCCCGCCTCGCGGAGCGCACTCCCGAGCAGCAGCGAAACCGTCGAGGCCGACGGCTGACCCGCCACCTGTCGAAGGCGGTGGGCAGGGCCGCAGTCGGTACCGATCCCCTTCAGCGGGCACAGTTGCTCGACCAGCTCGCCGCCCGGCGACACGCTCTCGCACTCGCTACGGTCCCGCTCCGCTCTCCCTGGTCCCCAGCGGGTAGCAGTGCATCGGTGGCCACGGTCCCCTCTCAGCCGGCGCCGAGTGCGGCCACGGTCCCGGACCAACAACCGAGGACTTATCGGGGACCGGTCCCCGATAAGTCGGTCCTGGAAACCAGCGTCAGCTCAGGGACCGCGCACAACCAACCGGGAACGCTCGCGAGGGCTGAGTCGCCTGAGGGCGGCACGGTCCCGGAAGCTGAGGACCGAGGACCGAACACCACCGAATCCGGGACCGAACCCCCCCAGGACCGAGGACCGAACCGAGGACCGAACACCACCGAGCCCGGGACCGAACCCCCCCAGGACCGAGGACCGAACCGAGGACCGAACACCACCGAGCCCGGGACCGAACCCCCCCAGGACCGAGGACCGAACAAGGTCCCGCTCCGTCGGAAGACGACGAAGAACAAGGGCAAGCGTGCCCGGTCCCGCTCTCCCCAGACGCGTCGCACGTCACACCAGCTGGGCGAGCCCGAGCGTCAGCTCGTCCACTCTGTACGCCCTCACGTTCCTGCTCTGCTCGAACGGGACGGCAACGGCGCGATCACCCGGGTGCAGCTGCGCGAGATCATCCGCCGCCAGGGCCTGACAGGGGTCGGGAACAACCGGCTCGGCCTCGTCCTCCAGGAGCTGCGGAGCGAGGACATCACCACGAAGAGGAGTACCGCCCGATGAAGACCTGCCACCAGTTCAACATCGTCCGCGCTGAGTACGAGCGGGAGATCGGCTTCATGCTCGCTCACTCCGCACGGCACGCGGGCAGCCGGGCGGCGAAGTCCAGCGCGACGCGGGCCGCCTCGGCAAAGCGGCGGATGGCACGCACGCTCAGCAGCCACGTCGAGCGCTGCCCCGAGTGCGGCTGAATCAACAAAACCCCAGCTCAGACCCCATATCCGTAAGATGGCCCGGCGTAGAGCAGGGCCAACGCCCCGCTCAGGAGGTAGGCCGTGACTCCACGTCCACCCCGCTCTTCCGAGCCCACTGCCGCCGAGGCCGACGCCTGGGCGAACGTCCTGGTCCGTCGGCGACTCGTTCACGCCGTTGTCCGTACGCCGGCCGACCAGTGGCTTGTCCAGGGCCGCCCCGACGGGCCGGTTCGTGTCCTGGCGGGCCCGGCGGACGTGCCCGCACTGACCGCGACCATCCAGTACCGCATCCGCTCCACGAGGCCCTGACTCCGATGACGCACACCAGCAAGAACAGCACCACCCCGCAACCCGATCGGGACTCCAACTCAGTCCCGGGGCGAGCAAGTTGGGGCGGAAGCGTAGCTTCCGCCGTTCCCGCCCCCGAGGGGGCGGGAGAGGACCTGCACCGGGGGGCGCAGGTCCTTCAGGCTTCGACCGGGGGCGGGTCGAAGCCGGGGCAGGAGGAGAAGCAGACCAAGCCGCGCGCTCGTCGACAGCGCGTTCCTCGCGCCCGCCAGCGCCCGCGCCAGTCGCCCGAGAAGAAGCGCCTGCACCAACCCAACACGCGTTTCAACGATGATGAGTTCGCTCTGATCAAGTCCGCCGCCGCCCAGTGCAATCTGTCCGTCGCCGGGTTCCTCGCCCGATCCTCGCTCGCAGCCGCCCGCGACCTCGACCTCGACCGCACTAGTGCCGAGATCGCCGACGCGCGCGAAGTAATCACCGCCCTGTTCGACAGCCGACGTCGGCTCGGCTGGGCCGGCAGCAACCTAAACCAGGCAGTGAAGACGCTGAATTCCGGCGAATACGTTCCTCATCTCGAAGCGACCATCGCCGCCGTGCGGCGTGCCGCCGACGCCGCGCACGAGGCCGCCACGCGGCTGATCGAGCACCACGGCTCATGATCCCCAGCGTCAACCCCTCGGGCTCCCGGACCATCGGGCTCCTGGCCTACCTCTACGGCCCCGGCAAGCACGAGGAGCACACGGACCCTCACCTCGTCGCCTCCTTCGACGGCATGTCCCCGGACCCCGGCCGCGATCCGAACGCCACCCTCACCGACCTCCAGCGGCTGCTGGACCAGCCTGTGATAGCCCTCGCCGAGCACGCCCGCCCGGCCAAGCACGTCTGGCACACGTCCGTACGCGCGGACCCGGGCGACCGGGTCCTGTCCGACGAGGAATGGGCCGACATCGCCCGCCGTATCGTCGCTGCCACCGGCATCGATCCCGGCGGCGGAGAGCCCGGTTGCAGGTGGGCCGCCGTACGCCACGCCGACGACCACATCCACATCGTCGCCACCCTCGTCACCGAGGACGGCCACCGTCCAGACGACTTCCGCTCCGGCGCCCGCGCCCAGGCCGAAGCCCGGCTCATCGAGAAGGAGCTCGGCCTCCACCAGGTCACACCCGGCGACGGCACCGCGGCCCCGCGGCCCACCAGCGCCGAGCGCCACAAGGCCAAGCGGCAGGGGCGTGAGCGCACCGCACGCGAGGAACTGCGCGAAACCGTACGACGCGCGGTGAGCGGGGCAAGGAGCGACGAGGAGTTCTTCGACCGACTCGCTGCCGCCGGCCTCCTGATCCGCAAGCGCGCCGCGCCCTCCGGCGACCTGCTCGGCTACAAGGTCGCCTTGCCCGACGACCTGAACAGGAACGGCGAGCCGGTTTTCTACCCCGGCGCCCGTTTGGCTCCCGACTTGTCACTACCGCGGATCCGCGCGCGCTGGTCCGGCGACGCCCCGGCGCCCCTGCAGGAGGAAGTGAGCCGTACGGGGCCGGGCAGCCCGGCCGCCGCGCGCCGCGGAACAGCGTCGGCCGCATGGCTCGCCGTCCCCGTCGTCGAGCACGGCGACGACGCGGTCGCCGCCGCACACATCGCCGCGGCCGGCGAGGTCCTGGACGCCCTCGCGAAGACGTCCGTCGCCCACACCCGTCGCGAACTGCGTGACGCCGCAACAGCTTTCGAACGGGCATCTCGCTCTCACGTCCGTGCCGTACGCGGACACGACCGGGCCCTGCGGCAGGCCGCCCGCGACCTCGTCCACGGCGGGCAGGCCCTTGGCCGCGGCGAGGACGGAGCCACCACGGCGATGGCGATCGACATGTTGTTCTTCCTGATCACCGCCGCCGCACACTGGCACGCCCGCAAGGGCCACGCCCAGCAGGCCGAGGCCGCCACTCGGGCCGCTGAGCACCTACGCACCGCCTATCGGGCCGCCGCCGTACAACCCGTCGGCATCCTGCGCCAGCGTGGCCAGCGCCTGAGTCGACCGATGCTCCAGCGCCACACCGTACTGCTGCGCAAGGCACTGCCGGAGCTGGCCGAGCAGATCCTCGCCGAGCCCGGCTGGTACGCCCTGGCCGCCACCGTCGCGGAGGCCGAGGGCGCTGGCCTCGACGCGGCCGCTCTCCTGTCCGAGGTTGCCGCACGGCGCGAACTGGGCTCTGCGGACTCCGTCAGCGACGTGCTCGTGTGGCGGATGCGGCGAGCTGCGCACCTACCCGCCGACGCTTCTCACCTGCCCGAGACCAACACCGCAGGGAACCGCGGGACGACCACGGTGCTCTCCTCGCCCGGCAGCCAGCGCATCGGAGAAGAGATCTCGCGTCAGAGCCGGTAAGCCCGACAGATTCCAGTCGGCAGCCTCAGCTCATGAGCGGAAGAGGCAACGGCTCCGGCGCACCGTCGGCGTGGCCAACTCGTCGTCTGGGCTGCCGGGAAGCCGGATACCCCTCCTGACCTGGCAAGAGAGGGGACTGTTGACTTTGTGAATTGAAACCGCCGGGAGTATGGGGCACGATCACGAAACGCGCGCAGGACGAGGTAGAGGAGAGCGCCAGGGTGTTTCACCGGATACGCCGCCGGGCCAAGGAAACGGAAGCTCAGAGGCAGTTTGCCGAGCAGTACGCGCAGTTGCAGGACCAGGTCCCGCCCGGCCTCGGCACGCCGACGCCCGAGCCGGAGTCCGTCGCGCCGATCGCGGTCGTGGACGATTTCCTTCCGCCGGAACTGCGAGTGCCGAGCCACGACCAGGTCGACGGCAGGATGATGCCCTGGGCGCAGCCCCTTGTCCTGGACGGCGAGATGGTCGCCTGTACCGAGTGCGATGCGTACAGGGACTGGCTCATCCTCTCCACCCGCGGCGAGATCTGGCTGCGTTGCCGCGCGGGCCACCAGCAGCGCGAGACCCGCATCGACACGGCCTGGTACAACCGGCGCTCCGGGCCTGCGGACGCGACGCACACCACGTTCGAGGACTGCCTGCGCCACCTCGGGCACTGACCACCACTCCTACAACCTCACCGGGCCTGCGGGCCCGCACTGACCACCCGTCGCCGCCACCAAGGGGTCAGTTCCGTCATGCGCGTCACCGCCACCGCACTCGGCGCCATCGCCGCCCTTCTCGCCCTGCCCGCCTGCTCCACCGCGGACAACAACCCGGCCCTTCCCGCCATCCGGGCGGGAAGCCAGTCCGATGGTGCCCACAAGACGGCCGTGCTCTCCTCGGCCGCGCTCGAATCCCGCCTGCTCGACCAGAACGACCTCGGCAACGGGTATCTGCCCGAGCCTGACCGTCCGACCCTCCACGACGACGTCAGCGTCCTCGGCTGCCCGGCCCTGAGCAAGCTGGGAGGCGACGCGGCGACCGGCGGCACGCTCACCTTCCCACGCAGGGCGAAGGCGGGTTTCACTTAGAGGTCCTAACAGAAGCCGTTGATCATGTGACTGTCGGTTCGGTTGCTCGTTGGTCCGTTCGTGGCGAAGAGGAACTCCCGGCCGTGGGTC
>NZ_JBIVPT010000039.1:0-18394 GCF_044754785.1 Streptomyces sp. NPDC092952 | reverse complement strand
GCGGGTGCGGTGTATGTGCCGTTGGACACCCGTTATCCGGCGGAGCGGGTCGAGTTGATCGTCGGTCAGTCCGGTGTGACTCATCTGGTCACCGATCGTGATCCGGGTTCGGTGGTGGTGCCTGCGGGCGTGCGGGTGTTGGGGCCGGTGGCGGGTGAGGCCGTGGCGTCGTCGGATCCGGGTGTGGTGGTCCATCCGGACCAGCCGGTGTACGCGATGTTCACCTCGGGTTCGACCGGGGTCCCGAAGGGGGTCGCGGTCACCCACCGCAACGTGGCGGACCTGGCCGGACAGTCGATGTATGCGAACGGGAACCATGGCCGGGTGCTGTTCCATTCGGCGATGGCGTTCGACGCGTCGACGTACGAGATGTGGGTGCCCTGGCTCAACGGCGGGACCCTCGTCGTCGCCCCCGCCGGCCACCTCGCCCCGGCCGACTACGTGCGACTGCTGAGCCGGCACCGGATCACCTCGATCTGGCTCACCGCCGGGCTCTTCCGGCTCATGGCGGAGGAGATCCCGGAGGCGTTCGCCGGGGTGCGGGAGGTGTGGGCCGGTGGTGACGTCGTTCCGCCGGAGGCCGTGCGCCGGGTCATGGACCGCTGCCCCGACACCACCGTCGTCAACGGCTACGGCCCGACCGAGACCACCACCTTCGCGACCACCCACCGCATCCGCCGCCCCCTGGAGCACGCGGGTGCGATCCCGATCGGTGAGCCGTTGGACAACCACCGGTTGTATGTTCTGGACGAGGGGTTGCGGCTGGTTCCGCCGGGGACGCCGGGTGAGCTGTACATCGCGGGTGCGGGGCTGGCGCAGGGTTATCTGGACCGGCCGCAGCTGACGGCGGACCGGTTCGTCGCCGATCCGTACGGGCCGGCCGGTGCCCGGATGTACCGCACCGGGGACCTGGTCCGGTGGAACCGGGAGGGCTCCCTCGAATACCAGGGCCGGGCCGACCAGCAGGTCAAACTCCGCGGCTTCCGCATCGAACTCGCCGAGATCGAGACCGTCCTCGCCGGCCTGCCGGGTGTCGCCCAGGCCACCGTCGTCGTCCGCGAGGACCGGCCCGGCGACAAACGCCTCGTCGCCTACCTGGTCGCCGCCGAGGAGAACGCCGGGACCGAAACCGCCGACCTGCAGCGGCAGATGGCCGGGCTGCTGCCCGACTACATGGTCCCGTCCGCCTTCGTGGTCCTCGACGCGATCCCGCTCACCGTCAACGGCAAGGTCGACCGGCGTGCCCTGCCCGCCCCGCAGATCGACAGCGCACCCGCCGGACGCGCCCCGCGCAACGCCCGGGAGGAAGTGCTCTGCGGACTCTTCGCGGAGATCCTCGGACTTCCCTCGGCCACCATCGACGACCACTTCTTCGACCTCGGCGGGCACTCGCTCCTCGCCACCCGGCTCGTCGGCCGGATCCGTACCGCGCTCGGAGTCGAACTCTCCGTCGCGACCCTCTTCGAAAACCCGATCGTGGCCACGCTCGTCGAGAAGCTCGACGCCGGCGGGGCCGCACGGCCCAAACTTCGGCCGATGCGCCGGATGGGAGTGACCAAGTGATTCCCTTGTCCTTCGCCCAGCAGCGGCTCTGGTTCATCGCGCAGATGGAAGGGCCGTCCACCACCTACAACATCCCGCTCGCGGTCCGGCTGGGTGGTGACCTCGACCGCGGGGCCCTCCACTCGGCGCTCCTGGACGTGGTCGGCAGACACGAGAGCCTGCGCACCCTCTTCCCCGACCAGGACGGCACCCCGTACCAGCACATCCTGGCGGAGGAGGACGTCGAACTCCCGCTGCCCGTCGTCCCGGCCGACGACGAGACGCTCCAGGCCGTCCTCACCGAGGAGTCCGCGCAGGTCTTCCACCTGGAGAAGGACCTGCCGCTGCGGGCCCGCCTGATCGCCCTCGGCGAGCGGGAGCACGTCCTGCTCGTCGTGATGCACCACATCGTGTCCGACGGCGGCTCGACGGCCCCGCTCCTCGAAGACCTCGCCACCGCCTACGAGGCCCGCGCCGGGGGCACCGCCCCCGCCTGGGAGCCGCTGCCGGTCCAGTACGCCGACTACACCCTCTGGCAGCAGGAACTCCTCGGCGACGGCGACGACCCGGAGAGCGCCGGGGCACGCCAGCTGGAGTTCTGGCGGCAGACCCTGGACGGGCTGCCCGAGGAGGCCACCCTGCCGGCCGACCGGCCCCGCCCCGCCTCCGCCTCGTACGTTGGCGCGACCTGCGACGTCCGGCTGCCCGCCGAACTCCACATCGGGCTGACCCACCTCGCCCGGGAATCCGGCGCCACCCTGTTCATGGCGGTCCAGGCCGCCGTGGCGACCGTCCTGTCCCGCTCCGGCGCCGGGCACGACATCCCGATCGGCTCGCCGGTCTCCGGGCGCATCGACGAGGCGCTCGACGGACTCGTCGGCTTCTTCGTCAACACCCTGGTGCTCCGTACCGACCTGACCGGCGACCCGAGCTTCCGCGAACTGCTCTCCCGGGCCCGCAGGACCGACCTGGCCGCCTGGGACAACCAGGACCTGCCCTTCGACCGGCTGGTCGAGGTGCTGAACCCCGAGCGCTCCGCCTCCCGCCACCCGCTCTTCCAGGTGATGCTCACCATGGGCGAGGCCGGGTCCGACGCCATCGGCTTCCCCGGGCTCGACGCCCGCACCGAATACCGGTCCCTCCAGATCGCCAAGTTCGACCTGACGTTCGGCTTCGCCGAGCACCGCACCCGCGACGGCCGCCCCGACGGCCTGGACATCACCATCGAGTACGCCACCGACCTCTACGACGCCCCGACCATCGACGCCCTGATGGCGCGGCTGAACCGGCTGCTGGAAGCCGTGGTCACCTCGCCCGACACCCCGCTCTCCGTCCTCGACCTCCTCGGCGAGCACGAGCGGCGGCTGCTCCTGGAGGAGCGCGGCGGCGCCGCCACCGGCAGCCCGGACCTCAGCCTCGCGGAGCTGTTCTCCGCACAGGCCGCCCGCACCCCCGACGCCGTCGCCCTCGTCGACGAGGACCACGACCTGACCTACGCCGAACTCGACGACGTCACCAACCGGCTCGCCCACCACCTCGTCGACACCGGCGTCCGGCGCCACGACGTCGTCGCCGTCCTGATGGAACGCTCGACCGACCTGCTCACCGCCCTGCTCGCCGTGGTCAAGGCCGGAGCCGTCTACGCCCCGCTGAACACCACCGACCCGGACAGCCGGCTCGTCCAGATCCTCGCCGACACCCGGGCCCCGGTCCTCCTCACCGACCGGGCCCTCGCCGACCACCAGGTCGTCCTCGACACCGGGGCCCGGGTCATCGTCCTGGGCGAGGACCTCGACCTCGACCGGCTGCCCGCCACCGCCCCCGACCACACCATCCACCCCGACCAGCCGGTGTACGCGATGTTCACCTCCGGCTCGACCGGGGTCCCCAAGGGCGTCGCGGTCACCCACCGCAACGTCGCCGACCTGGCCGCACAGACCATGTACGGCAACGGCAACCACCGGCGGGTCCTGTTCCACTCCCCGGCCGCCTTCGACGCGTCGACGTACGAGATCTGGGTGCCCTGGCTGAACGGCCGCACGGTCGTCGTGGCCCCGCGCGGCCACCTCGCCCCCACCGACTACCAGCGGCTGCTCTCCGAGCACCGGATCACCGCGCTCTGGATGACCGCCGGGCTCTTCCGGGTCATGGCCGAGGAGGCCCCCGGCGCGTTCGCCGGGGTGCGGGAGGTGTGGGCCGGAGGCGACGTCGTTCCGCCGGAGGCCGTGCGCCGGGTCATGGACCACTGCCCCGACACCACCGTCGTCAACGGCTACGGCCCCACCGAGACCACCACCTTCGCCGCCACCCACCGCATCCACCGCCCCCTCGACCAGGCGGGCGCGATCCCGATCGGCGAGGCCCTGGACAACCACCGGTTGTACGTCCTCGACGAAGCCTTGGGACTCGCCCCGCCCGGCGCCCCCGGCGAGCTGTACATCGCCGGAGCCGGTCTCGCGCAGGGCTACCTCAACCGCGCCTCGCTGACCGCCGAACGCTTCGTCGCCGACCCCTACGGCCCGGCCGGCACCCGGATGTACCGCACCGGGGACCTGGTCCGGTGGAACCGCGAAGGCTCCCTCGAATACCTGGGCCGGGCCGACCAGCAGATCAAACTCCGCGGCTTCCGCATCGAACTCGGCGAGATCGAGAGCGCCCTGGCCGCCCACCCGAGCGTGGGCCAGGCCACCGTCATGGTCCGCGAGGACCGGCCGGGCGACAAACGTCTCGTCGCCTACCTGGTCGCCGCCGACGGCGCCCGGATCGACACCGAGGAGGTGCACCGCGAGATCGCCGGCGCCCTGCCCGAGTACATGGTCCCGTCCGCCTTCATGGTCCTCGACGCGATCCCGCTCACCACCAACGGCAAGGTCGACCGGCGCGCCCTGCCCGCCCCGCTCCACACCACCGGCACCGACGGCCGGACACCCCGGACACCCGCCGAGGAGGTCCTCTGCGGACTCTTCGCCGCCGTCCTCGGACTCCCGTCGGTCACCATCGACGACCACTTCTTCCGACGCGGCGGACACTCCCTGCTCGCCACCCGGCTCATCAGCCGCATCCGGGCGGTGTGGGAGACCGAGATCACCATCCGGGACCTGTTCCAGTACGCCACCGTCGCCCAGCTCGCCGAACGGATCGCCGCCGAGAACAGCGAGGCCCGGCGCCCCGCGCTGCTGCCGGAGGAGCGTCCGGAGCGGGTGCCGCTGTCGTCGGCGCAGCAGCGGCTGTGGTTCCTCGACCAGATGGAGGGGCCGTCCGCCACGTACAACATTCCCCTCGCCCTGCGGTTGAAGGGAACGCTGGACCGGGAGGCGCTGCGGCTGGCGCTCACCGACCTCACCACCCGCCACGAGGGGCTGCGCACCGTCTTCCCCGTCCACGAAGGGACCCCGTACCAGCACATCCTGCCCCCGGCCGACCTCGAACTCCCCCTGACCGAGACCACCGAGGAGGAACTCGACCAGCACCTGGCCGACCTGGCCGGCCGGACCTTCGACCTGGCGGCCGAACCGCCGCTGCGGGCCCGGCTGCTGCGGACCGGGGCCGACCACCATGTGCTCGGACTCGTCATCCACCACATCGCCTCCGACGGCTGGTCCAACGGGCCGCTCTTCCGCGACCTCGCCACCGCCTACGAGGCACGCACCGGCGGCACCGCCCCCGAGTGGGAGCCGCTCCCCGTCCAGTACGCCGACTACTCCCTCTGGCAGCGGCGCCTCCTGGCCGACGTCGAGGAACGCCAGCTCGACCACTGGCGCGGCGTCCTCGCCGACCTGCCCGAGGAGGCCACCCTCCCCACCGACCACGCCCGCCCGGCCGTCGCCTCCAACAAGGGCCGCACCCACGCCGTGCGCTGCTCCGCCGAACTGCACACCGCCCTGACGGAGCTGGCCCAGGAGACCGGCACCACCCTGTTCATGGTGGCCCAGGCCGCCGTGGCGACCCTGCTCTCCCGGTCCGGCGCCGGACACGACATCCCGCTCGGCTCACCCGTCGCCGGACGCACCGACCAGAAGCTCGACGACCTCGTCGGCTTCTTCGTCAACACCCTGGTCCTGCGCACCGACACCAGCGGCGACCCCACCTTCCGCGAACTGCTCACGCGGGTCCGGGAGACCGACCTCGCGGCCTGGGCCCACCAGGACCTGCCCTTCGACCGGATCGTCGAAGCCCTCAACCCGGAGCGCACCAGCGCCCGCCACCCGCTCTTCCAGGTCATGCTCACCGTCGGCGACACCGGCGGCGCGCCTCCGCAACTGGCCGGGCTGGAGACCGGCTTCGACTTCCCGCCGGTCGCCGTCGCCAAGTTCGACCTCACCTTCGCGTTCGCCGAGAACCGGTCCCCGGACGGCCGGCCCGACGGCCTCGACATCATGATCGAGTACACCACCGACCTCTACGACGCACGGACCGTCACCACCGCCGCCGACCGGCTCGTCCGGCTCCTCACCGGCGCCGTCGCCGGCCCCGACCTGCCGCTCGGCGCCCTGGAGATGGCCTCCGGGCAGGAGCGGGAGCAACTGCGGGAGTGGAGCGGGGCACAGACCCAGGCACCCGCCCTCGGACTCGACGCACTCTTCGTCGAACAGGCCCGGCGCACCCCGCACTCCGTCGCCCTGGTCCACGAGGAGCAGCGGATCACCTACGAGGAACTCGACATCTGGTCGAACCGGCTGGCCCGCCACCTCACCTGGCGGGGCGTCACCCCCGGCAGCATCGTCGCCATCCACGTCGAACGCTCCCCGCAACTCGTCGCCACCCTGCTCGCCGCGCTGAAGGCCGGAGCCGGATACACCCTGCTCGACCCGCAGTTCCCGGCCGACCGGCTGAACACCGTCCTCGGCCAGACCGGCCCGGCGGCCCTCGTCACCCAGGCCCACCTCACCCCCCTGTCCACCCGGGCCACCCTGATCGACCTCACCGAGGAGATCCCGGCGATCAGTGCCCTGCCCGGAACACCGGTGGAGACCGGCGGGCACCCCGAGTCCATCGCCTGCGTGATGTTCACCTCCGGATCCACCGGAGTGCCCAAGGGCGTCGCCGCCTCGCACCGGGCGCTCGCCGCCACCTTCATCGGCCCCGACTACCTGGACTTCGGCCCCGGCCAGACCTATCTGCAGAGCTCCCCGGTCTCCTGGGACGCCTTCGCCCTGGAGGTCTTCGGGCCCCTGCTCCACGGCGGCGTCTGCGTCCTCCAGCCCGGCCAGCACACCGACCCGCACCAGATCGCCGAACTCGTCGAACAGCACGGCATCACCACCCTCCAGATGTCGGCGAGCCTTTTCAACCACATGCTCGACGAGCACCCGGCGGTCTTCTCCCGGATCAAGGAGGCCATGACCGCGGGCGAGGCCGCCTCGCCCGCCCACACCGCCCGCGCCCTCGCCGACCACCCCCACCTCCACCTCGTCAACGGCTACGGGCCCGCCGAGAGCATGGGCTTCACCACCACCCACACCCTCACCGGACCCGCCCCCGCCATCCCGATCGGCCGCCCCATCGCCGGCAAGCACGCCTACGTCCTGGACGAGAACCTCCGGATGCTGCCGCCCGGCGTCCCCGGCGAGCTCTACGTCGCCGGCCACGGCCTCGCCCACGGCTACATCGGGCAGCCCGCGCTCAGCGCGGAACGCTTCGTCGCCGACCCGCACGGCGCGCCCGGCTCACGGATGTACCGCACCGGCGACCTGGCCCGCTGGAGCCAGGACGGGGCCCTGGAGTATTTCGGCCGGGCCGACCAGCAGATCAAGTTGCGGGGCTTCCGCATCGAGCCGGGTGAGATCGAATCGGCGCTGCTGCGGCACCCCTCCCTCGCCCAGGCGGCGGTGCTGATCCGCGAGGACCGGCCCGGCGACAAACGACTGGTGGCGTACGTGGTGCCCGTCGAGGGTGCCGAGGCCGACCTCCCCGAGCTGCGCCGGCACGCGGTGGCCGCCCTGCCCGAGTACATGGTCCCCGCCACCATCGTGCCGCTGGACGCGCTGCCGCTGACGGTCAACGGCAAGCTCGACCGGCGCGCCCTGCCCGAACCGGCACAGGCCGACACGGCCGGCGGCCGGGCCCCGCGCACCCCCGCCGAGGAAGTGCTCTGCGGCCTCTACGCGGAGGTCCTGGGCCTCGGCCAGGTCACCATCGACGACCACTTCTTCCAGCTCGGCGGGCACTCCCTGCTCGCCACCCGGCTCATCGGCCGCATCCGCTCCATCTGGGACACCAAGGTCACCATCCGCGACCTGTTCCAGTGCCCGACCCCCGTCCTGCTCGCCGAACACATCGCCACCAGCACCGGCGGCGACCCGATGGAGACGCTCCTCCCGATCCGGGCCGCGTCCGCCGACTCCACCGAGGCCCCGCTGTTCTGCGTGCACGCGATCTCCGGGATGAGCTGGTCGTACGCCGGACTGCTCCGGCACATCGGCCGGCGGCCGCTCCTCGGCCTCCAGGCCCGGGAGCTGACCCACCCCGCGGACCGGCCCGCCGGCATCGAGGAGATGGCCGAGAGCTACGTGGCCCAGATCCGGTCGGCCCAGGCCCACGGCCCGTACCACCTGCTCGGCTGGTCGTTCGGCGGGCTGGTCGCGCAGGCCATCGCCGCCCGGCTGGAGGAGCAGGGCGAGGAGGTCGCCCTGCTGGCCCTGCTCGACTCCTACCCGCTGCCCGACGGATTCCGGGCACCCGCCATCACCGGCCGGGAGGTGCTGACCGCCCTGCTCGGCGGCCGTGGCGCCGACATCGGCGTACGGTGCGCCGACACCGCCCCGGACGCCGGGGAACTGGCCGCCGTCCTGCGCGCCGAGGACGCCGTCCTCGGCGCACTCGAACCCGACCAGGCCGCGGCGGTCGTCACCGCGACCGCGGCCAACCTGGAGATGCGCTACCGGTACGTGCCCCGGCGCCGGTTCGGCGGCGACGCGGTGTTCTTCAACGCCGCCCGCACCCCCGCCGCGAGCAGCGGGTCCCAGGCCTGGGCCCCCCATGTCGGGGGCCGCGTCGAGGAGTACGACATCGACTGCGAGCACTGGGACATGACCACGGCCGAACCCCTGCGCGAGATAGGGAAGATCCTGGCCGAGGAGTTGCGGGGGGTGCGCCACTGACCCACGCCCCGAAGGTGCCCGGACCCGCCGATCACGGTGGGTCCGGGCACCTTCGCGTGCGGCGGACCGGCACCCCCAATTGCCCGCGGGCTGCCGCTTCCTCCGCCGGGCAGGGACCCGTCGCCCGCATAGCGTGAGGTCATCCGCAGGCCCCAGCTCCCGGCGACAGAAAGTCAAGGAAATGGTTGATCATTCCGGCTGGCGTGTCGGGGTAGCTTCGGCCCCCGTCCACCACGGCGAGATCCTGCAAGGGGTGTTCCCCGGCGACGGCGGGCTCACCCGAGGGCTCGTCACACTTCCCTGCACCATCCACGTGACCCGCGCGACCTTCATCCCCGCCCCCGGAGCCGAGGTCACCGTCACACCGTCCTGGAAGGGCAAGGCCCGACGCGCCGCCGAACTCGCGGTCCGCGCCGTGACCCCGCCGGACGCCGGGCCGGCCGGGGGACACCTGGACCTCAGCGGCGACGTACCGCTGTGCCGGGGCTTCGGCTCCTCCACCAGCGACGTCCTGGCGGCGATCTGGGCGGTGAAGGACGCCTTCGTCAGCCCCCTCCCCGCACAGGAGGTCGCCCGCATCGCGGTACGGGCGGAGACCGCGTCCGACTCCCTGATGTTCGAGGACTCGACCGTCCTGTTCGCCCAGCGCGAGGGCACCGTGATCGAGGACTTCGGCTACCGGATGCCCGCCCTGCGGGTCCTCGGCTTCGGCTCCCGTCCCGAGAACGGCGGACGCGGCGTGGACACCCTGGCCCTCTCCCCGGCCCGCTACGGACAGGACGAGGTCGACCTCTTCACCCGGCTGCAGGCGATGCTCCGGGAGGCCATCCAGATGAAGGACGTGGCCCTGCTGGGCTCGGTCGCCACGGCCAGCACGGAGATCAACCAGCGTCATCTGCCGATCCCGGAACTCGACCGCATCCGGGACATCGCACGGACCACCGGAGCCGTCGGCATACAGGCGGCACACAGCGGGGACATCGCGGGTCTCCTCTTCGACCGGGACGACCCCGAGGTCGAGGCGCGCACCGAACTGGCCCAGGACCTCCTCCAAGAGCTCGGAATCCACGAGCAGTGGAACTACACAACGGGTGACTGACATGACGACGACCACACTCCCCAAGGCGCACTCCTCGATCGTCGAGGCGACGGAGCTGCCCCGCATCATCAAGGTGACCGACAACCTCTACGCCGCTGCCTTCAGCCTGATGAAGCTGCTGCCCGCCCGCTACATCCTCGACCGCGCCGAGGCGGCCGGACTCATCTCCCCGGGAACCCGGATCATCGAGACCTCCTCGGGCACCTTCGCCCTGGGCCTGGCCATGGTCTGCCGGCTGCGCGGCTACCCGCTGACCATCGTCGGCGACTCCGCGATCGACCGGGACCTGCGCACCCGGCTCGAAATGCTCGGCACGACCGTGGAGATCGTCGAGCACACCGGCCAGGCCGGCGGCATCCAGGGCGCCCGGCTCGCCCGCGTCGCCGAGCTGCGCCGCCAGTACCCCGACGCCTTCGTCCCCGGCCAGTACGACAACCCCGACAACCCCGGCGCCTACGGCATCGTCGCCGACCTGATCGGCGACACCGTCGGATCCGTCGACTGCCTGGTCGGCCCGGTCGGCTCCGGCGGCTCGACCGGCGGCCTCGGTGCCGCCCTGCGCCAGACCGGCCCGGCCCTCCACCTGATCGGCGTCGACACCCCCGGCAGCATCATCTTCGGCAGCCCCGACGGCCCCCGCATGCTGCGCGGACTCGGCAGCAGCATCCACCCCGGCAACGTCAAGCACGCGGCGTACGACGAGGTCCACTGGGTGACCGCCCCCGAGGCCTTCCACGCCACCCACGAGCTCTACCGCGCCCACGGCCTGTTCATGGGCCCGACCAGCGGAGCCTCCTTCCAGGTGGCGTCCTGGTGGGCCGAGCACAACCCGGACAGCACCGTCGTCATGGTCCTGCCCGACGAGGGCTACCGCTACCAGTCCACCGTCTACAACGAGAACTGGCTGCGCGAGCAGGACATCGTCCCCGCCCCCGCCGCCAACGGCCCGGTCACCGTCGAACACCCGCTGGACGCCCCCGCCGCCTGGTCCCGGCTGCTGTGGGCCCGCCGCGGCTTCGACGACGTGGTGATGCCGGTGGTCGAGTCATGAGCGAGCGCCTGCTGCTCCTGGTGGAGAGCAACACCACCGGCACCGGACGGCTGTTCGCCCGGCGCGCCGCCGAACTCGGCGCGGTTCCCGTGCTGCTGTGCGCGGACCCGGGCCGCTACCCCTACGCCGCCGAGGACGGACTGCGGACCGTCGTCGTCGACACCTCCGACGAGACCGCGCTGTGGGCGGCCGTCCGCACCCTGGAGGGGAGCGCCACCCTCGCGGGCGTCCTGACCAGCTCCGAGTACTACGTGCCGACCGCCGCCGCCCTGGCGTACCGGCTCGGACTGCCCGGCCCCTCGGCCGAGGCCGTACGGGCCTGCCGCGACAAGGCCGAGCAGCGCCGCACCCTCACCGCGGCCGGCATCGGCTCACCGGGCTTCGAGGTCGTCACCGGGACCGCCGACGCCGTCGCCGCCGCCCGCTCCCTCGGACTGCCCGTCGTCGTCAAACCCGTACAGGGCTCGGGCAGCCTGGGCGTACGGCTCTGCTCCGACCTGGCGGAGGTCGCCGAACACGCCGGAACCCTGCTGGCCACCACCGTCAACGAACGGGGCATCGCCGCCCCGGGCCGGATCCTGGTCGAGGAGTACCTGACCGGACCGGAGTTCTCCGTCGAGGTCTTCGGCACCGAGGCCGTCGTCACCGTCGCCAAGCACGTCGGCGCACCGCCCTCCTTCGTCGAGACCGGCCACGACGTGCCCGCCGCGCTCCCCGGCGCACAGGAGATCGCCCTGCGCGAGACCGCCGTACGCGCCGTACGCGCGCTCGGCCTCGGCTGGGGGGCCGCCCACGTCGAACTGCGCCTCACCGGACCCGGGTCCGCCGCCGTCATCGAGGTCAACCCCCGGCTGGCCGGCGGCATGATCCCCGAACTGGTCCGCCGGGCCTGCGGCATCGACCTGGTCCGCGCCCAGGTGCTCGCCGCCCTCGGCACCGCACCCGAACTTGACCGCACCGGCTACGCCCGCGCCTCGATCCGGTTCCTCACCGCCGCACAGGACGGCATCCTCGCCCCGGCCGCCGCACTCGCCGACGCCGTGGAACGCGCCCGCACGGTCCCCGGCACCGTCGAGGCGGTGCTCTACCGCGCCCCCGGCGAACCGGTGGGACCCGCCGAGGACTTCCGCGGCCGGGTCGGCCATGCCATCGCCGTGGCCGACCGCTCGGTGCGGGCCGCCGAGGCCGCCGGACGGGCCGTCGACCTGCTCGGCCGGGCCCTGATCCACGCCGTGCACACCGAGGAGGCACTCGCATGACCGCGGCGACCGCGCAGGGCGTCGACACCGGCCGGCTCAAGGCCGCGCTCGACGCCGAGGCGCACCGCATCGTCTACGACCAGTACCTGCCGGAGACCACCGACGGGCTCGGCGACGAGCTCCGCTGCATCAGCGAGGTCGACCGCGCCCACCTGGTCATGCTCACCGAACGCGGCATCGTGGACGCCGACCGGTCCGCCGCCCTGCTGCGCACCATCGGTGAACTGCGCGACCAGGACTTCGCACCGGTCCGCGCCCTCCCGATGCCGCGCGGCGTCTACCTGGCGTACGAGGGACACCTCATCGCACAGCTCGGCGACCGCATCGGCGGCATCCTGCACACCGGCCGCTCGCGCAACGACCTCAACGCCACCACCACCCGGCTCAAGACCCGCGCCCCCTACCGGGCCCTGCTGGACGCGGTCGACCGGCTGGCCGGGGTGCTCCTGGCCAAGGCCGAGGAGTACCGCGACGTGGTCATGCCCGCCTACACCCACGGCCAGCCGGCCGTCCCGATCGGCTACGGCCACTACCTCGCCGGAATCGCCGCCGGAGTGCTGCGGGCCTACCGGTCGCTGCTGGACGCCGGACGCCAGCTCGACGTCAACCCGCTGGGCGCCGGTGCGATCGGCGGCACCTCCGTACCCATCGACCCCCGGCGCACCGCCGAACTCCTCGGCTTCGACTCCGCCGCGCCCAACTCGGTCGACGCGGTGGCCTCCCGGGACTTCGTCCTGGAACTGCTCTCCGCCTCCGCCGTCCTCGGGGTCGTACTGGCCCGTGCCGGACGGGACCTGAGCACCTGGACCTCCGAGGAGTTCGGACTGCTCCGGGTCGGTGACACGCTCGTCGGCTCCAGCTCGATGATGCCGCAGAAACGCAACCCCTTCCTGCTCGAACACATCCAGGGCCGGTCCTCCGCGAGCCTCGGCGCCTTCGTCGCCGCGGCGTCCGCGATGACCACCGGCGGCTACACCAACGCCATCGCGGTCGGCACCGAGGCCGTCCGGCACCTGTGGCCCGGCCTGCGCGGCACCACCGACGCGGTGACCCTGCTGAGCCTGGTCGTGGCGGGCACCGAGCCCGAGCGGGACCGCATGGAGCGGCGGGCCGTGGACGGCTTCACCTCCGCCACGTACCTGGCGGAACGGCTCGTCCTGGACGGGACCCCGTTCCGGGCCGCGCACCACCAGGTCGGCGAGACCGTACTCGGAGCCCTGGAGACCGGCCGGTCCCTGGAGGACGCGGCGGCCTTCGACGCCGTCGAGGACGGCGCTCTCGCCCCCGACCGGGTGATGGCGGCCTGCGCCCACGGCGGCGGCCCCGGCTCGACCGCCGGCGGAATCCACGCGCTCACCGCCCGGCTGGACGCCCTGCGGGCCGAGTCCGCCGCCCGGAGCGCCCGCTGGAGCGACGGAGCCGCGCTGCTGTCGCAGGCCGTGGCCGAGGCGGTGACCTCATGTCGGCAGAAGTGACCGAGCGCCCCATGGACCACGGGAACGGGCTCCCTCCGGGGAAGGGACTGCGCGGCCACCGCGACTTCCGGCTGCTGTGGATCGGCGAGACGACCAACCGCGTCGGCATCAACATCACCGCCGTCGCCATGCCCCTGGTGGCGGTGGTCACGCTCAACGCGAGCACCTTCGCGGTGAGCGTGCTGGCCGCCGCCCCCTGGCTGCCCTGGCTGCTGATCGGCCTGCCCGCCGGAGCCTGGGTGGACCGGATGCGGCGCCGCCCGATCATGATGGTCTGCAACGTGCTCCCGCTGGTCCTCCTGGCCAGCGTGCCGGTGGCGGGCTGGCTCGGCGTCCTGACGATGACCCAGCTCCTCGCCGTCGCCCTGGCCAACGGGTTCGCCGCGGTGTTCTTCGGGATCTCGTACAAGGTCTACCTGCCCTCCCTCGTCGGCCCCGAGGACCTCCAGGAGGCCAACGCCAAGCTCCAGGGCAGCGAATCGGTGGCCCAGGTCGCCGGACTCGGCGGCGGCGGTCTGCTCGCCCAGATCTTCGGCGCCACCTCCGGCCTCCTCGTCAACTCGGGGACCTTCCTGGTCTCCGCGCTCTGCCTGCTGGGCATCCGCAGCAAGGAGCCGGCCCCCGAACGGCCGGCGGAACACCGGGCCCTGCGCCGGGACATCAAGGAGGGCGTCCGGTACGCCTTCAAGGACCCCTACCTGCGCGTCCTCACCCTGTACGGCACCGCCACCAACCTGCTCCTGACCGCCGAGGCGGCGATCATCCCGGTCTTCATCATCCGGGAACTGGGCGTCCCCGAGGGGGCCACCGGCTGGCTCCTCGCCTCCAGCAGCATCGGCGGCATCCTCGGCGCCACCTTCTCCAAACGGCTGATCGCACGGTTCGGATCGGCCCGCGGTCTGCTCGTCACCACCATCGCCAGCGCCCCGTTCGCCCTGCTCATCCCGATGACGGGAACGGGCTGGACGCTGTCCGCACTGGTCGTCGGGAGCGCGGTCCTCTCGCTCGGCGTCGTCCTCGCCAACGTGATCCAGGGAGCGTTCCGCCAGCGCTACTGCCCGCCCCAGCTGCTCGGCCGCGTCTCGGCCAGCGTCTCGGTCGCGAACTTCGGCGCCATCCCCTTCGGATCCCTGCTCGGCGGAGCTCTCGGCACCGCCCTCGGTCTGCGGCCCACCCTGTGGCTGCTCACCGCGGGACTCGCCCTGACCCCGCTGCTCCTGCTGATCGGGCCGCTGCGCCGACGGCGCGACCTGCCGGTCGCACCGGCGACGCCATGACGCCCGACTCACCTGTCACTCTCGCAAGAACAGGAGAGACCCCGTGGAACAGATGCTGCCCAGAGTCGTCCGTGAGCTGCCACCCCCTGGCTCACTCGATCTCTGGCTCCTGAGGGTCTCGGATGTCCCCAACGGCATCCTGGACGAACAGGTACTCGACGCGACCGAGCGTCAGCGTGCCGCCACCCTCATGCACGCCGCCGACCGCACCCGGTTCACGGCCGCGCATGTCGCCCTCCGCCGGCTGCTCGGCTCCTACCTGAGCCTGCGCCCCGAGGACGTCCACCTCGGCAGGGACCTCTGCCCCTGCTGCGGCGGACCGCACGGCAGACCCACCGTGCTCGATGTCGACGACCGGCTGTTCTTCTCGCTGTCCCACCGCGGCGACCTCGCGGTCGTCGGGACCGCCGCGGCCCCCATCGGGGTCGATGTGGAACTCGTACCGGACCAGGACGGCACCGCGGATCTCGCCGCGATGCTGCACGTGGACGAACAGGCCGAACTGGCGGCGCTCGCCCCGCCGGCCCGGCCCCGGGCACTGGCCCGGCTGTGGACCCGCAAGGAGGCCTACCTCAAGGGCCTCGGCACGGGGCTCGGCCGCGACCCGTCCCTCGACTACGTCGGCTCGGGACGCCCCGAAGGACCGTACCCGCCGTCCGGCTGGACCCTCGTCGACGTCCCGGTGGACCGGGGCTACGCGGCGGCGGTGGCGGTCCACGGAGAGCTCACCATGGACGGCCTCCTGGTCCGCCGGCTCGCCGGCATCGACGTCGTACGGCATACCTGCGACGTCCCGCAGACGGCGAAGAACCCGCCCTGACCACCGGGATCGCCGGGTGCGTCCGTCGCGGTGACCACCCGGCGGCGGGCCCGCACCACCCGGTCGCTCCCGCCGCGGCTGCCGTTCCCCGCGACGTCCTCGCCCACACCCCTACGGACCCTTGGAACTGACGATGTCAAACGCTGTGAAGCAGGCCCCCGCGGCCCTCCTCCCGCACACGCGACCCGGTGCCACCGGGCGGCCGGACACCGGCGCCGGGCACGTGACGGGCGCCCAGTCCCTCATCCGGTCGCTCGAAGAGGCCGGCGTGGACACCGTGTTCGGCATTCCCGGCGGGGCGATCCTGCCCGCCTACGACCCGATGATGGACTCCACCCGGCTCCGCCACGTGCTGGTCCGCCACGAGCAGGGTGCCGGGCACGCGGCCACCGGCTACGCCCAGGCCACCGGCAAGGTCGGCGTCTGCATGGCCACCTCAGGTCCCGGCGCCACCAACCTGGTCACCCCGATCGCCGACGCGTACATGGACTCCGTCCCGCTGGTCGCGATCACCGGCCAGGTCTCCTCCAAGTCCATCGGCACGGACGCCTTCCAGGAGGCGGACATCGTCGGCATCACCATGCCGGTCACCAAGCACAACTTCCTGGTCACCCACGCGGACGACATTCCGCGGACGGTCGCCGAGGCCTTCCGGATCGCCTCCACCGGCCGCCCCGGACCGGTGCTCATCGACATCACCAAGGACGCCCTCCAGGCGAGCACCACCTTCCGCTGGCCCACCGCCACCGAGCTGCCCGGCTACCGCCCCGTCACCAAACCGCACGCCGGGCAGATCCGCGAGGCCGCCCGGCTCATCGCCGGGGCGAGCCGACCGGTCCTCTACGTCGGCGGCGGCGTGCTCAAGGCACGGGCCACGGTCGAGCTGCGCGCCCTCGCCGAACTGACCGGCGCCCCCGTGGTCACCACCCTGATGGCGCTCGGCGCCTTCCCCGGCAGCCACCGGCAGCACGTGGGCATGCCCGGCATGCACGGGGACGTCGCGGCGGTCGCCGCCCTCCAGAAGGCCGACCTGATCGTCGCCCTGGGCGCCCGCTTCGACGACCGCGTCACCGGCAGACTGGACGGCTTCGCCCCGCACGCCAAGGTCGTCCACGCCGACATCGACCCGGCGGAGATCTCCAAGAACCGCCTCGCCGACGTCCCGATCGTCGGGGACGCCCGCGAGGTCCTCGCCGCCCTCGCCGCCGCCGTACGCTCCGACCGGGAGGACGGACACGTCGGGGACTACGCCGCCTGGTGGCGGGAGCTGGACCACTGGCGCTCCACCTACCCGCGCGGTTACGGGACCCCCGCCGACCCCGGGCTGCTCTGCCCGCAGCAGGTCATCGAGCGGATCGGCCAACTCGCCCCGGTGGGAACGCTGTTCGCTTCCGGTGTGGGGCAGCACCAGATGTGGGCGGCGCAGTTCCTCCCGCACGAGGAACCGGGCACCTGGTTCAACTCGGGCGGTGCCGGGACGATGGGGTACGCGGTCCCCGCCGCGATGGGCGCCAAGGCGGGCCGCCCCGACCGCACGGTCTGGGCGATCGACGGCGACGGCTGCTTCCAGATGACCAACCAGGAACTCACCACCTGCGCGCTCAACAACATCCCGATCAAGGTCGCCGTCATCAACAACGGCGCTCTCGGGATGGTCCGCCAGTGGCAGAACCTCTTCTACGGGGCACGGTTCTCCAACACCGTGCTGCACGAAGGCGCCACCAACGCCTCCACCGGTTCGGCCCGGGGCACCGGCTCCGCGACCAACCGGGGCACCCGCGTCCCGGACTTCGTCCAGCTCTCGGAGGCGATGGGCTGTGTGGGCCTGCGCTGCGAGAGCCCCCTCGAACTCGACGCGATCATCGAAAAGGCCAACGCGATCAACGACCGCCCCGTCGTGGTGGACTTCATCGTCCAGCAGGACGCGATGGTGTGGCCGATGGTCCCGGCCGGTACCTCCAACGACGACATCATGGCCGCACGTGACGTACGCCCCGACTTCGGCGACTTCGCGGACGACTGAGAGGACCCTCCGACATGTCCCAGCACACGCTCTCCGTCCTGGTCGAGGACACCCCCGGCATCCTCGCCCGCGTGGCCGCCCTGTTCTCGCGCCGCGGCTTCAACATCGACTCGCTCGCGGTCGGCACCACCGAGCACCCCGACCTCTCCCGGATCACGGTCGTCGTCCGGGTCGAGAACCAACTGGCCCTGGAACAGGTGACCAAGCAGCTCAACAAGCTGGTCAACGTTCTGAAGATCGTGGAGCTGGAGGCGGACTCCGCCGTCCAGCGCGAACTGGTCCTGGTCAAGGTCGCCGCCGGCAACGGGACCCGGGCCCAGGTCATTCAGATCGGCGAACTCTTCCGGGCCAGAACCGTCGACGTGTCACCCGACGCCGTCACCCTCGAAGCGACCGGCTCCGGCGACAAGCTCGACGCGATGCTCCGGATGCTGGCCGGCTTCGGCATCAAGGAACTCGTCCAGTCCGGCGCCATCGCGATCGGCCGCGGCTCCCGGCCCCTCGCCGACCGCTCCACCCGCGAGACCCGCCCGATCCGCCTGACCCCCGCCACCGCCCCGGTCACCGCCGAGGCGCAGAGCGCCTAGTACATATCCCGCACACCCCGTCCGCACACCCTCACGATCCAGGAAACAAGGAGAACCACCATGCCCGCCGAGCTGTTCTACGACGACGACGCCGACCTGTCCATCATCCAGGGCCGTAAGGTCGCGGTCATCGGTTACGGGAGCCAGGGGCACGCGCACGC
>NZ_JBIVPT010000038.1:0-22066 GCF_044754785.1 Streptomyces sp. NPDC092952 | reverse complement strand
ACCACCGGCCGCGAGCTGCGCAAGCTCATGAGCTGGGTCAACGACGAGGACGCGTAGCACCCACGCCCCGGGGGCGGGCCCACCCGCCCGCCCCCCGGCAGCTCAGCCGATCTCCAGCAGCAGATCGCCCGCCTCGACCTGCTGGACGGAGCCGATCGCCAGCCGCCGCACGGTCCCGGCGGTCTGGGCGGTGATGGACGCCTCCATCTTCATCGCCTCGATGGTGGCCACGGTCTGACCCGCCGCCACCCGCGCCCCCTGCTCCACCTGGAGGGTGACGACCCCGGCGAACGGCGCCGCGACATGCCCGGCGTCGCCCCGGTCCGCCTTCTCCGCCGCCTTCACCTCCGTGGCCACCGACCGGTCCCGCACCGACACCGGCCGCAACTGCCCGTTGAGCGTGGCCAGTACGCTCCGGAACCCGCGCTCGTCCGGCTCGGATACGGCCTCCAGCTCGATCAGCAGCGTCACCCCCGGCTCCAGGGTCACCGTGTGCTCGGTCTCCGGCTCCAGCCCGTACAGGAAGTCCCGGGTCGGCAGCACCGAGGTGTCGCCGTACGTCTCCCGGTGCGCCTCGAACTCCTTGGTCGGGCCCGGGAAGAGCAGCCGGTTCAGCGTCGCGCGCGGCGACTTCCGCAGCCCCTCGCGGTCCTCCTCGGACAGCCGGGCCACCCGCTCCTTCGCCGGACGGCCCCGCAGCGCCCGGGTCCGGAACGGCTCGGGCCAGCCGCCGGGCGGATCGCCCAGCTCCCCGCGGAGGAAGCCGATCACGGAGTCCGGAACGTCGAACCGGCCCGGGTCGGCCTCGAAGTCCGCCGCCGTCACCCCCGCGCCCACCAGGTGCAGCGCCAGATCGCCCACGACCTTCGACGAGGGCGTCACCTTCACCAGCCGGCCGAGCATCCGGTCCGCCGCCGCGTAGCAGTCCTCGATCAGCTCGAACCGGTCGCCCAGGCCGAGCGCGATGGCCTGCTGACGCAGATTGGACAGCTGCCCGCCGGGGATCTCGTGGTGGTAGATCCGGCCGGTCGGCGAGGTGAGCCCGGACTCGAAGGGGGCGTACACCTTGCGGGTCGCCTCCCAATACGGTTCCAGGTCGTTGACCGCCGCCAGGGACAGGCACGTGGCCCGCTCGGTGTGGTCGGTGGCGGCCACCAGCGCCGACAGCGGGGGCTGGCTGGTCGTCCCGGCCATCGAGGCGACTGCCGCGTCGACCGCGTCCACCCCCGCGTCGATCGCGGCGACCAGCGTGGCGAGCTGCCCGCCCGCGGTGTCGTGGGTGTGCAGGTGGACCGGCAGGTCGAACCGTTCGCGCAACGCCGTGACCAGGGTGCGGGCGGCCGGCGGGCGCAGCAGCCCCGCCATGTCCTTGATGGCCAGCACATGGGCGCCCGCGTCCACGATCCGCTCGGCCAGCCGCAGGTAGTAGTCCAGGGTGTACAGGGTCTCGCCCGGGTCGGAGAGATCGGCGGTGTAGCAGAGCGCCACCTCGGCGAGCGAGGTGCCGGTGGCGCGCACCGCGTCGATCGCCGGGCGCATCTGGTCCACGTCGTTGAGGGCGTCGAAGATCCGGAAGATGTCCATCCCGGCCGCCGCGGCCTCGGCGACGAACGCCTCGGTGACCTTGGTGGGGTAGGGGGTGTAGCCGACCGTGTTGCGGCCGCGCAGCAGCATCTGGGTGCAGATGTTGGGCACCGCCTCCCGGAGCTTCACCAGCCGCTCCCACGGGTCCTCGGCCAGGAAGCGCAGCGCGACGTCGTAGGTGGCGCCGCCCCAGCATTCGAGGCTGAGCAGCTGCGGCGCGGTCCGCGCGACGTACGGCGCGACGGTCAGCAGGTCCCGGGTGCGCACCCGGGTGGCCAGCAGCGACTGGTGGGCGTCGCGGAACGTCGTGTCGGTGACGGCGACGGCGGCCTGTGCGCGCAGCTCGGCGGCGAACGCCTCCGGTCCCAGGGCCGCGAGCCGCTGCCGGGAGCCGGCCGGCGGGGTGCCCGGCGGCAGCGGGGGCAGCTTGTCCGCCGGGTCGATCACGGCGGGGCGGGGCCCGTACGGGCGGTTGACGGTGGTCTCGGCGAGGTAGCCGAGCATGCGGCTGCCCCGGTCGGCCGACGGGCGGGCCCGGATCAGCTCCGGGTGCGCGTCGATGAAGCCGGTCGTGACGTGCCCCGCCCGGAAGTCGGGATGGTCCAGCACGGCGCCCAGGAACGGCAGGTTGGTCGCCACGCCCCGGATGCGGAACTCCGCGATGGCCCGCCGGGCCCGGCGGGCCGCGTTGGCGAAGTCGTGCCCGTGGCAGGTCAGCTTGACCAGCATCGAGTCGAAGTGCGCGGACACCTCCGCACCGGTGTGCACGGTGCCGCCGTCCAGCCGGACCCCCGGCCCGCCGGGGGAGCGGTACGCGGAGATGGTGCCGGTGTCCGGCCGGAAGCCGTTCGCCGGGTCCTCCGTGGTGATCCGGCACTGGAGCGCCGTGCCGTTGAGGGTGATGTCGTCCTGGGTGAGGCGCAGCTGGGGCAGGGTCATGCCGGCGGCGATGCGCAGCTGGGCGATGACCAGGTCGCGCCCGGTGACCTGCTCGGTCACGGTGTGCTCCACCTGGATGCGCGGGTTCATCTCGATGAAGACGTGGTTGCCGTCGCGGTCCACCAGGAACTCGACGGTGCCCGCGTTCACGTACCCGATGTGGCGGGCGAAGGCGACGGCGTCGGCGCAGATCCGCTCCCGCAGCGCCGGGTCGAGGTGCGGGGCGGGCGCGATCTCGACGACCTTCTGGTGGCGGCGCTGCAACGAGCAGTCCCGCTCATACAGATGCACCACGTTCCCCTCGGCGTCGGCGAGGATCTGCACCTCGATGTGGCGGGGATCGATCACCGCCTGCTCCAGGAAGACCGTCGCGTCGCCGAACGCGGAGCGCGCCTCGCGCATGGCCGCGTCGATGGCCTCCCGCAGCTCCGCCGGTTCGGCGACCCGGCGCATGCCGCGCCCGCCGCCGCCCGCGACGGCCTTCACGAAGACCGGGAAGCCGATGCCGTCCGCCGCCGCCACGAGCGCGTCCACGTCCGTGGAGGGCTCGGAGGACTTCAGTACGGGCACCCCGGCCTCCCGGGCCGCCGCGACCGCCCGGGACTTGTTCCCGGTCAGGTGCAGTACCGGGGCGGGCGGGCCGACGAAGGTGATCCCGGCCTCCGCGCACGCCGCCGCGAGGTCCGGGTTCTCCGACAGGAAGCCGTAGCCGGGGTAGACCGCGTCGGCCCCCGCCCGGCGGGCCGCGCCGATCACCTCGTCCACCGAGAGGTAGGCGCGTACGGGGTGGCCGCGCTCCCCGATCAGATAGGCCTCGTCGGCCTTGGCCCGGTGGAGGGAGTTGCGGTCCTCGTAGGGGAACACGGCGACGGTGGAGACGCCGAGCTCGAACGCCGCGCGAAAGGCGCGGATCGCGATCTCGCCACGGTTGGCGACCAGTACCTTCTCGAACATCGGACTCCCCAGTCGTGTCACGGGTGTGGCGTCAGGACGGGCGATGCGGTTCTCGGGCGCGAAGCGTTCGCTACCGTACCGGAGTCCTGCCCCGCTGATCGCGGACGCCCGCCCGCCCGGGGCGTGACATCGGCCTCACAGCGTCCCGTCGGCCCTCCGCACCGCGAGGTAGCGGGCGGGGAACTCGCCGCCGCCGTGCACCGCCAGGTCCGCCCCGCTGACATGGCCGGACAGGCCGCTCGCGAGGAACAGGCAGGCCCGCGCCACGTCCTCCGGTTCGGCCATCCGCCGCATCGGCACCACCTCCGCCACCGCCGCCACCCCCTCCGCGCCGTAGACCGCCGCCGCGTCCGGGGTGCGGACCGGGCCGGTCGTGATGTGGTTGACCCGGACCGCGGGCGCCCACTCCAGTGCCAGCGCCCGGGTGAGGGCCAGCAGCCCCGCCTTGGCCGCCGAGTAGGCGGCGGTGCCGGGCTGCGGGTCGTGGGCGGAGACGCTGCCGATGTTGACGATCGCACCCCCGCTCTCCTGGGCCCGCATGACGCGGCACGCCGCCTGCGAAACGTAGAACGGCGCCAGCAGGTTGAGCGCGACGACCTTCTCCACGAACCGGGGCGAGACGGTGGCCGCGTCGGCGTCCGGAGAGCCGCCCGCGTTGTTGACCAGTACGTCGAGCCGGCCGTACCGCTCCACCGCCGCCGTCACCGGGGCCCCCGCCGCCACCGGGTCGCGTACGTCGGCCGGGACGAAGACCGCGGAACGCCCCCCGGCCGACGGCGGGGCCCCGGGCGCGCTCCGGCCGCAGACCACCACCTCGGCCCCGGCGCCGAGGAACGCCTCCGCGATGGCGGCCCCGATCCCCCTGGTACCGCCGGTGACCAGCACCACCCGTCCCGTGAAGTCCCACCCGTCACCGGTGTCCATGCCGTGCGCCTCCTGCCCGGTACGCCGTCAACCCGTCAGCCCGAGCCCGGCGGCGAGCCGCGCCCGGTGGTGCGCGGGCGCTCCGAACAGCTCGCCCGCCCCGTGCGCCCGCTTGAAGTAGCGGTGCGCGTCGTGCTCCCAGGTGATCCCGATCCCGCCGTGCAGCTGGATCGTCTCGCCCGCCACCGCCGAGAACGCCTCGGAGCAGACGGACTGGGCGACGGCGGCGGCCCTCGGCAGCGCCGCCGGGTCGGTGTCGGCGGCGTACGCGGCCCCGAGCGCCGCCGAACGCGCCGACTCCACCAGGACGTAGGCGTCCGCCAGCCGGTGCTTCACCGCCTGGAACGAGCCGATGGGCCGCCCGAACTGGACCCGGTCGCGGGCATGGGCGACGGTGAGCTCCAGACAGCGCCCGGCCGCGCCCGCCTGCTCCGCGGCGAGGGCCGCGCACGCCAGGTCCCGTACCCGTTCCAGGCACTGGCCGCCGTCGCCGTCCGTGCCCAGCAGCCGCCCCTCGGCGCCGGTGAGCACCCAGCGGGCCTGGGCCCGGGTGGTGTCCATCGTCACCACGGGCTCCCGGCGCACCCCGGCGGCGCCGGGCGCCACCTCGAAGAGCGAGAGCCCCGCCCCGGTCCGGGCCGCCACGAGCAGGACGTCGATCTCCGGCCAGTCCAGGACGTGCTCCTTGACCCCGGTGAGCCGCCAGCCGCCTTCCGGGCCAGGCACCGCAGCGGCGCGGACCGCCGCCCCGTCCCAGGACCCGCCCTCGGCCCAGGCCAGGGTGCCCACCGAGGTGCCCTCGGCGAGCCCGGGGAGCAGCCGCCCGCAGGCCGCCCGGTCACCGGTGGCCAGCAGCGCCCCGGCGGTGAGCACCGCCGAGCCCAGGAACGGCACCGGGCTCAGGCACCCGCCCAGCTCCTCCATCACCACATGGACGTCCCGGGCGCCGCCGCCCAGCCCGCCGTGCTCCTCCGGCACGGTCAGCCCGGCCACGCCGATCTGTCCGGTCAACGGCGCCCAGGCCGCCCCGTCCTGATGCTTCATCAGCAGTGCGGCCACCGCCGAACGCAGCTGCTCCTGCTCCTCGGTCGGCCTCATCGGACCACTCCTCCCGGCATCCGGTCAGGCACCTTCCAGGACCCGGGCCCGGCAGGCGGCCGGTGTGCCCCAGGCGTCGCGCAGCGGCCGGGCCTTGCGGATCCACAGCGACAGGTCCAGTTCGTCGGTGTAGCCCACCGCCCCGTGCAGTTGGAGGGCGGTGCGGGCCGCCCCGTACGCGGCCTCGCCCGCCGCGACCTTGGCCGCGGCGATCTCCCGGGCCGCCGCACCGTCGTCGGCGGCCAGCGCCAGCGCGGCGCCGTGCACCAGTGGCTCGGCGAACTCCAGGGCCAGCAGGGTGTCGGCCAGCCGGTGCTTGACCGTCTGGAAGGAGCCGATCGCCGCCCCGAACTGGGTGCGCTGCTGCACGTAGGCGACGGTGCGGGCCAGCAGGGTGCGGCCGACCCCGAGCGCCTGGGCCGCCGTGAGGAGCGCCGCGACCCCGGCCGCGTACCCGGCGGCCCGGGTCACCGCCGGGCCCCGGGCCAGGACGGTGCCGCCCGTGGGCCGGGCCAGGCGCCGCGCCGGATCGGCCGAGGGCTGCACGGGCCCCGCCCCGGCCGCGAGGCCCAGCGCGTCGCCGTCCACCACGAGGACCGCCTCCGCCGCGTCGGCGTCCAGCGCGTACGGGCTCAGCGCGGTCAGGCAGAGCGACAGCTCCGACGTGCCCGAGGCGACCCGGGGCAGCCGCTCGGCCGCCAGGCCCTCGTCGCCGAGCCGGCCGAGCAGGGCCGCCGCGGCGACCGTCTCGACCAGCGGCCCGGGCACGGCGTGCCGCCCCAGCACCTCGAAGGCGACGGCCAG
Source organism: Streptomyces sp. NPDC092952 (assembly GCF_044754785.1). Lineage (NCBI taxonomy): Bacteria > Bacillati > Actinomycetota > Actinomycetes > Kitasatosporales > Streptomycetaceae > Streptomyces > Streptomyces sp. NPDC092952. Next base: position 15,763 of record NZ_JBIVPT010000038.1, on the reverse strand, counting down.
CTCCAGCGGCAGCGGGCCGAGCCCGTCGTGCTCGGGCGCCACCGCCAGCGCGAACAGCCCGGCCTCGGCGAGCCCGTCCCGCAGCTCCCGCCCCGGTTTGTGGTCCCCGGCCGCCCAGGACCGGATCGCGGCCGGGACGTCGCCGGAGGCGAGCCGCGCGTCGAGGGAGCGGGCGAACTCCCGCTGCTCGGCGTCGAGGAGGAAGCGCATCAGCGGCGCCCCTTCGGCAGGCCGAGCAGCCGCTCGGCGACGATGTCGCGCTGGATCTCGTTGGTGCCCGCGTAGACCGGACCGGCCAGCGAGAAGGTGTACCCCTCCGCCCAGCCGCCGGGCGGGGCGTCCGCCGCGTGGTCGGCGAGTTCGCCGTACGGGCCCAGCAGGTCGAGCGCCGTCTCGTGGAGCGCGATGTCCAGCTCGGACCAGTAGAGCTTGTTGAGGCTGGAGGCGGCGGCCGGGGCGTCCTCGCCGTGCAGCACCCGGGAGGCGCCCGCGTAGGAGAACAGCCGGTAGGCGCGGGCCGCGATCACCGCGTCGGCGACCCGGTCGCGCAGCGCCGTGTCCCCGGGGCCGCCATGGGCCCGCCACAGCGAGGTCAGCCGTTCGGCGGCGGCCGTGAACCGGCCGGGGCTGCGCAGGGTCAGCCCGCGCTCGTTGCCGGTGGTGCTCATCGCCACCCGCCAGCCCTGCCCCGGCCCGCCGATCACGTCCGCGTCCGGGACGAACACCCCGTCCAGGAAGAGCTCGGCGAAGGCGGGCTTCCCGTCGAGCCGCCCGATGGGCCGCACCGTGACCCCCTCCGCGTCCAGCGGGAACATCAGGTACGTCAGCCCCCGGTGCGGCCGGTCCGCGTCCGGGTCGCTGCGGAAGAGGCCGAAGGCCCGGTCGGCGAAGGCGGCCCGGGAGGACCAGGTCTTCTGGCCGTGGAGCAGCCAGCCGCCGTCGGTCCGTACGGCCGTCGAGCGCAGCGAGGCCAGGTCGGAGCCGGCCTCCGGCTCGGACCACGCCTGCGCCCAGACGACTTCGCCGCTCGCGGTCGGGGGCAGCAGCCGGGCCCGCTGCTCGGCGGTGCCGTACTCGAAGAGGGTGGGGGCCAGCAGATTGATCCCGTTCTGGCCGACCCGGCCGGGCGCGCCGGCCGCGTAGTACTCCTCCTCGAAGAGCAGCCAGCGCAGCAGCGAGGCGCCGCGCCCGCCGTACTCCTCGGGCCAGGAGACCACCGACCAGCGGTCCGCGGCCAGCACGGCCTCCCACTCCCGGTGGGCGGCGAACCCCTCGGCGGTCTCCAGGGACGGCAGCGGGACGGCGGGGACGTGCGCGGCCAGCCAGGCGCGGGCCTCGTCGCGGAACGCCTCGTCGGCTGCGTCGAGAGCGAGGTCCATCAGGAGCCCGCCTTCTTCATCGCCCGGATGTCCATGCCGCCGAGCGCGTCGGAGGCCGTCTCGGCGTTGTGGGCGTGCGCGAGGTGGTGCAGGCCGAACACCGAGTCCATCCCGGCGTGCATCCCCTGGAGGTCCTCGGCCTGGTTGACGGCGCGTTTGGCCAGCGCCAGGCCCAGGCGCGGCATCTCGGCGATCCGCAGCGCCAACTCCCTTGTTCGGTCTGCCAGTTCCTCCCGGGGGACGACCCGGTTGACCATGCCGACCTCGTACGCCCGTTGCGCGCTCATCCGGTCGCCGGTGAAGAGGAACTCCTTGGCGATCCTCGGCGGCATCACCCAGGGGTGGGCGAAGTACTCGACACCGGGGATGCCCATCCGGACCACCGGGTCGGCGAAGAAGGCGTCCTCGCTCGCCACGATCAGGTCGCAGATCCAGGCGAGCATCAGACCGCCGGCCACACAGGCGCCCTGCACCGAGGCGACGACCGGTTTCGGCAGCTCCCGCCAGCGGCGGCACATGCCCAGGTACACCTCGGACTCGCGGGCGAACCGGCTCTCCGCGCCCGCCTTGTCCGAGTGGTCCCACCAGAGCCCGGCCCGGCGTTCGAAGGGGAGGTGCGCGTCCCGTTCGGGGGTGCCGATGTCGTGCCCGGCGGAGAAGTGCCTGCCCGCCCCGGCCAGGACGACGGCCTTGACCTCGTCGTCCTCGGCCGCGCGGTAGAACGCCCGGTCCAGGGCGTAGGTCATCGCGGAGTTCTGGGCGTTGCGGTAGTCGGGCCGGTTCATGGTCACCGTGGCGACCGGGCCCCGCGTCCCGTAGCGCACCGGCTCGTCGTGGGCAGTGGACATCCGCCCCTCCTTCCCTAACAAGTGTTTGGTAGATTAACGTACCGTCATGAGCAGCGTCGAGGCGTTCCGCACCGAGATCCGCGGCTGGCTGGCCGCCAACCTCACCGGCTCCTTCGCGGACCTGCGCGGCCGCGGCGGACCCGGGCGCGAGCACGAGGCGTTCGACGAACGCCTGGGCTGGGAACGGCACATGGCGGCAGCCGGCTGGACGTGCGTGGGCTGGCCCGAGGAGTACGGCGGGCGCGGCGCGAGCATCGAGCAGCAGATCGCCTTCCACGAGGAGTACGCCCTGGCCGACGCCCCGGCCCGGGTCAACCACATCGGCGAGCAGCTGCTCGGGCCGACGCTGGTGGCCTTCGGCACCCCCGCGCAGCGGGCCAGGTTCCTGCCGCCGATCGCCGCCGTCCAGGAGCTGTGGTGCCAGGGCTACAGCGAGCCGGACGCCGGCTCCGACCTGGCGAACGTACGGACCAGGGCCGAGCGGGACGGCGGCGACTGGGTCGTCACCGGACAGAAGATCTGGACGTCGATGGCCCACGAGGCCCAGTGGTGCTTCGTGGTCGCCCGCACCGGGCCCGGCTCGACGCGCCACCACGGCCTGTCCTACCTGCTGGTCCCGCTGGACGGCCCCGGGGTGGAGATCCGGCCGATCACCCAGCTCACCGGCGACCACGAGTTCAACGAGGTCTTCTTCGACGGCGCCCGTACGCGCGCCGAGCACGTCGTCGGGGAGCCGGGCGACGGCTGGCGCGTCGCCATGGCCACCCTCGGCTTCGAGCGCGGCGTCTCCACCCTGGGCCAGCAGGTCGGCTTCCGGCGCGAACTGGAGGCCCTCGTCGCCCTGGCCCGGCGCAACGGCGCCGCGAAGGACCCGCTCATCCGCGACCGGCTCGCCCGCGCCTGGACCGGCCTGGAGACCATCCGCTGGAACGCCCTGCGGATGCTCGACGGCGTCGCGGCCGGCGCGCCCGGCCCCGAGGCGTCCATCGGCAAGATCTTCTGGGCCACCTGGCACCGCGAGCTGGGCGAACTCGCCATGAGCGTTCTGGGCGCCGGAGGCATGACCGCCGCCGGGGCCCCGTACGGACTCGACCGGTGGCAGCGGCTGTTCCTCTTCTCCCGCGCCGACACCATCTACGCCGGGTCCAACGAGATCCAGCGGAACATCATCGCCGAGCGCGTCCTCGGCCTGCCGAAGGAGCCCCGCCCGTGACCCACCGGCCGACCTACGTACCGGGCCACTCCCTCCTGAACGGCCGCACCGCGGTGATCACCGCCGCCGCGGGCGCCGGGATCGGCGGCGCGACCGCCCGCCGGTTCCTGGAGGAGGGGGCGAGGATCGTCATCGGCGACGCCCACGAGCGCCGCCTGGCCGAGAGCGCCGCCGCGCTCGCCGGGGAGTTCGGCGCGGACCGGGTTGCCGCCCTGCCCTGCGACGTCACCGACCAGGACCAGGTCGACGCCCTCTTCGCGTACGCCGCCGAACGCCACGGCGGCCTCGACGTCGTCGTCAACAACGCGGGCCTGGGCGGCACCGCCGATCTCGTCGACATGACCGACGAGCAGTGGACGAAGGTCCTCGACGTCACGCTGGGCGGCACCTTCCGCTGCACCCGCACCGCCCTGCGCCACCTCAGGGACGGCGGCAACGGCGGGGTCGTCGTCAACAACGCCTCGGTCGTCGGCTGGCGCGCCCAGCGCGGCCAGGCCCACTACGCCGCCGCCAAGGCCGGGGTCATGGCGCTCACCCGGTGCGCCGCCCTGGAGGCCGCCGACTTCGGGGTACGCGTCAACGCCGTCGCACCGAGCCTGGCCATGCACCCGCACCTCGTGAAGGTCACCACCCCGGAACTGCTCGCCGATCTCACCGGGCGCGAGGCGTACGGCCGGTACGCCGAGCCCTGGGAGGTCGCCAACGTCATCGTCTTCCTGGCCAGCGGCTACTCCGCGTACATGACCGGGGAGACCGTCTCCGTCAGCAGTCAGCGGGCGTGAGGCCGAGCGCCGTTCCGCCCCTACCCGACACACCACCCACTCTCCCGTGGAGGAGCAGTCATGGCCGAGGCCTACATCGTCGAAGCGGTACGCACCCCGGTCGGCCGCCGCAGGGGCGGGCTCGCCGCTGTCCACCCCGCCGACCTCGGCGCCCACGTCCTCAAGGCGCTGGTGGAGCGCGCCGGGGTCGACCCGGCCGCCGTCGACGACGTCGTGTTCGGCTGCCTGGACACCGTCGGCCCGCAGGCCGGGAACATCGCCCGCACCGCCTGGCTCGCCGCGGGCCTCCCCGAGGAGGTGCCCGGCACCACCGTCGACCGGCAGTGCGGCTCCTCCCAGCAGGCCGCCCACTTCGCCGCCCAGGGCGTCCTCTCCGGCACCCAGGACCTGGTCGTCGCGGGCGGCACCCAGAACATGTCCATGATCCCCATCGCCTTCGCCTCCCGCCAGGCCGCCGACCCGCTCGGGTTCACCGAGGGCCCCTACGCGGGCTCCGAGGGCTGGCGCGCCCGCTACGGCGACGCACCCGTCAACCAGTTCCACGGCGCCGAACTCATCGCCCGGAAGTGGGACATCACCCGCGAGGCCATGGAGGAGTTCGCCCTGCGCTCGCACCGGCGGGCCCTGCGCGCCATCGACGAGGGCCGCTTCGACCGGGAGACCGTCGCGTACGGCGAGGTGACCGTGGACGAGGGGCCGCGCCGGGACACCACCGCCGAGAAGATGGCCGCCCTGAAACCGGTGGTCGAGGGCGGTCTGCTCACCGCCGCGGTCTCCTCGCAGGTCTCCGACGGCGCCTCCGCGCTGCTCATCGCCTCCGAACGGGCCGTCGCCGAGCACGGACTGACCCCCCGGGCCCGCGTCCACCACCTCTCGGTGCGCGGCGAGGACCCGATCCGGATGCTCTCCGCCCCCATCCCGGCGACCGCGCACGCCCTGAAGAAGACCGGCATGTCCATCCACGACATGGACCTGGTGGAGATCAACGAGGCGTTCGCCCCGGTCGTCCTGGCCTGGCTGAAGGAGACCGGCGCCGACCCGGACCGGGTCAACGTCAACGGCGGCGCCATCGCGCTCGGCCACCCGCTCGGCGCCACCGGCACCCGGCTGATGACCACCCTGCTGCACGAACTGGAGCGCACCGGCGGCCGCTACGGCCTCCAGACCATGTGCGAGGGCGGCGGCCTCGCCAACGTCACCGTCATCGAACGCCTCTGACCGCCCCGGCGCCCTCGGAGAACGCCGGAGCGGGCCGTTCTCAGAGGGCGCCGAGCTCCTTCAGCGCCGCCCGCGCCTCCGTCATGATCCGCTCGACCAGCTCCGCACAGGACGGCAGGTCCCCGATCACCCCCGCCACCTGCCCCGAGGCCATCACCCCGAGATCGGTACGCCCCTCGACCAGGGCGGCCTTGAGCAGCATCGGGGTGTTGGCCGCCAGCAGCACCTGGCTCCAGGTCAGCTCCTTGCCGTGCTTCATCGCCAGCCCGTCCCGGACCAGCCGGGGCCAGCTCGCCCCCGACTCCCTGCGGAAGGCGGCCGCGTGCCGCACCGCCCGCAGCAGCGACGCCGCCCGGCCCGAGCGCTCCAGGGCATCGACCATGGGGGTGCGCAGCATCCGGTGCGGCAGCCCGTCCAGCCGGTCCGTCACCGTGACGTCCTTGACCGAGGCGGCCAGGTAGCGTGCCTTGACCGGGTCCGGGACGGTGCTGTCGGAGGTGAGCAGGAAGCGCGTGCCCATCCCGATCCCGGCCGCCCGGTAGGCGAGCGCGGCGACCAGCCCCCGGCCGTCGTGGAAACCGCCCGCCGCGACGACCGGGATGTCCACGGCGTCCACGACCTGGGGGAGCAGCACGGTGGTGGCCACGTTCCCGGTGTGCCCGCCGCCCTCCCCGCCCTGCACCATCACCGCGTCGGCCCCCCACGCGGCGACCTTCTCAGCGTGCCGCCGGGCCCCCACGGACGGCATGACGACGACCCCCGCGTCCTTGAGCCGGGCGATCAGCTCCTTCGACGGGGCGAGCGCGAACGACGCCACCCGCACCCCCTCGTCGATCATGATCCGGACCCGCTCGGCCGCGTCCCCCGCGTCCGCCCGCAGATTGACGCCGAACGGCGCGTCCGTACGGGACTTCACCTCCCGGACCGCGGCGCGCAACTGCTCGACGGTCATCGTCGCCGAGGCCAGGATGCCGAGCGCGCCCGCGTTCGCGGTGGCGGAGACCAGCCGGGGACCGGCCACCCAGCCCATCCCCGTCTGCACGATCGGGTACCGCACCCCGGTCAGCTCGGTGAGCGCGGTCGGCAGCGGCGCGGGCCCGGTCATGCCGGCACCTCGCGCCCGCGCAGCCCCTTCGGGTCGAGGACCTCCCGGATCAGCCGCAGCTCCGCCCCGGTGGGCTCCCTGGTGAACGGCACCTCGGCGGGGACCGTGAGGGCGAAGCCGGTGGCGGCGGCGACCTGTTCGACGCTCACCCCCGGGTGCAGGGAGCGCAGCCGCATCGTCCGGTCGGGCGTCTCGAAGTCGAAGACCCCCAGATCGCTGATGACCTCGGGGATGCGGTGGTACCGGCTCGCGGCGGGACCGGCCTGCGCGGCCCGGTCGTAGCCGACCCCGCTGACCATGTCGACCCGCTCCACGAAGACCCGCGGCGAATGCTTCGGGATCCAGTAACTCGTCGGGTTGTTCAAGGTGTTGACGGGGGCGCCGCGCACTCCGAGCAGTTGCCGCGCGGGGCGGGCCCAGTCGCCGATGCAGGAGATGTTCTGGTTGCCGTACCGGTCGATCTGGCTGGCGCCCATCATCACGTGGCGCCGCCCGGTGGCGGTGAGCGTCAGATGCTGACGGAACGGCAGCCACCCCTCGACGCTCCCCGGTGCCGTCCCCATCGCCGGGGTGTCGCCCATCAGCAGCGCCTCCCCGTCGGTCAGCAGCAGCGCGGGGGAGAAGGTGAGCCGGGCCAGCCGCGCCCCGATGGCCGGGACGGTGCCCATCGGGCTGGCCAGGACCTCGCCCGCGCCGCGCCACGCCTCGGCGCACGCCACCACGCAGTACTCCGCCCGGCTCGGCGGCGCGACGACGGTGCTCATGCTTCCTCCTGGTGGAACGCGGCGACGGCGGACTGGTAGGCGGCCTCGTCCCCGGACAGGAACCGTGCGACGAAGGCGGGCCACGCCTCCGGATCGCGGGCGGCCCGGACGTAGGCGCGCTGGAAGGCCTCGTCCCGCTCGTGGTCGGGCACGCAGGAGGTGAAGTGCGCCCCGTTCGGCGTCTCGACCACCCCGGTCACGAACAGCCGTTTGACCAGCAGGGTCTGCGGGCCGTGCTCCTTCAGCAGCTCCGAGGTCTCCACGATCCGCTCGCAGGAGACGTACGCCTGGTCGGCGGCCTCGCAGAACAGGTCGTCGAAGTACGGATCGGGCCCCAGGTACTGCCCGTTGCCCTGGGCGTCCGCCCGGTTGAGGTGCACCAGCGCCGCGTCCATCCGCAGCGCGGGCGCCGCGACCAGCACCTCCCCGTCGTCGTACGGCGAGGTGACCGTGCGCAGCGCCGGGTTGACCTTCATCAGGTCCGATCCGAGCCCGGCCCGTACCGGCATGAACGGCACCCGCTGCGCGCCCGCCGTCAGCCCCCACATCAGCATCGCCTCGTCCAGCTCGGCCATCTCGAACGCGCCGCGCTGGCGGGCCGCCGTGAAGTGCGGCTCCAGCGGGACCGAGTCCAGCGTCCCGAACGCCGTGACCAGTTTGCGGATCCGGCCCGCCGCGGCGAGCAGCCCGACATCGGGACCCCCGTACGACACCACGGTCAGATCGGTGACGTCCGACCGCAGCAGCGCCCGGACCAGCGCCATCGGCTTGCGGCGCGAACCCCAGCCGCCGATGCCGACCGTCATGCCGCTCTCCAGCCGGCCGACCACCTCGTCGGCCGTCATCCTCTTGTCCTGGCTCACGCGCCCCGCTCCTTGTCCGCGTCCGTGCCGAAGGTGTCGCGCACCCGCCCGGCGACACCGCTGAGGTTGGCCTCGAAGGTGAAGCCCTGTTCGAAGCGGTAGCTGCGGCGTACGTCGACCGGGTCGATGCCGTTGATGGCGGCCTTGGCCAGCCGGATCAGCGAGCCGTCCTTGGCGGCGATCTCCCGGGCCAGCTCCAGGGCGGCCCCGGCCAGCCGTTCGCGCGGGACGACGCGCCACACCGAACCGTGCCCGTGCAGCTCCCGGGCCGTCACGGTGCGCGAGGTGTAGTACAGGGCCCGCATCAGGTGCGCCGGGACCAGCCGGGCCAGATGGGTGGCCGCGCCGAGCGCGCCCCGGTCCAGCTCCGGCAGCCCGAAGACCGCGTCCTCGCTGGCCACGATCGCGTCCGCGTTGCCCACCAGGCCGATGCCGCCGCCCAGGCAGAAGCCGTGCACGGCGGCGACCACCGGGACCTCGCACTCGTAGACCGCGGCGAACGCCTCGAAGCAGCCCCGGTTGGCCCCGAGGAGCGCGTCGTGCCCGTCCGCGCGCTGCATCTCCTTGATGTCCACGCCCGCGTTGAAGCCGCGGCCCTCGGCGCCGAGCACCACGCACCGGACCTGCGGATCGGCCCCGGCGGCGCGCACCGCGTCGGCGAGGTCGTGCCAGCCGCGCACCGGCAGGGCGTTGACCGGAGGGAAGTCGACGGTGACGACGGCGACGCCCTCTTCCGGGGCGGAGGTGGAGACACCCATGAGCAGATCAGCTACCTTTCCACCTAACGTTTGTTTGGTTCAACGTAGCAGTGATACGGACACCGCGGGAGGGCACCGCCCGCTCCGGCGGGCGCCCGCTCCGGCCGCCGGACCCCGCCCAGCGAAAGGACCTCCGCCATGAGCTCACCGACCGCCCTGTGCGCCGGACGCGTCGCCGTCGTCACCGGCGCGGGCCGCGGACTCGGCCGCGCCCACGCCCTGGCCCTCGCCGCCGAGGGCGCCCGGGTCGTGGTCAACGACCTCGGCGTCGGCCTCGACGGCTCGGGCGGCGCCACCGCACCCGCCCAGCAGGTCGTCGAGGAGATCCGCGCGGCCGGCGGCGAAGCCGTCGCGCACTGCGCGGACATCGCCACCGCCGGGGGCGCCGCCTCCCTCGTCGCGACCGCGCTCGACACCTACGGCAGGCTCGACACCCTGGTCAACAACGCCGGATTCCTCCGCGACCGGATGCTGGTCAACCTGGACGAGGACGACTGGGACGCGGTGACCCGGGTCCATCTCAGGGGCCACTTCCTGCCGCTCAAACACGCCGCGGCGCACTGGCGGTCCGAGGCGAAGGCGGGCCGGGTGCCCGAGGCCCGGGTCGTCAACACCTCGTCCGGGGCGGGGCTGCTGGGCAGCGTCGGCCAGGTCTGCTACTCCGCCGCCAAGGCCGGGATCGTCGCCCTGACCCTGGTGGCCGCCGCCGAACTCGGCCGCTACGGGGTCCAGGTCAACGCGATCGCCCCGGCCGCCCGCACCCGGATGACCGAGGAGACCTTCGCCGGGACCATGGCGGCGCCCGCCCCCGGCGCGTTCGACGCGATGGCCCCGGAGAACGTCTCGCCGCTCGTCGTCTGGCTCGGCTCGGCCGCCAGTGCCGGGGTCAGCGGCCGGGTCTTCGAGGCCGAGGCCGGGCGGATCACGGTGATGGAGGGCTGGCGCCCCGGCCCCACCGCGGACAGGGGCGCCCGGTGGAGCCCGGCCGGGGCGGGGGAGGCCGCCACCGCACTGCTCGCCCGGGCCGAACCGCCGCAGCCGGTGTACGGGGCGCGCTGAACCGTACCCGTACGTCCCGACACACCGAGGAGGAACCGTCCATGACCGCCACCGAGGTACCCGACGTCCTGGCCCCCGCCCGGCTGGGCCCGGTCCGGCTCCGCAACCGGGTCATCAAGGCAGCCACCTACGAGGGGCTCGGCCACCGCTCCCTGGTCACCCGGGACCTGGTCGACTTCCACGTCGCCTACGCGCGCGGCGGCGTCGGCATGACCACCGTCGCCTACTGCGCCGTCACCCGGGACGGGCGCACCGACCGGCACCAGATCCACTGGACCGACGAGGCCCTGCCCGGACTGCGCGTCCTCACCGAGGCCGTGCACGCCGAAGGCGCCGCCGTCTCCGCGCAGATCGGCCACGCCGGCCCCGTCGCCGGTGCCCGCGCCAACCGGGCCCCCGCCCTCGCCCCGTCCGCCTTCTTCCACACCACCGCCTTCACCCGGGCCCGGGAGGCGTCCCCCGACGACATCCGGCGCATCACCGAGGCGCACGCCGAGGCCGCCCGCCGCGCCGCCGCCACGGGCTTCGACGCCGTCGAGGTCCACCTGGGCCACAACTACCTGGCCAGCTCCTTCCTCAGCCCCCGCATCAACCGCCGCACCGACCGCTACGGCGGCAGCCTGGAGAACCGGGCCAGATTCGCCCGGGAGATCATGCGCGCCGTCCACGACGCGGTCGGCGGCCGGATCGCCGTCCTCGCCAAGATGAACATGGACGACGGGGTGCCCGGCGGCTTCTGGCTCGACGAGGCCATCGCGGTCGCCCGCTGGCTGGAGGAGGACGGCACCGTCGACGCCCTGGAGATGACCGCGGGCAGCTCCCTGCTCAACCCGATGTACCTCTTCAAGGGCGACGCCCCGCTCCGCGAGTTCGCCGCGGTCATGCCCCGGCCCGCCCGGCTCGGGGTGAAGGCGGTCGGCGGCCGGTTCCTGCGCAGCTACCCCTACCGGGACGCCTACCTGCTGGAGGACGCCCGGCAGATCCGCGCCGCCGTGAAGCTGCCGATGATCCTGCTCGGCGGCATCACCACGAAACCGGTCATGGACCGGGCGATGCGCGAGGGCTTCGGATTCGTGGCCATGGCCCGCGCCCTGCTCCGCGAACCCGACCTGGTCGACCGGCTCCGCGAGGACGCCGCGACCCCGTCCCTCTGCATCCACTGCAACAAGTGCATGCCCACCAACTTCACCGGCACCCGCTGCGTCCTCGTCGACCGCACCACCACCCGTGGCGCCACCTGGGGCAGCCCCGGGGGTTACGTGGGCTGACCCGCACCCGGCAGCACCGCTGGGGACCGGAAGCCGCCGATCCTCTGTTCGAGCAGTTCGGCCAGCCGCAGCGAAGTGCGGTCCTCGAACATCGGACCGATGATCTGCACGCCCACCGGCAGCCCCTCCGGCGACGGGCCCGCCGGCACGGCGGTGGCGGGCAGACCGGGCATCGTGGCCAGCCCGGCCCAGACGAACTGGTCGACGTACGGGTACGCGACGCCGTCGATGTCGAGCCGACGCTTCAGCAGGTCGGGTTCGTGGTCGTGCGGGAACGCGGGGGTGGGGGTGACGGGGCACACCACGGCGTCGAACTCGGCGAACAGCCGCCGCCAGCCGTGGCGGTGGAGCTCGCGCAGACCGTTCAGCTCGATCCAGTCGCTGTGGCTGAGCACCATGCCCCGCAGCCGCGCCGCGTCGAGACTCTCGTCGTCCGCCCCCAGCCCGGCGGCGCGGGACCGCAGCTCCTCGTACTCCTCGACGGGAAAGCGCGCGACGGAGCCCGAGAACAGGAACTTCGTGTAGAGCACCGCGGCCTCGGCCAGGTCGGGCAGCAGCGGACTGTCCCGCTCCACGCGGGCGTCCCCGTCGACGAGCGCGTCGGCCACCCGGCCCACGGCCGCCCGCACGGCGGCCCCGGTCGGGATGAGCGGATGCTCCTCCAGGACCAGGACCCGGAAGTCGCCGAGCCGTTCATGGCGGGCGGGCGGCAGCGTCAGACCGTACGCCGTGCCGAGCGTCAGCGGGTCCGGTCCGGCCATGACGTCGAGCAGCAGCGTGAGATCGCGGGCGCTGCGCGCCATCGGGCCGGCGACGGCGAGGTCGTGCTCGACCGGCAGGGCCGGACCGGGCGGCGGGACCATGCCACGGGCCGCCACCAGTCCGAGCGTCGGCTTGTGCGCGTAGACGCCGCAGAAGTGCGCGGGGGTGCGCAGCGAACCGGCGAGGTCGGAGCCGATGGACAGCGCGCCGAATCCGGACGCCAGGGCCGCCGCCGAGCCGCCGGAGGAGCCGCCCGACGTACGGCGGTGGTCCCACGGGTTGTTGGTGGTGCCGTAGATCTCGTTGAAGGTCTGTATGTCCTGCAGCCCGACGGGCACGTTGGTCTTGCCGAGCACCACCGCGCCCGCGTCCCTGAGCCGGGACACCTGCACCGCGTCCTCGGCCGGTACGAAGTCCCGGTGCGGCGACAGGCCCCAGGTCGTGGGCAGCCCCGCGACGTCGTACGACTCCTTGACCGTCACCGGGACGCCCAGCAGCGGCCGGTCCTCACCGCGGGCCCGCGCCCGGTCGGCGTCGCGTGCGGCGGCCCGTGCCCGGTCGAAGTCCGGCACGCAGATCGCGTTGATCGTCTCGTCGTCCCGTTCGATACGGGCGATCGCCTCGTCGGTCAGTTCCGCCGAAGTCACGTCACCGGCGCGCAGGGCAGCCGTGAGTTGTCCGGCCGTCGGAAGATTCAGCTCCATGGATCCGACCGTAAAGGCAGGTGGGGGAGGGCACGAAACGCCACTTTCCACAACGGGCCGATGCCTCCGGCCCGCGGGCCTCGCCGCCGACGACTCCCTTGACCGATAGCGGAGTTGGGGCGGTGAACGCGACGCGCCGTCGCGTCAGGCGGCCGGCTTGCCGGGCTGGTCGTGGGTCGAGCAGTGGATCCCGCCGCCGCCGGAGGCGATGGTGTCGATCCCGACCTGTACGACGTCGCGCTCGGGGTACTGCTCCTGCAGGATTCCGCGGGCGCGGTCGTCGGCCGTCCTGTCCCCGAACCTGGGCAGGAAGACGGCGTCGTTGGCGACATAGAAGTTGGCGTAGCTCGACACGAAGTCGTCGCCCCGCCCCGTGATCCTGTCGAGGTCGGGCTGCGGCAGGTCGATGATCTCGAACCGGCGGCCCCGGGCGTCGGTGGCCCTGGAGAGCACGTGCCTCGCCTGGTCGGAGGAGCGCGACCAGGAGTCGGCGGGCATCCCCGGGAACGCCTTGTCCAGGAGGACCACACCGGGTGCGGCGAACCGCACGAGGCTGTCGACGTGGGCGTCGGTGATGTCCTCGCCGCGCACCCCGGCCAGCCAGATGACCTTCTCCAGGCCCAGGGTCCGCTTGAGCTCGGCCTCGATCCGGTCCCGGCTCCTGCCGGGATTGCGGTTCTTGTTGACGATCGAGCTCTCGGTGACCAGCAGGGTCCCCTCGCCGTCGCACTCGAAGGATCCGCCCTCGGCGACCAGTGGCGCCTGGACACGGGGGATCGCGTACTTCCGCAGCAGGGTGCGGCCGACGCGGGCGTCGTTGCCGTGAACCTGCTTGTCTCCCCACCCGTTGAAGTTGAAGTCGACGCCCGTGAGCCTGCCGTCGTCCTCCACGAAGACGGGCACGGTGTCCCGGGCCCACAGGTCGTCGACCTCCAGCGGGATGACCTCGACCTGGGAACCGCACGCCTTCTGGGCCGCGGCCCGTTGCGAGGGCCGGGCCATCAGGACGACCTCCTCGTATTCCCCGATCGCCCGCGCCACCCGCGCGATGTCCTCCCGCACGTAGGGCAGGTCCTCTCCCCAGACCGAGTCCAGTGCGGGCCACGACATGAAGGTCCGGGTGTGACTCTCCCACTCGGCCCCCATCCGTCGCGTGCCGGCGCTTCCGGCCTTCTTGTGAGGGCTGCCGGAGGCATCGCCCTCCCGCGCGCGTTCGCCGGGGTCGCAGGCCGAGACGCCGAGCACGGCCGCGCCGACTCCGGCGAAGGAGAGCAGGGCGGAACGACGGGAAGGGGGAAGCGTGGTCACCGTGGACTGCTCCGATCGTGGACCGGCAGGAAGACATCCGGCCGCTGTGGGGGACACGAGACGGGTAGGACGGACCCGCGCACGAGCCCGAACGAACCGGGACCCCACTGTGGCATTGACTGGAATTTCAGTCAATTTTTCCACCCGTGGTGGCGGGTACGCGTTCCACGCCGCACCGCCGCACCGCTGGGGAGTCGCTACCTCCTGGGGTCGTCCAGTCGCCCCGCTTCCACCGCAATCGCCTCCGCGATGAGCTTCCGGGCGTTCTCCAGCGGCAGGACCCCGCTCAGCCAGCGCATGCTGAGCCCTTCCAGCAGGGCGGTGAGCCGTTCGGCGGACGCGGCGCGGGCCGTCGCCGAGACTGCCGGGTGCGTCGCTCCGAGCAGCTCCGCCACCTCCCGGGCCCAGGCCGCGCCGGCCTCGGCCAGGCCGCGCCGGAGTACGGGGTCGAAGACCGCGCTGGCCCGCAGCTCACCCCAGGCGATGCTGTTCTCGCGCACCTCGGGCAAGTCCTGGAGCTCCAGCAGGAAGGACCGCTCCAGCTCGCCCCCGTGGCGGGTGGGTCCGGTGTGGTCGCCGTGCCCGGCGGTGTACCGTTCCGCCCGGTCGCTGATGAACTCCAGGGTGCGGAGCAGGATGCCGGCCCGGTCCTTGAAGTGGTAGTAGACCAGCGCGGCGGACACGCCGGCCTCTGCCGCCAGCTCCTCGACCCGCAGGCCGCGCACCCCGCGGCGGGCTATCAGCCGGGCGGCCCCTTCCAGGATTGCCGTTCTGCGGTCCGTCGCCACGTGATCCCTCCCGGTGGTCTGCGCGACGACCATGGTGTCATAATTGACTGAAACTTTAGTCAGAAGTGTGGAATGAGGCCCGTGCTCTTGTCCGCCCGAGGGGTTCCGCCCGACCGGCGCCCCGCCCGCGCCCCGAGTGGGCGGTCGTCCGGTCGGATCCGTGACTGCGCCCGTGGGTGTGTCCGGCCGGAAACGTCCTGCTCCGGGCCTCGGAGGCGCCGCTCCCGGGCCGCGGACGCCCTGCCGGAAAGCGCCCGGTAGGGTTCGCGTCATGGCCTCACGCAGTACTCAGATCCTCGAAGCGGCCGCCCGGGTGATTGCCCGGCGCGGGGTCCGCGGGCTGCGCGTGGAAGAGCTCGCGGCCGAGGCGGGTGTGTCCACCGCGCTGATCTATTACCACTTCAAGGACCGCACCGGGATCCTGCGCCAGACGCTTGAGTTCATCAACAACCGCGCCGAGCGCTACACCACCAGCCGTGACCCGGACGGCCCCGCGCCCACCCCACGCGAGGAACTCGACGACACCCTCCTCCTGGAACTCCAGGACACCGTCGAGGTGCGGGAGAACAGCTCGGCCTGGGGCGAGTTGCGGGCCAGTGCCGTCTTCCACGAGGAGCTGCGCGAGGATCTCGCCCGGGCGACCCTCACATGGGTGCAGGACGTGGCCGCGCTGCTGGGCCAGGTGCAGCCGATGGCGTCCGCCTCGTCGCTCGCCGGGGCCGCCGAGCGGCTCACCGCCCTTCTGGAGGGCCTGAGCATGCGTTGGCTGAGCGGCGGGATCCGCATCGAGCACGCCCGCGACCTGATGCGTGGCGCCATCGACGCCGAACTGGCGCGGCTGGGGCAGCTCTAGGTGTATTGCCCTGTGAGGTTGGGGACGCGGCTGGCGGGTGGTTTGCCTGCGAGTGCGGTGTGTCCACGGTGGTGATTGTAGGTGTGCAGCC
>NZ_JBIVPT010000037.1:0-25227 GCF_044754785.1 Streptomyces sp. NPDC092952 | reverse complement strand
GCCGCTTCGTAGCCGGATCGAACCAGCGGACTCGCGCACGGTACGGGTTGGGGCGATCAGGCCGGTACTCGATGTCGGTGGTGAGTCGGACACCGGCCGGTACCACGGCTTTCTCGGCCATCAGGCGTCTTGCCGCGGGACGGTCCGGTGGCGATGCAGCCACTCCTCAACGTCGACCGCGCTGTACATGATGACGCGTTCCGACACGGAGACGAACGGCGGGCCCTGGGGTGGCCGAGCGGTGCGCCAACGGCGCAGAGTCGAGGTGTCTACACGCAGGCAGGCGGCGAGGTCGCGCGTCGAATACCAAGCATTGGCCAGGAGAGACGACCCGCTGTCATCTTGGACGAAAGGGGCACCGTCCTCATGACGGTCTGTGTAGTCTGCTATCGGTTCGTTGGGCAAGTGTGGTGAATCTCCGGGTGGTATGGAGCACCAAAGTGATTCTGGGGAAAGCCGTCGGCGGCAGATGGCGCTGCTCGCAGGTGGATCGATCCGCCGTGGTACTCGGAGCAAACGGTGGACAACAATCGTCCGCGCAAAGGCCGGTTTGGCTAACCGGCGATGTGCGGCTATGTTCCCCTCGCTTGCGACGAGATATTCGGGGATGGCTACCGAGCCCTTTCCAACCTCACGTTGACGCGTGGTGAAGGACGAGGATGGCCTGGACGATCGCTGTGATGCGGGTGGTGCTGCAGCGGAGCTTCCGTAGGAGGCGCCAGCCGTTCAGGGTGGCCATGGCCTGCTCGCCGAGGCAGCGGATCTTGGCGTGTGTGCTGTTGTGGCGGCGCTGCCACCGCTTGAGGCGACGGCCGCGGAAGGGCACCCGGATGGAGCTGCCGGCGCTCTGGTATGCCTTGTCGGCCCAGCGCTTGAGGTCGGCGTCGGTGAGTGCGTCGACGATGCCGTGGGTGCGGGCGGCGGTCAGGTCGTGGGTAAATCCGGGAAGCGCGGGTGGGGCCCGCAGCAGGCGGCCGAACGGGTCGGTGAGGACCTGGACGTTCATGCCGTGACGTTTGTGTCTGCCCGAGTAGTGCGGGGTGTCGGCGGCGATCCGGTCGATCGGCAGCAGGGTGCCGTCCAGGATCATGAACGCCTTGGTCCGCGCGACGCGTATCGCCTGGGCCAGGGTGGGTGCGAGCGCGGCCGGCAGGTCGACGGCTTCGCGTATGTAGCGGTACGCGGTCGCGATGCCGATCCCGATCCCGGCGGCAAGCTGGGCGTAGGTGTCACCGCACCGCAGATGGGCCGGGGCGGGGAGAGTCTGACGGCCGGCGGTCAGACGCCGCCGCCGGGTCCCGATCTCCCCTCGCCGCACAGCAAGTCGTCCGGTCAGGTACCGCGGGGTGCGACTGGACAGGTCGATCGACGACGGGTGGACAAGCACGCGAAGCTCCTGGCAGACGGCGGATCTTGATCGTGAACCCGTCTACCAGGAGCTTCGTCGTTCCGTAGACCCGCCCAACACGCGGCCAGCGCCGTCAGGTTGGAAACAGCTCAGTGGATGCTGGAAGGTGTCGACCTGGCGGTCAGTCGGTCATCGCGACCAGTATGCGGCGGTCTCCGGTGAAGGCGCCGCGACCGTGGCCCACGGCCACATTGTCGATGACCAAGAGGTCGCCCTGGGCCCAGTTCACGTCCACGGCGTTCTCGAGACCCCGGTCGCGGACCTGGAGGACATAGGCGTCGGGGATCGGTGTGCCGTCGGCGAAGGTGACCGACTGGGGAAGTTCCTCGGCGGGGAGGATCTGGGCCAGTTCGGCGGCGGTTTCGTCGCCGAGCGAGGCCGGGTGCCACTGGTCGGACTGGTTGAACCAGACTTCGGTGCCGGATTCCGGGTGGACGAGGGTAGAGCGCCGGATCTGGGTGATGCGCAGTGCGCCGTCGGGCTGCCAGCTCCACTCGGCCTCGGCCTCCTTGAGGAACGCTTCGACGGCCGCCCGGTCGTCCGTCTCGAAGGTGTCCTGCCAGCTCTTGCCGAGGCCGATGCCGTCGTGCAGGTTCTGGTTGTAGCGCACACCGCCGGCGAAGGCTTCGCGTACCTCGGGTTCCAGCGAGGCCAGCCACAGCTCGCCGTCGACGACCGTGGTGGCGCCGCCGGTGGCCGGGGCGGTGGCGCAGTAGAAGACGAGCCGCGACGGCCACCGGTGGCCATAGCTCAGCTCGTTGTGCATCGATATCGTGAATTCCTGCGGGTACTCCGTGGAGGTGTAGACGTTCGACCCCACTTTGGTACGCGGTGAATTTCCGTGCACATACGCGAGCCGGTTGGGCAGAAGCTGGTCGAGCACCGGATCCAGGGAATCCTCCGCTACGCTGAATCCACGGAAGACGATGGCCTTCTTCTCTGTGAGGAATGCGTTGAAGTTGTCATGGGAGGCAAGGAACTCGGGCAGTGAGCCGGGCGCACTCCCGCTTGTATCCGCGGTGATCTCGTAGGGCTTCCAGGCGCGCAGTTCGGCCAGGTCCTTCATGGTCATCCTTCCAGCCTCAAAAACTCGATCAGTGTCTTGTTCACCTGCTTCGGGTCTTCCAGGTAGCCGTAGTGGCCGCAGCCCTGGATCAGCTCGAAGCGGGCCCCGGGGATGGCGTCGGCGACCTCTTCGCCCAGATGCGGGGGCGTGATCATGTCGTCGCCGAAGGCGATCACCTGGCACGGGCGGTCGATGGCCCGGTAGGCGCGGGTGCGGTCCGGCATCGCGGAGAAGCCCATGTGCACTCGGCCGCCGGGGCGGGTCGGGGCGGACACCTCGAACAGGTCGAGCCAGTCCTGGATCTGCTCGCCGTCGGCCAGGGTGCGCGGCGAGAGGTTCTGGATGGCCTGGATGACGGCGGCGTAGCGGGGCGGCAGGCGCAGGCCCGAGTCGTGCAGGTCGATCTCGGTCGCGCTCAGGGCGCGACGCAGTGTGTCGGTACGGGCTCTGGTCGCCATGAGGACCGCTCTGCTGATCAGTTCGGGGCGGGCCAGCATCAGTTCCTGGAGGATCTGGGCGCCCAGCGAGGTGCCGACGGCGAGACAAGGGCCGATGCCCAGGTGCTCGACGAGGGCGGCGGTGTCCGCGACCATGTCGTCGAGGGTAAAACCGTCGGCACACTCGTCGGTGGGCGGTACGCCGCGGTGGTCGAAGGTGATGACGCGGTATCCGGCGGCGGTGAGGGCCGGCACCTGGTGGAGGTCCCAGACCCTCCCTCGGCTTCCGCTGCCCATCACCATCAGGACCGGTTCGCCGGCCCCCTGCGATTCATGGTGGATCCGAATTCCGTTCACGGATGCCCATGCCATGAATGTCTCTCCCCTGCTGCGTGCCGGGACGGCCCGACGGGAACTCCCGAACTCCCGTGAATTTATGCCGGACTTCGAACATGCGTCAAGGAGAATCCCGTACATGCCGAAGCGAGGGATTGTGTCAACCTACTTTGATCCAGTATGCAGTTGACGAAAGTCAGGTAACCTCCCGGCCCCAGTACGCGCCGAAGAGGAGCTTCTCGTCGGGTAGGCATTCCGCTATAGGACGGGATATGAGGGTGTGGTTGAGAAAGGTCAGCCAGGTGACGTTTCCGGAGGTGCTGCAGCCTCCCCAGCTGCCGCTGGAAAGTGTGGTGGTGAAGGGGACGCCGCTCTCGAAGCTGCCGGTGGTGGTCATGGTCGACTGGTTCACCACGACCCGGCAGCTGTCCACTGCCTTGGTGAGCAGGCCACCCGGTCGGCCCGGGTGCTGTGGACGCCGCAGCTGTGGCCTTTCCCGCAGATGTCGAGGACACGCTGCACGCCCGAGCCCGCCTCGGCGAAGTAGTCGAACCGGCCGAGCGTCAGCACCGGAGAGATCTTCTCGCGCAGGATCGGTTCGTCCCGTAACTCGCCCGCTTGGAGCGGGTGTTGCCCGCGAGGACCAGGAGCGAGGCCTTGTCGTGTCGGGCACTGTGGATGCCGGCAGCCTCGGCGAGCTCGGCAGCCGGGAGGCCGATCATGTCTCGGTCCAGTTTCCCGTCGTCGGACCAGAGTACGCTCCGCAACCGCAGTCTTTGGACTCGGTGCACAAGTGGGCACCTTGCGCCTTTAGTTGGGAGCTGAACTCGTCGAGGACCGAGGTGTGCACGAGTACATTGCTCTCCGAGGAGCAGGAGGTGCCGTTGTTGTAGCTTGCATCCGTCACGATCTTCTCGGCTGCGTCGGCCGGGTCCGCGGTTTCGTCCACGACGACTGTCGGATCGCCGACGCCCGTGCCGACAGCGGGAGTTCCGCTCTCAGACGCTCTGCGGACGGTGCCCGCGCCGCCGATGGCCACCACATGGTCGGCCCCGGCCATCAGCTCGGCGCTTGTGCGCCGGTCGGTGTGCTCCAGGCACTGAACCAGGTCGACGGGCGCGCTGACCTCGGCGAGCGCGTCCCGTACGACCCGCACCGTGGCCCGGGCCGGGCCCAGCGCCAGTGGGTTGGGGCTGAAGACGGCCGCGTTGCGGGTCTTCACCATGGGCAGCACGTTGCAGACGATGCCGGGCACCGGTGTGGTGGCCGGACTGGGGACGGCGATCACGCCGAGCGGTTTGGCGATCCTGCGCAGACCGAGGTCCGGCAGGTCCTCGACGACGCCGACGGTGGACTGGCCGTGCAGATCGCGGAGGACACCGAGGACCCTACGGTGCTGCAGCATGTAGAGGTGCTCGGGGTCGCCGAGTGCGGTCTCGGCGTGGCTGAGCAGGGCCAGGCGGCGGGTGGTGCTCTCCTGATAGCAGCACCAGCCCACCGCGGCGACGACTTCGTCGGTCCTCGACTGGCTCCAGCGCGCGGCTTCCCGGCTGGGCCGCGCAGGCGCGCTCCAGAGTGGTGCGGACCATGTCAGGGTGCGGCATGGGCGTCATAGCTCCTTGTCCACCAGACCGGTCTCGTACGCGATGATTGCCGCCTGCACCCGGTTGCGTACCTCGAGGGACATGAGGATGGAGCTGACGTAGCTCTTCACAGTCCCTTCCACTACGTGTAGTCGCTTGGCGATGTCGGCGTTGGACAGGCCCTGGCCGAGAAGGGCGAGGACTTGACGTTCGCGTTCGGTGAGTGTCTCGACGCGTTCGCGCGAGGCGGCGTTGCGCACCATGCGCTGGCCCGCGGAGCCGCGGTTCAGCTCGGCGATGATGCGGCCGGCGACCTCGGCCGAGAGATAGGCGGCGCCTCGTGCGGCGGCGTGTACACCGGTCAACAGCTCGCGGGGATCGCCAGACTTGAGCATGAATCCGCCGGCGCCGTCGCCCAGGGCCCGGGCGACGTACTCGTCCTCGGAGAAGGTGGTGAGGATCAGGACGGAGGTCTCCGGGACCTTGCGCTTGATCTCCGCGGTTGCGGCGAGCCCGTCCATCACCGGCATCCGAATGTCCATGAGGACCACGTCGGGGTGGTGTCTGAGGGTCAGGTCGACGGCTTCGGCGCCGTTGGCGGCCTCCGCCACCACATGGATCTCGGGGTCGGCGGCGAGGATGGCCTTTACGCCAGCCCTGATCATCATCTCGTCGTCGGCAAGGATGAGTCGGATGGCAGTAATCGTGCTCTCCCTGTTCAATGGGGACCTGGGTGCGCGGAGGCGGGGGACGGTCCGCCCCGGTCAATCGTGGTCGACGGGTTCGCGGGACTTGGCCGTGATGACGTCCTTGTGCGTCAGATAGCCGTCCCGAAAGCAGAGCCTGTACACGTCGATGCGTACGAACAGCGCCGAACTGGCCCGGTAGTAGCGGCAGGCGGCGCCCTCGGGCTCGGGGAGCGATTCGGAGGGCGGATCGCTCATCTCGTTGTCGGGCAGTAGGTGCTGTATCTGGTCTGCGGGGCTACCGAGCTCGATCCGATCGTAGAACTTCGGGGCGAGCGCCGAAGACGAGGACAGATAGGCGTAGTAGCCGAGCATGCCGACGGCCAGGCACACACACAGGGTGAGCGGCAGGGCCACCAGGGAGATGAACCGTCGGCGCAGCCGGGTGGTGGCGTGCGCCAGGCTGTCCTCAGTGATCTCGGCGTGGGTGTCGATCGGCGCCGTGGTGCTGCCAGCCTGGCGCATGGCGGGCGGGGTGCGCGGCAGGCTCGCCTGCACCTCGAAGCCGCCGTCGTGCAGGGGGGCGGCGCGCAGGGCGCCGCCCGCGAGCCGGGTCCGCTCCTCCAGGCCGATCAGTCCGCGCCGGCCTTGCACGGCGGGCCGGTCGGGCCGCTGCGGCGAGGGTCCGTTGCGTACGATGACCATTACCTCGTCGACAGCGTAAGCGAGTCGGACCGTGATGCATGATCCGGGCGCGTGCTTCATGGCGTTGGTCAGCGACTCCTGCACCACCCGAAACAGAGCCTTGTCGGTCATCTCGTCTAGGCTCCCGATATCGCCGCTGCGGTCGAACACCACGTCCACTCCGCTGTCGCGGGCGCGCTCCACCAAGTCGCCGATGTCCGGCTGAGCGGGCTCCATCCTGGCCGGAGCGTCGTCCTCCCGCAGGACTCCGATGATGTCGCGCAGACGTTCCAAGGAGCTGGCAGCGTTGGCCCGCAACTCTCCCGCCGCGTCCCGGAAGCGCTCGTCGACGCCCGGCGTGACCTGCAGGGCACCCGCGCGCAGCGCGATCAGGCTGAGCTCGTGGCCCAGCGAGTCGTGCATGTCCTCGGCGATACGGGTGCGTTCGCGGAGCCGGGCCTGTTCCACGCTGATGCGCTGTTGGAGCTCCAGCTGGCGGGCGTGCTCCCAGCCGGCGTGCTGCAGTTCGCTGCGCTGGCGTGCGTAGCGGCCCACCAGCCACGGCAGCTGGCAGGCGAAGATCAGCGAGGTCATCAGGACGAACCACATCGGCAGCGTCAGCCCGGCGAAGGCTGTGACCGCGGTTCCCGCCAGGATTACCACGCCGACCGAGGCGAGCACTGATGCCGGCCGCATCGGCAGCCGTCCCACGGTGAAGCTGCTGATGAACACCGTCGGCAGATACGGCGACACTACGATGGAGCCGACATCGTTCTGCATGACCCCGACGAACCACCACAGGCCCAGGCACAGTACGAACGAGACGAGGGGCAGCCGAAAGTAGATCAGCACGGAGGCGCCGATCACCGCGGCGCCGACGAGGAGCTGCAGCGTCCGGTGCTCCACCGCGTTCATGCTTTGGACGAGCAGCAGAGCGGGGATGTTGAGCGCCACCCAGGTGAGCAGCGAGGCCGAGATCCAACGTCTGGGCCTCGGCGGGCGCTCGGTGGGGGCCAGCCAGTCGGCGAGTGTTCGCAGATGGAGAGGGATGCGGGTCACGGGGTTCACTCTAAGTCAGCCGACCAGCGGCGTAGCAGAGGCCATGGGGCAACTGGCATGGTGTTGGACGGGTGTTGCGCATCCATACGGGGGATATTGAATGCGCAACACCCGCACGCCCCGGTTCTGCGACCGGGACGTGATCGGGGGGTGGTCAGGCGTCGCGGCGGCGCAGTGTCTGATGGCCGACCGCGGTGACCACTACGGACCACAGGAGCAGGAAGACCAAGGCCGTGCCCGCTCCGTACGGACTGGTGTCTGCGTTCATGAAGTGCGTGCCGGCCGAGTTGGGCATCCGGTCGGAGAGCCAGACCAGCGGCGACATGTCTGAGGCCTGCAGGATCACCGGCATGACGGTGAGGCCGACGAATACGATGGTCAAGGTGCCCGCGGCGCTGCGCACCGCGATGGCTACACCGATGGTCAGCATGCTGATCAGGGCCAGGTAGACACCCATGCGTAGGGAAGTGGCGAGTATTTCTCCCCCGTCGGCGATCGCCTTGTCCCCCAGCGTCACAGCCGACACTCCGGCGCCGATGAGGCAGAGCACGATACCGCCGACGAAGTTGATGGCGCCAGCCACGATGTTCTTGGCGGCTAGCATCTGCCCGCGCCTGGGCACGGCCTGCAGGGTAGTGCGAATGCTACCCGAGGTGTACTCGGCCGTGATCACCAGCATCGACAGGGCAATGAGGGCGAACTCGGCGACGTAGACCGTGTTGACCGCGACCTCGCTGACCGCGACTCCGGCGCTGTTCTTCTTGTTGTTCGCCATGGTCGAGCCGATGATCGGCGCGGTGAGCAGCATCAGTAGTCCGCCGCCGATGAGGCTCCACCAGGTGGACCTGACCGACCACAGCTTGGTCCACTCGGCTGCCACGGCGCCGGGCAATCCGCCGCCGGTCGCCTGCGCCGCACCGGGCGCGGCGGACGGAGAGGTCGATGTCGTCATGACAGTTCCCGTTCAGATGAGGAGAGTTGCGGGTGGCGCCGCTGCTCAGTGGCGCGTAGCGGAGTACGGGGCGTGCTGTGGGGCAGGCGGCGCCAGGACGGGCGAGGCGCCGAGGACCAGCGCGAGTGAAGGCTTGCGGCGCAGGGCCGTGATGAGGTGAGTGCCGGGTACCCGCAGGGCCAGGAGCACCAGCGGGGCGAGCAGCAGGCCGAGCAGCATGCCAGCCGCGACGTCGTGCAGGTAGTGGACGCCGACGTAGACCCGGGACAGGGCGACCAGGGCCGCCACTGGCAGCAGCAGGACACCGATAAGGCGCCAGCTGATGAGAAGGGTGGCCACTGCGGAGGCGGCAATCACCGAGTGGTTACTCGGGAAGGAGTAGTCACCAGCGGCCGGACACTCCGCGATGGCCCGCACCCCGGGGATATCGCGGCAGGGCCGCTCCTCGTGCAGCCATGCCTTGATGACCTCGCTGAGGGCGTAGACCACCACGACGGCGATCGGCGCGATCAGCGCGTACGCCATGGCGCGGTCGTCGCCCTTGCGGGCCCGCCACCACTGGAAGACCATGACGCCGACGAACAGCAGGATGCCACCCTCGGTGAACAGCTCGCCGAACGTCTGTAGCCAGCCGGGGGTGTCGGCGGCCCACTCCGTGATGTCGCGGTACACGCCGACGCCGTAGTCAGGTCCAGCCTTAGCCAGGGGGACGAGGGTGTCGGTCATGCACGGCCTCCATCGACATCCGACGCCGGCGCGGGGCGCGAGGCAGGGGTTCCGTACTCGACGCTGTCGGCGGTGAGCTCCATGTAGGCCTGTTCCAGGGAGGCCTCGACGGCGCGCACCTCGTGCAAGCGCACGCCCAGCTCGTACGCCAGGTCAGAGACCCGATCGACGGTGAGCCCGTTGATGTGCAATTCGTTGGCGCTCTCCCAGCGGACGGGCACCCTCCACTCGTAGAGGCGGGCGACCAGGCGCTCCAGCGCGGAGGTCTCGGGACCGCGGGCCTTGACGGCGTTCAGGGAGCTGGCGTCGATGAGCTGCTTGACCGAGGTCTCGGTGATCAGCTTGCCCTTGCCGATGATGACCAGCTGGTCGGCGGTCAGCTGCATCTCGCTCATCAGATGGCTGGAAACGAAGACCGTGCGGCCCTCGGCTGCCAGGCCGCGCATCAGACCGCGGATCCAGCGCACACCATCCGGGTCGAGGCCGTTGACCGGTTCGTCGAACATGACGATGCCCGGGTTGCCGAGCAGCGCGCCCGCGATCCCGAGGCGCTGGCTCATGCCGAGTGAGAACGATCCGGCGCGGTGATCGGCTACCGAGGTGAGGCCGACGGTCTCCAGGACCTCGTCGACCCGGGCCGTCGGGATGCCGTTCGTCTGGGCGAGCGCCTTGAGGTGGTTGCGGGCGCTGCGACTGGGGTGCACCGCCTTGGCGTCCAGGAGCGCGCCGATCTCGCGCAGCGGGTGGCGCAGCTGCTCGTAGGGCCGGTTGTTGACCAGGGCATGACCCTCGGTGGGGCGGTCCAGTCCCATGATCATGCGCATGGTGGTGGACTTGCCCGCGCCGTTGGGGCCGAGGAACCCGGTGACCCGGCCCGCTGGGACCGTCAGGGAGAGGCCGTCGACCGCAGCGCGGTCGCCGTACCGCTTGGTCAACCCCTGCAGCGTGATCATCTATGCGCTCCCTGCCTCTTCACGTTCATCGTCACGTAACGAAACGTAAGGGCCGGGCAAGGGTCTCCGCAGTGCACGAAGGCCAGCGAGCACCCCTACTTTAGTCAGGACTTCGGCCGGAACCTTCGGTAAATGCCCGGCGCCTCTTGCCGAGCGGCCGGAAGGCATCGCAGAGTGGACTGCTGGTAGACGGACGAGATTCACCGCCGGTCCGGATCCCTTTCGCTGATGATGTCCGAACAGGTTCCACTCCGCCCTTTTCCTGCTGCCTTCGCTAGGCCATACGCAGACAGATTTTTTACCCAGGGAGAACGTTCGAGCGCATGAATGAGTTTGTTTCGAAACCCACCCGACCCGTCGTTTCGTCTTCGTCACCCACGGAATCCGTACGCACCTATTACCGCCTGGTCGACGCCGATGACATCACCGGGCTGCTCCAGCTGTTCGAACCCGCCGCGCAGTACCGAAGGCCCGGATACGCAGAGCTCAACGGTCATGCTGAGCTGGAGCGCTTCTACCGGGACGAGCGGGTCATCGAGAGCGGAACCCATTCCATCACCACACTCGTCTGCGAGGGGCGTGAAGTGGCCGTCCGCGGCGCCTTCGAAGGAGTGCTGCGTGACGGCTCGAAAGCATCGCTGCGCTTTGCCGATTTCTTCAGCGTGACCGCGGCGGGGACATTCTCGCTGCGCGAGACATTCTTCTTCGCGCCGCTGGTTTGATTGCGCAGACGTTGGCCTTGAGTCATTGACGGGGGATTTCAGAACCATGCACAATCCAGCTGATTCGGTGCTCACGCCTGCCCGCGCGCCATTCGGTGAACTCTTCACCCCGCACATGGTGACCGCGCGGTGGCAGCAGGGCGAGAGCTGGTCCCAGCCGCACCTGGCGCCTTTCGCGGAACTGCCGATGTCACCGGCCATGGTCGGCCTCCACTACGGCCAGGTGGTCTTCGAGGGGCTGAAGGGAT
Source organism: Streptomyces sp. NPDC092952 (assembly GCF_044754785.1). Lineage (NCBI taxonomy): Bacteria > Bacillati > Actinomycetota > Actinomycetes > Kitasatosporales > Streptomycetaceae > Streptomyces > Streptomyces sp. NPDC092952. Next base: position 14,367 of record NZ_JBIVPT010000037.1, on the reverse strand, counting down.
ACCGGCGCCCCGGCGGCGACGTGGACCTTTTCCGGCCGCTGGACCACGCCGCCCGGCTGCGCCGCTCTGCGGAACGCCTCGCCATGCCCGTACTGCCCGACGCGCTGTTCCAGGACGCCGTCGAACTCCTTGTCTCCGCCGACCAGGCGAGCCTGTCCCAGACACCCGGACTGAGCCTGTATCTGCGTCCGGTGCTCTTCGCCGACGAGGCCAACCTGGCTCTGCGCCCGGCCCGTTCGTACACCTTCTTGCTGATCGCCTTCGTCACCGGCGGCTTCTTCTCCGACCGGCCGGATCCGGTCACGGTGTTTGTCAGCCGCGACTACACGCGTGCCGCGCCGGGCGGCACCGGCGGTGTGAAGTTCGCGGGCAACTACGCACCCGCCTACCTCGCCCAGGAGCAGGCCGTGAGCGCTGGCTGTCACCAGGTGGTCTGGCTCGACCCGGTGGAGCGCCGCTGGGTCGAGGAACTGGGCGGCATGAACCTCTTCTTCGTACGCGGCCACGGCGCCGACGCCGAGCTCGTGACACCGCCCGCAGTGGGCACCTTGCTGCCCGGCATCACCCGGGACTCCCTGATGACCCTGGCCGGGCGGCAGGGCCTCGCGGTGCGCGAGGAGCCCCTCGCAGTCGACCAGTGGCGGCAGGAGAGCCTGGACGGCACCCTCACCGAGACCTTCGCTGCCGGCACGGCGGCCGTGGTCACCCCGGTCGGCACCGTGCGCGACGGCGATCAGGAGTGGCGGATCGGGGACGGCACGGCCGGGCCCGTGACGCTCGCGCTGCGCGACGCGCTGGTGGACGTACACACCGGACGCACCGCCGCCCCCGAGGGCTGGCTGCACCGCGTGGCGCCCGCCCCCGCCCCCGTCACGGCGTGAGTACCCGGCCGACGCCGCTATCCGTTCGAGCTGATACCTCGGCGCCCGCCCGCGAAGGCTGGGCGCGGCTCCCCGTGGCCGGGCGACCGCCGCGCCCACCGGCACATCCGCGAACACCTCCGCCTACCGGGCAAGCCAACCCGCCCACGACCAGAACCAGGGGGACTGTCATGCCACCAGGTCCATCCGGCGTCCATCCGGAGTGTGTCGTCATCAAGATCGGCACCTCGTCGCTCATTTCCGCGCAGCGGCCCGACCCCGCCAAGCTCGATGCCCTCGCCGACGCCATGGTGAGGCTGCGCGCGGACGGACTGCGGCCGGTGCTCGTCGCCTCGGGCGCCATCGCGCTCGGTGCGTCCCGGCTCGGACTCACCGGCCCCCAGTCCGACAGCACCCGCCAGTTGGCGGCCGCCGTAGGTCAGGGGCTGCTGTTCGACGCGTTCCGGCGCGCCTTCGAGGAGCGCGGGCTGCTTGCCGCGCAGATCCTGCTGACCCCGTCCGACCTCATCGGACCGGAGCACCAGGGTGGTACGCGAGCCGTCCTGGAGGGCGCACTCGACGCGGACCTGGTGCCCGTCGTCAACGAGAACGACGCCGTCATGGTCCGCAACAACGACGTCTTGGCCGCACTGGTCGCGGCGCTGCTCGGCGCGGGCCGTCTGGTGCTGCTCACCGATGTACCCGGCCTGTACGAGAGCGACCCGCGCCAGGACGCGACGGCCCGGCGTATCCCCGAGGTCCGGGCGATGAAGCCGGCCGTCGAGCGGCTCGCGGGTGTCACCGCCCAGGGGCTCGGCACCGGCGGGATGGCGGCGAAGCTGTGCGCCGTCTGGATCGCAACGACGGCCGGGGTTACCGCGGTGATCGCCAGCGCCGACACCGAGGACGGAGCCGTGCGTGCTGTGCGCGGCGACGACATCGGCACCCTCGTACATCCGCGCCGCCCGGCCAAGCAGCCCGATGTGGGCCTGTTGTGGCGGGCGTTGTCGGCGCCGCCCTCCGGACGGCTCGTCTGCCGCCCCGAGGCTCTCGCCGTCATCGCGGACGGCGGCCCGCTCCTGGGGCGCCATATCCAATCCTGCACCGGCTCGTTCGCATCCGGGGCCGTGGTCGACCTCGTCGCTCCGGGCCCGCGGCCGGACGGGGCCGAGGTCGTCGCCCGCGGGCGCGTATCGGCCGGTTCCGGCGCGCTCGCGACGGCGGGCGAGGAGCTCACCGTGCTCCACCACACCGCGTACATCAGTTTCCTGGAGGTCTGAGCATGTCCGAAACCGCCATCTCCGAAACCGTCATCGACGTCTGCCGTCGTGCCCGCGAAGCATCGGCTGCCACGCGGGAGCTGACCACCCAGGTCAAGGACCAGGCGCTGGCCGCGATCGCCGACGCGATCGACGCCGCGCGCGAGTCCCTGCAGGCGGCCAACGCCCTCGACGTGGAGGCGGCCCGCGCGGTCGGCACCTCCGCCACCCTCATCGACCGGCTCACCCTGACCGACCGGCGTATCACCGGGATGACCTCAGCGATCCGCACCGTCCGGGATCTGCCCGATCCGGTCGGCCAGGTCGTGGACGGCTGGAGCCGCCCCAACGGCATCCACATCGACCAGGTGCGCGAACCTCTCGGCGTGGTCGCCGTCATCTATGAGGCCCGGCCCAATGTCACTGCCGAGGTGGCCGCGCTCTGCCTCAAGTCCGGGAACGCGGCGGTCCTCCGGGGCTCCTCCATCGCCATGCACACCAACGTCGCCATCGCCGACGTGATCACCGAGGCGCTGCGCGGCCTGGACGACGTCCCCGACGACGCCGTGCAGCTGATTCGGGACGCCTCCCGCGATGCCGCCCTGGAGCTGCTGCACGCAGACGAGTACATCGACCTCCTCGTGCCACGCGGCGGTCCCGGCCTGATCGCCACCGTGCGCGAGAACGCCACGGTGCCCACGGTCATCGACGGTGACGGCAACTGTCACGTGTACGTGGACGCCTCGGCCGATCTCACGATGGCCATGGGCATCGTGGTCAACGGCAAGACCTCCCGCCCGAGCGTGTGCAATGCGGTGGAGACGCTGCTCGTGCACGAGGACCTTGCCGACGAGTGGCTGCCCAAGGTCCTCGACAAGCTGCAGGGCCTCGGCGTCGAGCTGCGTGGTGACGTACGCACCCGGCAGGTGTGGCCGGCGGCCGCCGAGGCGCAGGTCAGCGACTGGTCGACCGAGTACCTGGACCTGATCCTCGCCGTGAAGGTGGTGTCCGGACTCGACGAGGCGCTGGCCCACATCAACCGGTACGGCACCCGCAACGCGGAGGGCGTCGTGGCCCAGGACATCGCGGTGGCCCAGCGCTTCGCCCGCGCGATCGACTCGGGCAGCGTCTTCGTCAACACCTCGACGCGCTATTCGGACGGCGGTGAGTTCGGCTACGGCGTCGAGATCGGAGTCTCCACCCAGAAGCTCCACTCACGCGGGCCGATGGGCCTGCAGTCGCTGACGTGCGTCAAGAACGTCGTCTGGGGCAGCGGGCAGATCCGTGTCCTCTGAGCAGCGCGCGACCACGCAGCTCGCAACCACATTGAAAGGGGACTTCCCGATGGCCGCAGTCCACCACGCGAGCCTCCTGGACAGCGTGTCCGAGGCATCTTCGATCCGGCTGAACAACCAGATCTACGAGCTGCAGTCCTGCGGTATCGACACCATCACGCTCTCCTTGGGGGAGGCGTTCTTCGACATACCGGCGCCCAGCTTCGAGGGGATGCCGGCGCACCGGATCCACCACTACTCCCACTCGCGCGGGCTGCCGCTGCTGCGCGAGAAGCTCGCTAAGTACTACGAGTCGGGCACCGGTTCGCCGGTTGACCCGGACCGCGAGGTCATGGTGACCGCCGGCTCCAAGGCCGCGCTGTTCATGACGTTCACCGCGCTGCTCGAGCCGGGCGACGAGGTGATCATCCCGGAACCGCTCTGGGTGAGCTATCCCGACCAGGTGCGCCTGGCGCGGGGCGTCCCGGTGATGACGCCGTGGCAGGAGCCGGTGGCGGAGCTCGCCGCGTACGTCACGCCGCGCACCCGGGCGATCGTCGTCAACAATCCGCAGAACCCCAGCGGGCGCCGGCTCGCAGCGGAGGAACTGAAGGCCCTCCATGAACTCGCCGAGCAACATGGCCTGTTCATCATCGCCGACGAGGCGTACCACGAGTTCATGCCCGAGGGCGCAACGTTCGTCTCGGCCCTCGAACACGATCCGGAAAAGCGGCACACAGTCGTCTGCAATTCCATGTCGAAGAACTACGGGATATCGGGCTGGCGTATCGGATATCTCATCGCCCATGCCGAGCTGGCCGAGCAGATCCTCAAACTGCAGCAGCACATGGTGACGTGTGCTCCCACGATTCTCAGCTATTACCTGGCCGAGAATTTCGAGACCATACTGGAGCAGACGAGACCGCAGATCCAGCGGGTCGTCAGGACGCGGAACGACATGTCGCGGCTGCTCGCGGACCGAGGGGTGTCCTGTCTGCCCGGCGATTCCACGTTCTATCTGTTCGCCTCGCTCGGTGCGTCCCGGCTCGGCTCGCAGGAGTTCGCCGAGCGGCTCCTGAACGAGCGGGGGGTGGCCGTGGTGCCGGGCATCGGTTACGGCGCCTCCTGTGAGCGCTTCGTGCGGATCTCGGTGGGCACGGAGCCCAGGGACCGCCTGGCCACGGGGGTTTCGGCGGTGGCCTCGCTCATCGAGGAGACCGTATGACGGTGCCGCCCATGGCGTTCGTGGGGTGCGGCCGGATCGCCCGGGCCATGGTGTCCGGGCTGCTGCGCGCGGGCCGGCCGGCCGCCACGCTGGTCGGGGTGTCCCGAACCGGGGCCGGGGCGCGGGCGCTGAGCGAGGAGTTCGGCATCCGCGCCGCCGCCGATCCGGCCGACGCGGTGCGTGGTGCGGGGGTGGTGGTCCTTGCCGTGCATCCGCACGAGACGGCGGATGCGCTGGCCCGACTCGCGGGCCTGGTCGGCGGCGACCAGCTGTTGCTCTCACTTGTCGCCTCGTGGCGCACCGAGGCGGTCGCGGCGGCCCTGCCCGGGGTGCCTGTGGTTCGTGCTGTGCCCAATGTGGCGGTGGCGCTCGGCGCCGGGGTCGCCGTGCTCTCACCGGGCCCCGGCGCCGACGGTTCGTGGCTCGACCTGGCCCGGCAGGTGTGTGCACCGCTCGGGGACGTCACGCTTGTCGAGGAGGACCGGCTGGAGACAGTGAGCGCCCTGTCGGGGGCGGGACCTGCGCTGGTGTCTGCGTTCGCGCAGGCCCTGACCGAGGCTGCCGTCGCCCAGGGGCTCGCGCCGCACACGGCCGCCGCGCTGGCCGCGCAGGCGGTCGCCGGCACGGGCGCGCTCCTTGCCGCGCCCGGGGCCACACCCGCCTCGGTGATGGACGCGGTCGCCTCGCCGGGCGGTATGACCCAGGCCGCGCTGAACACGCTCGACGAGCTGGGCCTGTCCCAGACGGCCGCGCATGCGCTCGAGTCGGCGGTCCATGTGTCACTCGCACGAATGGCCACTGCCTGAGCTCTCATCCGCTCTCGGGAAACCGTTGCTGAAAAGAACCGGGCCGGTCGCATCGTCTCGATACGACCGGCCCTTCTTCCTGCCCTCTTCCCTTCGGCCCGCCGGGGCCCCGCCCGCGGGGTCAGACCGCGGCTGGCACTCCCACCACGCCCGATCCCGCGGCGAGCGCGGGATCGTCGCTCTCCTCCAGGATGCGGTTGTACTCGTCCACGAAGACCACGTGGGGCTTCACGTCACGAGCCCGCTCGTCGGCCACGACGCCGTAGCCGATGATGATGACCAGGTCACCTGTGTGCACCAGGCGGGCGGCTGCACCGTTGATCTTGACCATGCCGGTGCCGCGCTCCCCTTCCAGTACGTAGGTCTCCAGCCGGGAGCCGTTGTTGATGTCGACAATGTGGACCAGTTCGTTCGGCAGCAGGTCCGCCGCTTCCATCAGGTCGGGGTCCAGCGTCACCGACCCCACGTAGTGCAGGTCGGCCTGGGTCACTGTGGCCCGGTGAATCTTTGACTTCAGCATCGTGCGGAACACAGTCGTACGCCCCTCAGGCCTTGGCGCCGACGGCACCGTCCATGGCGGCCACCAGGGAGTTGGGCCGCATGTCCGTCCAGTTCTCGTTGATGAAGTCCACGCACGACTGACGGTCGGTCTCGGCCAGGGCGGTGCTCCAGCCGGCCGGGACCTCCACGAACGACGGCCACAGAGAGTGCTGTCCCTCGTCATTGACGAGGACCAGATAGGTACCTTCGGTGTCTTCGAACGGATTACTCATGAGTCAAAACCCCCTGGGTGGGCGCGGTGGCAGTTCGCAGCGACCGCAACTTTTCACGGACAACTCGCCCGATTCGGGCGGTAGGAGCCGGCTCGGTCAGCATTCCCTCATGCTCGGCCTCCACATCGTAGTTTTCGGATACCCTTTCCGTATAGGGATTCCAGGAAGCTGTGTTCCTTCGCATCCGCTTTTCCTCGGAAACTCGGGTCGCGGTGAAGAAGAGCAACTCACCGCGGTAGACCTTCGGTTCGAATCGGGCCATGAGCCGCACGTTGTTCACGTAGACGTCCTTGGCCGCGACGACTTGGCTTGCGTCCAGCTGGGCGAGCGACTTGTTCTCCGTCCGAAGGAATTCCCGGTAGCGCTCGATGGGGAACCGGTCGGCTGTGAGCTCCGCCTCGTCGAACTCGAAGCCGATGGCCCGTAGGCTGCCGGCCACGATGTCGGCCTCGGCGCGCACCGGGGCGTCCTGGCCGCGTACGAAGTTCGGGTAGGCGTCCAGGAGCACCAGTAGTTCCACCTCCTGGCCCTCGTCCTGCAGGCGGGTCGCCACGGCGTGCGCGGCCTGCCCGCCGAAGGACCAGCCGAGGATCCGGTATGGCCCCTTGGGCTGGACGGTCCGGATCAGGGCCGCGTAGTGGGCGGCCATCTCCTCCATGGTGGCGGGCAGTGCGGCCCCCGGCTCGGACAGTCCGCGGGCCTGGAGGGCGTACAGCGGGGTCTGCGGGTCGAGGTGGGCGGTCAGCGCCGCATAACACCAGCCGAGACCGGCCGCCGGGTGGACGCAGAACAGCGGGGTGTCGGTGCCGCGGATGCGCAGTGGCAGCAGCTCAGCGTAGGAATCTGCCTGTTCGGTGCGGTCGAGTGCGGCGGCGAGCGCGGCGACGGTGGGGGCGTCGAACAGGGAGCGCATTGACAGTTCGGCGCCGAGGACGGTGCGGATGCGGTTGAGTAGCCGGGTCATCAGGAGCGAGTGGCCGCCCAGGGCGAAGAAGTCGTCGTCCACGCCGACCTGGTCCACCTTGAGGACCTCGGCGAACAGGTCGCAAAGGATCCGTTCGCGCGGTCCGGCGGGACCGCGGCCGTCCCGCGTGGCGTCGGGGGGCGCGGGCAGAGCCGCCCGGTCCAGCTTGCCGTTGGGCGACAGGGGCATCTCGGCGAGGGCGACATACGCGCCGGGCACCATGTAGTCGGGCAGCCGGTCGCCGAGGTGACGGCGGAGTTCGTCGACCGGCGCCAGCGCGTCGCCGGTCGGCACCGTGTACGCGACGAGGCGTCTGTCGCCGGGCCGGTCCTCACGCAGCAGTACGGCGCTGCGCGCGATGCCGGGGTGCGCGGCGAGCGCCGCCTCGATCTCGCCGGGTTCGATCCGGAAGCCGCGCAGTTTGATCTGGTGGTCGGCCCGGCCGAGGAACTCCAACTGTCCGTCTGCCAGTTGGCGCACCAGGTCGCCGGTGCGGTACATGCGCTCTCCCGCCGCGCTGTACGGGCAGGCTACGAACCGTTCGGCAGTCAGGCCGGGGCGACCGTGGTAGCCGCGGGCCAGGCCCGCCCCGGTGACGTACAACTCTCCGGTGACTCCCGGCGGTACGAGCCGCAGCTCCTCGTCCAGGACGTACAGGCCGAGGTTGGGCAGCGCGTTGCCGATGGGCGCCGAGGCGGGCCAGTCGGCCGGGTCCCGGGGCAGCGTTGCGGCGGTTGCGGCGTGGGTCTCGCTCGGTCCGTAGTGGTTGTGCAGCCGCAAGCCGGGGCGCGCGGCGAAGAAGGCGCGGACGGCCGGGGTGAGAGTGAGGGCCTCGCCGGCCTGGGCGAGATCCGTCAGCCGGTCCAGCGGGACGCCCTCCTCCGCGGCGGCCTCGGCGAGGGCCTCGATCAGCAGGTTCGGGGCGTGCAGATGCTCGATGCGGTGGTCCTGCAGCCAGTGCACAAGGGCCACCGGGTCGCGGCGCACTGCCTCGGGGCAGGGCACGAGCCGACGTCCGTGAAGCAGCGCGGAGAGGATCTCGTGCACGGACACGTCGAAGCTGATCGCCGCGAACTGGGCCACCGGGGAGCCGTCCCGCGCGGGCATGGCGTCTTGGTGCCAGGCCATGAGGTTGTCCATGGCACGCGCGGGCAGCACCACGCCTTTGGGGCGGCCGGTGGAGCCCGAGGTATAAATGGCGTACAGGGGCCGCTCGGGTGACAGCGTGCCGACGTCGTAGGGGGTGTCCGCCTGCTCGGCGAGCAGGTGCAGTGTCGCAGGGTCGTCGAGCAGCAGCGGCTCGGACCCGGATGCCAGTGCGGCCGTGGCCCGCCGGGTCAGGACCAGCGGGGGCGCGGCATCCTCGACCATGTAGGCGAGCCGGTCAGCGGGGTAGTCGGGGTCCAGCGGCAGGAAGCCGGCGCCCGTCTTGAGTACCGCGAACAGGGCGACGACCAGGTCGGCCGAGCGGGGCAGAGCGAGCCCGACCAGCGCTTCCGGCCCGGCGCCGCGGGCCGCGAGCAGCTGGGCGAGGCGGTTGGCGTCCCGTTCGACCTGTGCGTATGTCAGGGTGTGCGGGCCGTCCTCGATGGCGACGGCGTCCGGGGTGCGGGCTGCCTGGGCGGCGAAGCGTTCGGCGAGCGTCGCGGTGGGCAGCGGCCGGGTCGCGGCGGCCGCGGTGAGCAGCCGCTCCCGTTCGGTGGGGGAGAGCGCCTCCACGCGGCCGATCGCCTCCTTCGGGGCTGCGGCCAGGCTGTGCAGGACCCGGACGAACCGGTCGGCGATGGACTGGGCGGTGGCTGCGTCGAACAGGTCGGCGCTGTACTCCAGTACGGCGTTCAGACCGCCGGGCGCGCCATCGCTGCCATGCACGTCGGCGAAGGCGAAGAGCAGGTCGAACCGGGACACGGCGGAGCCGACGGCCTGGCCGGTGACCTGTATGCCCGGCAGCTGGTCGATGGCTTCCCTGGCGCTCTGCTGATCGGTGTTGTTGAACGCCAGCATCACCTGGAACAGCGGGTGGCGGGCCATGGTGCGGGCCGGGTTGAGCTCCTCCACGAGCCGCTCGAAGGGCACGTCCTGGTGGGCGTAGGCCCCGAGCGCGGTCTCCCGCACCCTGCGGATCAGCTCCTCGAAGCTGGGGTCGCCCGCGGTGTCGGTGCGCAGCACCAGGGTGTTGACGAAGAACCCGACGAGGTTCTCCAGGGCGTCGTCGGTTCGGCCCGCGACCGGGGTACCGATGGGGATGTCACTGCCCGCGCCGAGCCGGGACAGGGTCACGGCGAGTGCGGCCTGGATCACCATGAACACGGTGGCCCGCTCTGATCGCGCCAACTCGACAAGTTGAGCGTGGAGCTCGGCGTCCACCTGGAAGCCGCTGCGGGCGCCGCTCCGGGTGGGTACGGCGGGTCGCGGCCGGTCGGCGGGCAGGTTCAGCTCCTCGGGGAGCCGGTCGAGTGCCTTCTTCCAGTACGCGAGCTGCTGGCTGAGCGGTGAGTCGGGGTCCTGCTCCGAACCCAGGACGTCGCGCTGCCACAGGGTGTAGTCCGCGTACTGTACGGCCAGGTCGGGCCACTGCGGTGCCCGGCCCTCGGACCGGGCGGCGTAGGCAAGGGCGAGGTCACGGCCGAGCGGCCGGCGCGACCAGCCGTCGCTGGCGATGTGGTGGACCAGCAGGAGCAGCACGTGGTTGTCGGGGGACACCTCGAACAGCCATGCACGTATCGGCAGTTCGTTTCCGAGGTCGAAGCCGTACCGGGCGGCCTCCTTGAGGTCGCCGGGCAGCCGTTCCTCGTCGGTGAGGACCGTCTTGAACGGCACGGTCGCCGATTGCGGGTCGAGGATGTGCTGGTACGGGCCCTCTTTGTCCTCTGCGAAGACGGTGCGCAGCGATTCGTGCCGGGCCACCACGTCGCTGAGCGCCTCCTGCAGTGCCACCTGGTCGAGGGCGCCGAGGAAGCGCCGCGAGACCGGGATGTTGTAGGTGGGGCTCGGTCCCTCCAGGCGGTGCAGGAACCACAGTCGGGACTGGGCGTACGACAGAGGGATCCGGCCCTCGCGGTGCGGGCTGCGCGTGACCGGGGTGCGGGCGGCGTGGCCCGCTTCCAGGGCGGCTGCGAGTCCGGCGACCGTCGGGGTCTCGAACAGTCGGCGTACGGAAAGCTCCACTTCCAGGGTGGTGCGGATCCGGCTGACCAGGCGGGTGGCGAGCAGGGAGTGCCCGCCCAGGTCGAAGAAGCTGTCGTCGATGCCGACCCGATCGCGGCGCAGCACCTCGGCGAAGAGCCCGCAGAGGATCTCCTCGCGGGGCGAGCGCGGCGCGCGGCCTGCTTCCCCGTGGGCGAGGTCGGGTGCGGGCAAGGCGCGGCGGTCGAGTTTGCCGTTCGGGGTGAGCGGCAGGGCGTCGAGTAGCAGCACGGCGTCCGGCACCATGTACGCGGGCAGCGTCTCGGCGGCGTGCGCGCGCAGCACGGCCGGGTCGAGGGCCGCGCTGTCCTCGGGCACCACGTAGGCGGCGAGCCGGTGGTCGCCGGGCGTGTCCTCGCGGACGACGACGGCGGTGCGGGCGACATCCGCGAGGGCGGTGAACACGCCCTCGATCTCACCGAGTTCGATGCGGTAGCCGCGCAGCTTGACCTGTCCGTCGACGCGGCCGACGAACTCCAGCCGGCCCTCGGCATTCCAGCGGGCCAGGTCGCCGGTGCGGTACATGCGCTCGCCGGGCGCGCCGTAGGGGCAGGCCACGAACCGTTCGGCGGTCAGGCCGGGTCGGCCGAGGTAACCGCGAGCCAGTCCGGTGCCCGCGATGTAGACCTCACCCGCCGTGCCGGGGACGGAGGGTTGCAGTCCGTGGTCCAGGACGTAGATCCGGGTGTTCCAGAACGGTCTGCCCACCGGGATGGCTCCGGCGGGCACCTGCTCGCCGGGGGCGATCGGGTTCTCGACGCTGTTCACGGTGGCTTCGGTGGCGCCGTACACGTTGTAGGCGGTCGCCTGCGGGTGGCGGCGGCGCCAGCGGTCCAGGTGTTCGCCGACGAGGAGTTCCCCGCCGAGCATCAGGGTGCCGGTCGGCGACACCTCGTCGGGCAGCTCGTCCAGGAGGGCCAGGACGCTGGGGGTGCCCTTCATGAACGTGGCGCGCGGACCGCTCGCGGCCTCGCCGGTCAGCGCGGCGATGTGCACCCGGCCACCGCTGACCAGCGGGGTGTACAGGCCGGTCACGGTCAGGTCGAAGGAGATCGGCGAGTGCAGCAGCGTGGTGCCGGCCGCGGTCGGGTACACCTCCTTCGCACGCGCCAGGTAGGCGCCCAGGGAGCGGTGTTCGATGACCACGCCCTTGGGGCGGCCGGTGGAGCCGGAGGTGTAGACGACGTACGCGGGGTGCGCGGGCAGCAGGGGCGCGGTGCGGTCGGCGTCCGTGAGGTCGGCATCGTCGTAGCCGCTCACGTCCGTCTCGTCGAGGACCACCCGCTGGGTGGCGCCCCGAGGCAGGCCGTCGGCGAGGTCGGAGGTGGTGACGAGCAGTTCCGGGGCGGTGTGCTCCAGCATGTACGCGATGCGCTCGGCCGGGTAGTCTGGGTCGAGGGGCAAATAGGAGGCGCCGGACTTGAGGACGGCGAGGAGCGCGACCGCCGAGTCCACGGAGCGGGGCAGCGCGAGCGCCACGAACTTCTCGGGACCGGCCCCGTTCTTGACGAGAAGACGCGCTACACGATTGGCCTGGGCGTTCAGCTCGTCGTAGGTCAGAGTCCGTTCCCCGCAGACCACCGCCTCGGCGTCCGGGGTACGGGCGGCCTGGGCCTGGAACAGCTCCACCACGTTGGTGCCGGGCACCTGGCGGGTGGTGTCGTTCCATTCATGCAGCACCAGGTTCCGTTCGGTAGGCGAAAGCACGTCGAGGGTGGCGACCGCGCGGTCGGGGTGGTCGACCACGGCCTGCAGCACCCGGCGCAGCCGCTCGCCGACCGCTTCGGCCTGGGACTCGTCGAAGACGTCGGGGCGGAAGTCGACGCGCAGCCGCAGCACCGGTCCCGGCTTGACGATCAGGCCGAGCGGATAGTGCATGCCGTCCTGGGTGCTGACGCCGGTGACGCGCAGGGCGCCGGGACGGCTCTCCGCACCGGTCGCGGCGGCTGCGTCGAGAGGGTAGTTCTCGAAGACGAGTGCGGTGTCGAACAGATCACCTGCTCCCACCAGTTCCTGAATGCGGGTCAGGCCCAGGTACTGGTGGTCCAGGAGCCGGGCCTGCTCCTCCTGCAGCCGGCGCAGGAACGCGCCCAGCGGTTCGGCCGGTTCGATCCGGGCGCGTAGCGGGAGAGTGTTGATGAACAGGCCGACCATGTTCTCGACGCCGTCGAGCTCCGGCGGGCGGCCGGAGACCGTCACGCCGTACACCACGTCGTCACGGCCCGCGAGCCGTGCGAGCACCAGCGCCCAGGCAGCCTGCGTCACGGTGTTGAGGGTGACGCCGAGTGAGCGGGCCCGCTCGGTGAGCGCGGCCGTGAGGTCGCCGGACAGCGTGAACTCCAACTGCCCGGGCACCACGGGCGCACGGTCGGCTATGGCGGGCGCCACCTTGAACGGCTCTTCGAGCCCGGCGAACGCCTCCTGCCAGGCCCGCTCGCCAGCCTCCCGGTCCCGGGAGGTGAGCCATCCGAGGTAGTCGCGGAAGGGCCGCACCCGGGGCAGCGCCGAGGTGTCGGCCCCGCTCAGGTAGAGCGCGAGCAGTTCGCGCAGGAGCACCGGCCGGGACCAGCCGTCCCACAGGATGTGGTGATTGGTGAGGACGAAGCAGTGCTGGCGCGGACCGTACTTGAGCAGGGTGAACCGCACGAGCGGCGGCTTGGCCAGGTCGAAGCGGCGCGCCCGGTCGGCGTCCAGGATCCGCCGGGCGGTCTCCTCGCACTCAGCCCCGGGCAGGGCGCTCAGGTCCTCCTCGTGCCACAGCAGAGGTACATCCCGCAGTACGGCCTGCACGGGGCGGCTGAGCCCCTCGTGCCGGAACGCCGTGCGCAGGTTGGCGTGCCGGGTGAGCAGTGCCCCGGCGGCGGCCCGCAGCGCCGCCGTGTCCAGCGGGCCCTCCAGTTCGAGAGCCATCTGCACGGTGTAGATGTCCAGCGCCTTCTCGTCGAAGACGTTGTGGAACAGCAGCCCCTCCTGCAGAGGTGACAGCGGGAGTATGTCCTCTATCGCGGACCGCTTCATTCCGACATCCTCCACTCGGACAGCTCGGCTTCCAGCCGAGCGATCTCACTCTGATCCAGCATGGATAGGGGCACGTCCGAGGGCGTGAATCCGCCCGCGTCCCCCTGGGCGGCGTGCTCCACGAGCGCGCGCAGCGCCGTGAACCACGCCTCGGCGAGGCGCGTCACCTCCGCCTCGGTGAGCAGACCCTTGGCCCAGGTCCAGCTCACCAGGAGCTCGGGGCCGTGCTCGGTGTCGCGGGTGATGGCGTTCACCTCGACGGCGTGTGTGAGCGGCATGTCCGCGTCGCGCCCGCCGCCGATGCCCGCGCTGCCCGGAGCGGTCGCCCAGTCCTGCACCGGCCGGTCCCCCGCCGCGCCGGCGATCCGGCCCAGGTAGTTGAACTTGATCTGCGGACGTGGGAGTTCCCGCAGCAGGGCACCCGTCTTGGGGTTGAGGTGGCGCAGCATCCCGTAGCCGAGGCCCTTGCCCGGTACGGCGCGCAGCTGCTCCTTGACCTCCTTGAGCGCAGCGCCGGCGTCAGCGGTGGAGTCGGGCGCGAGCCGCACGGGGTGGGTGCTGGTGAACCAGCCCACGGTCCGGGTCAGATCGGCGCCCGGCACCCGGCTCTCCTCGCGGCCGTGTGCTTCGAGCTCGACGAGGACTCCCGAGGTGTCGCCGCGCCAGTCCTGGACGGCGAGCGCGAACGCGGACAGGAGCACGTCATTGATCTCCGCGTGGAACGCCGCCGGCAGTGTGGTGAGGAGTTCCTCCGTCACCTCCGACGAAAGTTCGCGGGTCAGGTGGCCCGCTGTGCCGACGGTGTCGCGCCGCGCGTCGAGCGCCCTACTCCCGAGCTGCGACTCCTGGTGCCCGAGTACTTCGGTCCAGTAGCCCAGCTCCCCGGTGACCTCGGGTTCCTGCGCACTCTCGCGCAGGCGTCGGCTCCATTGTCGCAGGGAGGTGCCGATGGGTTCGAGGGCCGGTTCGCGTCGGGCTGTCACGTCCTGCCAGGCTTGGGCG
>NZ_JBIVPT010000036.1:0-35872 GCF_044754785.1 Streptomyces sp. NPDC092952 | reverse complement strand
GGCAGCTTCACCAGGAAGCAGTAGCCACCGCTACAACCAGCACCCCTGACACAACGCTCATACGGAAACGGACATCACTTCACGAACCGTCCACTGAGAGATACCCCGATGCCTGTACCGCCCACCAGCGGCCGTCTGCAATGGACCGACGTCCCCGCGCTGCTGCGCGCCCGCCTCGAAGACGCCCTCGGCTCGCCCGTCACCGACGCGGTCACCCCGCCCGGCGGCTTCGGCCACCAGCTCGCCGCCGCGCTCACCCTGGCCGACGGCCGACGGGTCTTCGCCAAGGCGGCCCCCGACGACGACCCGCTGACCGACGCCAACGTCCACGAGGCCGCCGTCCTCCGCTCGCTGCCGCCCGGCGCCCCGGCCCCGGACCTGCTGGGCATCCACCGCGCCGCCGACTGGACCGCCGTCGTCATCGCCCACCTGGACGGCCCGCACCCCGACTTCTCCCCGCCCTCCGCCGATGCCGAACAGACCTGGGCGCTGCTGGACAAGCTCACCTCCAGCCCCGCCCCAGCCTCCTACGCCACAGCGGTGAACAGCACACCCTCCACCACGGCAGCCCTGCACGGCTGGGACGAACTGCTCGCCAATCCGCCGACCGACCTCGCCCCCGCCGCCCGTGACCGCCTGAAGCAGCTCGCCGAACTCGAGGCGGCCTGGCCCGGCCTCGCCCACGGCGACCGCATCGTCCACGGCGACCTGCGCGCCGACAACATGGTCCGCGACCACCACCTCGGGGTGACCTTCGTGGACTGGGCCCACGCCACCACAGGCCCGGCCTGCATCGACGCCGCCTCCCTCGCCCCGCAGCTCATCCTCGCCGGACACGCGCCCGCCGACATCGCCCGGCTGCTCCGCGACCACCCCGCCACCGCCAGCAGCCCCGAGACCACCACCGCATTCCTCGCCGCGCTCACCGGCCACTGGCACCGCAACGCCCGCCAGCCCGCACCTCCCGGCGCCCCCGGACTGCGCCCCTACCAGCACCGCGCGGCGGCAGCCGGCCTTGCGCTCCTCAGCTGCCGCCTGAGCTGAACCGCAGCTGTCCCGCCCTAGTGTCAGTGGCTGGTTGGCCCCGTATCAGCGACGTCTGACCAGTCACGACGAAGGCAATCGCCCCACGCTCCGTACCGAATCCCGCCCGGTAGGCGGGCCGTGCACTCCGACGTCGGAGTTGCGGCACCTGGTCACCCGGACGGACCAGACGTTGCCACCAGCACCGCCGCCCTGCCCGGCGAGACGCCCTTGACGCCGGAATCGGCTTGCGGGACGGTCAGTCGACAGCGCCTCGCACGAGGCGCTCGTCGCCGCCGTCCTCGCCTGGACCAAACCGTCCCTCGAACCCCGCGACTACGAGCAGATCGCCCTCCAGCTCACCGGGCATGCCCGCGCCGTCGCCGCCGACCTCCGCCGCCACACCGCCACCCTCCCCAAGGGCGACGGCCGCGGCGCCCTCGCCGACGTCGTCCTCCGCGAATCCGACAACCGCCTGGGTGCACCGATCAAGGGAACTGCCCGCTGTGCCCAGGACCGTGCCCGCCTCGTTCAGGCGCTCTACACGCGTCTGGACCGGCTGGAGGCCGAGCCCGTCCCGGAGAAGGCCGCGCCGAGCAGTGGCTGAGCCGGCGGCCGAGCTTCCCGGACCGCGGCTACAGCTGTCCCGGGCGAAGGATGTCGGCGTAGACCCGGGCCCGGACCCCTGGTACGCCGGGCTCCCGTCGTACCAGGCTGATGCCCGAAGTTGCCCAGAGCCCCTCCAACGCGGCCATGACGGTACGGACGGTGTCCTCGTCCCCGCCGGTGATGTCCAGCACCACAAGTCCGGGCCCAGCGATGTGCCGCTCATCGATCGGTTTCATGACCTCTGCGACGGCGACGCCGACTTCGCGGTTCGCTGACGGCCGGGGTTCCACCCGCACGAGTGGAACCCCGGCCCGACCGTGGAGGCCGCCTCACTGGACGCGATCGCATTACCGGGGCGGGGCAGGGCGGTTTCGAACCTGTGGACACGGCCTCCTTCGTACGGGCGGTCGGCCGGCGGAACGCGACTGTGCGCCAGAACGGAGGGCAGCGATTTACAGCGTTGCCGCACATTCTGGGAGGTTCTTGTGGCCGTCCGTCGTCTTGCCGCTGCTGTGCTGGTGCTCGCTGCGGCCGCAGCGGGATGTTCAAGCAGCCCGTCGGGCAGTGACGAGAAGCCGTCAAGCACGCACTCCTCGGCCCGGACACAGGCCTCTGAGCCGGGCGGGGAGGAAGGCGTGCTGAATGCGATCGCGGTGGGGGCAGGGCCGCAGACGACGTACACGGTGCAGCCGCAGCCGGCGCCGGGCTCGTGCCACTACCGGTACACGGCGGACAAGCAGCCGCTGCCGGATCCCACGTGCACGCCCGGTGCCCGGAATCCGGCGGTCACCCAGGCGACACTGCAGCAGACGGTGTGCAGGCCGGGCGGCTACACGTCCACGATCCGCCCGCCGGTCTCGGTCACCGGGCCGGAGAAAGCGGCGAACGCCAAGTCCTACAGCTACACAGGCCCGCTGTCCGACGCCGAGTACGACCACTTCCTGTCGCTGTCCTTCGGCGGGGACCCCAACGACCCACGGAACCTGTGGGTCGAGCCCCCTTCGCCCGGGCACAAGCCCGGCACGGGAACGGCCAACCCGAAGGACACGGTCGAGTCCAGGATCCACACGGCGCTCTGCGCGGGGAAGGTAACGCTCGGCGCCGCACAGAGCGCGGTCGCGAGCGACTGGACCACCGCCCTGGAGAACCTCCACCTCACCTGAAGTATCCCCGCCCGCTCTGCAGCGATCCGTTCGGCTCGGCTTCGTTGCCGTCGTCCGCCCTGAGGCCGGGGTGCGATGCCGACCGGACGGACCGCGAATCCGCGGTTCAAGCGGCTGATCACCGGGCACGAGCCGCATCTGCTCTTCTCGCCGACCGATGAGCTGGAGTGGGCGGCCGACGCCGCGGACCGAGATGACCATCTGCCGGCCCTGCTGCTCAGCAACTGCCCTGTGCAGCACTCGCACAGACGCCGTGCCCCATGACGGCCCGTCCTGCACGAACTGGAAGGACAGCAGAATGAAGCTGTACATCTCACGATGCCCAGGAATCGGCGCTGCGGCACTCGTCCTGGCCCTGAGCGTGACCTCCCCGGCGGGCGCCACGCGGGCGCACGTCGCCCCGCGGGCGACCGATCCCTGCGGGAATCACGTCCATCAGGTTCTGGACCAGCAGTACCGGTACTGGCGCAACTGCATCACGACCAGCGAAAAGATCAACATCGACAAAATCCTCTGGCCCGACGAAAAGATCTGCGTGAAGGCCGGATCCGACACCGCGCTCGGATTGACGACCAACGTCCGTGGAGCCTCCCGGGTCGGCGACTGCTGAGGTCACATCGCCGCCCTCCCCACGGGCGACGGCCACGATGCCCTCGCCGAAGGCGCCCTCCGCGAAACCGGCAGGCGCCTGCCCGCACCGATCCGGTGCGCCGACCGCCGCGTCCAAGGACCGTGCCCGCCTCGTCCAGGCGCTCGACACGCGTCTGGACCGGCTGGAGGTTGCGCCCGCCCGGGAGCCAGGCCGCGCCGAGCGGCGGCCGATCCCTGTGGCCGGGCTCCCGGCCCCGGCCCTTCTCCGTGGCCACTGCCATCCCGGGCGCAGAACGTGCACCCGGACCCGGACAACCGGCGCGCCGGGCTCGCGGACGTGACGGTTCAAGTGCGGGCGCCGGGCCGGGGCGTTGGGTTCATCCTGCCCGCAGGAAGGTGGAGGCGGCTCCGATGCCGGGGCCGTAGCGGGCCGCGGCTTTGTCGAGGGCGGCCTCCAAGCGACGTTGCTTGTCGTCGCGGTCGTCGAGGGTGAGCTGATGGACCGTGTGCTCGGCGGGGAGCAGGCGTTCGGCCCGCAGGGCGAGGGCGCGGACGCGGGCCCGCTGCAGGCCCAGGCCGGTCAGGAGTTCCCGGGCGGTGGCGGCCAGGGCCGGGGTGTGGGCGGTGGCTTCGGTCAGGGTGCGGCTGCGGGTGGTGTGGGTGCGGTCGGCGTAGGTGACGGTGAGCGTGAGCGTCTGGGCGATCTCGCCGCTCGTACGCAGCCGGAGGCCGAGGTCCTGGACCAGCCCCAGCACCGTGCGGTGGTGCTGCTCGCAGTCGAGTACGTCGAGGGCGAACCGGCAGGCCGCGCTCAGCGTTCTGGGGGCGGCACCGGGGACGACGGGGCGGTCGTCGATGCCGTGCGCGCGGTTGTGGGCCTGGCGGGCGGCACCGGTACCGAGGATCCGCTGGAGAGTGGCCAGGGGGGTGTCGGCGATGTCGCCGATGGTGGTGATGCCGTACCGGGCGAGGGCCTGGGCGGTCTTCGGGCCGATGCCGGGCAGGGCCGTGGCCGGCCGGGGGCGGAGGAACGCGGCGACGTCGTACGGGTCGTCGGCGACGACGGTGGCCGCGCCGGGCGGGGTGAGGTCCGCCGCGATGGCCGCGACGGAACGGGTGGGACCCGCACCCGCGGAGCACTGCACGCCGTGGAGGGCGAGCAGACGCAGACGGACCACGGCGACCAGGCCCTCGACGTCCCGGCCCCAGTAGGCCAGAGCGCCCGTGAGGTCGACGTAGGCGGACCAGTCGGCAGGCAGAGGCTCGACGCGGGAGCTGATGCTGTCGAGGACGCTGAGCAACTGCCCGTACAGGTCCTCGGTCCGCTCGGCGGGGTGGAAGTGGATCCGCAGGATCGCGCGCGGCCGCCGCGCCCTGGTGCTGTTCATCCGGCGCTCCCCGGGCTTCGGTGTCCGAGGCGGGTGAGGTCGGCCGACCGGGTCCCGGCGGGCTGGAGGTCGCTCCAGGGGTGAAGGCGAGCCCCTGCGGTGCCGTCGGGGACCGTCCGCCCGGGGACCATCCGCCCGGGGACGGGCCGGGCAGGTGTCGGGGCGGGGTCCTGGCCGAGGAGGTCGAGGACGGCCTGGGGCCCGTGCGTGGCGCGGGCGGCGGCGAGGGCGTCGAGGTCCCAGACCATCTCGCCGACCACGGTGCGCCGGGGCCCGCGGGCTTCGACGGTGCCCCGGACGAGGAGCAGGCCGTGGTGGAAGACCGTGGCGGCGCACCGCTCGTGGGAGTCCTCGAAGAACGCGAGGTCGACGAGGCCGGTGCCGTCCTCGAGGGTGACGAAGATGATCCTTTTCCCCGAGGCGATCGGCGGGGTCTGGGTGGAGGCGCGGACGCCGGCGACCAGGACCCGCTGCCCGGGGTGCATCGCGTGCAGGTGCTTGGCGTCCGTGGCGCCGACCTCCCGCAGAAGGCGGTGGTGGTCTTCCATGAGGTGCCGGGAGACGTCGATGTGCAGGACCCCGAGCTCGGCGTCCAGCCGCTCGCGCGCGGTCATCTCCCGCAGCCCCGACGGGCCGGCGGCGTGAGGGGCGGTGGTGAGCGGAAGCTGCCCGGCGGTGGGTCGGGTACGGGCCTGGCGGTGGAGCTCGGCCGCCTGCAGCAGCAGGTCCCGCCGGGACGCCGCGCCCTTGAGCGGGTCGAGCGCGCCGATGCTGATGAGGCGTTGCAGGGTCGGGAGCTTGGGGTGGGCGCGGGCGTAGAAGTCCTGCAGGGAGGTGTAGGGCCGGCCCTCGGCGATCCGGGCGACCTCGTCGTCGCTGATGCCGTGCACCGCGGACAGGGAGATCCGCACACCCCACCCGGTCGCGGTCCGCTCGACCGCGTACCGGGGCCGGGAGGTGTTGATGTCGACGGGCAGGACGGGGACGTCGTGGCGGCGGGCGTCGGCGACGATGACGCGGGCCGGCCACATCCCCGGGTCGTGCTCCAGCAGCCCGGCGTAGAGGGCGGCCGGATGATGCGCCTTGAGCCAGGCGGACTGGAGCGCGGGCACGGCGAACGCCACGGCGTGGGCTCTGCAGAATCCATAGCTGCCGAACGCGGCGACGACGTCCCAGACGTCGTCCAGGACCTTCGGGCTGTAGCCGCGGGCGCCCGCCTGCTGCCGGAACCAGGCTTCGATCTTCGGGAGCCGCTCCCCGTCGCCGAGCGCGCGGCGGGCGACCTCGGCCAGGGCACGGTCGCAGCCGGTCATGACCGCGAGCAGGTCGATGACCTGCTCGTGCCAGATCGTCACCCCGTAGGTGTCACGCAAGACCGGCTCAAGGTCGGGGTGCGGGTAGGCGGGCGGGGCACCGTGGCGGGCGGCGATGTAGAGGGCGGGCATGCCGCCCTGGACCGGGCCCGGACGGAACAGGCTGATGTCGGCGATGACGTCCTGCGGATCGCGGGGCTGGAGCCGGCCGACCAGGTCCTGCTGCCCGGGCGACTCCAACTGGAACATCCCGACCGTGTCGGAGGCCTGGATGAGGGCGAAGGCGAACCGGTCGTCCAGGGGAACGTGGTCGGGGTTGTCGAGGTCGAGGGCCCGGCCCGTCGTACGGCGGATCTCGGCGACGGCGTGCGCCATCGCCGACTGCATCCGCACCCCCAGAATGTCCAGCTTGAGCAGGCCCAGGTCTTCGACGTCCTCTTTGTCGGCCTGGAGCATCGGGTACCCGCCGGGAGTGGGCTGGACGGGCAGCCGGTCCAGGAGGCCCGCGCTGGAGAGGACCACACCGCACGGGTGCATCGCGATCCCGCGGGGAAGCGCGTCCAAGCCTTCGGCGAGCTCCCACAACGGCCCGAACCGCCTCGCCTCGGCCGCGAGCTGCCGCAGCTCCGGCAGCTCCGACAGCGCGGAGCGGATGTCACCGGCCCGGATGTGCGGGAACGACTTCGCGATCCGGTCCACGACGGCGGGCTCGATCCCGAGCGCAAGGCCGGCATCCCGCAGAGCGTGCCGGGCCCGGTACGTCTCCGGCATCCCGGTCACCGCGACCCGATCCCGCCCGAAACGGGCGATCACCCGGTCGTAGACCTCCAGACGGCGCGCGGACTCGACGTCGATGTCGATGTCCGGCAGCGACGAGCGCCGCTCGGACAGGAACCTCTCGAAGAGCAGACCATGCTCCAGCGGGTTCGCGGTGGCGACGAACAGGCTGTGGTTGACCATGGAACCGGCACCGGAACCACGGGCAGCCACCCGGATCCCCATGTCCCGCACGTCGGCGACGACCTGCGCCACAGCCAGGAAATACGGCTCGTAGCGCAGCCGGCCGATGACGCCGAGCTCGTAGTCGAGCCGATCCATCGCCCGGGCGTCGTGATCGAGACCCCGGGCAGCCATGCCGCTCTCGCACCTCTGCCGCAGCAGCCGCATCGCCCCGCCCGGCCCGACCTCGGCCCCGACCACCGACGGCTCGGGGAAATGCGGCACCCCGAGCCCCAGATCCCGGACCGGATCGACCACGCACCCCTCCGCAACAGCAACGGTCTCGGCGACCAGCGCCACGGCGCGCGCCCGCCCGCCCCCGGCGGCGGCCGCCACCCGCTCCGCGAGCCCGGTCATCGCCAGCCCGTCCTTGAGCCAGCGCTCCCCGCAGTCCAGCCGCCGCCGGTCCACCGGCCGCAGCAGCCGGGCCGCATCCAGCACGTCCGCGACCCGGTGCTGGCCCGGGTCGGCATACCGCACGGCATTGGTCAGCACGGCTGGGACACCGAGGCGGTCGGCGAGCCCCAGGGTACGCGCGGCCAGGCGCACCGACCCCGGACCGGCCCCGGGCAGGCCCCAGCACACGACCTCCAGCCGCAGCCCACCGCCGACGACCTGCCGCCACGGGACGAGAAGCCGCTCGGCGATGTCCGGACGGCCGGCGGAGAGAGCCCGCAGCGGCTCCGACGCCGGACCGAGCAGCACCACCAGCCCCTCACCCGCGTACCGGGCAAGGACCTCCCACGAAGCCGCCAGCGGCATACCCGCGGCGAAGGCCTCGGCGTGCGCAGCGGACACCATCCGGCACAGCCGCGCCCACCCGGCCGCGTTCCGGGCCAGAAACGTCGCCCGGAACGGGGCCTGCGGCACGTGCGCACCACCGCGCACCGGTGCATGGCGGCGGACCCCGGCCGCCGGGACGCGGGGGGCGACGCCGAGGTCGACGCCGAACACCGGTTTCACCCCGGCGGCCCGGGCGGCCTTCGCGAAGCGCACCGTGCCGGTGACCATGTCGCGGTCGGTCAGCGCCACCGTCCCGATGCCACGCTCAGCAGCCCGTACGACGAGGTCATGCGGGTGCGAGGCACCGTAGCGGGCCGAAAACCCACTACTGACATGCAGGTGAGGGACGCCCTCTCGCATGACACCCTCCGCCCGAATACCCCCAAAGCAACATGAAATGAACTACCTACACTCGACTGTATCGAACATTAATTCGAACACGCGACTTCGAAGCAGCCTCATTCCAGCCACCCTGAACGCGCTGTCGACGCCCCCAGCCCGCCAAGCGCTCCCTGCCGAACGGCCGGGGCGCCGCCCCGCGGCGAGCAGATGGGCTTCGAGGGCCTGGGGACGGCCAGCCATACTTTCGGCGGGGCGGTGGGCAGGTCACGGGCCGGTGAGGGTGCCGTGAGGTGTCGTTCTCGGAGAAGCGGCGTGGGGCACGCTCTGTGCACTGTGACGCACGATCCCGCTCGTGCTCTTCTGGGTCGGCCTGGTGCCAGCAGTGGCAACGATGTGGTTCGACCGGCCGAAGTCCCGCTGACAGGACGAGGGGAGTCCCGCCTCCGGCCCGCCCTCCGGCGTGCCACGGCGTGCGCTACGCCCGCACCGGCTTCCAGGCCGGGCACTTCGTCCGGCTCGGCGCGCTGATCCCCCAGCTACTCGTCGATGCGACCCGGACCGCCACCCGGCACGAGGGCGACGACCGGCTGGAGGCGTACCGGCGGCTCACGCTGGAGCTGACCGAGGCGGCCGCGACCCTCGTAGCTGATTCCCCCAGGCCCGTGGCGTGTCAGGCGTGTTGTCCACGCACGAGGACGTCGCCCGTGCCGTGCTGACGCGGACCGCCCCCGCCGCTGCGGCCCGACGACTACGAACAGGTCGGGCTGCTGCTCGCCGGGGCGGCCCGCGCGGCCGTCCACGACGTCCGCGCGCTTGTGGCCGGGCTGCCTGGGGACGACGGCCGCCGACCGCTCGCCGAGCTCGTCGTGGACCGGAACCGGTACCCACCTTGACGAATGCATTGAAGGGTTGCTGGCGTGCACGTTCTCAGCGGTGGGGGTGCTGGCTGAGCCATTGTTGGAGCTCGCGGTGGCGGAACTGGTAGCTGGGTCCGTTGTAGCGGAGGAGACCGGCAGTAACGGCCCAGTCGAGGAACACACCGAGACGGAAAGGGAGTCTGCCGCGTGAGCACAGTAGGAACATGGCGTACCGCCGTGACGAGCGACCGAAACTGCTCCCGAGCCCGACCACAAGTCCGGCAGAGCACTGGACTGCGACGCCGGTCGTGAGTTCGACGTTGAGCATGGGCAGCGCCACCATGGTCAGGGCCGCCATGGCCAGGATTCCGGTCGGGGGGACGACCAAGAGGCCATAGATCATGTCGTCGCGGATGATGTCCCGAGGGTTAGCCAGGGTGGTTGGTTCCGCCCTGAGCCCGCGCAAGAATCCACCTGCAAGCCCGCCGACGATCCCGAAAACGAGCCCGAGCCAGAGCCCACTGGATAGTGCGTCGATGAGCGAGTGATCGCCAAGCGCATCGGCGAACCCGGGGAGTTTGTAGTTGTAGGCGAGCGCGATCCCGAGGCCGGACACAAACCCAACCATGAACGAGATCCTGAACCAGGCCTTGAATCCGTTTGCGAAACCGCCCGCCAACCCGCCCATGAATCCGCCGAGGACACCGGTTCCGATGCCTAGGCCTATCCCGAACTTGAAGCCCGTGAACCAGTTCGGGAACTCCATCACGACGCCGAATGCGACACCGAAGGCGACGCCAACGGCGAACCACGTCCTGAATCCGGTCCAGAATCTGGTCCTGAGCCTTCCCTGGAGCGTTCCCCGGTTGATTCGGAGACGGTTGGGCTTGGGCGTGGGACGGAAGGTGATGACGCCGACGAACACGCCGAGCACGGTATCGAGGACCAGTTCGGTTCTCGATACCGGCCCAGGGAAGCTGAGGCTGAGAGCGACGAGGGGGACGGTGGTGGTGAGGGTGGTGAGGAGGAGGTCGGTGATGCGGGTGCGGGTGGTGCCGGCGAGGGGCCAGAGGCGGTGGAGGGTGAGGTCGGTGGCCGGGGCGCGGGTGGTGGTGCCGGTGAGGTGTTTGGTGAGGTGGTGGAGCCAGCGGTGGACGTCTTCGGGCCGGTATCCGCGGGGGTTGTGGGTGTTGGTGGTGGCGGCGGGGAGGTAGCGGGCCAGGAGGTGCTGGTCGAGGTCGTGTCCGCTGGTGTGGCGGAGGAGTTCTGCGGGGTCGCCGTCGCGGTGGTAGACGGTGGCGGTCAGGCACAGCCGCCAGGGCGTGGACAGCGTGGTGGCGAGCGGACCTGTGGGCTGGGCTTCGAGGTGGTCGGTCAACGGCTGCCAGCGGGCCCGGTCCCGGGCCCGGGCGCGGAGGTAGGCGACCGCGTTGCGGGTGTCGACGGGGGCGATGGCGATGCGGGCGGCATCGATGAGCCGGGACACGGGAGCGAGCGCGTCGTAGTGGCCGGTGCGGCAGGTCAGGACGAGCGGGCCCGCCTCACGGCCGCTCTGGTAGGCGTTGAGCACTTCCAGAGCCGCGCGGGCACGGGGCGCTTCGGGATCGGGGGTGCCGTCCGCGCGCAAGGGGTCCATCTCGTCCAGCCCGTCCAGGACCGGCAGCACCATCCCGTGAGCGACCAGCCCGGCAGCCTTCTCGGCACGCACGCCGTAGGCGTCGGTCAGGCGCCGTACCAGCAGGGTGGCCAGGGGCTGGGTGGTGTCCCACTGCGCCAGCGGGATCCGCACCGGGACGGGATCACTCTCGGAGCGGCCCTCGATGAGAGCCTGCATGAGCTCCAGGGCCAGGACCGTCTTTCCCGCCCCTGCGGCCCCGGTGACGACCAGACGCCTGGGCCGGGTGGCACGGTAGTAGTCCAGAACATCGGGCAGGCCGGCCGGGCCGTCAGAGAACGTGAGCCCGGCCGACGGAGCCGCCGCAGCCCGCTCGGCCGCAGAATGCAGGACGTAGGCGACATTGATGCCCTGGGTGTCGTCCCCCAGCAACTGCCGCCGCACCGCGCCCTCACTGTCCAGGACCTGCTTGGCCAGTGCCTTGGCATGCTCACGCGCGAGCCCGGCCCCACCGTCCTCGACCGGCCTGCGCAACGCCACGACCGCGACCACCAGACTGGTCATACCGATCGGAACACCAAGAAGAGTCGCAACATCGACCCCCTTGGTCTCCTTGCCCTGAGCGATGTTCCAAACGGCGAAGACCACGCACACCGCGATCAACACCCCAGAAACAACCTGAACAACCCGCCACTTACGCGAATACCAGCGCTCCCGTAACACCAACATGCCCCGATCATGCCGCCCTGCCGGGCACGTCGTGAACCCACACCGCCCACTTGATCGCCAGCCCCTCCCCACAGGCCAACCCGCCCACAACGACAGCCGTGGCGCCCTCACCGGCACCATCCCCTGTAGAAGCGGACGCCCCCACCACCCCACCGGAAAGCACCGCACGCTGGGCCCAGGGCCGGGCCCATCCTGTACGGGTGCTCTATACGCGCCTGGACTGGCTGGAGAGCAGGCTCCGGAGCAGGTTGTGCCGGGCGGTGGCTGAGCTCGTGGGCGGGCTTCCCTGACCCTGGGCCCGGCTACTGCAGTTTTGGGCGCAGGATGTCGGCGTAGACCCGGGCCCGGACTCCCGGCACGCCGGGCTCCCGCTGTACCGGGCTGATGCCCGACGTCGCCCAGCGCTCCTCCAGCGCGGCCATGACGATGCGGACGGTGTCCTCGTCCCCGCCGGTGATGTCCAGAACCACAAGTCCGGGCTCAGAAGAGGCACTGACCAAGGCCGGGTTCACCCGCATCGGCACGGCCTACCGGGACACCGAGACCGGAACCGTCCCTTACGAGCTGTACGAGCTGTACGAGCTGTACGAGCTGGAGAGCGGGGCCTGAAATGAAGCCCAACGACCTCAGCCCGCTGATGGCCCGCCGCCGGGACGGCGGCCTCAGCTTCGACTTCGATCGCTTCCGCGCCGACCCCAAAGTGGCCGCCCTGCAAGGGCCGGACGACGTACTGGATGAACGAGCGCGACGAGCGCCCGCTGGTGCGGCGGGAACTTGCACCTCCAGTCACCCTCACGGGTGACGATGAACGTCGTTACCCACTCGACCAAAGTCTGCAGATGAGTCGCCGGCCTTCATCGAGAAACGGCGGGGAGACGCATGACCCCCAAGCCCTCTGCCGGAGCCGAGCCGGAGTGGACCAAGAGCAGCTGCAGCAGCAGCGACTGGCGCCTTCGACCCGTGCCGGGCTCACCGCCCGGCACGGGTCGTAGCGCACCCCACGGCACCAGGTCGCCGGGCAGGGGCGGTTCAGTGCTTCTGTGCGGTCACCACCTGCTGGTGAGGACCGCAGGCGCCGGCATTTCGGCCCCGGCGGGAGTGACATCCCCGACCACGGTCAACCTGTCTCCGACCGCATCGACGTAGGCGGGCTGGACCGGGGCGCCGGACACCTGCGGCAGGGTCTGCATCCGCAGAGTCCCTGCCGTCGAGTACAGCGCGATCCCGTTCGCCTGGTCATGGTCCAGGCCCACGGCGAGCATGCCGCTCGGCGTCTCCGCGACCGAGGAGAGCGGACCGGCTTGGGCCGGGGTCTTCACCCGCGTCCAGGAACTGCCGTTCCAGTGCATCGCCAGCGCGTGACCACTGTCGGTCTCGCTGGTCAGCACCCGGCCCACGGCCCACACGTCGTTGGGACCGGAGACGGTGATCCCGCGGATTTCCCCGTACAGTCCGGCCTTCGGAAGAGTCGCCTGCTTCCAGGAACTGCCGTCGTAGTGCAGCACCGCCGGCTGGTCCGCAGAGGAGTGTCCTACGGCCCACACGTCGTTGGCGGACGTGGCGGTCACCGCCGTGAAGTTTGCGACGTCGACACCGGCCGGCAGCGCCACGGACGTCCAGGCGGCGCCGTCCCAGTGATCCAGCATCCCCTGCAGCGTCTGGTGTCCGGCCCCATCATCGCTCCAGTACCAGCCCGCGCCCCAGACGTCGGTCGCAGAGACGGCGGCGAGGTGGAGTGCCGCGTTGCCGACGTGCTTCGGGGCCGGCGCCTGCGTGGTCTGCCATGTGCTGCCGTCCCAGTGGTGGACGGGCACGTTCCCGCTGTCGGTGCTGCTCTCGGCCACCCAGGCGTTCTGGGCGGAGGAGGCCGAGACGGAGCTGTACCAGGAGCCGGACGGGGTGTCCCCAGGGTGGGGGACCTCCTGCCAGCCCTGGCCGTTGGTGTCGTCGCGGCTCAGCAGCAGTGGCGCGTTGGTGGTGAAACTGGTGCCGACAGCCCAGGTGGTGCGGTCGTCCAGGCGCGCCTCACTGTAGAGGTTGCCCGCGCCCACCGGTGCCGTCTCGGCCGTCCAGGCCGGGCCCGCAGGGGCCGGGGCGGAGGCTTGCGCGGACACTGCCGTCCCCATGCACGCTGCCAGGGCGAGTGCCGCGGTGACGGCCACCGTGAGGTGTCGCCCGCGTCCCGCGATCCTGCTCATCATCAGTCTCCGTTCGCCGGCGCGGGGAGCCGGATGCTCCCCGGCGGTCTCACCCCGTACTTGTCGTACGCGCCGGGGGCGTTCGCGCTGCTCCGCGGGCATGGTGACGGTGCGGGCGGTCCATGACGGGGTCGGCAGCGCAGGCCGTACGGAACAGCCGGGCGCTCCGTCGTCGTCCGACGGAGCGCCCGGCTGTGTCCGCTGTCTTATGCTTTCTGAGTCGTGTCCTGGTCCGTTTCCTCATCCGTGTGCTGACGCGTCAGCCGATCTTCGTGGCCGGGCCCAGGGACAGGTACGTCAGACGGTTGACCGGATGGAGCGATCCCTTGGTCTGCACGCTCACGGTCTCCAGGAGCACGCCGGTCCTGGGGTCGACAACCATGCGGTCCTGGCTCGCGACCCCGTTGAACACCAGCTCCGTACCGCTGCGCCCGGTACCGTCTTTGACGGTGCCGACTAGCTTGACGCCCTGCATGCGGGCCAGGGCCTTGTAGAGGGCCGCCCGCAGATGCGGGCTCGCGGGGGAGGACCCGAGGATGGAGCCCGCCTGGACGAAGGCGCTCTGGCCTGCGTACTCTTTCGAACTGTTCATGAGCGAGAGAAGCGCCGCCGGGTCCGTGGGCAGCCGGTCCAGATCGTTCCAGTCCAACTGTTTGGGCCCCAGCTGCCAGGTTCCCGCAAGGGGCTTGTGGTAGGTCCGGCCGTTGGCCACGACGGAGTAGTGACCGGACCGTGAGATGTACTCGGTGAACGTACGGGAAGTGCCGTTCGAGTCCGACGCCTTCAGACGCATCCTCCAGTAGGGCCCGTACGAGATCGGCGTGGTGGCGACGACTTCGGCGGTGTCGTTGAGGAATGTCGCGGTGGTGATGGCCGTCGTCGTCCGTTGCGTCGCGCCCGTCGACCCCGCTCCCGTATACGTGTACACCACGACACCCGCCGCAACCGCGGCTGCCGCCAGGACGGTCGCCGTGATCCGCCGGCCGGACAGGACTCGGATGCGGCGCCGGAACGGGGTCACCGCGGCGTTGCCAGCCTCGTCCTGGACGGCCGCGCGGACCGCCACCATCGCCCGGGCGATGGCCTGTGCGGACGGGGGCTCCACGTGGCCTGCGGCCTGGAGCGCTTCCGCGCCGGGGAAGTCGAGAAGCTCCTGTCGCTCCGTCATGCCCGTTCCTTCCAATTCGTGTGCGGTGGGGATGTTCTCGTTCATGCCAGGTCTCCGGTGACCGTCATATGGCGCCGTGCCGGGCGGGGCTGTGCGAGCCGTTCACGCAACCGGCTCCGTGCGCGGTGCAGGCGGGAGCGGGCTGTACCGGCCGGGATGCCGACGACCGCAGCGGCCTCAGTCGGCGTCAGATGCTCCCAGGTGACGAGCAGTATCAACTCCCGCTCACCGATGGGTAGATCGGCCAATGCCCGGTGCAGGTCGGGAGCCAGCGCGGCTGCGTCCAGCCGCTGGTCTACCGCTTGCCACGGGTCGCTGGCCGCGGGTGCCGGCGAGTTCACTTCCCGTCCGGCGCGCCGGAGATACCCGGCCAGCACGTTACGGGCCACCCCGAAGAGCCAGGCCCGGGCGGAGCCGCGCGAAGTGTCGAAGGTGCGCCGCGTGGCGAACGCCTGCAGCCAGGTCTCGGCCAGCAGGTCGTCGGCCGAGGCGGGCACGCGCCGGGCGAAGTAGCCGTGCAGGGCGGACGAATGCCTCTCCACGAGTGGCGTGAACGCCGCTGCGTCGTCCACCGAACGGATCAGCTGAGCATCGCTGTCGCTGTCGTCGTGATCGGGTACCACGAAGTCTCCCTCTCCGGACCGCCCGATGGCAGCCTCAACCCCTACTTGTCGCAAGCTCCGGCGGCGTTCGCACCATCCGTCTGACGGATCTCGTCCGCTCCTGGACGCGACGCCTGGAATGCCCCACCCCCAAGGCGGCCGCAGGACGCGCCTGCCGGACCGCAGGCGGTCGCCCCACCCCCCGTGCTCGCCGTGACGCCGTTGGCCCGATCCCGTACGCGAAGTGGCGGCAGCAGGGCCTCATTCCGCAGCAGCGGACGTACACGATTCCGGCCGTGCTTAAGAAGTCGGAGAAGGCCCGCGCCGACTACAGCGTGGACACCACCCTGGCCGACGATGTGGCGGTCGTCCGCATGTTCCTCGCCGACCGGATCGGGTTGTTCCTCCAGGGCGAGGAGGCCATGGACCGCATCGACGACGCCGTGCGCAAACTGATCGAGGTCCGCGGCCGGTGGGGACGGCCGACATGGTCACCGTCATAGCCAGCCAAGGCGCCTCGCTGCTGGCCGCGAGCGCCGGCCCCGACGGCGATCCGGACGGCGATCCGGACGGCGATCCGGACGGTTCGTCGGCGGGTCCGGTTCCACTCGCACGAGTGGAACCGGACCCGACACGGGTGTCGTCCGGCGGGACGGTCTCGTACTGCCAGCAATAGGACGGGGCGGGCCGTAGCATCCGGGAGGTGCTCCGCAGGCGGGTGTCCGGGAAGCGGCGCTCTTCTCGGGCGGATCTCCTACCGTGCCTCCATGCCCCCTTGCCGGACATCGACTACGACCGTCCCGTTCTCCTGCCTGTGGGTGAGAAGTGGAGGGACGCCGTGCACTTGGTCAGGGAGTCCCTGGAGAACGCCCGGGCATTCGCTCCTGGCTCCGGGTGTCTGCTGCCGCCGGTGACCTGGGAGGCCGCGGCTGATCTGGTCGGTGACTGCGCCACCGCGGACGCTTCCGGAGCCGTGTGCGTGACCGTGCTGCCCGGGTACCGGCTGGAGGCGCTGAGGGCCTGCCACGGCGCACTGGTCCGGGCCGCGGCCGCCGATCCCGACCGAGTACCTGACCGACCAGCTGGCGTACTACCTCGACCTGGCCCACAGCACGGACCTGCCCACCCTGACCAGGACGACCACGATGGTCCTCACGGTGCTCACCCTCGACCTG
The DNA here is from genome assembly GCF_044754785.1 of Streptomyces sp. NPDC092952. Classification (NCBI taxonomy): domain Bacteria; kingdom Bacillati; phylum Actinomycetota; class Actinomycetes; order Kitasatosporales; family Streptomycetaceae; genus Streptomyces; species Streptomyces sp. NPDC092952. The sequence goes on along the minus strand of NZ_JBIVPT010000036.1, from coordinate 19,317 downwards.
TCCGCGGCCAGCACCCTGATCACCCACCTGACCGTGGGCAGCAGCGACGACGCGTCCATGCGCACGGCGTACGACGAGGTCGTGGCCGCCTGGCGCCGCGCCGGGATCGTCTGCTGACGGCCCCGCACCGAACCACCCAGGCCGGACACGGCGCCGGCCACCGCGTGCCTGGCACCCGACCCGTCGACCGGCCTACCGCGAAGGAGCTGACCGCAGCATGGTGACCCTGCGCGCACTGACCCCCGACGACGCCCCCGACCTCACCCGCATCTACAGCGGCGCATCCATCCGGCACACCACCGGCAAGCCCCTCACCCTCGGCCAGGCCCAGGAGAAGATCCAGGCAGCCCTCGCCCGAGCCGCCGAAACCCCGCGCGCGCAGTGGTCCTGGGGCATCCTCGCCGCGGACAAGATGATCGGCCTGATCTCCCTGCGTCGACGATCCCCGTCCATGGGCACCATCAGCTACATCCTCCGCGAGGACACCTGGGGCAACGGCTACGCCACCCACGCCGCCCAACAGGTCGCCGTCCTCGCCTTCACCACCGCCGGACTGACCCGGCTGGAGGCCATGCACCACCCCGACAACCCGGCCTCCGGCCGCGTCCTGGCCAAGGCCGGGTTCACCCGCATCGGCACATCCGACCGGTACGCCGAGGACAGGTCCACCGTTCCGTACGAGCTGTACGCCCTGGAGCACGACAGCGTGTAACTCACGTCAGCGCGAGCGCGGCGCGCGCCGGCCGCGGCTTCGAACGCCCGCCCGCCACCAGGTGGTGCGCCGCGCCGGGCCGGCCCTCCCGATCTGTTGGAGATCCCGGCACTGAGAGCTTCGCCCAGCGGTGCGCAGGCGTCGACGAACTCGCGCAGACGGTGGTCACCGGCGGTGCTGGGGCCACCGAGGAAGACGGCGTCGCGGTCGGCCTGATCGTCTCGGTGCCGCCACGGGGCCATCGTCCGGCGGTGGTGCGTACCCGATGCGCACCGCACCACCGCCGTCCCGGATGTACGGCTACGCGGTGGTGCGGTGCGCCGGGCGCGCCTCCGTCGCCTGGCGCATCCCCGTGGCCTCCAGCTGGCGCAGGACTCCGGCGACGTCGCCGTGCTCGGTGGTGAGGATGTTGTCGGTGAAGAGGGGTGATGGTGTCGGCGATGCCCAACACGCCGGCCAGGCATGCGCTGTCGCCGAGCATCTCCAGCAGGAGCCGGCCGAGCGCGGCGGCCAGGAAGGAGTGCGCGCACGGTTCCCCGTCGTGGTCGTCGGCCGCGGTGACGGGGATGATGACGCGCGCGGCGACGTCCAGGAGCAGCCGGTGCAGCTCCGGGCCTGTGTCGTCGGCGACCGCGCAGGTGGTGTCGATGTCGTCGGCCTGCAACGCTCGGATGAAGGCGAAGGCGGCGGCGACGTCCTCCAGCTCCATCGGGGCGAGCGGGGTGGTGATGGTGTTCTCAGGAATGACAGCTCCTCACGTAAGGGCCGCCCGCTGATCGTGGCTGCCTCAACAGGAGCCTCCAGCGGCGGCCCTGTGGACAGAGACCGCGCATCGACGGTGAACGGCTTCGCCCGGCCAGCGCTCGCGCCGCCACCTCTTGTCCAGCTCCGCCACCTGCGACATTCCGTCTATTCCGGCAGGGAGGCCTCCCTCCCTGCCACGCTGCGCGACGCCCCTGGGAAAGCCGCTGCCGGACGGGGTGTGCCGCTGGGAGACTTCGGGGATGACCACGCAGCGCCTGCCGTTCCCCGTCCCGGACGAACGCGCCCACCTCTTCGTCACCGGCTACGCCGACATGCACCGCCTCGTGGAGGACCTGGTCGCGCCCGACGGGGCTCCCGAGGCCGCGGCGACGGTCCTGCGTACGGCACGCGAGCTGCTGCGCCAGTCGTACTACTGCTACGAGTTCTCCACTGTGGCGGTCATGCACTCGCTTAACCTGCACTTCGCAGCCTGCTGCTGAACCGGGGTGAGACGCTTCAGCTCATGATTGAGTCGCCTCTGAACGGCATCACGCCGGTGATTCCGCCTGTCGCCACATCCTGGCAGCGCATCGATGCATGGCTGGCCCAGCATGCGCCCGCTCGACTCGCAGAGCTTGGCCCTCCGGCTTTGCCGCATGCCATCGACCAGCTCGAAGTCACGTTGGGCGTCCGGCTTCCCACCGACCTGCGCGCATCACTGCTGTGTCACGACGGGGATTCGTCCTATCTCGGCATTCTGCCGTGCGGCCCGCTGTACTCCACGGACGTAATCGCCGAAGTGCGACAGATGCGCATGGAGATCTGGGAAGGAGAGAACGACCCATCTGAGCAGGAAAATCCATGGTGGGGAACGCAGTGGATCCCCTTCGCTGGCAGCGATGGCGATGAGCACTTCATAGACGCGGGCCCAGGCCTTTGGCACAACCACCTTGGCCGCGCTGCGCACGACGACCATGCCTACTTCCTGGGGTGGCCAAGCCTTGGAACCTGGCTCCACGAGGTGGCCGAGGCCATGGAACACCACGATCGGACCGACTGGCTTGACACCGTCGCCCATCCCTCCGTAGACGAGGACGGAGAGATCGACTGGTGAGCAGAGGGACGCCTTGTTGAGCCTGTCGGGTCGTACTCGCCCCGGCAGGTTTGGATCGATGTGGCATCTGGCATCGAACGACGTCTCGTACTACGTCGCTCACCTGGGGATTCTCCGGACACGGGGGCGGCCTTCGTCTGATCATGTGCTCCGACCAAGGTGCACGTGACCACGACGAAGGCCGTGAGGGTGAGTCTGCTGCCTGATGCGGTCCGGAGGGAAGCGTTCGCGGAAGCGTCACGCTTCCGGGCCGAGTTCTATGAGTGCCTGACCGCCCGGCGTGACGAACTGTTCGAGCTGACGGACGCGCTGCTGTGCTTCGACGGGCCGGTGGTCTCGCCGGTGGACCTGACTTTGGTGCCCGAGCACCGTCGTGGGCACGGAGCGTTGTACGGAGCCCTCAACCACGGCCGGATCGACCTCGACAGGTTGCGGTCCCTGCTCGCCGACATGCCTGCCGCGCTTCGATGGTGGTCGTCTGGTGCTGGCGGTGGATGTGTCGCCGTGGCTGAGGTCGGACGCGCCGTGCTCGGCGGACCGGCTGTTCTGCCACGTCTACGGGCGGGCAAAGTCCGCGTCGCAGTTCATCCCGGGCTGGCCGTACTCCTTCGTTGCCGTTCTGGAGCCCGGCGCCACGTCGTGGACCGGGATCCTGGGTGTGGTCCGGCTCGGACCCGAGGACGATGCGACCGCGGTCACCGCCGCCCAGCTGAGGGCCGTGGCCGAACGGCTCATCGCGGCTGGCCAGTGGACGCCCGGAGAGCCGGACATCACGATCGTCATGGACGCCGGCTACGACGTCGCCCGTCTGGCCTGGGTGCTGTGGGATCTCCCCGTCGAGCTGGTCGGGCGGATCCGCAGCGACCGGGTGATGCGTCTGCCGAAACCACCGAGGATGCACGGCGTCAACGGTCGGCCGCCCAAGCACGGGCCGGAGTTCCGCTTCGCCAAGCCCGAGACCTGGGCTGACCCGGCGATCACCACGGCCACCGACACGGTGAACTACGGAAAGGCCGAAGCCCAGGCGTGGGACCGGGTCCACCCGAGACTGACCCACCGCTCGGCCTGGCTGGAGCACGACGGCGAACTCCCCATCGTGGATGGGACTCTGGTCCGGTTGAAAGTCGAGCTCCGGTCGACTGCTGCTTGGCACCGCACCCGGCTCATACTCGGTGCGGTGCGGCTCCGTCCTTCCAGCGGTAGAGGTCGCGCAGCAGGGAAATCTCGGCGCCGTGATGGATCAGCTCCCTGTTGACGTGCAGGACCCTGTTCTCCATGGGATACGGTTCGGGACCCATCGCGGGCGGATTGTCCAGGTCGGTGTCCGAGAGTTCGCGGACCCCCGCGTTCCATCTCCCGTACATCTCGTCGAGCTGTTTTAGCGCCTCGTCGGCGGTTCCTGCGTAGGTGAACGGCCTCGGGGAACATCGGTACAACGGTTATCGGTGAGAACGATCATGGCCGTCTAGCACGGTGATCCACTTCGCCGCAGGGGTTCGGTGAAACGCCTCCGGGCCTGGTCCGGGGCTGGCTACGGTCCGGCTCGTGCCGGTGGAATCTCTGAGCGATGAGCAGGCCGAGGCGTACGGGACGTTCGCCGAGGAGCCGACGAGGCCCGAGCTGGAGCGGTTCTTCTTCCTGGACGACGTGGACCGGGACCTGATCGCCCTGCGGCGGACGGAGCATCACCGGCTTGGGTTCGCGCTCCAGATGTGCACGGTTCGGTATGTCGGGCTGTTCCTGGAGGACCCGCTCGCGGTGCCGTGGCCGGTGGTCGAGCACCTGGCCGTGCAGCTCGGCGTCGAGGACCCGTCGGTGGTCAAGCGGTACACGGAGCGGCGTCAGACGCTGTACGACCACGCGTGGGAGATCCGGGACGCCTACGGCTACCACCCCTACGAGGACGCCGAGTGGGGCCGGCGGTTCCGTACGTTCCTGCACGGGCGGGCGTGGACACACGCCGAGGGGCCGAAGGCGCTGTTCGACCACGCGGTGGGCTGGCTGCGCCGTCACCGGGTCCTGCTGCCTGGGGTGTCCGTGTTGGCCCGGCAGGTGTCGGAGGCGCGGTCGGTCGCGGAGAAGCGGCTGCACGCCACGGTCGCGGGCGCCGCCCGCCGCGCGGACCCGGCGCTGCCCGGGGATCTGGTGGCGACGCTGAAGACGCCGGAGGGCTCGCGGTTCTCGAAGCTGGAGCGGCTGCGCCGGCCGCCGACGCGGACGACGGGCACGGCGTTCGCCCGCGCGCTGGAGCGAGTGGACGAGATCGGCGCGTACCGGCTCGGTCGGTTGAGGCTGTCGCAGATCCCGCCGAACCGGATGGCGGCGCTGGCGCGGTACGCGCTGGGGTCGAAGGCGCCGCTGCTGGAGCGGGCGCAGGAGCCGAAGCGTACGGCGATGCTCACCGCGGTGATGCGGCATCTGGAGGCGAAGGCGATCGACGAGGCCCTGGACCTGTTCCAGGTCCTGATGGCCACCCGGCTCTTGAACACGGCGAAGCGCAAGACGGAGAAGGAGCGGCTGTCGACGCTGCCGCAGTTGGAGAAGGCGTCGCGGGTGCTCGCGCGGGCGGCGAAGGTGCTGTTCGAGGAGCTGGAGCTGGTCGAGGAGCAGGAGACGGACCTGGACGTGGCCGCGCTGCGGGCGGCCGTGGAGGAGGTCGCCCCGCGGGCCGCCGTGATGAGCGCGGCGGCGACCGTGGTGACCTTGGTGCCCGAGGACGAGAACTCGGCCGAGGTCGCCATGCGGGCCGCGCTCGCGAACCGGTACGCCACGGTGCGCCCGTTCCTCGCGCTGCTGGGCGAGTCGAAGGCGCTGGACGCGGCGAGTGCCGGGAAGCGGGTCCTGGCCGGGGTGCGCGGGCTGCCTGCGTTGGCGCGGCGGAAGGTGGGGGTCAAGCCGCTGCTGCCGCGCGAGGTGGACGACAAGCTCGTGCCGCCGGCATGGCGCAAGGCGGTGTACGCCAACCCGGATCTGCCGCAGGGCGCGGTGGACCGGGACGCCTACGTAGTGTGCGTGCTGGAGCAACTGCACCGGGCCCTGAACAACCGCGACGTCTTCGCCGCCCCGTCGCACCGCTGGTCCAACCCGCGCGCCCGGCTGCTGGACGGGCCCGACTGGGACGCGGTCGAGGAGGACGTCCTGGCGGCCCTGAGCCTGGACATGCCCGTCACCGAACACCTGGCGGAGCTGGTGCGGGGCCTGGACGCCGGATGGAAGCAGCTCGCGACGCGCCTGGAGGAGGCGGGGCCGGCGACGAAGGTCTCCATCGAGGTCCAGGACGACGGGCGGGTGAAGCTGAACGTCGACAAGCTCGGCGCCCTCGGCGAGCCGAAGTCCCTGACCTGGCTGCGCCAGCGGGTCGAGAAAATGCTTCCGAAGATCGACCTGCCGGACCTGCTGTTCGAGGTGAACGCCTGGACCGGGTTCCTCGACGCCTTCGTCCACCTCGGCGACGGCACCACCCGGATGAAGGACCTGCCCACCTCGGTGGTCGCGCTGCTGGTCTCCGAGGCGTGCAACATCGGCCTGGCCCCGGTGGTCAACCCCGGCTACGAGGCCCTGACCCGGGCCCGGCTCGTGCACGTCGACCAGTACTACCTGCGCGCCGACACCATCGCCGCCGCGAACGCCGCGCTGATCGCCGCCCAGGCCGGCATCCCGATCGTGCGGTACTGGGGTGACGGGCTGCTCGCCTCCGTGGACGGGCTGCGCTTCCAGGTGCCGGTGCGCACCATCAACGCCGCTCCGTCGCCGAAGTACTTCGGGTTCAAGCGTGGCATCACCTGGCTCAACGCCGTGAATGACCAGGTCGCGGGCATCGGGCAGATGGTCGTCCCCGGCACGCCGCGCGACTCCCTGCACATCCTGGATGCGCTGCTGAACCTCGATGGCGGGGTGAAGCCGGAGATGGTGGCGACCGACAACGCCTCGTACTCCGACATGGTGTTCGGCCTGTTCAAGATCCTCGGCTACAACTTCAGCCCCCGCTTCCGTGACCTGGACGACCAGCGGTTCTGGCGGGCCACGATGCCCGGCGTCGAGACGGGGACGTACGGCGCGGTGGAGGACCTGGCCCGCAACCGGGTCAACCTGAACAAGGTGATCACGCACTGGCCGGACATGCTGAAGGTCGCCGGTTCCCTGGTCACCAACCAGGTCCGCGCCTACGACCTGCTGCGGATGTTCGGCCGCGACGGGCGCCCGACCCCGCTCGGGGCGGCGTTCGCCGAGTACGGGCGGATCGCCAAGACCGAGCACCTGCTGCGCGTGGTCGACCCGGTCGACGACACCTACCGCAGGCAGATGAACCGGCAGCTCACCGTGCAGGAGTCCCGCCACAAGCTCGCGCGGGACGTGTGCCACGGCAAGCGCGGCACCATCCACCAGGCGTACCGCGACGGCATGGAGGACCTGTTGACCGAACTACCGGGGCGTGAGGCGACGAGCCCCCGGAGATCGACGCACGGTGACGGGACCAAACACCAGGCCGGTCAGCTCCCCTCGGGAGCCGCGCCACACCACCGTCCTGATGTGCTGTCATCACGAGTTGTTGGAGACCACAGCAGCGCGTGGAGGCTCAGGTGCAAGAGGGCATGCGGTTACGGGATGTCACGGCGCTCACGGTGCCGAGGGTCGGCCGGGTCGAGGAGACCGGCGATCCGTCGCTGCCGTACCGGCTGCTCGACCAGGACGGGAGTGAGGTGGAGGCAGTCAGCGAGTTCCTGCTCGACATGCTCGCCGACGACGACAGCTCGGCCTCGCTCCGCTCGTACGCGTACGAGCTGCTGGCCTGGTTCCGGTTCCTGTGGGCTGTCGACGTACCGTGGGACCGGGCCGGCCGGGCGGAGGCACGAGACTTCGCACTGTGGCTGAAGATGGTCAAGAAGCCGCCGCGTCCCCGGCGGCCGGACGCCCCGGCGCCTGGGTCGGTCAACCCGGTGACCGGCAAGCGGTACGCGGGCGAGAACTACGCGGCACGCACCCGGAGGCACGCGCGGGCAGTCGTCCGCAGCTTCTACGAGTACCACCGTGACATGCACGGACGGCCACTGCTCAACCCGTTCCCGAAGACCAAGCGCGCCGAGGACGAGCACCTCAACGCCCACCACAACCCGATGCACGCCTTCAAGCACCCTGTCCGCCGGGCCCCCTACCAGCCGAAGGAACCCCGGCGAACCCCGCGCGGCATCCCCGACCAGGCATTCAACGAACTGTTCGCGGCCCTGCCCTCGCACCGCGACCGCGCGCTGGTCGCCTTCTACATCTCGGCTGGCCCGCGCGCCTCGGAACTTCTCGGCGTCAGCCGGGACCGGGTCAGCCCCGGTGACCAGACGATCGGCGTCATCCGCAAGGGATCGCGGGCCCTGCAATGGATCCCCGCCTCCAGCGACGCGTTCGTATGGCTGCGCCTCTACCAGCAGCAGATCCGCCCGCAGGCCCTCGACGGGCCGGAGGAACCGCTGTGGTGGACGCTCCGACGCCCGATCAGGCCGTTGAGCTACGACGCCGCACGCATGGTGTTCACCCGGGCCAACGAGACCTTGGGAGCGAACTGGACCCTGCATGACCTGCGGCACAGCGCGGCCAAACGCATGGTGCGCGACCCCAAGCTCTCGCTCACAGATGTCCAGTGGGTCCTTGGCCATCTCCACATCAGCACCACTGAGCAGTACCTCGAACCCGCTGAGGACGAGGTCGTCGCGCACGTGCTGGCCCACCACGCCCGGCAGGCTGCGGAGCCCGTCAAACCGGTGATGCCCGCTCCCGGCTACCGCTCCGAGGTTCTCCATACGCTGCTCGGCACGGCGGCCCTCGGTGGAGGCCCGGGATGACCACCGCGACCATGACTGCCCGGCCCTCCGCCCCCGTCCGTCACGCCCCCTTGCCTCCCGGCCAGGAGAAGCGCGAAGCGCCGGCGACCTGGTGGCAGACGGAGGAACCGCGCGAACAAGTGCTGGAGCGCACACTCGCGCTGCCGTTCACCGCAGACAGCGACGCCAACCTGCGCACACGGCACCGCGGTCTGATCAAGCTGCTGGACTGGCTGGAGGACCAGCCCGGCCGCACCTGGCAGGAGCGTTGGATGGCCAGCGGAGCCGAGGACGCAGGCCGGGAGTGGACGCGGCTGCCGATGCAGTGGCTCGCCGAGCACCAGCGGGCACGCAAGTACGACCGCGCCGATCTGTGCTGCGGCATGATCCCGCTGCTGGGTGGCCAAGTCGTGCGCCCCGCCTACCGGTGGCTACTGCGGCAGCGCCCTTCGCAACTGCTGGCACACATCCGCAGCGTCACCGATCCCGACGGCTTCGCGGCGCTCAAGGACCAGTACACGGCCACCGGCCACGCGGGAGCCAACGACTGCAACAACGCACTCAACCGCGTCACCTGGATCGTCACCCGCAAGGGCGGCACCGTCCACGACGTCACCATCGGCGACTGCGTCGAGCTGCAGCACGCCATCGGCGAGCACCAGACCAACGGCTACCACGGCAAGCACCTCTTCTACGCGCTCCTCGCGGGCCTCGGCGTCTTCGGCCCCGACGCCCCGGCACGGCTGAAGACGGTGATGCTGCCGGGGCAGCTGACCCCGGCAGCCCTGGTCGACCGGCAGGGCATCACCTGCACCGCGATACGCGACCTCCTGGTCGACTACCTCACCGAGCGCGCGGTGGACGTCGACTACACCACGCTGGAAGACATGGCCCGCACCCTGGCAGGACTGTTCTGGCGCGACCTGGAAGAACACCACCCGGGCATCGACTCGCTGCGGCTGGACGCAGACATCGTCACCGCCTGGCGGGAGCGCGTCCGCATGGTCCGTGACCGGCACGGCACCCCCATCCGGCCGCGAGTCAACGCGCACACCGTGTTCAGCTGGGTCCGCACGTTCTACCAAGATCTCGCCCGCTGGGCCGCCGACGAACCGACGCGCTGGGGCCCGTGGGTGGCACCCTGCCCGGTCCGCGACAGCGACACCGACCACAGCAAGAACCTCGCCCGCCGCAAGGCAGCCATGGACCAGCGCACCCGCACCCTGCTGCCCGCACTCCCGGCCCTGGTCAAAGCCGTCGAGCGCCAACTCAAGGACGCCCAGACCTGTCTCGCCAACGGGCGGGAGACCCCGGCCGGAGCTCCGTTCACCACTCCGGCGGGCGAGAGCCTCCTCCGCCGCGCCGGAGCGTCCTCCCGCGTCTACGCCGACGACCCCGCCACCGGCCGGCGCCGGGACCTGACCGTGGAAGAGGAACGCGCCTTCTGGGCCTGGGCCATCGTCGAAGTCCTTCGCCACACCGGCATGCGCATCGAGGAAGCACTCGAACTCACCCACCACAGCTTCGTCGCCTACCAGCTGCCCACCACCGGCGAGATCGTGCCCATGCTCCAGGTCGCCCCGTCCAAGCTCGACCAGGAGCGACTGCTGCTGGTCTCACCCGAGCTCGGGGAGGTGCTCACTGCGATCATCCATCGCGTCCGGCGCGGGCAGCAGGCCATGCCCCTAATCGCCGCCTACGACAGTCTGGAACGGCTCTGGAGTGCACCGATGCCGTTCCTCTTCCAGCGCCGCTGCGGCCCAGAAGACCGGGCGATCCCGCGCAACTACATCTATACCTGCCTCAACGACGCCCTCGCCGCCAGCGGGCTGACCGGGCCGGGCGATGAGCAACTGCGATACACGCCGCACGACTTCCGGAGAATCTTCGTGACCGACGCCCTCCGCTCCGGCCTGCCCCCGCACATCGCCGCCCGCATCTGCGGCCACCGGATGGTCAACACGACTCTCGGCTATGCCGCGATCTATCCCGAGGACGTCATCAACCACCACCGGTCCTTCATCGCCCGCCGCCGGTCACTGCGACCCGGGGAGGAGTACCGCGAACCCACCGCGCAGGAATGGCAGGACTTCCTCGCCCACTTCGAGCTGCGGAAGGTCGCCCTCGGCGTCTGCGCACGCGACTTCGGCACCCCCTGCGTCCATGAACACGCCTGCATCCGCTGCCCCGTCCTGCGGCCCGATCCCGAGCAAATGCCCCGCTTGGAGGAGATCCACGCAAACCTGCTCGACCGGCTCCAGGAGGCCAAGGAACAGGGATGGCTCGGCGAGGTCGCCGCGATCGAGGCCAGCCTCGCCGCCGCCGAGCAAAAGCTCGCCGCCATGCGCGACCTCGCGGCCCGGCACACCACCGTCCACCTCGGCATGCCCGACTTCCGCACCGCCGCCGGCAGGCTCTCCCCTGAGTGAGGCATGGCATGTGATCACGGTGTGCGCTAGCGAAGTTGATGAAACTGCCCGCATCGATCAACTCGGCCCGGCAAGATGATCGTCGTGGAAGCAGAGGTATCAGCGGGGTTGATCGGCCTAGTGGGGGCCACGTTCGGAGCGATCATCGGTGGCGGCGCATCACTGGTCGCTACTGGATTGACCCTCAGACATCAGAGGACTGAGGCTCGTGAGACCCGTCTCGCGGAACTGCGCATGGCATCCACGGACGCAACCGCAACAGAGCTCATTCGTCTCGACCAGTACCTCAGATCGATTACTTTCACGGACGCACCTGGGGAGGATCGACGGCACTGGGTGAGAGGTGCTGCCGACCACTTGAGAGCGATCCGCCTCGCAGCAGCTCGTATCCCTGATCGAACAGTGCGCACAAGGCTTGCCCTGCCTTTGGATCTTGCTTCGGAGTATCGGGCCGCTCCCCACTGGCAGGAGATCCAGTGGGTTAGCGAGATGGCCAAGGATGCGCTCGAAGTCGTATTTGCCCATCAGCGAGGCGATGAGCTGCCTGAGCCGTCCCAGTTCGTCCTCTCGGCACAGACGCAATTCGCAGACTGGGTGAGGCGTCGACAAGAAGAGGTCGAAGCGTGGCAGCGGGAGGATCGCGAGAGGGCTGCGCAAAGGGCACGCGAAGGAGAAGCGCGCCAGCCCCCGCCATCGTGAAATCTGTTAGGCAGCGTCCGTGAGTTCCCTGCTGCCGCCCTGGCCCGCCACCGTTCCGTGCTACTCAAATTTGGATGGCACGAATCTGCCAATCATCAACCTTCACTGGCAGAGGGCGTCCGCGACACGCCCGAGGGAGCCGACCCGCCCAACTTCTCCACAACTACTTTCCGTGGTGGTCGTCGGGCGAAGGCGTACTTACCGCTGTGCTGGGCTAGTTCGGATAAGACCAGCTCGGCGCGCTCGGCCTGGTCCTCAACGCCATCGTGCTCTGGACCACGAAGTACATCGACGCCGCCGTCGCCCAGCTCCGCGCCGAGGGCCACGAAATCCCGGGCGAGGACATCGCCCGGCTCTCCCCGCTCAAGCACCGCAACCTGAACCTGCTCGGCCGCTACAGCTTCACCGCCTCGACCCCGGCCGCCGGCGCCCTGCGCCCGCTGCGCGACCCGGACACGCCCGAGCTGGACGAGGACGACGACGGCGCCGAGCAGGAATGAGCGGTGTCGTCGTTCTACTCCTGGCCCGCGCGGGAGCCGGCACTGGGAAGCGGAAGCAGGCGGGGAACCGCCCGGACGTACACGATCATGCCGATCACTTCGACGAGGGTCTGGGTGACTACGACGACCGCGGCGACGGCCAGGGCGTCGGGCAGGGCCAGTGCGAGGGGGAGGACGACGAGGGAGTTGCGGGTGGCGCCGGTGAACACGATGGCCCGCCCGTCGGGGGCGGTAAGGCGGAAGAGTCGGGCGACGCCGAGCCCGGCGAAGGCCATCACGAGCAGGAACAGGACGTAGAAGGGCACCACCTTGGCCACGTCGGAGAGGCTGTCGCCGAGCTTGGGGACCTGGGAGGCAACGACGGTCATCAGGGTGGCGGCCATCAGCGGGACCATGGTGGTGCCCATCGCGTCGGAGAACTTCCGCCCGGCCGTCCGGCGGGCGGCCCACGCCTGGGTGAGCCAGGCCAGGGCGAGGGGGATGACGATCAGGATCAGGAACGCTTCGAGGAACGGCCCCGCCTCCACGATGTCGGCCAGGCCCGAGCCCATGAACAGCAGCAGGAAGACGGGCAGCAGGATCATCTGGGCCAGCAGGAGCAGCGGGGTCGCGGCCAGGAGGCGCTGGCTGCTGCCTCCGGCGAGGCCGGAGAAGACGATGACGTAGTCGACGCACGGGGCCAGCAGGACCAGCAGCACACCGAGGCGGACGGCCTGGTCGGCGGGCAGGAACGGGAACATACCGGCCACGACCAGCGGCACGACGACGAAGTTGACCACCAGCGTGGCGGTCAGGAACCGGCCCGCGCGCAGCGAGCGGAGCAGGTCGGCCGCGGGTACCTGGAGGAAGGTGACGTAGAGCAGGACGGCGAGCACCGGGTTGATGGCGTGCTCCAGGCCGGGACCTGCGCCGGGGGCCGCCCAGCCGACCAGGCCGCCGGCCGCCAGGGCACCGATGTAGACGGCGACCTGATGGCGCTCCATGGCTTCGACCAGGCCGGATGACTGTGACAACGGACGTGCTCCTTGCTCAGGGACATGGTGAGAGAGGGAAGGGCCGGGCCCACGGGGCCCGGACTGGGGGGCGGGGACGGGATGCCGGTCAGGCCGGAGGCTCGGCGGGAACGCGGCTGAGGAAGGCGCACTGCGGGTCACAGCGGTCCTCCCGGTCGGGCAGCTCGTCCAGGTGCTCCACGGCCTGGTGGAGGGAAGCGGTGAACGCGGCCAGCTCCGCCGTCCGCCGCTCGGCCTCCTCGATCCGGGCCACGACCCGCTCCCGCAGATCGGCCTTCACCTCTTGGCAGGCCCGCGCCTGCCACACCCCGAGCAGCTCGGCGATCTCCTCCAGCGGCAGGCCCAGGTGCTTGGCCGCTGAGATGAACGCGAGGCGGTCGACCGCGTCCTGCCCATACAGGCGGTAGCCGGCCGGGGTCCGCTCTGCGGGCAGCAGACCAGCGGTCTCGTAGAACCGCAGGGTGGTCGCCGGGACACCGCTGCGTGCCGCGAGCTGGGAGATCCGCATCGTGCTCATCCCCCGACCGTAAACCTTCCACCCGACTCGAAGGTCAAGCCCTCCCGCCCCGGCCCCCGATCTTCAACGGCTCGCCCGACGCCTTGCAGCCGCACCCGTCCCCGCCTGCGGCCTTCGGCCCGCAGGAACAGGAACCGCGGCGCTGTCCGAGCCACCAGGCCCCGGCGGCGAGCACTGCCAGGACGACCGCGATGGCCGGCAGCCAGCCCACCACCGCCCCGGCCCCCGCACCGAGGACCCCGGCCGTGATCAGGACCGGAAGCGCGCAGCACGCCACGCAGGCCAGCGCGGCCAGGCCGCCCAGGGCTTTCGAGGCGCGGTGGGGGCGCGGGTCAGCAGCAGGGTCCGGCATGGCGGTTCTCCTCGGCGAGGTCGGTGAACGGGATGGGGCAGCAGGAGCTTCCAGCGCAGACGGTCAGGTCGTCGCACCCGGCTTCGACGGCCGCGGCGAGCGCGCTGCGGATGGTGGTGAGGTCGGCGATCTTCGCGTCGACCTCGGCGAGCTTCGCCGCGGCCCGCTCCTGGAGACCGGCGACGGGCCGGCCGTGCCGGTGACGGCCCGCCTCCAGCAGCTCGGCCACCTCCTCCAGCGTGAACCCGAGCCGCTGCGCCGCCTTGATCACCCGCAGCGCGGTCACCGCGTCCTCGCCGTACAGGCGGTGGCCGCCGTTGCTGCGCTCCGGCTCGGCCAGCAGCCCGCGCCGCTCGTAGTAGCGCAGGGTCTGGATGTTCACCCCGGCCGCCTCGGCGACCTGCCCGCTGCGCAGCCCCGCGCTCACCGCCGGCCACCGGCGGTGGTGGTCCGGGCCGCCAGGGCGTCCAGGACCGCGGCGTGCTCCTGGTCCACCGCGATGTCCAGACCGATCAGGTCCTCGCCCGGGGTGACGGTGAAGGTGAAGAACGAGCAGCAGCCGCCCTCCCGCCCCGCCAGATCCCGCACCCGCTCCTCGACACCGGCCCCGCCGGCCAGGTCCAGGTGCAGCCGCAGCGGGCCGGGCCGCGACACCGCGGTCAGCCGCTCGGCGAACAGCCCGTCCCACTCGGCGACCCGCAGGGGCCGTTCCTCGGTGGGCAGCGTGCAGGACTGCGGCACCCACGCCAGATCGCTCATCGCTCACTCCCGTCGTCACGTCCCCGGTGGGGACACCTCCGACGGTAAACCTGTACCCAGGTACCGATTGCAAGCCCTGGAGAGGCGGCGGGCGCCGAGGGCCTGACCACCCCTGCCTGTCGGCAAACGATCGTTTGCCGACAGGAGGGCGGGGCGTCCAATGAACCCGTGCAATCCGGGGGTCCGCGGCAGTGCGAATCCAATCAGATCCGATGGTGATTGCTGACAGGGTTTGACGACAGATAGGGTCCGATCCTCCGTACGGAAGGGGCCCCTCGGTGGCGAACCTGGTCTACAAGCGGGTCTCGACCGACCAGCAGTCCACCGCCCGGCAGGACCTCGTCCTGGCCGAGGCCGGGATCGAGGACCCCGTCGTCTTCGAGGAGGACCCGGGCACCTCCAGCCGCCTCCACCCGCTCCAGCGTCCGAAGTTCGGCGAGCTGCTGACGTACGCGCGGCCGGGCGACACCATGCACATCTCCGAGATGTTCCGCCTCGTGCGCGGCAACCAGCACATCCTCGACGTGCTCGACGTCCTGCACCGTGACCGTCTCGCGCTGCGCATCCACGACGGAGCGTTCTCCGCCATGGACCTCACCGCCCGACACCCGCGCACCGGCGAGCTGCTTTCCACCGTGAAGTTCATGGTGCAGACCCTCGCCGCCGCCGGCGAACTCCAGCGCGACCTCCAGCGCGAGCTGACCTACGACGGACTGCGCGCCGCCGAGGCCAAGGGCAACAAGGGCGGGCGCCGCCCCGCCGTCGCGGGCGCGACGGCCGCCGACGTGCGCACCGCGTACCTCGAAGGCCGCTCCATCGCCGCACTCGCCCGCGACCACAGGGTCAGCCGCGGCGCGATCCGGACCGCCGTCGCCGACCTCCTGCCCGAGCACACCGCCAGCGAGGAGGCCGCGCCCGCCCCGGAGCTGCCGGTCGCGCTCGACATGCCGGGCAAGGTCGCCGACTACCTCCGTACCACCGAGCTGGAGCCCGCCGAGCGGGCTGCGCTCGACCAGGGGGTGACCGTACGGCGCGGCCAGGGCTACACCCTGCGCGTCAGCGCCGTCCCCGCCGTACACCGCCAGCTCCTGGCCCGCTGCCAGCCGCTCGACGGCGGCCAAGGCGTCCCCACAGCCCCGGCTCAGCGCAAGGCCCGCCGCGAGTACGAGAACCGGGTCAGTGCCCTCACGCCCTGACCATGATCGTTCTCACCGATAACCGCTGTACCGATGTTCCCCGAGGCCGGTGAACGCCTCGGCGTCGAAGTCCTGGCCGTCGAAGTACCACTCGACCCGATAGGCCAGGCACGAGACGATGATGTGCGCCAGCCGCCAGGCAATCGTGGTCACCGGCGCCGGCTCCGGGGCAGGGGACGCGAAGTCCATCGTCCACTCCCCTGAACCCGCCGACATCGGTGCGGCCGACGTGCCACGTGGGCGGATGCTCCAGCAGCCGCGCACCGGCTCCCAGAAGTACTCCTCGTCGGTAAGACCGTCCAGCCGTGGCCGCAGGTTCTTGCGCCAGTACCAGTCCAACTGCTCCGCGATCCGCTCGCTTCTTGTCATTGCCGCACACTACAGACCCGTCGAACAGAGCGTGCCGGCCTGGTGGACGCAGGAAGACTCCGGCTATGCCGTCCGGCAGCGCGACCTGGGATTTCTGGGTAACAGGACACCGGTCCCGATGTTGCCGGTCGCGCTGATGAAGTCTTCGTGGTGGTGGTGCGAGAATTGGGCTGACTTGAGGGCTCGGTGACTTATCGGTGGCACTGCTGCAACCAGATCGGCAGCGGGTCACCACCGTCGGGCAGGCGGTCGACCCGCAGGCGGATCAGCGTTCCCTTGACGATGGGCGGTTCGCGGTCGTGGTTGATCCAGGCGGAGCGGGTGGTGAGCCTCGGGTGGAGACGGTCCCAGACCATCGCTTGTGCGGTGCCGTAGCGGTCGGTGACCTGGACTGTCGCCGCGTCGGGTTCGCCCCAGGTCTCGGGCTTGGCAAAGCGGAACTCCTTGCCGTGCTTCGGCGGCCGCCCGCCTCGGGGACAGGCGTTGGCGTACTCCAGCTGCGTGGGTGTTGGCCGGCGCATGACGCGGTCCGAGCGCATCCGGCCCAGGATCTCGACGGGCAGCCCGTCGAGAAGGTGAGCCATGCGCGGGGCGTCGTAGTCGGCGTCGAAGACGACGAGGATGTCCGGATCGCCCTCGCGCCACCGAGCGCCGGCGATGAGGTCTTCGACCACGCGGCGGACCTGGACGGCGGTGACCTCGGCGGCGTCGTCCTCGGGTCCGAGCCGGACGGCTTCGAGTAGCTGGCACCAGGAGGTGCGGCCTGATTCGAGGGCGGCGACGAACGAGTACGGCCAGCCGGGGATCATCAGGTGCTGGTCCCGCCCGCGGCCGTAGGTGTGGCAGAACAGGCAGTCCGGGCTGCACTCGGCGTCGGGCCGTAGCCAGTTGGTCACGTCCACGGCCAGGACCAGATGGTCGTCGGCCGCCGTCGGTTGTGGCAGTGCGGCAAGCGTCCGCCGCAGCCGGCCGGTGTCGACACGGCCTTCGTTCAACGCCGCGTACAACGCGCCGTGCCCTCGGCGATGCTCGGCCAGCAGTGTCAGATCCACCGGCGTCCTCACCGGCCCGTCCGCACACAGCAGGGCGTCCGTCAGCTCGAACAGTTCGTCGCCATACGCGTGCAGGCACACGTAGAAGTCATGCGGACGGACTGGTACTCCAGCCAGCCCCGGAAGCTGAGACGGAATCAGGGATCCATCAGGGTGCTGTCGGGGGCGGTCCCTGATTCGTCGCACCACGGCCGTGCGGCACGGTCGTGGGCATGACTTTCAAGCCTCCTTCCTCCAACGTCGGGACCGCGACGACAGCCGGCCGACGCAGGCGGGTGCCGATGGCGGCGCTCGCCTGCGTGGTGCTCGGCGCGGTGGCGCTGGGCACGGCCGTCCCGGCGGTCGCGGCGCCCGCCGCGCGGCCTTCCGCCGCGGCCGACACCACCGGCAACCGATTGCCGGAGCTGGATCCGCAGGCGTTGCGGCATGCCCTGTCGAGCGCGCCCGACCGCGTCACGGGCGTGCTGGCACGCGTGAGCGGGCCGGACGGCCACTGGACCGGGACGTACGGCACCGCCGACATCATGACCGGCGCGCCGGTGCCGGTGGACGGCCGGTTCCGTCTCGGCAGCGTCACCAAGACCTTTATCGCCACCGTGATGCTGCAACTGGCCGCCGAGGACCGCGTCGACCTCGACCTGCCCGTCCAGCGGTACCTGCCGGACGTCCTGCCCGACAGCTATCCGCCGATCCCCGTCCGCACCCTGCTCAACTTCACCAGCAGCCTTCCCGAACTGACCCCGGACGACCTGCCGACCACCCCGGACGGCATCGTCGAGCACCGCTTCGACAACCACCCGCTCCCCGAACTCGTCGCCAAGGCCGTCCGACACGAACGCCCCTTCGCCGAACCCGGCCGCATGCAGGTCTACGGGGCCACCGGCTACTACGTCGCCGCCATGCTCGTCGAGCACCTCACCGGACACACCTACCAGCAGGAGATCACCACCCGGATCCTGCAACCGCTGCACCTGCGCGACACCACCGCCCCGCAGACCGACACCACGATCCCCGGCCCCCACTCCCACGGCTACATCGCCGTACCCCGGCCGGACGGCGGATCGCAACTGGTCGACATCACCGAACAGAACCCCGGCGCCGGAGGCATGATCTCCACCACCGCCGACCTCGACCGCTTCCTGACCGCACTCTTCCGGGGACGACTGCTGCCCCCGACCGAGCAGGCGGAACTGTTCGACGTCCCCCACGTCCCCTACCTCGACGACACAACCGACGACCCGGGACAGGGCAACGCCTACTACTCCGCCGGCCTGATGCGCGCGACCCTGCCCAACGGCGTGACGGTGTGGGGCAAGACCGGCACCACCTTCGGCTACACCAACGGCATGTTCACCACCCGCGACCTGCGCCGCCGCCTGGTGTACTCCTTCAACCCCACCACCGGCGGCGGCAACGACCTCGCCCTGGTCACCCGGATCCTGTCTGCAGCCTTCGCCCCGCGAGCGTCACACCTCACGGCTGACGATCACCTCGCCGAACACGGCTCCTGACGCGTAAGCCGGGCGCCCGACACCACGCGCCGATCCGACAAGATCGACCGGACAGGGCGTATCGGCTCAAGGTCGACGGTTTGGCCATTGGAACGACCCTGGTGATCCGTGCCACCGCTCCTTTCCTCGCCACCTTGTGCCTGCAGCAGTAGCGACCCCAAGCCAGCCTCCTGTTTCTGTGTTGCCGCCGCCTATTGGTCAGAAACTCATGGATTTCACTCGTCGAGGATGTAGCGGACATGCTGGCTGCCGAAGTGTCCGCGCACGATGTGGGGTTGGCGTTGTCGGCGGTGGAAGAACCGGCGGGTTTCGGCGGCGAGTTCGGCCTGGTTCCTGGCCCGATGGGTGTGCGGCAGGCTGCGCTTGAGGTCGGCGTTGACCAGCTCGTCGGGGTTCAGCTCGGGTGAGTACGACGGCAGGAAGTGCAGCTCGATCTCGCTGGCGTGGTCGGCGAGCCAGGCCCGGACGGCCTTCGAGCGGTGGGCCGAGTGCCGGTCGACGACCAGGTGGACCTTGCGGTCGAAGTGCCCGACGAACCGG
>NZ_JBIVPT010000035.1:0-36335 GCF_044754785.1 Streptomyces sp. NPDC092952 | reverse complement strand
AAATTCTGGAGGCAGCACCACACAGCGCGGCACACGACACCATGTGCCGTCACCCGACAGCCCCACCCCACTCATGACGGAAACCACCAGGGCACCCCCCCCCCCCCCCCCCCCCCCCCCCGGGCCCCCCCCCCCCCCCCCCCCCAAAACCCCCCCCCCCCCCCCCCCCCCCCCCCCCCCCCCCGGGCGCCCCCCCCCCCCCCCCCCCCCCCCCCCCCCCGCGCCCCCCCGCCCCCCCCCCCCCGGGGCGCCCCCCCCCCCCCCCCCCCCCCCCCCCCGCGGCTCTGTCGTACTGAGGTGGTGCGTGAGGGGTCAGGCGGACTTCCTGCTGTCCCTCGGGTGCACGGCGATGTTCATGGCGCCGGAACGCAGCACCGCCAGCCGCTCGGCGAGTACTTCCTCGAGCTCCTCGCGGGTGCGCCGCTCCATGAGCATGTCCCAGTGCGTACGCGCAGGCTTGCCCTTCTTCTCCTCGGGGCCGTCCCCGTCCACCAGGAGTGCCATGGCGCCGCACGCCTTGCACTCCCACTCCGGCGGAATCTCCGCCTCTACCGAGAACGGCATCTCGAATCGATGTCCGTTCTGGCATGCGTACTCCACCGCCTGGCGCGGGGCCAGATCGATGCCGCGGTCCGTCTCGTAGCTGGTAACCACGAGTCGCGTGCCGCGGAGAGCTCGCTCACTCATGAATCGTGCCTCCCGGGCTTGTCGCCCACAGGACAGGTGTCGCTGTCGTCGTCATCCGGTCAACGTCCGGTCGGCGGCAAAGATTCCCGTTGCCGGTCATGCGTCGCCCGTCGTGCCGCTGCTTCTTAAGGTTTCCCAGGGTTCCAAGTACCCAGCAATGCCCGGATTGTCACATCTGGTGGAAGTTGTCACCCAACGGTTCTGTCTCTTCCACGCGCAGTAACGGTCCTCCGGGCAGGCCAAAGGCGTACACTACCGGCCTTTCACTTCAACGTCTAAATCCGTTCCGGTACGGGATTGCCCGCGGCGGCCACCGCCCGGCGTACCGGCACCCTCGCGAGCAGCGCGGCACCGACCACGAAGAAGATCACCAACGAGATGATCGCGTCCCGATAACTGCCGGTCAGCTGGAAGGCGAGCCCGAACACCAGCGGCCCCAGCCAGCTCAGCCCGCGGTCGCTCATCTCGTACGCGGAGAAGTACTCGGCCTCCTTGCCGCGCGGCACCAGGTGCGAGAAGAGCGAGCGCGAGAGCGCCTGGCTGCCGCCCAGCACCATGCCGATCGCCGCGGCCAGGGCGTAGAAGTAGACCGGTGCCCCGGAGGGGAGGAAGTATCCGGCGACGAGGATCAGCGTCCAGACCACGAGCGAGCCGAGGATCGTGCGCTTCGCGCCGTACGAGCGGGCCAGCCGCCCCATCCCCAGCGCCCCGGCCACCGCCAGCACCTGCACCAGCAGCACCGCCGTGATCAGCGTGGTCTGGTCGAGCCCCAGCTCCTCCGAGCCGTACACCGACGCCTGGGAGATCACCGTCTGCACGCCGTCGTTGTAGACGAGGTACGCCAGCAGGAAGGAGAGCGTCAGCGG
The DNA here is from genome assembly GCF_044754785.1 of Streptomyces sp. NPDC092952. NCBI lineage: Bacteria > Bacillati > Actinomycetota > Actinomycetes > Kitasatosporales > Streptomycetaceae > Streptomyces > Streptomyces sp. NPDC092952. The sequence continues at coordinate 34,782 of NZ_JBIVPT010000035.1, read as the reverse complement.
ATGGCGGCGCATGTCGCGCAGGGTGGCCAGCAGCTGCTTCCACCCCGAGCCGACCGCGCCCTCGCCGTTCGCCGCCACGCCCCGGTCGCGCAGCCGGCGCAGCGGTATCAGCGTGAAGGCGCCCCACCAGAGACCGGCCGAGGCGAGACAGATCCGCACCGAGTCGGACTCGGACAGGCCGAAGGAGTCGTGGCCCGTGTACAGGACCAGGTTCAGCACCAGGACCAGCGCGCCCGAGGTGTAGCCGAAGGCCCAGCCGCGCGAGGAGACCCGGTCCCGCTCGTCGGGCTCGGCGATCTGCGGCAGGTACGCGTTGTACAGCACCATCGACACCGAGATCGCCGCGTTCGCGACGATCAGCAGGAACGCGCCCAGCAGATAGCGGTGGCCGTCCAGGAAGAACATGCCGGTGGTCGCGGCGGCCCCGGTGTAGGCGGCGACCGCCAGCAGCGGCTTCTTGCGCCCCGTACGGTCGGCCGCGGCGCCCGCGATCGGCATCACGACCACGGCGAGCACGACCGACACCGAGACCGCGTACGCGAACAGCGAACCGGCCCTGACCGGAATGCCGAGCGGGTGCACGTACCCCTCGGCGTCCGCGGCCGCCTTGGCGATCGAGGTCAGATAGGGGCCGATGAAGACCGTCAGCACGCTCGTCGAATAGACGGAGCACGCGAAGTCGTAGAAATACCAGCCGCGCTGTTCGCGTCTGCGGCCCGCGGCCGCCTCCGCGTCCGGGCCCGCCGGTCCAGTGGTTTCCGCGGTCTCGGTGCTCAAGCCGCACCCCCTCGTATCGCCCCGTGAGGACCCCGCACGGCAGGCATCAGGCCCAGGCCCCCCGCTCGCTCAGCACCGTGCGCAGTGCCTCGATGTGATCGGTCATGATGCCATCCACGCCGAGGTCCAGGAGGGCCGCCATCCGTTCCGGTTCGTTCACCGTCCAGACGTGCACCTGGAGGCCGCGCGCGTGCGCCTCGCGCACGAAGCGGCGGTCGACCACCCGGATGCCGCTCTGGCTCTCCGGCACCTGCGCGCAGACCGCCCCGGCCCGCAGCGCCGCCGGTATCCCATACGAGCGCAGCCGCAGGGCGAGCACGCCCCGGACGCCGTAGGAGGTGGCGAGCCGGGGGCCCGCCAGCCGGTGCGCCCTGGCGACCCGCGCCTCCGAGAAGGAGCCCACGCACACCCGGTCCCAGGCGTTCGTCCGGCGGATCAGCCCGATCAGCGGCTCCAGCGCGGAGGCGGCCTTGAGGTCGACGTTCCAGCGGGCGTCGGGGAACGTCTCCAGCAGCTCCTCGAAGAGCGGCAGCGGCTCCCGGCCCGCCACCCTGGCCCGCCGCACCTCGCTCCACGGAAGCTCGGCGATCAGGCCGCGGGCGTCGGTGACCCGGTCCAGGGTGGTGTCGTGGAAGGCCACCAGCCGGCCGTCCGACGTGGTGTGCACATCGGTCTCGAAATAGCGGTACCCGGCGTCGGAGGCCCGGCGGAACGCCGCGACGGTGTTCTCGATCCCGTCCGCCGCACCGCCCCGGTGGGCGAAGGGGATCGGCGTGGGACGGTCCAGATAGGGGTGGCGTACTGAGGTCACCGCGGAAGTATCGCCTGCCCGGGTGGCGGAGGGGTGACGCAGGTGCCGCCGTCGCCCGGCGCGGGAGCGACGGGAGCCTCCCCGCCGGGCTCCCCGGCCCGGTCCTCCTCGTCGTCGGCGGGCTCCCGGCCGTCCGCGAAGATCCGCAGGAAGAACTGGGCGAGCGGGCCGATGGCCAGGGCGTACAGCACCGTGCCCACCCCGAGCGAACCGCCGAGCAGGAAGCCGCTCACCACCACCGCGACCTCGATCAGCGTCCGCATCAGCCGGATGGAGCGGCCGGTCCGCAGGTGCAGCCCGGTCATCAGCCCGTCGCGGGGGCCCGGCCCGAACCGCGCCGCGATGTACAGCCCGGTCGCGACACCGTTGAGCACGACCCCCGCGACCAGCACCGCGACCCGCGCGACCGGGCCGTGCAGGGCGGGGACGAACGCGAGCGTGCCGTCCATCGCGAGGCCGACCGCGAAGACGTTGGAGACGGTGCCGAGACCGGGCCGCTGCCGCAGCGGTATCCACAGCAGCAGCACCACGGCACCGACGACGATCGAGACGACCCCGATGGAGAGCCCGGTGCGCCCGGCGAGCCCCTGGTGCAGCACGCCCCAGGGCTCCAGCCCCAGACCGGCCCGGACCAGGAGCGCGGAGCTGGCCCCGTACAGCGCGAGACCGGCGTAGAGCTGGACCAGCCGGCGGGTGAGACGCGCCCCGCGAGGGGCGGAGGCGGTGGACAAGACGTACCCCCTGATGTGGTGGCGGCGGACTGCCGCATGTCACTCTGTGGCAGGGGATTGGCCGCCAACCATGGCCAATCCGAGGAAGGTGGACTGATTTCCATGGCCGAGTGGACTTCGGCGGTCGGGGCGGCCCAGCTGGCCCGACAGCTCCAGGCACAGCAGCCCCGCCCCGCCGGGCCGGGCACCCGCCGCCCGCCCGCCTACCGGGCGCTGGCCGACGGGGTCCGCCTGCTCGTACTGGAGGGCCGGGTGCCCGTCGCCGCCCGGCTCCCCGCCGAGCGCGAGCTGGCCCTCGCCCTCTCCGTGAGCCGCACCACCGTCGCCGCCGCCTACGAGGCGCTGCGCACCGAGGGGTTCCTGGAATCCCGCCGCGGGGCCGGCAGCTGGACGGCGGTGCCCGCGGGCAACCCGCTGCCCGCACGCGGTCTGGAACCGCTGCCCCCGGAATCCCTCGGCTCCCTGATCGACCTGGGCTGCGCCGCGCTGCCCGCCCCCGAGCCGTGGCTGACCCGGGCCGTGCAGGGCGCCATCGAGGAACTGCCGCCGTACGCCCACACCCACGGCGACTACCCGGCCGGGCTGCCCGCCCTGCGGCAGATGATCGCCGAGCGGTACACCGCGCGCGGGGTGCCGACCATGCCCGAACAGATCATGGTCACCACCGGCGCCATGGGGGCCATCGACGCGATCTGCCATCTCTTCGCGGGGCGCGGCGAGCGGATCGCGGTGGAGTCCCCGAGCTACGCCAACATCCTCCAGCTGATGCGGGAGGCGGGTGCCCGGCTGGTCCCGGTGGCGATGGAGGAGGGGCTCGGCGGCTGGGACCTGAACCGCTGGCGGCAGGTCCTGCGGGAGGCGGCACCGCGCCTCGCCTACGTCGTCGCCGACTTCCACAACCCGACCGGCGCCCTGGCCGACGAGGACCGGCGGCGCGCCCTGGTCGACGCGGCCCGCTCGGCCGGGACGGTCCTGGTCGTCGACGAGACCATGAACGAGCTCCGCCTCGATCCCGACGTGAGCATGCCGCGCCGGGTCTGCGCCTTCGACCCGGCGGGCTCCACCGTGATCACGGTCGGCTCGGCGAGCAAGGCGTTCTGGGCGGGACTGCGGATCGGCTGGGTGCGCGCCGCCCCGGACGTGATCCGCAGCCTGGTCGCCGCCCGCGCCTACGCCGACATGGGCACGCCCGTCCTCGAACAGCTCGCCCTGAACTGGCTGATGCGCACCGGGGGCTGGGAGGAGGCCGTGCGGCTGCGGCGGGAGCAGGCGCGGGAGAACCGGGACGCGCTGGTCGCCGCGGTCCGCCGGGAGCTGCCCGACTGGGAGTTCGCCGTCCCGAGCGGCGGCCTGACGCTCTGGGTGCGCACCGGCGGGCTCTCCGGGTCCCGGCTGGCGGTGGCCGGGGAGCAGGTCGGCGTACGGGTCCCGTCCGGCCCCAGGTTCGGTGTCGACGGCGCCTTCGAGGGGTATGTGCGGCTGCCGTTCACGGTCGCGGGGCCGGTCGCCGACGAGGCGGCGGTCCGGCTCGCGGCGGCGGCCCGGCTGGTCGGCTCGGGGACGGGCGCGGGGGCCGAGGCGCCGCGCACGTACGTCGCCTGACCGTGCGCGGCGCCCCGTCCGTCAGTCGGTGACCGCCAGGTTCTCGACGGTCACGGCGCGCGGCAGCAGGGGCTCCGGGACGCCCGTCGGCTCCGGGGCGGCGTCCCGCTCCGTCCCGGCCGCCGCGACCGCGTCCCGCCGCTCGGGGAGCAGCCCGAGCACCGCCTGCCGGTGCGCCTCGTCGGCCGTCTCGTCGTACGGGTCGGGCGTGGCCGGGACCTGGAGGCGCAGTACCGGACCGGTGCCGAGGCGCGCGTAGCCCCGGCCGGGCGGGCTCTCGGGGGCGGGCGTGGTGTCCGGCTCGGTGCCGAGCACCGACGCCACCTCCTCGCGGGAGCAGCGGCCGAGCACGACCCGGGCCCGCGCCTGCCTCCGGACGCCCTCGCCGAGGGCGTCCAGGCTGTCGAACTGGTCGGCCAGGACCACGGTGACGCCGGTCGCCCTGCCGTGCCGCAGCGGTGCCTGGAGCAGTTCCAGGGGGTCGGTGCGGCCGCCCATGGCGGTGGCGAGCCGGCGGAGGAGGCCGGGCCGGTCCAGCAGGATCCACAGCGGGCGCCGGATGTCGTCGGGCAGCGGCCGGCCGGCCTGCCGGGCCCGGCTCGCGGCGATCAGCCGCCGTTCCGTCTCGTGGGCGGCCCACTCCAGGGCCGTCAGCGCGCCGCCCGGTTCGCACTCCACGGCCAGTACGCCGTCCCGCCCGGCCAGACAGGCGTACTCGCCGGTCGCGGTGGCCTCGACGACCAGGACGTCGCCGTGCTGGAGCGCCTGGAGGGCGAGGGAGCGGAGCAGGGTCGTGGTGCCGCTGCCGGGCTGCCCGACCACCAGGAGATGCGGTTCGGTGGAGCGGGCGCCGGTCCGCCAGACGACCGGCGGGGCGTCGCGGGTGAGGTCGCCGTCGTGCACCGGGACCGTGCGCTGCACGGCCTCGCCGTCGGTGAAGCCCAGCACGGTCTCGCCGGGGGCGGTCACGAAGCGCTGGGCGCCGATGGAGGTGGGCAGGGCGCCGAGCACGTTCATGAGGAGCTGGTTGCCCTCCTCGTCCCAGGTGAAGCGGTACTCCCGGCTGCGGCCGGACTTGGCGTGCAGCAGCTGTTCGATCCGGGCGCGGGAGGCGGCCTCCCCGTCGGTGAAGCAGGCGGGGTACGTCACCCGGAGCCGGGTCGGCCGTCCGTCGCCGTCGAAGGCGTGGTCGCCGAAGGCCTTCGTCCAGTCCCCGCCGTGCGCGTACAGCGGGGCGGGGTCGTCGGGGACGCCGAAGTACGGCACGAGCGCCTCGTACAGGGAGCGCAGCCGTGCGGTCTCCGCCTCGTCGGGGCCGGTCCTCTCCACGGTCCGCTCCCGTCCCTTCCAGGCCGCGGCGCCCATCACCGTCACCAGGGCGATCAGCCCGCCGAACGGCATGACCGCCAGGGCGAACAGGCAGACCGCGACCGTGAACAGCGCGGGGCCGCGCTTGTCCTTGGGGGTCGCGGTCCACCTCTGCCGCCCGGCTGCGGCCAGCAGTCGCAGGCCACGGGTGATCGTGATCAGCGGCTGGAGGATGTCCGTGGCGTTGTCGGCGGCCGTGCGCGCGATCTCCCGGCTACGGGTGATCGGGGCGCTGCCGCTGCTCAGAATGCGGGGGAGTGGTCGCCGGGCCACGTCGGTCTCCTGAAGGGGTGGGAGCGGTCGCGGGGGTCAGAACTTGATCCCGCCCAGCAGGCCGGCGAGGCTCGCGCCGCCCGCGGTGATGCTCGGTGCGATGGCGGTGCCCGCCAGGTAGAAGCCGAACAGGGCGGTGACGAGGGCGTGCGAGGCCTTGAGTCCGTCCTTCCTGAAGAAGAGGAAGACGATGATGCCGAGGATGACAACGCCTGACATGGACAGGATCATGAGTGGTTCTCCTGGTTGGGGGGACGGTCACCATGAGTCCTTCCAGGTTCACCGGAAGTATCTATATGACAAAAGCTGCATTCGGGTGAAAAGTAATTGTTTTCACTGAACTGGTCCTCCGTGGGGTCCGCGGTGGCGGAACGTCCGGTGGCGGGCACGGCACCGTCCGTGATCCTTTGCCAGGGACGGCCCGGGTCGCGAGACCCGGGCGGGCAGTACCCTGTCGGTTCACTCGTACGGCCCCGTGGCGTACGTTCCGGCAGGCCGGCAGCGGTGCGGAAAGAGAAGAGAGAAAGGCGGCCCGTGCGATGAGCGAAACCCCCGACCCCGAGGTGGTCGAGCTGGCGACGAAGGTCTTCGACCTCGCCCGCCGCGGCGAGACGGACGCGCTCGCCGCGTACGTCGACGCGGGCGTCCCCGCGAACCTCACCAACGACCGGGGCGACTCGCTGCTGATGCTCGCCGCCTACCACGGCCACGCCGCCGCCGTCACGGCGCTCGTCGAGCGCGGCGCCGACCCGGGCCGGGCCAACGACCGGGGGCAGACGCCGCTCGCCGGTGCCGTCTTCAAGGGCGAGGACGCGGTGATCGACGCCCTGCTCGCCGGGGGTGCCGATCCGGCCGCCGGAACCCCCTCCGCCATCGACACCGCGCGCATGTTCGGCAAGGCCGACCTGCTGGAACGCTTCGGTGCCCGCTGACCGGGTACGCGGTAAATGTGGTCGCGGTGGCGAAATGGCTTGGGTCATCATGACGTCGCGGGCCCGGCTCCGGGCCACCGACGAGAGGCAGAGGGAAATGGTCTACAGCAAGCGGAAGACGAAGGTCGGACGAGCATGTTGCTGCGCGGCGTAGTGCCCACCCGGCACTTGGAACGGCACAGTCCCGGTCGCGTCGACAGCTTGATGTGAGGCATTTTCCATGTTTGATCCGTTCATAGCACCGAGCGGCACACTGCTCGGTCTGCTGCAGAGGGGCCGCGGCGACGGCACGCTCCACGCGCTCGCCGCCCCGCGCCCGGAGGCCCTGGCGGCCCTCAACCACTGCGTCCTGAGCGATCCGCGCCACGACTGGCAGGTGGAGAACCGCTCCCTCTACTACGCGCGCCTCTACCTCGACCTCGACGGAGGCATCGAGGAGATCGAGCGCCACCTGTGCGATCCCGACGACCACCTCGACACCGACGACTCGCGCACCGGGCTCGCCCTCGCCGTGCTCGGCCACCTGGCCGCGTACGGCCGTGACGACGCCCTGGCCCTGCTGCGGCGCTACGCGGCGACCGGTGCCAACTGGGCCTGGGCCCTGGACGAGCTGGCCCTGCGCGACGACGACGCGGGGCTCCGCAGCCTCGCCGTACCCGTGCTCGGCCGCTTCCCGGAGACCGCCGAGGGCGCCGCCGAACTGGCCTCGGTGGTGCGTGACGCCTACGAGCCCCGCCCCTGGCGGCTCTGGGCGGACGACCCGCGCGAGGAGGTCGGCGCCCGGGTCCGGGCCGCGTCGGAGCAGGGCTCGTTCGACCGCTGGCAGCGCCAGATGCGGCCCGGCGGACCCCGCCCCGGCTGGAGCGTGCGGGCCGTTTTCGACTGGGCCCAGCAGGGACTCGAACGCGGCAGCGTCCTGCACGCGCCCGCCGCCCGCTGCCTCGCCGCCGTCGCCGGGCCCGAGGACCGGCCCGCGATCGTCGAGGCCGCCCGCAGCGGTCCCGACGGCGCCCGCGGCGCCGCGCTGCACTACCTGGCGGAGGCCCGGGACCCGGCCGTGCTCGACCTGATCGAGGCCGCAGCGGTCTCCGCCTCGCGCACCGTCGCCGACGCGGCCGTCGCCGCCTTCGAGCGGATGTGCGGCGACGCGGCGGTGGAGCGTGCCCGGAGCTGGGCCCGGCGGCCCGACGCCCTCGGCGCCTCCGCGACCGGGGTGCTCGCCTGCCGGGGCGGCGCCCAGGACGCGAAGGTGGTCCTCGCCGCGCTCCGCGAGGCCGTGCGCGGCGAGGGGCCGGACGAGCCCCGCCTCTGGACGCTGGTGGACGGCGCCGGGCGGCTGGAGATCGCCTGCGCCGCCCCCGTGCTCCGGCACATCTACCGCGAGACCTCCTCCTCGCACCTGCGCGGCCGGACGGCCCGCGCCCTGGCCGCCACCGACCCCTCGTTCGCCACCGGCTTCGCCGTCGAATGCCTCTGGGACTGCGAGGAGACCACCCGGGAGGTCGCCGCGCTCCACGCGGAGACCGGCGACATCAGGGTCGCCGAGCGGCTGCGCCGCCTCGCCGCCGACCCCGCCGAGGAGGCCGAGGTGCAGACGGCGGTACGCAGCCGGATCGGCCCCGACGCCCCGGCGGTCTGACCGGGGCACCCACAGCGACGCGCGTCGGGGGGCGCGCGGCGCACAGCACGGCCGGCCCACCGGCCCCGTACCCCTTCCGCCCCCGCCCTCTTGGCCGTCGGCCGCGCCGCGCGCCAGTATGGGGGGATGACCGGAGGCTGGGAGTTCTGGATCGACCGGGGCGGCACCTTCACCGACGTCGTCGGCCGGGCCCCCGACGGACACCTGGTCACCCGCAAGCTGCTCTCCCACGACCCCGGGCGCCACCGCGACGCCGCCGTGGCCGGGATCCGGGCCGTACTCGGCCTCCGCCCCGACGAACCCGTCCCCGCCGACCGGATCGCCGCCGTACGGATCGGCACCACCGTCGCCACCAACGCCCTGCTGGAACGGCACGGCGAACCCACCGTCCTGGTCGTCACCGAGGGCTTCCGGGACGCCCTGCGCATCGCCTACCAGAACCGGCCCCGCCTCTTCGACCGGCACATCGTGCTCCCCGAGGACGTCTACGAGCGGGTGATCGAGGTCCCCGAGCGGATCGACGCCCACGGCCGGACCATCACCCCCCTGGACCGGGCGGCCGTCACCGAGCGGCTGCGCGCCGCCCGCGCCGCCGGGCTGCGCAGCGCCGCCGTCGTCCTGATGCACGGCTACCGCCACCCCGGGCACGAGCGGGCCGTGGCCGACGCCGCCCGCGAGGCGGGCTTCACCCAGGTCAGCTGCTCGCACGAGGTGAGCCCGCTGATCAAACTCGTACCGCGCGGCGACACCACCGTCGTCGACGCCTACCTCTCGCCGATCCTGCGCCGCTACGTCGACCAGGTCGCCGGTGAACTCGACGGCATCCGGCTGCTGTTCATGCAGTCCAACGGCGGCCTGCGCGAAGCCGCCCGGTTCCGGGGCAAGGACGCCGTGCTCTCCGGCCCCGCGGGCGGCGTGGTCGGCATGGCCCGCACCTCCGAGCAGGCCGGGTACGACCGGGTCATCGGCTTCGACATGGGCGGCACCTCCACCGACGTGTCCCACTACGCGGGCACGTTCGAACGCGAACTCGGCACCCAGGTCGCCGGGGTGCGGATGCGCGCCCCGATGATGAGCATCCACACCGTCGCGGCCGGCGGCGGCTCCGTCCTCCACTTCGACGGCCGCCGCCAGCGGGTCGGCCCCGACTCGGCGGGCGCCGTCCCCGGCCCGGCCTGCTACCGCCGCGGCGGCCCGCTCACCGTCACCGACGCCAATGTGCTGCTCGGCCGGGTGCAGCCCGGCTACTTCCCGGCCGTCTTCGGCCCCGGCGGCGACCTCCCGATCGACGCCGACCTGGTCCGCGAACGCTTCGGGACGCTCGCCGACGAGATCGGCCGCGCCACCGGCGCCCGGCACACGGCCGCCGGGACCGCCGCCGGATTCCTGGAGATCGCCGTCCTCAACATGGCGAACGCGGTCAAGAAGATCTCCGTGCAGCGCGGACACGACATCACCCGCTACGCCCTGACCGGCTTCGGCGGCGCGGGCGGCCAGCACGTCTGCGCCGTCGCCGACTCCCTGGGCATCGACACCGTGCTCGTACCACCGCTCGCCGGGGTGCTGTCCGCGTACGGCATCGGCCTCGCCGACGCCACCGCGATGCGCGAGCGGTCGGTGGAGACGGAACTGACCCCGGCGACCGAGGCCGAGGTCCGGGACGTCTGCGCGGAACTGGCCGCCGCCACCCGTGCCGACCTGCGCGCCGACTCCGTGCCCGACCACGCGATCCGCACCCGCGCCCGGGTCCTGCTGCGCTACGCCGGTACGGACTCGGGCCTCCCCGTCGACCTGGACACCGCGCCCGCCATGGCCGCCGCCTTCACCGCCGAGCACCGCGCCCGCTACGCCTTCACCATGGACAAGCCCCTGGTCGTCGAGGCCGTGACGGTCGAGGCGACCGGCGACGCGGACCGCCCCGCCGCACCCCCGGCCGGCCCCCCGCCCCGCACCCGCACCACACCCCGCCCGCACGACGCCGTGCGGATGTACGCCGAGGGCCGCTGGCAGGACACCCCGCTCCACCTGCGGGCGGAACTGCGCCCCACCGACACCGTGACCGGCCCCGCCGTCATCGCCGAGGCGGACGCCACCACCGTCGTCGACCCCGGCTGGCAGGCCGCCGCCACCGGGACCGGGCACCTGCTGCTGACCCGGGCCCGCCCGCGCCCGGACCGCACCGCCGTCGGCACCCGGGTCGACCCCGTCCTGCTGGAGGTCTTCAACAACCTCTTCATGTCGATCGCCGAGCAGATGGGCGTGCGCCTGGAGAACACCGCGCACTCCGTCAACATCAAGGAACGGCTCGACTTCTCCTGCGCCCTGTTCGACGCGGACGGCAACCTGATCGCCAACGCCCCGCACATCCCCGTCCACCTCGGCTCGATGGGGGAGTCCATCAAGGAGGTGCTGCGGCGCAACAGGGGCACCATGCGCCCCGGCGACGCCTATGCCGTCAACGACCCGTACCACGGCGGCACCCATCTGCCGGACGTCACGGTGGTCACCCCGGTCTTCGGCCCGGACGACGGCGAACACCCGCGCTTCCTGGTCGCCTCCCGGGGCCACCACGCCGAGATCGGCGGCATCACCCCCGGCTCCATGCCCGCCTTCAGCCGCACCGTCGACGAGGAGGGCGTGCTGTTCGACAACTGGCTGCTGGTACGCGACGGCAGGTTCCGCGAGGACGAGACCCGCGCCCTGCTCACCGGCGCCAGGTACCCCTCCCGCGACCCGGAGGCCAACCTCGCCGACCTGCGCTCCCAGATCGCCGCCAACGAGAAGGGCATCGCCGAACTCCGCCGCATGACCGACCAGTTCGGCCCCGACGTGGTCGCCGCGTACATGGGACACGTCCAGGACAACGCCGAGGAGTCCGTCCGCCGGATCGTCGCCGGCCTCCACGACGGCGCCTACCGCTACGAGACCGACAACGGCGCGGTCATCGCGGTCTCCGTCACCGTCGACCGGGAGGCCCGCGGCGCGGTCGTCGACTTCACCGGCACCTCGCCCCAGCAGCCCGGCAACTTCAACGCGCCGCGCTCCGTGGTCATGGCGGCCGTGCTCTACGTCTTCCGCACCCTGGTCGCCGAGGACATCCCGCTCAACAGCGGCTGCCTGAAACCCCTGGAGATCAGGATCCCGGAGGGCTCCATGCTGTCCCCGGCCCACCCGGCGGCCACCGTCGCGGGCAACGTGGAGACCTCCCAGGCCGTCACCGGGGCCCTGTACGGCGCCCTCGGGATCCAGGCCGAGGGCTCGGGCACCATGAACAACCTCACCTTCGGCAACGAACACGTCCAGTACTACGAGACCGTCGCCAGCGGCTCGGGCGCGGGCGACGGCTTCGACGGCACCGACGCTGTACAGACCCACATGACCAACTCCCGCCTCACCGACCCCGAGATCCTCGAATGGCGCTACCCCGTCCTGCTGGAGAGCTTCCGGATCCGCGACGGCAGCGGCGGCCGAGGGCTCCGGCACGGCGGCCGGGGCGTGGAGCGGCGGCTCCGCTTCCTGGCACCCGTCACCGCCACCCTGCTCTGCGGCCACCGCCGGGTCCCGCCGTACGGCATGGCGGGCGGCGGACCGGGCGCGCTCGGCGACCAGCACGTCGAGCACCCCGACGGACGGCCCGACACCCCCCTGCACGGCTGCGACACCGCCGAACTGGAGCCGGGCGACGTCCTGGTGCTGCGCACCCCCGGCGGCGGGGGCTACGGAGCCGCGCCGGAGGCGCCCCGGCAGGAGGACGACGGCCGTCCCGGCAGCGCGTAAAATATGCCCGGTGTCTCGCGCGCGGGTCGCTTCTGCGCCGTTTCGACCGTTGTCGGTGCGAGGACCTAATCTGTGCACCGTGACTTCGCCTGCCTACACGGACAACGCCGCGCCCCAGCTCGGCGCGGGGCCGCGGCCCGCCCCGGGCCCGGCCGCCGACGAGGGGCTCTCGCGGCGGCTGCGCGCCCTCGCCTGCACGGCGCCGCTGCACGACCTCGACGTACGCAAGGCGAACCTGGCCGGTGAGTACACGGTCTACGCGATGGCCGAGGTGGCCCTCGCCGCGATCGACCTGGTCACCCTCAACATGGACTTCGACACCGGGGCCGACCATGACCAGATAGTGACCAGGCTGCTCCCGCGCGTCGCCGCCCAGGCCCCGCACCGCCCGGCGGCCGAGCACGAGCGCGTCGCGCGCTGGGTGCTGGAGAACCTGATCAACGTCGGCAGCGTGGACCGGGGATTCCGCGCGGTCTACGGCACCTTCGGCCCCGACGGGGTCTACGTCCGCCGCGACTACGACTTCAAGCTGATCGAGGAGGTCCCCGGCCACGGCGGCACGGTCTACCTCCGCGCCACCGACGAGGCGGTCAACGTCCTGGTCGGCGCCCTCGACACGGACGTCACCAGCGCCCAGATCGCCGCCGAGGTCAAGCTGGAGGTCCTCATCAGCCGGGGCCGCCTCGCCGACGCCCAGCTCGCCGCCGAGCAGGCCCGCTACCGCACCGTCCAGTACGCGGAGACCCTCCGCAAGACCCTGGAGGCCACCCGGCGCAACGTCCGCGCCGTCGACTGGCTCAACGCCGTGCCCGACATGATCGCCGAGGCGCTGGACCACGTGGCCGACCGCTACCGCCACGAGAACGCGATCCTCACCAACATCCGCAAGGCGCGCGACGAGGCGGAGGAGCCCGAGCACAAGCGCCGCGCCGCCGAGCTGGTCGACATCGTCAAGGACTGCATCCGCCGCCACACCCAGCTCCAGTCCCGCCTCCTGGAGGCCGGACCGCTCTTCCGCGCCGAGCAGGACCGGCAGGCCTTCGCCACCCCCGCCGCCCGCACCGGGCTCGACCTGTACGGCCAGCTGGTCGCCCCGCTCCTGCCGCTCCCCGTCGAGCGGGCGATCCGCGTCACCGACGCCTTCTTCGCCCACGGCACCGGTCTGCGCACCCCCGTCTCGGTGCGGGTGGGCGACCTGGTCGAGATGCTGCTCACCCCGCCCCTGGAGCGGGAGCACCTGGGTGTGGAGATGCCCGAGCCCGACCTGATCGCCACCCCCGACGACAGCAGATTCAGCGAGGAGCAGCTCGCCGCCGCCATGGAGCTGCTGGACCTGGAGCACGACGCCCCGCGCCGTCTGTCCGGGCTCCTCGCCGAGGCCCGGCGCCGCGACGACGACCTGCCCTACCTGGTCGCCCTGCTCGCGGTGCACGCCGCGAGCCCGCCGGTCGGCACCGCCTACCGCCAGGGCGAGCGGCGGCTGCTGTTCTCCGTCGACGACGGCACCCCGCTCGACGACCCCGAGTTCGGCGGCGCCGACCTGATCGTGGGCACGGCCCTGCTGGACGCGGCCGGGATGGCCGCGGACCGCTCGGAGGCGTCATGAGCGCCGCACCGCCCCGGGCCCTCCAGACAGCAGCCCGCGCCGCCCACCCCGTACCGAAGTGTTTCCGCAACAAGGAGCGACAGCCGTGAGCGAGCACCGCGCACCGCACGACGACGCGTGGAGCGAGCAGGCCACCGCGTACCCCGTCGAGGGCCCCGCCGAACAGCCCGGCCCCGCCGCCGCACCCCCCGTCACCCCGGCCGACGCGGCCGACGCCGCCCGGCTCGTCGCCTTCGGCCTCCAGCCCAAGCTGCTGCCCGCCCGCGACGCCGAGTACGCCGAACTGCTCCGCCGCTACCGGGACGAGCCCGCCTTCGCCCGGCTCGCCGACGCCGTGGCGACCGGGCTCGGCCTGGTCGTCCTGGAGGTCTCCACCCGCGCCGGCATGGCCGTGACCGCCGCCGAGGACTCCGTCTTCGCCGTCCGCATGGGCGACTACGCCCGCCGTGCCTCCTCCGACTCCGCCGACCGCTTCCTGCACGGGCTCGCCCACCTCGCCGTCGCCGCGATGGCCTTCCCCCGCCCCGAGGACCTCGCCGACGACGCGTACATCGGCCGGATCACGGTCAACGGCGTCGACTCCTTCGTCCGCCAGGCCTGCCACCGCCTGGAGGAACGCGCCGCCGAGCACGGCGACAACACCGACCCCGCCACCGACGCCCCCGGGCTGGAGGCGGCCTGGCGGATCTACGCCCGCCGCAGCTCCACCGGCGCCACGAAGGACGCCCGGCGGCTGGCCGGCTCCACCACCGGCATCGTCGGCAAGGCCGTCGCCTTCCTCACCGACTCCGGCTTCCTCCAGCGCACCGGGGACGACGCCGGAGGCGCCTTCCGCACCACCGCCCGCTACCAGCTCCAGGTCCGCGACATGGCCGGCGCCGCCGCCATGGCCGAACTGCTGGAGCTCGGCGTCGTACCGGTCACCGACGGCACCGCGACCCTGCTCCCGCCGCCCGGTACCGACGACCTGGAACTGGCCGCCGACGCCGGCCTGCCCTTCCACGCCTGACCGGGCACCCCACCGCTTCCCCCTTGCCTGCCGCTGTCTGAACGACGAGAGTCCGCCGCCATGTACGAGCTGTCCCGGGTCCGCCTCTACTCCATCGGGCCTGCCGGTGCACGCTACGCCGATACCGTGCTCGACCTGCGCGGAGTGGGCGAACCCGTGCCCAACCCCGCACCGGCCCAGGCGGAGTTCTTCGAGGAGGAGCCGGTCGGCCCGCCGCGCCGACCCGCCCCCGCCGGCGTGCTCTTCCTGGAGAACGGCGGCGGCAAGTCGGTGCTGCTGAAGCTGATCTTCTCGGTGATGCTCCCCGGCCACCGCAACACCCTCGGCGGCGCCAGCTCCGGCGTGCTGCGCAAGTTCCTCCTCGCCGACGACTGCGGGCACGTGGCCCTGGAGTGGCAGCACACCCTCACCGGGGAGTGCGTGGTCGTCGGCAAGGTCAGCGAATGGCGTGGCCGCCAGGTCTCCAACGACCCCCGGAAGTTCGCCGAGGCCTGGTACTCCTTCCGCCCCGGCCCCGGCCTCGGCCTGGACTCCCTGCCGGTCGCCGAGGCCACCTCCGTACGCCCGTCGGCCGAAGGCGTCTCCGGCGCGCGCGGCAGGCGCCGCACGATGAAGGGCTTCCGCGACGCCCTCACCGAGGCGGGCAAGTTCTACCAGCACCTCGACGTGCACTGGGAAGAGATCCACGACCGCTGGAACGAACACCTCGGCGACCTCGGCCTCGACCCCGAACTCTTCCGCTACCAGCGCGAGATGAACGCCGACGAGGGCGAGGCGGCCGGACTCTTCGCGGTCAAGAAGGACTCCGACTTCACCGACCTGCTGCTGCGCGCCGTCACCGACACCCGCGACACCGACGGCCTCGCCGACCTGGTGAGCGGCTTCGGCAACAAGCTGGGCCGCCGCGCCGAGCTGACCGCCGAACGCGACTTCACCGCGGGCTCCGTCGACCTCCTCGGCCGGATCGTGGAGGCCGCGCGGACCCGCTCCCGCACCCGGGACGTCCACGCGGGCGCCGAACGCCGCACCCGTACGCTCGCCCGCAGGCTCTCCGCCCGCGCCGTCGAGGAACGCGGCCGCACCGCCGAGCTCGCCCAGCAGGTGACCGCCGCCGCGCACACCGTGACCACTGCCGAGCAGGACCGCGGCCGCAGCGCCCTGATCGCCGCCGAACTGGCCTACCGGCACGCCTCCCTGGCCCTGACCGCCGCAGAGAAGGGCGCCGCCGCCCAGCGCCGCGAGCTGACCGACGCCCGCACCCTGCACTCCGCCTGGCAGGCCGCCGAGGCGGTGCTCCGCCACCGCGCCGCCGCCGACCGATCCGCCCGGGTCGCCGTCGCCATCCGCGAGGCCGAACGGGACGCCGCGCCCGCCCTCGCCGCCCGGGCCACGGCCGCCGCCGACCTCGTCCAGGCCCTGCACACCGCCGCCGAGGCCGGCGAGACCCGCGCCAACGAGGAGGAGGAGCGCTCCGCCACCCTCCAGACCGAGGGCGAGCGGGCCCACCGCGACGCCACCACCGCCGCCACCGAGGCCCAGCGCGCCCGCAGCGAGGCCGGGCACCTGCGCCAGCGCCTCGCCGAGGTCGAGCAGGAGACCGCCCAGGCGGTACGGGCCGGCTGGCTCGACGACACCGCGCCGGACGCCGACCCGGCCCGGGCCGCCCTCGCCGCGAGCGACGCCGAGACCTCGGCCGTCGCCGCCTGGGACACCGCCCGGGAGGCCGCCCGCGCCGCCGCCGACACGGCCCGGGAGGCGGCCGCGTCCGAGAGCCGCGCCGAGCTCGCCGCCGCCCGCGCCGCCGACGCCGCCCACGCCGCGGAACAGGCCCACGGGGCCGAGCTCAGGACCGCCGAGTCGATCGCCGCCGACCCCCGGCTGGCCGACCTGCTCGGACTGCCCGCGCACCCCGGCACCGGCGTGCCCCGGCCCCGCAGCGGCGCGGGCGGCCCGGAGCCGGACGCCCCGCACGGCACCGGCACCGACCGGCGCCCCGCCGGGGAACCGGCCGGCGGCCCCGCCGAGCCGGGCGGCACGGCCCCGGCCGCACCGGGCACCGGAACCGGCACCGCCGTCGCCGAGCAGACCACCGGCCAGGAACAGCCCTTCACCGCCCAGGAGCTGGACCGGAGCGCCGACGAACTGCGCGAGCTGCTCGACCGGTCCATCACCGCCGCCGAACGCCGCCTCTTCGAGCTGCGCACCGCCGCCGCCGACGACTCCCGCATCCTCGGCGCGCTCGGCGACGGCGGGCTGCTGCCCCCGTCGCCCGACGTCCTCGCCACCGTCGAGTACCTCGGCGAGCACGGCATCCCCGCCCTGCCCGGCTGGCGCTACCTCGCCCAGGCCGTCGACCCCGCCGACCACGCGGCCGTCCTCGCCGCCCGCCCCGAGCTGGTCGACGGCGTGGTCATCACCGACCCCGACTCGCACGCCCGGGCCCGCGAGGTGCTGAGCGGAGCCGCGCTGCTGCCGCGCTCCGCGGTCGCCGTCGGCACCGCCGCCGCCCTGCTCGCCCCCGTCCCGCCCACCGGCACCGGCCCGGCCGCGGACACCGAGGGCGTGTTCCTGGTCCCGCCGAACCCGGCGATGCACGACGAGCACGCGGCCGACGAGGAACGACAGGCCCTCAGGAGCCGCACCGCCGCCCGCGACGAGGACATCCGCGCCCTCGCTGCCCGCCTCGCCGGGGACCGCACCCTGGCCGCCCGGATCGGCTCCTGGCGGGCCGACTGCCCGCCCGGCATGCTCGCCGAGCTCGCCGAGGCCGCCCGCACCGCCCGTACCCTCGCCGGGACCGCCGAGGCCGAGCTGGCCGAGGCCCGTACGGTGCGCGCCGAGGCGGACGAGGCGGCCGCCGACACCGCCCGGGTCCGCGAGGAGCGCCAGGAGACCGCCCAGCGCGCCCGCCGCGCCGCCGACGCCCTCGCCGGCCTCGCGCACCGGCTCCGCGAACGGGCGGGCTGGCAGCTCAAGCTCCGTGGACTCACCGACGAGGCCGCCGAGTCAGAGGCCCGCGCCGCCACCTTCCTGGAGCGCGCCCGCGCCGCCGACGAGGACCGCCGCGCCGCCCAGCGCGCCGCCGACGACGCCCGCCGCACCGCCCGCGCCCTGCGCGCCGAACGGGCGGAGATCGCCGGCGCCCCCGAGCAGCTCCCGGAGCCCGACGGCGACCGCCCGCGCCCCGCCCTGCCCGCACTGCGCGAGGCGTACCGGGCCGCCTCCCAGCTGTACGAGAAGGTCGGCGTCGGCGCCGACCTCCGCGCCGAGCAGGCCCGCGCGGAGAGCGACGAGAGCGCCGCCCTCGCCGAGCTCGACCGGCTCACCAACAAGGTCCGCACCCGCGCCGCCCAGCTCCTCGAATCCACCGACGGCGCGGACGGCCCCTCCCGGCAGGCCGCCGCCGCCCGCGCCGAATCCCTCGTCCAGCTCCTGGAGACCCGGGCCTCCACGGCGAGCGAGCAGCTCGGCCGGCTCCGCGGCGAGGCCGAGCGGCTCGCTCCGGCCGACGGCGAGCCCCACCACACCGAACTCCCCGAGGAGCTCGTCCCCGTCGACGCCGAGCAGGCCCAGATCCTGCTGCGCACCGCCACCGCCGAGCTCGCCGCCGCCACCGCGACGCTGGACACCGCCCGCGCCGCCCACGCCGAGCTGCTGCACGCCCACCGCACCGCGGAGGACTCGGCGGGCGGTTTCGACGAGACGGCGGCCCTCCTGCGCGACCTGCTCAGGGACCACGGCGCGGAGGACGACCCCGAGACCCCCGAGCCCTACCCCGGCAGCCTCGGCGAGGCCCGGCAGTCCGCCGCCGAGGCCCGGCGCTCGCTGCGCGGCTGCGCCGCCGACCTGTCCGCCGCCGAGAGCGCCGTACGGGAGGCGGGCGACGTCCTCGTACGCCACGCAAACGCCACCCGATACGAGCAGGTACGCACCCCCGCCCGGCAGCAGATCCGCGAGCTGCCCGCCTCGGCGCTGCCCGAGCACGCCGAGAAGTGGGCCGCCGCCTTCGCCCCCCGGCTCCGGGTGCTCACCGACGAACTGGCCCAGCTGGAACGCAACCGCGACTCCATCGTCGACCGGCTCCGCGGCCTCGTGGAGTCCGCCCTCACCACCCTCCGCTCGGCCCAGCGCCTCTCCCGGCTCCCCGAGGGCCTGGGGGAGTGGTCCGGCCAGGAGTTCCTCCGCATCCGCTTCGAGGAGCCCGACCAGGCGACGCTCACCGAACGGCTCGGCGAGGTCGTCGACGAGGCGACCCGGGCCGCGCTGAAGAAGAACTCCGACCTGCGCCGGGACGGCATGTCCCTGCTGTTGCGCGGTGTGCAGGCCGCCCTGGAGCCCAGGGGCATCGCCGTGGAGATCCTCAAGCCGGACGCGGTGCTGCGCGCCGAGCGCGTACCGGTCGGGCAGATGGGCGACGTCTTCTCCGGCGGTCAGCTGCTCACCGCGGCCATCGCCCTCTACTGCACGATGGCCGCACTGCGCAGCAACGACCGGGGCCGCGACCGGCACCAGCACCGCCACGCGGGCACCCTGTTCCTGGACAATCCCATCGGCCGCGCCAACGCCACCTACCTGCTGGAGCTCCAGCGCGCGGTGTCGGACGCCCTGGGCGTGCAGCTGCTGTACACGACGGGGCTCTTCGACACCACCGCGCTCGCCGAGTTCCCGCTGGTCATCCGGTTGCGCAACGACGCCGACCTGCGGGCCGGGCTGAAGTACATCAGCGTGGAGGAGCATCTGCGCCCCGGGCTGCCGCAGCAGGACCCGAACGGCGAGACGGTGCACGGCGAGATCACCGCCACCCGGATGTTCAAGCGGGCCGCCACCGCCGATCCCGGCGGAGCGTAGGCCGCGTCGGGCGGCGCGCGGCGCTCAGGCCCCGGAGAGGCTCTCCGGGGCCCGGCGGCGTATCCGGGCCTCGTCCCGCTGCGCCGCCCGCGCCGCCCGCCGTGCCCTGCGCCGCTCCCGGCGCAGCCGCCGTGCCGAACTGCTCGGCACGGAGACCACGCCGTTGCGCTGGTTCCACACCTGCCGGGTCACCCAGACGTCCAGCACCGACCAGGTCGCGACCACGGTGCTGGCCACACCGCTGAGCACCATCGGGAAGGCCAGCCAGGAATCGGTCAGCGTGCACAGGAACGCCACCATGGCCTGAATGATCGTCAGCGACATGATGATCACGGCACGCACCGCGGAGCCGCGCACCGGGTCGGGCATCCGCCACCGGGTCGCCGGCTCCTCCACCCACAGCTGCTGGCGCGGGACCCTGGCCCCGCCCCCGGCCGCACCCGCCGCCCCGGCCGGTGCCGAAGACACCGCGCCGCGACGCTGTTCCGTTTCCAAGGACCCTCAACTCCCCACCACTGTCCGACTTCAGGGCTGCCGCCCGGAACGCTCCACGATCTGTGAGCGCGGTGGACCGCTCCGTCCGCGGAGCCCCGTCCTCCGACGCGCGCCCGGCGGCCCGGACGCTCCGGCTCCGGCCATGGTCCCGCCGAACGGACCCCGACACTCCTCGTGTTACCCCTGCCCCGTACAGAGAGACGAGTGAGCGGCGGTGAAGATTCCCCCAAGTCGGAGCGAAGCGAATAATTCCAGCCAACTGCTCTGCCGGGTGGGATCAAGCCATGGAGGGCTTCTTCTGCCGCTTTCGCGAATTTCATCGCTCGCGATATCAGGACAACCTGCGATCGGGCCCGGATAGCGCGGCTGAAAATAGTCCGGACGACCCTTCGAGTTGTTACTCCGTCGGTAGTAGGCTCGCGCCGTTTGTTGACGAAACACGACCCCCGCCCCGCGGGGTCGAGCTGGGGGAGTCCATGCGCTTTCGCGGGAAGTCCATCCGCAGGAAGATCGTGGCGCTGCTGCTGGTGCCGCTCGTCTCTCTCACCGGGCTCTGGGGATTCGCCACGTATCTGACGGGACGCGAGGCCCGTCACCTCATGGGCGCGAGCGCGATCGTGGAGAAGGTCGGCCACCCGCTGGAGGACACCGTCCGCGCTATCCAGGACGAGCGCCGCCAGACGCTGGTCTTCCTCGCCGACCCCAGGGCCTCCGACGCCCTCCCGCTGCTGCAGCGCCAGCGCGCGGCCACCGACAAGGTCCTGGCCGGTGTCAAGAACGGTGCCCG
Source organism: Streptomyces sp. NPDC092952 (assembly GCF_044754785.1). Lineage (NCBI taxonomy): Bacteria > Bacillati > Actinomycetota > Actinomycetes > Kitasatosporales > Streptomycetaceae > Streptomyces > Streptomyces sp. NPDC092952. The sequence goes on along the minus strand of NZ_JBIVPT010000035.1, from coordinate 14,127 downwards.
GCAGAAGGACATCCGGAAAGAGCTCAGCGCGGAGGACGACGCACAGCTGAGCTCGATCCTCGCGACGGTCGAAGGGCTGGGCGCCCTCCGCGAATCGGTCGACCAGCGAACCATCGACCGTGCCAAGGCCATGGAGTTCTACGGCCGCTTCATCGACCCCTGCTACCGCTTCCTCACCGGACTCCGCACGATGGAGAACGTGTCGATGGACAAGCAGGTCCGGGCGCTGGCCGGAATTTCCCGGGCCCGCGAAATGCTTTCCCGCGAGGACGCCCTGGTCGCGTCGTCACTGGTCGCCGGGCGCCTCACCGCCGACGAACTGCGCCAGGTCTCCGACCTGGTGGCCAACCGCAAGCTGCTCTACGAGATCAACGTGGACGCGCTGCCCGCCTCGGAACGCCAGAGCGTGGAGCAGTACTGGGCGAGCCCGGACAGCGAGCCGCTGCGGACGGCGGAGAAGGTCCTCGTGGAGGAGGGGCCCACCGAGGACCCCCGGTCCGTCGACGCCGAGCGCTGGCAGGAGGTGGCCTCCCCGGTCCTGGACCGGCTGGCCACCGACTCCACGGAGATGAACGTCCGGTTCCAGGAACGCGGCAGGCCCGCCGGGTACGGCATCCTGATCAAGGCCGGTGTCGCCGGTGTCCTCGGGTTCCTCGCCCTGGTCGGCTCGGTCTTCGTCTCCGTACGCATCGGCCGTGAGCTGATCCGCGACCTCTCCCGGCTCCGCAAGGACGCCCACGAGGTGTCCGGCGTACGGCTGCCGAGCGTGATGCGCCGGCTCGCCGCCGGGGAGCAGGTCGACGTGGAGACGGAGGCCCCGCACCTCCAGTACGAGCGGGACGAGATCGGACAGGTCGGCCAGGCCCTCAACACCCTGCAACGGGCCGCCGTCGAAGCGGCCGTCAAGCAGGCGGACATGCGGCGCGGCGTCTCCGAGGTCTTCGTCAACCTCGCCCGCCGCAACCAGGTCCTGCTGCACCGGCAGCTGACACTCCTGGACGCGATGGAGCGCCGTACCGAGAACACCGACGAACTCGCCGACCTCTTCCGCCTCGACCACCTCACCACGCGCATGCGCCGCCATGCCGAGGGCCTGGTGATCCTCTCCGGCGCGGCCCCCTCCCGGCAGTGGCGCAAGCCGATCCAGCTGATGGACGTGGTGCGCGCCGCGGTCGCCGAGGTCGAGGACTACGAGCGGATCGAGGTCCGCCGGCTGGACCGCATCGGCGTGGGCGGCCCGGCCGTCGCCGACCTCACCCATCTGATCGCCGAACTCCTGGAGAACGCCACCGTGTTCTCACCGCCGCACACCGCGGTCCAGGTGCACGGCGAGCGGGTGGCCAACGGCTTCACCCTGGAGATCCACGACCGGGGCCTCGGCATGACACCCGACGTCCTCCTGGACGCCAACCTCAGACTCGCCGAGACCCCCGAGTTCGAGCTTTCCGACACCGACCGTCTCGGCCTCTTCGTGGTCAGCCGCCTCGCCCAGCGCCAGAACGTCCGGGTCTCGCTCCAGAAGTCCCCGTACGGAGGCACGACCGCCGTCGTCTTCATCCCCGCGACGCTGCTCACCGAGGCCCCGGAGACCCACGGCGCCGGATTCCGCCTCGACCGCCGGGCCGAACGGGCCATCGGCAGCGGCTCCGCCGAAACGCCTCCCGGGGGCGGCGCCCCGGACCGCCGGACCACCGGCAGGTCCCCGGGCCTCTCGCCCGTCCCCACCGGTCTGGCCGACCCGGCCCTCCTGGACGGCCCCGTGGAACTCGAAGGCCCCGTCGGCACGCTCGGCTTCGACGACGGCCCCGCGCTCGACCCGCTCCTGGACCCCCTGCTGGGCGGCGCCGACGACCTCGACGGGACCGAGAGCGAGCGCGGCGGGATCTTCCGCGCCCGCGACCTGCGGCGCGAGACCGACCGCGAGCAGCACCAGCAGGCCCCCGAACGGCCGGCCGGAGAGGGGCCCGGCGCCCCGGTGCCGCTGCCCCGCCGCAAGCCTCCGACCCTGGTCGCCGAGAACGGCCGCCGGGTCGACGGACCGGCCCGCACCCGCCTCGCGACCGCCGACACGGACGGGCGCGCCACCGCCCGCATCCCCCACGACACCGACCGCACCGCCCGCCCCGGGACGGCCACCGAGCCCCGGCAGCCCGCCGGCTTCCGGAAGCCCGCCGGTACCGCGGACACCCGGGAGACCGTGGGCGGCCTGCCCCGCCGCATCCGGCAGGCCAGCCTCGCCCCGCAGCTGCGGGAGGAAACGGTCGTCCGCGAAGCCGAACCGGACCGGACGGAACCGGACCTGGACTTCGAGCGTGATGCGGAGGAAGTGCGCAGCCGCATGGCTTCGCTCCAGCGCGGCTGGCAACGCGGCCGACGGCAGAACGCCGAGAACGCCGAGGACACAGCCGGCCACGGTGACACAGCACAGGGAACCACTCCGGGAGGGGACGGTCGATGACCGCACCGAACGTCGCAGCAACCACCGCCGTACGCCAGGGCTCCGGCCAGCTCAACTGGCTCCTCGACGAACTCGTCGAGCGCGTCGCCAGCATCCGCAAGGCGCTGGTGCTCTCCAGCGACGGCCTCGCCACCGGCACCTCGAAGGACCTGACCCGCGAGGACAGCGAACACCTGGCGGCCGTCGCCTCCGGGTTCCACAGCCTGGCCAAGGGCGTCGGGCGCCACTTCGACGCGGGCCGGGTCCGCCAGACCGTCGTCGAACTCGAAGGGGCGTTCCTGTTCGTCACGGCCGCCGGTGACGGCAGCTGTCTCGCGGTGCTGGCCGACGCGGACTCCGACGTGGGCCTGGTGGCGTACGAGATGACGCTGATGGTCAAGCGCGTCGGCGCCCACCTGGCCAACGCGCCCAGGACGACCGGTCAGTCCGCCGGGGGGTGAGTGGACGGTGAGCGCCGAATCGCCCGGATCCCCGGCCACGCCCACCGACCCGCAGGCCCCGCACTGGTACGACGACGAGGCGGGACCGGTGGTCCGTCCGTACGCGATGACCCGGGGCCGTACCAGCAGCGCATCCCGCCATCGGCTCGACCTGATCGCGGTCGTCGTGCCCGAACCCGCGGCCGACGACCCCGGCCGGGACCGGACGCTCTCCCCGGAACACGTGGAGATCGTCGAACTCTGCAGCGGCATGCCCCAGTCGATCGCGGAGCTCGCGGCCGGCCTGGACCTCCCCGTCGGGGTGGTCCGGGTGCTGGTCGGCGATCTCGTCGAGGACGAGCTGGTGCATGTGACCCGTCCCGTTCCGCCGGCCGAACTGCCGGACGTGAGCATTCTTCGAGAGGTGATCAATGGTCTTCGGGCGCTCTAGCCGCAAGAAGCGGCCCGTGGAGCCCGTTACCCTGAAGATCCTGGTGGCGGGCGGGTTCGGCGTGGGCAAGACGACGCTGGTCGGCGCGGTCAGCGAGATCAGGCCGCTGCGCACGGAGGAGACCCTCAGCGAGGCGGGCCGCCCGGTGGACGACCTGGCGGGGGTGGAGGCGAAGACCACCACCACGGTGGCCATGGACTTCGGCCGGATCACGCTCCGCGAGGACCTGGTGCTGTACCTCTTCGGCACCCCGGGACAGGACCGCTTCTGGTTCCTCTGGGACGAACTGGCCCAGGGCGCGCTGGGGGCCGTCGTGCTCGCGGACACCCGGCGGCTGGAGGACTGCTTCGCGGCGGTCGACTACTTCGAACGCCGCAAGATCCCCTTCACCGTCGCGGTCAACCGCTTCGAGGGGGCCGAGGCCTTCCCCGCCGGGACGGTGCGGGCCGCGCTGGACCTCGATCCGGAGGTGGAACTGCTGATGTGCGACGCACGCGACCGCGCCTCGGTACGGGACGTGCTCGTGGCCGTCGTCGAGCACGCGGCCGCCCGGGTCGGCCGCGACCGCCAGCCGGCCGCGACGTAGGGCGTTCCCGGCGGACGGGCCGGACACGCTCCGGTGCCCGGCCCCCTCGCGTCCGGTCAGTCCCCCTGCCGGCAGGGCTCCTGCCCGCAGGGGTGCTCGGCGAGCCACTTGGCGGCGGTCTCCGCCAGTTCCCCGTCCCGCCCCGCCAGCATCATCCGGATCATCTGCGCGTCGCCGCGGAGCGACCAGACGGGATGCCCGAAGGTGGCCGGATTGTTCTTCTCGATCAGGAAGTGCGCGGGCCAGGCGGTCCCGTACCCGATCAGCGGCAACGCGGCCAGATACCGCTTGCGCCCCCGGGCCAGGCCGTAGGCGGTGAGCGCCAGTCCGGTCAGGGTGCCGGTCAGATGGACCCACCGGGTCGCGGCCTTCGAGTGCATCGCCACGTAGTAGGGCCAGAACTCCTCGTACGAATCGAACGTCTGCTCAGCCATACCGGCACCGTAGCCGCTGGAACGGGAACCGGAAACGCCCGCGCGGCGGCCGGACCCGCGCAGGAGCGGCCCCGGCCGTCCGCCCGCGCGCCCGGCGTCAGTGCCCGGCGACGGACCGCCGGGCCACCGGGAAGTCGAAGTAGGTGTCCGGGAACAGCTCCGGCTTGAAGGTGTAGTGCCACCACTCCTCGGCCAGGTTCACGAAACCGGCCTCGGTGAGCGTCTTCTTCAGGAACTGCCGATGGGCGCGCTGCACCCCCTGGACGCGCGGGTCGTCGGTGTGGGAGAGCGTGTCGAAGCAGTCGAACCCGGTGCCCATGTCCACCGAGTTGTCCGGGAACCGCTCGGCGGCCGGCGCGTAGCAGGGCACCTGCTCACCGCCCGGATGGTAAGGCGGGGTCGGCGCGGCGGGCAGCCTCACCAGCGTCAGGTCCACCGTACTGCCGCGGCTGTGCCCGGACTTCTCCGCGATGTACCCGTCCGCGAACAGCCGCGTCTTGTCGACCCGGGGGTAGAACTCGCCCTTCATGGCCTGGTCGTCGAGGTCCTTCGCCCACCGTACGAAGTGGTCGACCGCCCGCTGCGGCCGGTAGCAGTCGTACACCTTGAGCGAGTAGCCCTGGCGCAGCAGCCGGGTCTGCGCCCGGTGCAGGGCCCGCGCCGCGGGGCGGGTCAGGATGCAGAGCGGTTGGCGGTAGCCGTCCACCGGGACGCCCATGAAGGTGTGGGCGGTGGGGTAGCGCATCTCCTGGATGATCGTCGGGTCCACCGAGCTCAGCGCGACGAACTCCGCGGGCGCCTTCGGTTCCGGTCCGGCCGTCGCCGCCGGGGCGGTGGCGGCGACGGCGAACAGGGCGGCGGCAGCGGCCGCCAGGACACGGAGAGCGGAAGCAAGTTTTGTCATGACCGCATAATCCAGCAGTGCGGGGCTCTCCACCCGGCGATCCGGTACAGTCCGCGCGTGTCCGAATCCCGGAGCAAGCCCGCCGAACCCGTCAAGGACTCCCACTGCGGAAGCTGCGGAGCCCGCTACGACCCTCCGCCGGCCACCTGGCCCCGCACCTGTGCCGCCTGCTCCACCACGGCCTACCGCAACCCGTTGCCGGTCGCCGTCGCCCTCCTGCCCGTCACCGGCCCCGACGGCACCGGCCTCGTCGTCATCACCCGCACCGTCCCGCCCCACCGGGGCGGCCTCGCCCTCCCCGGCGGCTACATCGACCACGACGAGGACTGGAAGGACGCGCTCGTACGGGAACTCGGCGAGGAGACCGGCATCCGGGCGGCGGCGCAGGACGTCCGCCTCGCCGACGCCCTCAGCGCCCCCGACGGCCACCTCCTCCTCTTCGGCCTCCTTCCGCCCCGCCCCGCCACGGCCCTCCCGGCCTCCCGCCCCACCGACGAGACGGACGGCTTCCGGCTGCTGACCGCCCCCGCCGAACTCGCCTTCCCGCTCCACACCCGGGTTGTCCGCACCTGGTTCGACGGCCACTACCGCTGACCGGTACGCGCCCTACCGGCCCCGCACCCGCACCGGATACCCCACCGGCCCCTCGCGCCCCTCCCGCTCCACCACGACCCGCCCGTCCACCCAGCGCGAGGTGTACCGCTCGACCTCCGCCCGCTCCCAGCCGTCCCCCACGTCCCGGACCACCGCCCCACCGCCCCGGCGCCCCTGCGCGGGAGCCCACACCTCCAGCTCCACCCCGCCGTCCGCACCCCGCACCGGCAGAATCGAACCGGCCCGCGCCAGCACCGGAATCCGCGACAGCGGCGCGTCCGGCAACACCTGCCCCGGCCCCTCGTACACCGCACCGGTCGCCGTGTCGTACCAGCGCCCCCGCGGCAGCCGCACCGCCCGCCGGTCCGCGCCGGGCTCCAGCACCGGGGCCACCAGCAGCGCGTCCCCCAGCAGGAACGCGTCCCCGCAGTCCCGCAGCGCCCGGTCCCCGGGCGACCGCCACCACAACGGCCGCACGTACGGCGCACCGGTCAGCCCCGCCAGCCGCGCCAGCGTCACGAAGTACGGATGCAGCCGCTCCCGCTCCGCCAGCGCCGCCCGCGCGTGCTCCAGCACCTCGGGCCCGAACTCCCAGGGCTCCCGCCGCCCCGCGTCGATCGCCGCATGGGTACGGAACAACGGCAGATACGCCCCCAGCTGGAACCACCGCAGATACAGCTCCGGCGACGGCGCCCCGTCGAACCCGCCCACATCGGGCCCCGAGTACGGCACCCCGCACAGCCCCAGCCCCAGCACCAGCGCCAACGAGGCCCGCAGCCCCGGCCAGCCGGTCTCCACATCACCGGACCAGGTGCCCCCGTACCGCTGCATCCCCGCCCAGCCGGACCGCGAGAACAGGAACGGACGCTCCGCCGGGCGCAGCCGCCGCAGCCCCTCGTACCCGGCCCGTGCCATCGCCAGCGCGTACACGTTGTGGGCCTCCCGGTGGTCACCGCCACGGCCCTCCAGCGCGTGCCGCGCCGACCGGGGCAGCGTCGGATCGCCGAACGCCGCGAACGACACCGGCTCGTTCATGTCGTGCCACACCCCGGAGAAGCCCTGCGCCAGCCGCTCCTCGTACAGACCGCCCCACCACTCCCGCACCGCCGGATCGGTGAAGTCCGGGAACACGCACTCACCCGGCCACACCTCACCGCGCACCAGCCGCCCCCGCGCGTCCCGCACGAACGCCCCGCCGTCCCCGACCGCCGCCCCCGCGTCGAACAGCGCGTTCCCCGGCTCCGCCTTCACCGCCGGATCGACGATCGACACCAGCCGCACGCCGTCCTCCCGCAACTCCTTCGCCAGCCCCGGCAGATCGGGGAACCGCTCCCGGTCCACCGTGAACACCCGGTGCCCGTCGAAGTGGTCGATGTCCAGATGCAGCGCGGACAGCGGAAGCCCCCGCTCCCGGTAGCCGGCCACCACCCGCCGCACCTCCCGCTCGCTCCCGAACCCCCACCGGGCGTGCTGCGGGCCCAGCGCCCAGCCCGGCGGCAGCGCCGGAGCACCGGTGAGCGCCGACCACCCCCGCAGCACCCGGGACGGCGTCCCCGTCACCACCCAGCAGCGCAACGGCCCGCCGTCCATCCGCACCTCGCACGTCCCCGGCCGGTCGTGCCCCGAGCCCGCACCCTCCTCGCCCTCGCGCAGCGTCACCCGCCCCCGCCAGGAGTTGTCGTGGAACATCAGATGCGTCCCCGCGTCACCGACCACCAGCTGCACCGGCATCGTCAGGTACAGCGGATCGTCCTGCGGCCCGAACCGGCCGCCGGGATCGGTGTTCCACAACTCGTACGCCCCGTCCCGCAGCCGCGGCCCCGACGCCCGACCCCCGAGCCCGAAGAACCGCGCGTCCGCGGGCACCTCGGAGCGCTGCACCCACCGCGCCCCGCCCCCCGCCACCGGCTCCCACCAGCGCGGCGGCAGCTCCCGCCGCAGCACCACCCCGCCAGGGGTCCGCAGCTCCACCGCCCCGTGCCGGGACACCGCGACGGTCAGCCGCTCCGAGACCACCTGCCAGCCACCGTCCGTGTCCGGCTCCAGCACCGCCCGCGGATCGGGCTCCGGCGCCGCGCCCGCCAGGGCGTACGACGGAAGCGGCTCCGCCCCGTCCCAGCCCCAGAACACCGCGCCCCCCACCGCCACCCGCACCCGCAGCACGGACCGCGCGAACCGCACCACACCCCCGCCCGGCCCCGGCTCCGCACCCACCACCGGCCCCGGCACCCGCGCCCGCTCCGCACCGCGCGGCGGCAGCGCCCGCGCATCCGCGCCCCGGTGCCGCCAGGAGGAGCGCACCGTACGCAGCCCCCGCACCGAACCGACTATCTTCACCGAGCGCACCAGGTCACGACCGTTCATGCGGCTCACCCTGCCATCGAACCGGGCGGACGTGGGCTCCGTTCAACTTCCGTTCACCCAGGCCCGGACCCGTGGCCGGACCACATGTCCGGGCCGCCGGCCATGGGTGGCGAACCCTGGTGCGAAAGACGATCACATGGCATCGTCCGTAAAGGCCGCCTCACGCGCACACCCCGGCACGTGCGCGCGACCCACGCCCACCCCGCGTACCCGCAGAGCCAGGGAGCCGCCCCATGACCACCGCAGCCGACGAGACCCCCCTCTGGCAGCCCGGCCCCGACCGCATCGCGGCCGCCGCCGTCACCCGCTTCCAGAGCTGGGCCGCCCAGCGCTACGGAGCACCGGCCGAGGGCGGCTACCCGGCGCTGCACCAGTGGTCCGTGGAACAGCTCGACACCTTCTGGCGGGCCGTCGCCGACTGGTTCGACGTACGCTTCTCCACCCCGTACGAGGCAGTCCTCGCCGACCGCGCCATGCCCGGCGCCCAGTGGTTCCCCGGCGCCACCCTCAACTACGCCGAGCACGCCCTGCGCACCGCCGAGGACCCGCTGCGCGCGGACGCCCCCGCCCTGATCCACGTAGACGAGACCCACACCCAGGTCCCCGTCTCCTGGGCCGAGCTCCGCCGCCGGGTCGGCTCGCTCGCCGCCGAGCTCCGCGCCCTGGGCGTCGCCCCCGGCGACCGGGTCAGCGGCTACCTCCCCAACATCCCGGAAGCCGTCGTCGCCCTCCTCGCCACCGCGGCCGTCGGCGCCGTCTGGACGTCCTGCGCCCCGGACTTCGGCGCCCGCAGCGTCCTCGACCGCTTCCAGCAGGTCGAACCCGTCGTCCTGTTCACCGTCGACGGCTACCGCTACGGCGGCAAGGAGCACCACCGCGCGGACACCGTCGCCGAGCTGCGCCGGGAACTGCCCACCCTGCGCGCCGTCGTCCACATCCCGCTGCTCGGCACGGCGGCCCCCGAGGGCGCCCTGGAATGGTCCGCCGTCACCGCAGCGGACACCGAGCCGGTCTTCGAGCAGGTCCCCTTCGACCACCCGCTGTGGGTCCTCTACTCCTCCGGCACCACCGGGCTCCCCAAGGCGATCGTCCAGTCCCAGGGCGGCATCCTGCTGGAGCACTTCAAACAGCTCGGCCTGCACTGCGACCTCGGGCCGGAGGACCGATTCTTCTGGTACACCTCCACCGGCTGGATGATGTGGAACTTCCTCGTCTCCGGCCTCCTCACCGGCACCACGGTCGTCCTCTACGACGGAAGCCCCGGACACCCCGACGTCAGCGCCCAGTGGCGGGTCGCCGAACAGACCGGGGCCACCCTCTTCGGCACCTCCGCCGCCTACGTCATGGCCTGCCGCAAGGCCGGCATCCACCCGGGCCGCGACCTCGACCTCTCCCGCGTCCAGTGCGTCGCCACCACCGGCTCGCCCCTCCCGCCCGACGGCTTCCGCTGGCTCCACGACGAGGTGGCCGACGATCTCTGGATCGCCTCCGTCAGCGGCGGCACGGACGTCTGCAGCTGCTTCGCCGGGGCCGTCCCCACCCTCCCGGTCCACATCGGCGAGCTCCAGGCCGCCTGCCTCGGCACCGACCTGCGGTCCTGGGACCCGGCGGGCAACCCGCTGACCGGCGAGGTCGGTGAACTCGTCGTCACCGCCCCCATGCCCTCCATGCCCGTCCGCTTCTGGAACGACCCCGACGGCAGCCGCTACCACGACAGCTACTTCGACATGTACCCCGGCGTCTGGCGCCACGGCGACTGGATCACCCTCACCGACCGCGGCTCGGTGATCATCCACGGCCGCTCCGACTCCACGCTCAACCGCCAAGGGGTACGGATGGGCTCCTCGGACATCTACGAGGCCGTCGAACGGCTCCCCGAGATCCGCGAGTCCCTCGTCGTCGGCATCGAAGAGCCCGACGGGGGCTACTGGATGCCGCTCTTCGTCCACCTCGCCGAGGGCGCCCGGCTCGACGACGCACTGCGCGACAGCATCAAGCGCACCATCCGGGAGAACCTCTCCCCGCGCCATGTCCCGGACGAGGTCATCGAGGTCCCCGGCATCCCGCACACCCTCACCGGCAAGCGCATCGAGGTCCCGATCAAGCGTCTGTTGCAGGGAACGGCCCTGGAGAAGGCGGTCAACCCCGGCTCGATCGACCGGATCGAACTCCTCCACTTCTACGAGGAACTGGCCCGCGAACGCGCCTGACCACCACCGCCCACGTCACCGACCGTCCCGTTGTCAGTGCCCGTGATTACTCTGAGTGAGCATTGATCGACAGCGCACTGGGGGAGTCATGGGGCACACCACGAACAACGGGAAGAACAACCAGGGCAGGCCGTCCCGTCCCGACCGGTCGGCCGCGTCCATGCGCCGCGCGCTGCGCCGCGAAGCACCCAGCACCATCGGCCTGCTGGCCGACGAGCGTGACTTCGCGGCGATGCGGCGCTACCGCACCTTCACCTTCGACGACCACACCCTCTACCTCCAGCAGGTCGAGAGCCTGCTGAAACACCTGTCCGCACGCGGAGTGCACACCACGGTCGCCCTCTTCGACCCCGAGGAGTACGCCGAGTTCTGCGCCGACGCCGGGCTGCCACCGGACACCCCGGACAGCCGCAGCCGCTTCACCGCCGAGGTCGCCTCCGTCGGCGCCACCGTCACCTACACCGGACAGGCCCTGGACGACCTGATCCCCCTCCTGGCCGACCGGGCCGCCCGCCGGGCCACCTGGGAGTACGCCACGACACGCCTGGCCGGCCTCGGCGCATGCGCGGAGTGCGGGGAGGACATCGGCCGTGCCGCCTTCGACCGGGCCTCGCACCTGCTGCTCCGGGTCCTGGAGGCGGCGGGCACGGGCACGCACCACCTGGTCTGCAGCACCCCCGCCGACAGCGAACACCTGGTGGCCGTCCTGCACACCGCGCGCGATGCCGAGGGACCGGCCCTCATCGGGCCGGACGAGGGCGCCGAGTTCGTGACGGTGCTGGCCGTCGCCATCGCCCTCGAAAGGCCCGCCGGGCTCGTGCTCCGTACGACCCGCCCCGGCGCAGGGGACCGGGTGCACGGCTGGCGGCTGAAGCGGGGCGCCCTCGTCCCACTCGCCGCCGCCGAGGTCTTCGACGCCTACTGCACCGACGCCGAGACCGGCGAACCGATCGCCCCCGAGCCGCACGTGGAGTACTGCGCGGGCTTCGACATCGGCGCGGACGAACCGGAGGCCCACCACTGACAGCGCGGAGGGGCTCCCCGCCGCCATCGGGCGGGAAGCCCCTCCGTGTCCTCAGTCCTTACGGCAACCGCGACGCTACTCGCCCGAGAGCACGCCCTGGGCCGCGATCCGGGCCTCCTCGGCGGAGTCGGCCGCGCGGGCGGCCGACGCGGCGCGCTCGCACTGCGCGAGCGTGTACTTCGCCAGCGTGGCGCGGACATAGGGAAGGGAGGCGGCGCCCATCGACAGCGACGTCACGCCCAGCCCGGTCAGGACACAGGCCAGCAGGGGATCGGAGGCGGCCTCACCGCAGACACCACAGCTCTTGCCCTCGGCGCGGGCCGCCTCCGCCGCCAGGGCGACGAGGTCGAGCAGCGCGGGCTGCCACGGGTCCTGCAACCGCGACACGGCGCCGACCTGCCGGTCGGCGGCGAAGGTGTACTGCGCCAGGTCATTGGTGCCCAACGAGAGGAACTCCACCTCCCGCAGGATCGAACGCGCCCGCAGCGCGGCGGACGGGATCTCCACCATCGCACCGAACTTCGCCTGGAGACCGGCAGCGCGGCAGGCGTCGGCGAAGGCCCTGGCGTCCGTCCGGTCCGCCACCATCGGCGCCATGACCTCCAGGTGGACGGGGAGCCCCTCGGCCGCCTTCGCCAGCGCGGTCAGCTGGGTACGCAGCACCTCCGGGTGGTCCAGCAGGGTGCGCAGCCCGCGCACACCCAGCGCCGGGTTCGGTTCGTCTGCGGGGGTCAGGAAGGCCAGCGGCTTGTCGGCCCCGGCGTCCAGCACCCGTACGACGACCCGCCCCTCGGGGAACGCCTCCAGCACCGCGCGGTACGCGGCGATCTGCTTCTCCTCGGACGGCGCCCGCTCGCTGTCGTCCAGGAACAGGAACTCGGTACGGAACAGCCCCACGCCCTCCGCACCGGCCTCGACCGCGGCCGGGACGTCGCCCGGCCCGCCGACGTTGGCGAGCAGCGGCACCTTGTGGCCGTCGGAGGTCGCCCCCGGACCGGACGCGGCCGAGAGCGCGGCCTTGCGCGCCGCGGCGGCACTCTCCATCTCCGCGCGCTTCTCGGCGCTCGGCTCGACGAAGATCTCACCGGTGCTGCCGTCCACGGCCACGACCGTGCCCTCGGCGAGCTCACCGGCACCGGGAAGCGCCACGACCGCCGGCACCCCGAGAGCGCGGGCGAGAATCGCGCTGTGGCTGGTCGGCCCGCCCTCCTCGGTCACGAAGCCGAGCACCAGGGCCGGGTCGAGGAGCGCCGTGTCCGCGGGCGCCAGGTCCCGGGCGATCAGCACATAGGGCTCGTCGCTGTCCGGCACCCCGGGCATCGGCACCCCGAGCAGCCGGGCGACGATCCGGTTGCGCACGTCGTCGAGGTCGGCGACCCGCCCCGCCAGGTACTCCCCGGCATTGGCGAGCAGCGCCCGGTACGCGGCGAACGCGTCGTAGACCCCGCGCTCGGCGGTGCTGCCGACGGCGATACGGCGCTCCACGTCGGCGATCAGTTCGGGGTCCTGAGCCATCATGGCCTGGGCCTCCAGCACGTGCTGGGCCTCGCCCCCGGCCAGGTTCCCGCGTGCGATCAGGTCGGCGGCGACGGCCTCGACGGCCTGCCGGGCGCGCCCCTGCTCACACCCGGCCTCCTCGGCGGGGATCTGCTTGGCCGGCGGTTCGAGCACCGCCGTCCCCATATGACGCACCTCGCCGATCGCCACTCCGTGGCTCACGCCGACGCCTCGCAGCGTTGTCTCCATGTCACCCGTCTCCGGTCGTGCGGCGGCTCCCGCCTCCGCGGTGGATATCCAGTCGGCCGTCATCGGACCGGGCTCGTCACTGCCAGCCGAACAAGGAGTCGCCGACCTTCACGTCGCCGTCCTCAAGTACGTCGGAGAGGGAGTCGGCGGTGGCCTCCAGCGCGACGACCGGACACACCGGCGACTTGCCGGCCTCCTCGACCCCCGCCGGGTTCCAGCGCACGATGCCCTGACCGCGGGTCACGGTGTCCCCCTTGTTCACGAGCAGTTCGAACCCCTCACCATTGAGCTGAACGGTGTCGATCCCGAGGTGGGTCAGTACCCCGTGCCCGTCCGCGTCCACCACGACGAACGCGTGCGGATGCAGGGAGACGATGATGCCGTCGACCGGCGACACGGCCTCGGACGGCTCACGCACCGGGTCGATGGCGGTACCGGGCCCCACCATCGCGCCGGAGAAGACCGGATCCGGTACCGCGGAGAGCCCGATCGCCCGTCCGGCAAGAGGGGACGTCACAGTGGTCATAGGGAGCCTCCCAGGGGTGGAGCTTGTGGGGCGCCGTCACCGAATGTGGGCAACGACGTGCTGTTCAGCAGCGTAAGTCATAAGAAGTCCCGGTTCCGCCCGAGTCCTGCCTCTACGCGGCCTTAGCGCCACACCGGAAACGATTTGCCTCGACTCCCTGGTGCCTGTACTGTCGTACTCCTGCCTGGCCCCAACATGACCTTCGAGTCGAGGGCCGGTGGCGACCTTCAAGCAATTCACTCTCCACTACGACGTGGCACCTGTATGTCTGCAGGGGCTGGTCAAGGAAAGAGAAAAGGCCTGATAGAGTCGGACTCGCCGGAAAGGGAATCGCGGAAGCGAGGAACTGGAAAGCGAAACCCGCTTCGACCGGGAATCGGGACTCGAAAGAGTCTGATAGAGTCGGAAACG
>NZ_JBIVPT010000034.1:0-37215 GCF_044754785.1 Streptomyces sp. NPDC092952 | reverse complement strand
GGCAGCTTCACCAGGAAGCAGTAGCCACCGCTACAACCAGCACCCCTGACACAACGCTCATACGGAAACGGACATCACTTCACGAACCGTCCACTAAAGAATGTTCCAACGTAGGGCGTTGTCGTGACGGCGGAGCCCATCCACACGCCGCACAACTTCGTCCAGACTGCTTGGAGCATGGTGAACTTTCTGCGCGTTTGTCGTGATCATCCGCAGCTCGCGGATCGCGGCCAGCGTCTGGTAGCCCGGCCAACTCGTGACGTTCCAGCCGTAGGCATCAGCGAATGCGGAGTAGTGCAATGGTCCGTAGCCGAAGCGTCTGCAGTGGACCTCCACAGTAACCAGGTCCCACTCGGGCTGCCCGGTCGCTACCGTGTCCCAGTCACAGAGTACGGCTTCGCCGTCATCTACATGGAGGGCGTTGCGGTGTTGCGGATCGCCCTGGATTACCCCTTTCGGTAGCTCGAACTTCACTATTTGAAGGGCCGACTCAAGGTGGTCGGCGTACTCGGCCAGGAACAGCAGAGTTTCTTCCGGAAGGCATGTGATCGCTGTGATCGACCGTCTGATCGCCGCAAGATTATCGTATTCGGGAAGCCTTACGGGTGGCGGGGGCAGAGTATGAAGTGTGTACAAAGGTTTGGCCAGTTGGACAGCAGCGACCGGATGATCCGGTTGGGGAAGATACGTCCAGAAGGTGATCGCATGTCGGTCAACGACAACGGGCTGTTCGACGGGGTGTAGCGGGACAGTAGGGAAGCCCCCATTCGTGAGCCAGTGAACGAACGCGACCGTTCGCGCCACGTCGCCTACGCGGGATCCGTTCCGTGCGATCTTGACGACTACCTTTTCCCTTTCGAGAAGGATGACCGCGTTAGTGTGCCCCCGAAGAAGTCGAGCATCGGAGAAGTCGAGACCGACGGCTGTGCACCCCCGGGCCAGGAGTTGACGCATCTCGGACTGAGAGAACCCGCCTGGGGTCTGCACTGCTTGTGTCATGAGGTCCAGGCTGGCCGACGATCCCCTCTGCTGTCACATCTGCCCTGGAGGAAGGGCGAGGATCTCGCGCAGTTCTCTAGCCGCGCGACCAGTCTGCGCACCACGGGGGAGAGTTCCGATGACCTCACGGGCTCGTTCCTCAACGATGGGCGTGCGGTGCTCCGGAGTCATCCGGAGGTACGTGGCACTGGCCAGCTGGCATGCCTCGGTCGGGTTACGTTCATGCGCCAGGCATAGGGCTGCCTCGAAGTTGAGCAACGCCGGATCGATACCGGTCCTCTTCGGGTAGAGGAGGAGCGCCGCTTCTTGGACCCGTCGAGCCAACCCTGTTCGACCTAGGGCTGTCAGTGTCCCGCTCTCATAAAGTCGGAAGCGTCTCTCCGGGAAGCCAAAGGCATCGTTGTCGGTCTTCCCGCCGGCGCCGCTCTGCTCGAAGGCTGCAGCAGCATGCCGGAGGGCGGCCTCTGCGCCCTGAGTATCTCCCAGCTTCGCCAGGGCACGCGCCTCGGCCGCTGACGCAAATGCCGCAGTGGCACTGGGCCGACCGCGGCAAATGATCCGCGCCTCCCGGGAAAGGGCTACTGCTGCTTCGAGAGGACCGTAGTAGAACGGAAGCATCGCCGCTTGTGCCCGCACTCGGGCCCGTAGCTCTGTGTTCCCGCTGTCGTCCGCGGCGTTCCGCGCTGTGGCGTACCAGCTCTGGGATCTGGTCAAGTGCCCCAGTTTCATGAGTGCATCCGCCATGAGAGTAGAGAGCATGGCAGTCAGCTCGGACAGGCGTACCTGGATGGCGGCTGGCTGCCGGTGCCCGGCCAGGTACTCGACTTCCGACAAGTGACCGAGGAGCGTCTTGATCATCGGTGCAGGCGGTGTATAGACGTACTGTTCCCGAGACCAGAGCACCTGCTCATCGAGCAGGTCAAGCTGATTCGGGCTGACGGTGCCGGCCGCCAATGTTCGGTCCACCGATCGCCGGGCTGCATCAACTTGCTGCTCCAGGGAGTCGACGGGGGACGGCTCCGAAAGGTGTGCCAGCAAGGTCGACGAGTGATCCGTCAAGGCAGAAGGCGAAGGCGAGATAGCTACTACACCTCCGAACCCGAGGTCCTGAAGCGTGCACTCGTAGAACTCACACAGTAGTCCAAGCGTTGCCGGGCGTGGCTGACGGCCAGTCTCCCAATGTCCCAACTGGTCGCTATCAGCCCGGGGGGCGTCTCTGCGCCCTGCGGCAAGAGCGTTCAAGCCCTCAGCTGCACCCTTCAGCGTTAGCCCTCGGGCAAGGCGCTGAGCACGCAAAGGGGATACAGCACAATGCCCATGGATGACCTGAGCGATCTCGGCAAAGGGCTTACTCCGACAGATTAGCCCTTCCCTTAACTGCCGCGCACAGGAGGGGCGGTGAGGGATGCTTTTCATCAGACCTCCTTGTCCGGACCGCTTCCTGGAAGCGTAGGGGGTGATCTGCCGACCGCGTGTGAAAAAGTGGCTTCTTCACGGATCAGTGTGCAAAGAAGTGACTCCCTACCACTGGCAGTAACTGATCAGTCATCCGTCACTGTTGCCCCTCGGGGCAGTAGGGCGAATCCTGCATACCTCGGAAGCCGAGAAGTCGCTCGCTGGACGGAGACAGTCGTCTCGGCCGACGAACGAGCGAGCGCCGTATCCTCTGGAGCAGCGGCCAGAGGATACGGCGCTCGCCACCCTGACCTGGGAGGTGAGCACGTTGACAGCTCTGTTGCACCGGCCGTCTCAGGCGGAGTTGATGTTGCCCCCCAGGGATGCAGGTGAACGAGTCGCGCATGGCGCTCTGTTCACTGTCCGCAGGAGACCAACCGGCCATCCCTTCTGCTTCTGCTCACGCATGCGGGGCGCAGATGCGGCTTCAGCACTGACAGGAGAGCGCGTGATCGTCGCCCTGGGCGGTCGGCCCCTCACCGGTAAGACCACTCTCGCACAAGCTCTGGCCGATGCAAGGCACGGCGCTCTGCTCGACGTGGTGGCGCTGCGGAGGGCGCTATTCCTTGAGCTGGTCACGGTTTCACCTGAGCTGCACAACCAGCTCTACGAGTGGCTTCTTCAGGCCGCGATGTGGCAGCTTGAGAGAGAGCCTGGCACCGTGATCGTACTGGACGGTCGCCCCCTGACTCGCGTTCGAGATGTCCTCTCCTTGCGTCGATTCACCGATGGAATCGGACACGCGCTCCACATAATCGAATGCGTTTGTCCTGACACGGTAGCCGCCCAGCGCGGCAGAGGGACAGATAGCTACGAGGCTTGGGACGGGAAGCGGGACGACTCGGCAGAGCGGATCCCGGAACCGAAGATATTCGTGGACACGCTCCGCCCCCTTGACTCCTGCCTCCGGTTCGTCCTCGACAGGATCTCTACAGCCGCCGAGGAGGAACTGTGCGCGGAGCAGTGAAGAGGGCCATCACGGCCCACCAACGGATCGTCTCACTGTCGCCCAAGCAGGGCAGGGAAACTCCGTGAATGCCGTTGCAAGTTGGCCGCCAGCGACCACGGACACTCGGGCTGTAGCCAAGGCATACATGCAGGTCCTGGGGTGGCCTTTGATCGCCGGGACAACCTTCGTGTCGCCGGATCGTGCGGCGGCCGAACTGGCGGAAGACCCAGATACCCAGCTGAGTACTCCCTGCTCCGCCTTCGACGCCGTCACGGTGTCGCACCTGGTAGGGACAAGGGCGATGGCCCAGTTCACCAGGTGCGGCTTGGGCCCCGTGCCGTGCCTAACCAAAGGGCATGACTGCGTGGTCATGCTCGTCCGGGCAGGTACTGGCAGCTCTATGTCCGACTTTGAGTTCGTGGTGTCGGTCGAGACCGGGGCTGGCGGACGGCTTATCCTGCCGCCCTCGTCCTGCTGGCGATGGGCCACGCCTCCCTGGGACGTCAAGTCCGAGTCTCCTCTCAGCCTCCCCAGAGGTTCCGAACTCGTCAAAGCTCTCAACCAATGCGCTGGTAAGGCGCGTTAGCTCCCCGTAACCATCACGGGTAGGCCATCGGGGTTGACGCCAGCCCTGGGCCGAGCCTGCACCGTATCGGCCCCGATGGTCGCTGCCCCTCTCGATCAGCGATCGGCCAACACCGCCGCACTGCCCTCATCTCATCTCCGCTCACCCGGCTCGCCGTTCACTGTTCGAACTGGACGAGGCTCCGGGCTTCCCCGCACAGATCGGAATTCCATGCATCCCCTCCGCATAAAGGACTACGCGTTCATCGGCGATATGCGGTCCGACGCTCTCGTCGGCCGTAACGGGTCGATCGACTGGTTGTGTCTGCCGCGCTTCGATTCGCGCGCTGTCTTCGCGCAGGTTCTCGGCACCGAGGAGCACGGCTTCTGGCGGATAGGCCCGGTCGGCAGCGATATCGCACCGTGTGACCGGCGTCGCTACTGGGCCGACTCCCTGGTGCTGGTGTCCGAGTGGGACACCCCACGTGGCACGGTCAGGGTGACCGACTTCATGCCGCCCCACGGCCAGTGCCCACAGCAGGTGATCCGGATCGTGGAGGCCCTGGCAGGCGACGTCGAGGTGGAGGCCGAGATCCGCCCGCGCTTCGGGTACGGGCGTCACGCGCCCTGGATCTACGAGGCCGACGGGCGTACGGCCGCGGTCTGCGGACCCGACACCCTGCTGCTCGACATCCCCGCCACCGCAACGACCGAGGAGAAGGACGGGACTCTGTGCAGCCGGTGCAGCATCGCGGCCGGCCAGAAGGTGGTCTTCGCCCTCAGCTGGCAGCCCTCCGAGCACGGGGCGCCGCCGCCGGCCGACATATTCGGGGCGCTCGCCCAGACCGGTGCGTTCTGGCGCGAATGGGTGGCGCGGTGCACGTACTGCGGGACCTATCGGGACGCGGTGGTCCGGTCCCTGGTCACGCTCAAGGGCCTGACGTACGCGCCGAGCGGCGGCATCGTCGCCGCGCCCACCACGTCGTTACCGGAGGAGATCGGCGGCGGGCTGAACTGGGACTACCGGTTCGGCTGGCTGCGCGACTCGGCGGACACTCTGTCTGCTCTGCTGCGTGCTGGGTACGGGCAGGAGACCGAGGAGTGGCAGCGGTGGCTGCTGCGGTCGGTCGCCGGTGACCCGGAAAACCTCCAGATCATGTACGGGGTTGGTGGGGAGCGGGAGCTGCCTGAGCGGGTGCTCGACTGGTTGCCCGGGTACGTGGGTTCAGGTCCGGTCCGGGTCGGCAACGGTGCGGCGGGCCAGTTCCAACTGGACGTTCCGGGGTCGGCCGTCGCGCTGCTGGCCCAGGCACACGGGTCCGGGCTGGCCTGGTGCGACGGCACCGCGGCGCTGATCGGACGGCTGGTCGACTACGTGCGGCAGCACTGGCGGGAGCCCGACGACGGAATCTGGGAGGGGCGCGGCGAGCGGGACCATTTCGTCCACTCCAAGGTGATGGCCTGGGTCGCGGTCGACCGTGCGGTCCGCCTGACGCAGAGGGGCGCCCTCGACCTGGACCTCCCCGCGTTGGAAGCCCTGCGGGATGAGATTCACGCCGATGTCTGTGTGCGTGGATTCGACGAGGTGAGGAACATGTTCACCCGGTCCTACGGGTCACAGGCGCTGGACGCCGCGCTGCTGCTGATCCCGGCGACCGGTTTTCTTCCGCCGGACGATCCCCGGGTGATCGGCACGGTCGGCATGGTGATGCGGGAGCTCGCCACCCCGGACGGCCTCGTCTACCGCTACCTCACCGATGGGCCCGAGGAGGGTGCCGATGGTCTGCCCGGCGGCGAGGGCGTCTTCCTGCTGTGTTCGTTCTGGCTGGTCAACGCGCTCGCGCTCACCGGCCGGCTCCCCCATGCACGGGCGCTGTTCGAGCGTCTCCTGGAGCTGCGCAGCGATGTGGGGCTGCTGGCCGAGGAGTATCACGTCGGCGACGGCCGACATCTCGGAAATTACCCACAGGGGTATACGCATCTGAGTCTCGTCGGGAGTGCTGTGCTGCTCGATGAGATAGCGCGGACGGAGGCTGCGGCGTGAGCCCGCTGCCTGTGACCGGGCGTGTGGGGCACCAGCGAACGTCTGGTGAGGAGAGTCTGGTGGTCGTGGGGTTCGATGATGCGCCTCCGCGTCCGCTGCCGGACCGGTTCGACGCGGTCCGGATCGGGGCGGGCCTGGGCATTCCGGCCATGCGCTCGCTCCTCGATTCCGACGAGGCCGGCCCGTACCTGGTCTGCCGTCAGCACCGTGCCGTCGTGGTTCCGGTGCCGCTCGGCACCGCCGACCGGTGGGTGGCCCCCCACTCCGAATGCGTCGGCCGCGCGGCCATCCGGAGACTGCGCTGCGTTGCGGGCTCCCAGCCGACGTGCCGGTCGCGTGTCTGGATCGCTCCGCCTCGGCCTGTAGTGACCAGCAGGACGATGAGCGATCCGGATGCGCTGTATCACGCGCTCAGTCTGGTGCGGTTGGTCCCCCGGAGCGAGGTGTGCTGTGCTTGATCACCAGCAGCGGGTCTCCCTGACAGCCGCCCCCATCGGCGCGGGCGGTTCAGAAGAGGCAGACTCCTGGGCATCGTCGGCCAGGACCACGCACTGGCTGGACGGCGGGACCCATCACTTCCCTGCGGACAGGGCACTGGGCCGGCAGATCGTCGAGGCGGCGCGGTGGTTCGAGGCGGCGCTGGAGGCCGGTCGGCACCATGCGCACCGGACGGTCGAGATGCTCCACGGGGCCGGGATCCGGCAATTCATCGATCTGGGCAGCGGCCTGCCGACCGGGCGTGCGGATCTGCCTCCCACCGCCGCCTCGGCCGAGCCCGACGCTGTCTTCATCCATGTCGATTCGGACCCCTACGTCGTGGAGCACGGGCCCGGACTCCTGGCCGGCGACCGCGCACGGCACCACTTCATGCGGGCCGACCTGCGGGACACCCTCCGCATCATGCGCGAAATTCCCTTCCACGGCCTGGACATGAACCGCCCGGTCGCGTTCCTCCTCCACAACGTCCTGCACGAGATCACCGACACCGCCGACGCGGCCGCGATCGTGCGCGCTGTTCTCCACGGTACGCCGCCGGGCAGCGTCCTCTCGCTCACCCACCCCGCCGATCTGGTCCGTGACGGATCGGCCGATGCCATAGCGGCCGCGTATGCCCAGGCCGGGCTGCCCGTTCAGTGGCGGACCGCCGAACAGATCCGTGACCTCGCGCTGCCGCCGGGCAGTTCCTGGCATCTGCGCGCGCCTGGGATCACACCGGTGAGCCTCTACCACCCGCCCCAGCAACAACGGCACCGCCCGGGCCAGCCCGGCCGCAGGGCCGGCGACCCCGCCCTGGGCGGTGGATACGCGGCACTGCTCCTCCACCCCGACCCCGCCTGACCTGCCATGACCGTTTCCGGCCGAGGACCCACACCCATGGACCGAACAGCTCACCGCGCCCCGCGCCCACGCCGCACCATGACGGTACGCGCGCGCCTGCTCCTGCTGGCGGCCGTCGCCATCACCGCGCTGCTGGGCCTGGCGATCACCAACACCGTGCCTGCGTGGGAGCAGCAGCGGGCCCTGCGCAACGACGTCCTGACCGGGACGTTAGGGGGGCAGGCGTCGCTTCCGCTCTTCGTGGGGGCACAGGCCGAGCGGACCCTGACAGCCGCGTACCTCGCTCATCCGTCCGACGCGGAGAGGAAGGCGCTCAAGGAGCAGCGGGCACGGACCGATGCCGGGGTGAACTCGTTCCGCACGTTGTCGGGGACCGAGCTCCAGGCCGGTGAGCGGCACCGCTGGGAGTACGTGGAGGCTGTCTATGCGCAGCTCACGACGCTGCCGAAGGTCCGCGAGCAGGTCGATGCCCGCGCCGGGGATCCGGACAAGGCGACCGGCTACTACACCGGTCTCATCAACTCGATGATCGCCTTCTATCAGGCGCTCAGCACGATGGACGACGGTCCGCTCACTGCGGAGACCCGGCCGCTGGTCGGCCTTTTCTATGCGGCGGACGCGCTGGCGCAGCAGGACATGCTGCTGACGCAGGCCCGGTATTCGGGGCGGATGACGTCCGCGCACCGTGTCCGGTTCGCCGAGGCGTACGGGTCTCAGCAGGTGATGTACGAGCGGTGGATCGCTCCGTACCTCCCGGCGCCGGAGAAGGCACGTTACGAGGAGATCACCGCCAGTACGGCGTGGCGGCGACTCCAGGACGCGCAGCGGTCGGTGCTCACGGCGTCGGCCGACGGGCTCGGCGCGGACCAGATCGGCGACCCGGCGGCCCTCAGCCACTGGGAGGCCGCGTACAAGGAAGTCAGCGAGAAGATCGCGGCCTTGAACCTGCGGCGTACGCAGGGGCTGCTGGCCCACGGGCTCCAGCGGGCGAACGACATCCGCGCCAACACCGTCTACCAGAGTGCCGTCCTGCTGGGCGCCGTGCTCTCGATCGCCATGCTCATCGCATGGCTGATCCGGTCCGTTTCTGCCCGGCTGGCCCAGCTGCGGGTACAGACACACAACGGTGCGGAGCACCTGACGCAGGTGGTGGAACGGCTGCACCGCGGCGATCCGGTCAGTGTGGAGAAGGAGTTCCCGGCTCCTCCGGCGGACGAGTTCGCGGACGTGGCCGTGGCCCTGGCCGAGGCCCAGCGGACCGCTGCGCAGCTGGCTGCCCGGCAGGCCTCCGACCGGCGCGGGATCGCCGCGTTCACCGGGGCCGCCGCACAGCGGACCCTCGGCCACATCGCCCGGAGCCTTGGACTCCTTGAGACGGTGATGGCCCGGCAGGACATCCACCCGACGCTGCTGGAGCAGCTGGTTCTCATCGACGGCTCTGTCACCGCTGCCCGGCGCCACCAGGAGTACGTCGGCACGCTGGCAGGCGTCGTGGACCACCGTGTCCTCTACACCGAGCCGACGGCACTGCTCGACCTGGTCAACAATTCCGCGGTCGAGACCGGGGCCGCGGCACGGGTCGACAACCAGGTCACGACCGCCGTCCTGGTCGCCCCCGAGCACGTGGCCGGACTGGTGACGGTACTGGCCGCGCTCCTCGACAACGCCCTCGCCAGCTCCATCACGCCCGTCGTCGTCCGTAGCCGGCAGGCGATGCACGGTGTGGCGCTGGAGATCGAGGACGCCGGGGCCGGCATGCCCGACGAGGCCATCGAGGCGGCCAACGCGAGCCTGGCCCAGAGCGGACCGTCGTTCGAGGCGATGGCCCACCGACGGGGCAGGCTCGGCCTTTTCGTCGTCGCCCAGGTCGCCGCCCGGCACCACGTGCACGTCGCTCTGCGCCCCTCCCCCTACCGCGGGATCACAGCGGTCGTGATGGTCGACGGCCGTGCTCTGACCGGTGAGCGGACCGTTCGGGCCACGGGGCGGCCGGGAACCTCGCTTCCCGCCCCGGCCACCCCGTCGGAACGTCCCCCTGTCCCCGGCACGGATCCTCTTCCCCGGCGTCAGCAGGAGTCCAGCCAGGTACCGGCCGCCGTACGGGGCGGGCACCACGACCCGGCACCCCGGACCTCCGGCTCCGGTGCGGCAGCCCTGCCGCAGCGCCGGCCCGGAGAGCACGTCCCCACCGCCCTCCTCACCACCAGCCCCGACGCCTCCCAATTCGGGTGGCGGGCATCCAACCCATCTCACGTTGCGACGAGTTGGGGCGAATTCCAGACCGGTACGCAGCAGGCCGAGCACCAGCTCCCCACCCAGTAAGGACCGCAATGAATCAGATCCAGCACCTCCTTGACCAGCGCGTCTCAGCGATCCCCCACGTGATCGGGGCCGTCGTGGCGACGAACGACGGACTCCTCCAGTACATGACCGGCTGGGACGTGAACGGAGACGTGAAAGGTCCCACCTCGACGGAGTCGGCCCGCACGACGCACGGTGAGTACCTGAGTGTCCTCGCCAGCTCCATGGCGAACATGGCGGCGAGGCAGTCCGATGCGCAGGGCGGCGGGCCGGTGCTGAGGACGTTGGTGGAGATGGAGCACGGGTGGTGCGTCATCGCCCGCGCGGGGGATCACTGCGTCGTCGCCCTGCACGCACTCCACCAGGCGAACCTTCGCCAGCTCGGCTTCGAGACGGCGGAGCTGGCCAACTGGGTCGGCGGCGTGGTGAGCAGTGCGGTCACGCCGACATCGTCCGGGTCCGAGCCACAGCACCGGTGACTTCTCCAGTGGGCCGCCGGTCCCGGCCGTACGCGGGGACCGGCGGCCGGACCCGCTCCCTGGGCCCCGGGCTGGCGATCGACACCCAGGTCATCCTGACCGGCACGCCCGAGCACCAGCTCCTCAGCGACGCGCACGGGCACTGTCTCCAGCTGTGCGCGGAGACATCACGAGCGGTGTCGGAGCTGGCAGGGCTCGTGATGCTTCCGGTCGGAGTGATCGCGGTCATCGTCGACGATCTCCACCGCCTGGGTGCCGTCACGCTCCAGGCGCCGGTGGACATGTCGCGCAACGACAACGTGTCCTTCGGCCTGATGGAGCGTGTGCTCCGCGGGCTGAAGGCCCAGTACGCACAGGACCTCAAGGAAGAACGTGGCCTTGCCAACT
This sequence comes from Streptomyces sp. NPDC092952, assembly GCF_044754785.1. Classification (NCBI taxonomy): domain Bacteria; kingdom Bacillati; phylum Actinomycetota; class Actinomycetes; order Kitasatosporales; family Streptomycetaceae; genus Streptomyces; species Streptomyces sp. NPDC092952. The sequence goes on along the minus strand of NZ_JBIVPT010000034.1, from coordinate 26,699 downwards.
GACTTCTCCTCTCCCGCGCCCGTCAAGGTCGTGATCGCCGGCGGCTTCGGCGTCGGCAAGACCACGTTCGTCGGAGCCGTGAGTGAAATCGCCCCGCTCACCACGGAGGCGGTCATCACTGCGGCGAACCACGGCGACAGCACGTACGGGGTGGAGCAGAAGACGTCCACCACCGTGGCCTTCGACTTCGGCCGGCGCAGCATCGACGCCTTCACCCTGTACATCTTCGGCACCCCCGGCCAGGAACGGTTCTGGTTCGTGTGGGACGACATGATCCGCGGCGCTCTGGGCACCATCGTCCTGGCCGACACCCGGCGTCTCGCGGACTGCTTCGCCAGCATCGACTTCCTGGAGCTTCGGGAAGCGCCTTACATCGTCGCCGTCAACCGCTTCGACGGCGCCCCGGCCCACAGCGACGAGGAACTGCGTACGGCGATACAACTCCCGCCGCACGTACCCCTGCTGCACCTGGACGCCCGCGAGCGGTACTCCAGCACGCGCGCACTGATCGCCCTCCTGGAGTACCGGCTCAACCAGCCCGCCGACCGTACGTCCGGAGGCTCCCATGCCCACCACTGACCTGCCGCTCTTCGACGACGCGATCCTGGCCGACCCGTACCCCGCGTACCACGCCCTGCGGACCACCGGGGCCGCCGTGCACCTGTCCCGGTACGGCGTATGGGCGGTATCCCGCCATGCCGACGTCGCCGCCGTCCTCAAGGACCCCACCGCGTTCGGCTCCGAGGACGGCATCGCCCTGACCCCGCTGGCCAATGAGCAGGTGCTCGCCGGAACGGTCCTCGCCTCGGACGGGGCGCGGCACACGGCGCTGCGCCGGGTGCTGTCCCAGCAGCTCGCCCCCCGCGCGATGCGTGGCCCGGGGGGCCGCGTTGCCGCCCGGGCCGACCACCTGGTGGCGGCATCCCTGGAATCCGGCCGGTTCGACGCCGTCGCCCTGGCCTCCGACATGGTCTGCGGCACCGTCATGGAGCTGATGGGCCTGCCCGACACAGACCGGGAGACACTGCTGGCCGGTGCTGCCGCGACGTTCGACGTGTTCGGCCCCGACAACCAGCGCTACCAACGGGCGCTGCCGCTGGCATCCCGCATGGTCGAGATGCTCCACGAGAACCTCACCCGTGAAAACGTGGAGCGCGGGACGTGGATGGGCGCGGTCTTCAAGGCGGTCGACGCCGGGCAGATCGCCGAGTCCGACGCGATCCCGCTGGCCTCGGCGTACGTGGCCGCGTCGATCGACACCACCGTCCTCGGCCTCGCCTCCTGCATCGTGCAGCTGGCCCGGAACCCGGCCCAGTGGGAGATCCTGCGTCGTGACCCGATCCGCTGGTCCCTGCCCGCCTTCCACGAGGCACTGCGCCTCGAAGCCCCGATCCAAGGTCTCGGGCGGCTGCTGAACCAGCCCGCCGACATCGGCGGCGTGCGCCTGGCCGAGGGCGAGCAGGTATGGCTGCTGTACGGGTCCGCCGGCCGCGACGAGCGGCGCTGGGGGTACGACGCCCACCACTACAGCATCCGCCGCCCGCGCCCCGAGCAACACCTCGCCTTCGGCGCCGGCCCGCACCTGTGTGCCGGAATCGCGCTGGCCGAACTTCAGGCCCGGTCCGTCCTGCGGGCCCTGGCCGCCCGGTGCACCCGCCTCCACCTCGACAGCAGCCCCGTCCCCATCCTCCACAACCTCCTGCGCGGCTACCGCAGCGCCCCCGTCACCGCCAGGCTCGCGCCCGGCCCACAGCCGCGCCCGGTGCGTCAGGAAGGAACCTCGTGAACGCAGCCACCACGCGTCCGGCAGCGCTTCGCCCCGCGCCCGACCTCGTCCCGCCGCTACGGTCCCGGACGGTCGGACCGGGCTGGGAGGTCCTCCTCATGCCCGAGCCGCTCGCGCAGCGTGTCACGGCCGCGGCCGCACGGTCGACGACCACACCCGTGGGCTGGGTCTTCGCACACGACGATCACTGGGGAATTCTGCTGCCCGAGGGGTCGGGTGACCCCGCCTGGCCATCCGGCACCACCTACCTCCCGGTCGGCGCCAGTGTCGTACTCCCGCCGTTCACCTGGCGCAGGCCCCGTCACCGCTCCGGCTGGGTGAGCCAGGACGGCCCCATGATCAGCCGGCCGCTGCCCGTCCATCACCTCGTCACCCAGCTCGCCGCCGAACCGGCCTCCCCCCGTACCGGAGCCCTCGCCATGTCCACCACCTGCCCTGCCCCCTCCCCCCGGGCCGGCGCCCAGCCGGACGGCACCCCGGTGCGCGACGAGCCCGAGCGCCGCTGTGCCGAGGAGGTACTCGGGCTCGACCTTCAGGTCGCGGAAGTTCCCGGCACCGCTGGTGCGCTGGCGCACTTCTTCCTGGACCCCTGACAGCCGCTTCACCCACCGAACCACCCACCGCTTCCCGTTCCAGCAGGAAGAAGTCATGGCCCGAACCACCCTGTTCAACGTGCGGCCCACGATCACCGTGCGGACCGTCGTCCTCCACGGCGTCGTCGTCCCGCCGGTCCCCGACCTCACCACCACCCCACCGACCGCATGGCGGCGCTGGGTGGACGAGGTCTGGGACATCCAGCCGGTCGCCGCCGCGATCCGTCACGCCAGCCCCGACCTCGCCCACCGTCTCGACACCCTTGCCGAAGCTCCCGACGCCACCGCCGAAGCGCTCCGGCACCTCGTCCTCACCCTCCTCAGCTACATCCAGCGCGCCACGTGGCGGTCCACGCCCTTCGGTCTGTACGCGGGCGTCGCCACCGGGTCCTTCGGACCGGCCGCACACGCCCGGTGGGGCCAGGAGCACCGCACCCTCACCCGTGCCGGCGGCGCCTGGGTCGAAGCCGTCGTACAGCAGCTCGAAGCCATCCCGGCCGTGCGGCGCAGGCTGCGGATCTGCGCGAACAACGCGTTGGTCCGGCGTGGGGAGCGGCTGGTGCTGCCGTGGCGGCCGCGCGCGCTGGAGGAGACCGGTACGGCCGTGCACGAGGTGTCGGTGAGGGACACGGTGCACGTCGAGGCCGCGGTCGCACTGACGCGTACGCCGGTTGCCTACCGGGAGGTCGTGCACCAGCTGGCCACCCTGCACCCCGCCCTCGGGAAGGACCGGGCCCAGGACCTGCTCGATCTGCTCATCGCGGAAAAGTTTCTGCTGACCAGTCTGCAGGCGCCGGGCACCACGATGGACGCCCTCGCCCACATCGTGACCGAACTCGACCGCATCGACGCCCAGGACCTGCCCGGCCCGGCGGCGGACCTGGCCACCGGCCTGCACAGCATCCTGCTCCAGACACACGACCTGGACCGCCGCGATCCGCTGTCGGACGGAGCCGACCGGGTGCGGACGGATCTCGTCACCCGGATGTGCCAGGTCACCGTCCGGCCCTCGCCGCTCGCCGTCGACACCCGCGTGGACGCCGACGTCGAACTGCCGCAGGCGGTGGCGCGCGAGGCCCAGGCCGCCGCCACCGTCCTGGCCAAGGTCAGCCCCGATCCGCACGGGGCCCCGGCATGGACCGACTACCAGCACCGGTTCCTCCAGCGCTACGGCGACGGCGTACTCGTCCCCCTCACCGAATTACTCGACCTGGGCACCGGCCTCGGCCTCCCCCACGACTTCCACGGCACCCCCCGCCAGCCGAGGCCCCGCACCCTGCGCGACCGGCTGCTCACCACGCTCGCCCAGCGCGCGCACACGCTCGGCGAAGACCTCGTCCTCGACGACGCGCTCGTCGAGCAGCTGGCCGCTGGCACGCCCCCCGTCACCGCCAACGACGTACCACCGCACCTGGAGATGACCGCGTCCGTCCACGCACCCACCCCCCAGGACGTGAACGCCGGACGGTTCACCCTCATGGTGCGCAGCACGAGCCGCAGGTGGGGGCAGTTCAGCGGCGGCCGGATCGCCGCCCTTCTGGACGAGGACGCCTCCTCAGACGGGCTGCCCTCGATGCTGGCCCACCGGCCGACCACCATCCAGGGCGCCGAATCCGCCCAGGTGTCCTTCCCTCCGCTGATGCCGCGGGCCGCCTACATCACACGCACGCCCCGCCTGCACTCCCCCCTGATCTCCCTGTCCGAACACCGCCCCCCGGACCCTGATCTCGTGCCGCCGAGCGACCTGGCGGTCATCCACCACGAGGGCCGGCTGCACCTCGCCTCCCTCTCCCGCGGCCGCCTGCTCGAAGCCGCCGTCCCTCACCCGCTCCAGCTCGAATGCCAGACACCCACCGTCGCCCGGTTCCTCGACGAACTGGAACGGGGGCAGAGCACAATCCTCAGCGGGCGCCTGGGAAGCCAGGACGCCTGGGACTGGGGAACCGCCTCGGCCCTCGCCCACCTGCCCCGTGTCCGGTCCGGGCGCAGCATCCTCAGCCCGGCCATCTGGCGGCTCGCCGGAGCCGGCCTGCCCGGCCCCGACGCGTCCACGGCCCAGTGGGATGCCACGCTCACCGAACTCCGGGACCGCACGCGAATGCCCCGCGACGTGTACCTGACCCGGTTCGATCTTCGTCTTCGCCTGGACCTCGACGATCCGACCCACCGCCAGCTGCTGCGCCGGGAGACCGAACGGCGCCAGTTCGGCGAGCTGTCGATCGTCGAGGCCGAGCCGAACGACGCGTACGACTGGTGCGGGGGCCGGCCGAACGAGACCGTCTTCTACCTTGAGTCCGCCGCGCCGCCCCGGAATGGACCGGACATCGGCCGGGCTCCGGTCGTACGGCCCAGCCACGCACACCTGCCCGGCGCGTCCCGCTACCTGTCCGCCCGGCTGTACGGGTCATCCCTGGCCCGGCGCGCCCTGCTGGCCGATCACCTGCCGTCCCTGGCCGCCGGTCTCCCGCACGGCCGGTGGTGGCTCACCCCGCACGACGACGGTCCGCGCCCGTACGCCGAACTCACCGTCCGATTCCCCCGTGGTGCCGACGCCTGCGACGCGATGCGCCGGTTCGGCCCGTGGACCGCGACCCTGATCGCCTCCGGCGTCGTGTCCGATGTCGCCGTCGTACCGTACCGCCCGCACGTGGGCGTCTGGGGAACGGACGAGGCCCTGGCCGCCGCGGAGGACGTGCTGGCCGCCGACACCGCAGTCGTCTCCCACCAGCACGCCCACCTGCCCGTACCCGTCCCCCAGCCGGTGCTCGCAGCAGCCAACGTCCTCTCCCTCGCCTCCGGGCTCAACGGCTCGGTCGCGGAAGGTTTGCGGTGGCTGGCCGACCGGCCGAAGCCGGCCACGACCGCACCGCTCGCCCGCCTGCTGGTCCAGCGCGCCCGCACCCTCATCACCCCGGACGACGACTGGACGGCACTGCGCCAACTCCCCGGCATGGCAGCTCTCGTGGACGGCCCCTGGGCGTCGCGGACCACGGCCCTGGCCACCTACTCCCAAACCTTGCGGGCCTCCCCCGACCACGTACTGGAAGCGCTGGTCACCGCCCATCTGCGCCTCGTCGGCGAGGAACCCGACGGGACCGCGTGGCGCCTTGCCCGGTCCGTCGCCCTCGCCGCCACCCGCCCTCGTCGGAAAGCCCTCTGACCGCCCCAGCCCCTCGGGGCACCGTTCCCCACCAGACCCGGAGACCTCGCATGCCCACCCACCCGACACCGACACCTCCACCGACGGCTGCGGCGTCGTTCGACGGGCTCGTGCCACTCCCCCTGGCCCCGCTCACCATCCGTATGCCCGAGCGGATGCCGCCGACGGGCAGCTGGGTGCCCGCACCGTCCCACCGCGCCGTGCTCCAGGGCCTGGTGCACGGCATGACCCGTGACGAGTACGCCGCGGAGTCCGGCCTGGCCCGCAGCACGGTCGCCGGCTACATCCACGCATGCCTGACGCGATGCAGCGTGATCTGCATCCGCGCCCTGGCCGGCCAGGCGATCCGCCTCGGCATCGCCACCGTCGCCCCGCTCCCCGCACCGGACCTTCCCGACGCCCTCACGGCCGTGTGGGCGTACCTGGCCGCGGACGTACGCGACGACACGCTCACGGCCCACATCGCACGCGCCACCGGCTACACCCGCACCATGGTCGACGCGGCGCTGGCCGAGCTGAGATCGCTGGGTGAACCCGACAGCACCCTCGTCGTCCGGGGCTGCGCCTACGGCATCATCACGCCGGAGGAACCTCGTACGCTTCCCGTGCTTCCGCGACAGCACGCCGGGAAGCGCCCTCTCCCCAGCCCCCGCCAGCACCCCGTGCCGCCCCGTGCGGACCCCCTCGGCCTCCTGCCCGAGACCATGTCACGCAGCACGGAGCCCTCCGTGCTCTCCGGCCCCTGGGTCACCGGATTCGCATTCGATGTCGTGCGCGTGTCCCCGGAGGTCTGCCGCACCGCCCTGGCCACCCTGCAGGAATGGCACCGACCCGGCCCTGTCGTCGGATCGATCGAGGCCCGCACTGCGTTCTTCCTCGTCGAACCGGGGACGCTCCCCGACCGGTGGCGTACCGCCGGCGCGCGCCTCTGGAAGCGGGGCATGTCCGTGCAGTTGCCCACCAGCTCCGGCACCTGCACGGCTTATTGGGCTGTGCCCTACACCGGCACCTACTGGAATACCCACAGCATTGTTCAGATTCTGGGCGGCTCCTTCACTACTCCCAGGGGATAGCGCCGCACCTGCCGGGCATGCAACGAAGAGAAATAGGAAGAATTCTATGACAACTCACCACGTCCCCCATCTCGCCACCAGGGAAGCAACCAGAATGCAGAACACCCCGGACTACCCTTCCGTCCCGGAAGCAGCGAAAGAAAACATAAGCAATTCCTCCCTCTATGAATTCGCATGGCTGGGAAAATTGAGGACGCATGAGGAAAGGCGACTCGGGATCGGCAGTCCGGACACATTCGACCGCCTTGCGAACATCGCCTCCCACGAGCCCTGGGGTGAGGCGGCTCGCCCCAACAGTGAGGACATCGGAATTCTCCTGTACTACATAACCAACACTTTCGCCCGGGCGGTCGATGAAGGTACGATCCTCCCGGATTTTGAGAATCAGGCAGCTGTTTTCAATACGGGCCTTTTGACAGAGAACCAGGAAGACATCTACGGAATCTTCACTGCCACCACCTCCCACGGGAATATCAAGCCTTGGAGCTTGAAAGACTGGTTTGTGTCCAGCAACGGTCAACTGGAGCGCTTTCCTGAACTCCCCGGCCCGGTGGTTCATTCCGAGGAGCCGAGCGACTACTACTTCGACTGGCACCTCCCTCTGGAATCCAGGTTCTTCAATATCGAGCACCTGGTTTCGACGAGTTTTTCGCGTGCCGCGGGCGAGATCCCGTATGGACTCGGGCTTGCGGTGAAGGCGGCGACGGAGCATGCTCGCGGCATTGCCTCACGAATGCCGGGTACAGCCGTTCCGTCGTGGGATTTCAAGAAATCCGCGGTGCAGATACTGCTTCCACTCTTCCTCTCCACTCCGGTCCACCCTGACGCGGCCGTCGCATTGACACGAATTCGCGACACCTATATTGCGGATGAGGTAATTCCGCTGGACTTTGCCTACAAGAGAGCCCGTCTCGTAACTCGCCCGCACGCCCGCTGGCTGGCCCGCTAAAGCGCGGCTCAACGAGGGGAAGAGGAGCAATGCCGGAAGAGATTCCATCCGAGCCGTCAATCCATCACACCGTCCGGCCCAATATATCCGGACGCGGCACTGCCACCCCATCGGAGCGGACTGCAGTCACCCTCCTTTCGAGAGACCCCCTTTCCCTTTCGGGGATCGAGGCGATCTTACGCCCTAGGCCGGAAATCACCCTGCTTCACGAGGCGGAACTGCAGCAGGCCCAGGTCGCCATCGTGGTGGCACACGGGATCGACGACGATGTACTGGTGACGCTGCGCCGGATCCACCGGTTGAATGGCCCCTTCATTGCCCTCGTGGCCGAGGGCGTCACCGGGATACAGCTTTCGAAAGTCACCGAATGCGGCGCCATCGGCCTGATGCTGCGGTCCGAGGTCACGCCGGAAAATGTGGTCACTACGGTTAAGACCGTCGCTCACGGCGGCGGACATATTCCATCCGACCTGCTGGGAAAATTCCTCACCCAGGTCGGCACCCTCCAGCGCCAAGTGCTCCGACCGGGCGGAATCCCCTTCAACAGTCTCACCGAACGGGAAATACAAGTACTCCGCCTGTGCGCCGAGGGACACAGCACTGCAGAGATAGCTGACGAACTCAACTTTTCCGAGCGCACAATCAAGAACACGCTGCACGCCCTACTGGAGCGGTTCCAGTGGCGCAATCGCCCACAGGCCGTCGCATCCGCGATTCGCATGGGGCTCTTCTGACACCTCCCGGCCTGATGCCGAACCACCAGCCGATGCACCACCCGTTCACCTCGTCCGGACGATGTCACCAAACAAAAGAAAGAGTCATGGACCCGAGTCCATTGAATGAGGCTTGTCTGGATCCAAGAAACCATCGTCAAAAGTAGGATCATTCACGCCCGGAAAGGTTGAAAAAATGTTTGCCACGGACTTCCCGGTCAAATCGCAGGGGACTCTGCGAGTCTGCACGTACAACGTGCTCACCGGCGGGCTCGATGGATGGGAGGGGAGCACCACGAGCACCCACGGCCTCTCAACCACACGTTGGGAGCAGCAGATGAAGATCCTTAATTCACTGGACCTCGACGTTCTCCTTCTGCAGGAGGCCACGGCATTCGACACGGATGAAATGGCCATGGCTCGGGCCACCGGCCAGGCCCTGGGAATGGACTGGAAACTGGCCCCGTCCGGCAGCCACGGATGCCACCTCATGACGCTCGTGCGGCACGACCGGGTCACGATCTCCGACTTCGTGCCGGATGCAGCAGAGGGAAAATTCCACCACACCCTTTCATGCGCTCACATCGTCACGAGCCATGGGTGGAGGGCCCGAATTTTCAATACCCACCTCTCGCCATTCTCGCCGGAGGCCCGCAGTATCGAAGTCGGCTGGATCACGGAGTTCGGGTGTGCCGACGATGTCATTCTGGCCGGCGATCTCAACGGGTCGTGGCCGGGAGATCCGGAACCTGAGAGCTGGGACTGGCTCCCGCCGCACCTGCACTCCCGTCACCGCCGCCTCACTCCCGACGGCACCTACGGTCCGTCGAACCGGGACGCCCAGGTGAAGCTGCATCTCGCGGGTTTCCGCGACCCCGTGAGGGCGCTCGGCCACCCGTGGGCCGCGACTGTCGGGCACTGGTCGCAGAGCGAGCGGTACCCGATGCGGCCCGACCACATCCTGCCGTCCGCCGGAGCGGCCGCTCTGCTGACGGACTGGGGCGTCGTCCGCACCCCGGCCGCTCTCGCTCTGTCCGACCATCTGCCGGTGGTCGCGGACTTCCGTCCCCCGTCCGTGGAAGAGCGGCCGGACTGCCCCTAACAGCCCGACCGCCCCTGCAGAAAGAGATGAGGCCCAGATGGATCACGCCACCGACGCCATAGCCGCATGCCAGACAGACCTCATCGATGACCGGCCCCCCACCCTGGACGAACTGGACCAGGCCCTGCGCGCCGTCGCGTACGGCGACTCGGATGTCTGCTTCCTGCAGGAGATCGGCCGCCTACGCAGCTGTTCCGTCGGCCCGGATCGGTGCCGGAAGCGTACGCACCCGCTCGGCCAGCTCGGAGCTGCCGAGTACTCGCTGAAGCCTGGTCAGGCGTTCGCGGGCGGTTGCGCGGAGCCTCGGCGGAGGAATCAGGTCGAGCACGTCCAGGGCGCGGGTGGCCGCCTGATCCGGCGTGTCCCGGGCCTCGGCAAGTGCGAGGACGAGCGTGGCCGCGACCCACGCCGGCGTCTCGGCGGGGGCGGCGGCCGCCGACTCGCGGGCAACATCAGCCGCGCGGTCGAAGCGTTCGAGGGTGAGGTACGCCTCGGCGACGTGGAGGCGGTGCTCGGCAAGGTCGTAGCCGAATCGCCCGGGCAGTTCGCCTGCGGAGCGCATGATCTCGTCGCTCTCGTCGACAACGTCGTCCGCCTCCGCAGTCCGTCCTGTGGCGGCGAGGGTGGGCAGCAGAGCCCACCCCAGAAGCTGGGCCCGTCGCAGGCCCTCGGGGGCGTGCTGGAGGCCGTACTCGGCGTGCCTGCGGGCGTGTCCCCAGTCCGTGCGTGCGGTGGCAACCATGGCCAGTGCTCCGCTGGCCCAAGCGGTGAGCGCCGGCTCACGGGTGGACTCGCCGAACGCCCCGGCAAGAGTGAGGTGCGTGCGGGCTCCGGCGCGGTCGTCCAAGTGGTAGGCGAGATTGCCCAGAAGCGCCGACAGCCAGCCGACCTGGCGTCGAAGCCCCACCCCGACCTCGTGGTCTGCTCCCGCCACGGCGGTGGAGAGCAGGGCGCGGGTTTCACGGACTTCCTCCAGCAGAACGGCCGGCGGGTGTTTGCTGTAGTTGAGGGCGTAGTGCTCCACGGCGGCCTCGGCAAGGGAGACGAGGGTGGCCGAGCCGTCCGGTGCCTCCGAGACGGCCCAGTGCACGGATTCGCGGATAGCAGGCAGCCCACTGGCGGTCGTCATGGATCCTCCCCTTCGACTGGAATTCGTCCCTTCGTGCTGGAAACCGTAGTGGACCGGAGACGGGGACGTGCAGGTGCTGCACCACAAGCAGCGTGTCTCAAGAGCGAGCTGATCGGGGCGGGCTCCGTACGCCCGAGAGATCATCAGCCGGTATTCGTCACCGGGCTGTTCCTTCCCGTGCTCGTACCGGCACAGCATGGCCGGCGTCAGCCCTGGCGGCAGCAGCCCGTCGGACCGGTAGACGGCGGCTACCTCGCGAATCGCTGCCGGTCGCGACCACCCCAGCGCGAGGCGCCACGCCTCCAAGGCCGTGAGCTCTGGAAGCGCCGACTGAAGGCTCGCGACGATCTGTTCGTGGGTGTGCCCGTCGCGTTGGCACTGAGCGCGGATCCGCGATGCCTCCCGCTGGATTTCCGCACGACGACCTCGGGAAACTCCGCCCACAGTCCAGTCCTCCGCCGCTCAGCCACGATCCTGAACCGTCCAGGCCGAGGGTACCGCCGGACGGACATTGCGCAGCCCCGTCAATGTTTCTGCATATGGGCCGCAATGACGGCTCATCAGTTCAGCCCGCATCGTAGAGGACGGCAGCCACCACGTTCCTGGTCTCTGGCCAGCTCGCGGCCCGGCCTCGCCCACGACGAAATCCAATCGGGCAGGCACGAGTTGAGCGTACTGCCGCAGGCCGCAGGACCCATAAAGGGGCCATCAACCCCTGCCCCAGTAAACGCAGTTGGCCGACTCTCGATCACCCCAGCGACTTTTGTGCGCTGTGGTGCTTCACCCCGGATCCGTCTTCACGGTGCCCCCTGTGTGTCCTGCCGCGTCCTTCGATGCCGAGCAGGCGCCTTGTGCGAAAGGACTTCCTCAGTGATCAAGCAACCCTTGGCGGTGGACGAAGTCGTCGGCGGAGCAGCCGACCGCTATGCCGCTCTCGGTTTTCAGACCCGTGGAGACCTCGGGCAGCACTTCTTGCGGACCATGGCTGCCGCGCACGCCCTGCTGGAGCGCGCCGGTATCCCGTCGGGAGCACACGTGCTGGAGGTCGGTGCGGGGCTGGGCACGCTCTCCTCCGTAATCGCGGCCGCCGGACACCGTATCTGGGCGGTGGAGAAGGACGAGCGGCTCCACGACCAGCTGACGGAGCGGCTTGCACCGTTCGGGGACCGGGCGCGCGTCACCTTCGACGACGTACGCCGCGTCGACTTGGACGGCGGCCTGGACCCTGGCAGCGCACTGGTCTCCATCATGCCATTCGATCCCGAGCTGTCCGCGGACCTGATCCGGCACGTTCTCGCCTCCCCCCGCGTGGAGTACGGACTCGTGGTCGTCCCCAGAGCCAGCGCCGAGATGCTCGCCCGCAGCGCGGACTTGGCGGTGGAGGAGGTCGACGGCATTGCACGGTCCTCGTTCTGGCCGCCGGCCCCCACTGTGCTGCGGGTTCTCGCGATCAGCCGGAGGTCGGCGTGCAGCAGTTGATCGCTACCGGCTGTTTCCACTCCTCACTGCCTGACGGCCTCCACGCTCTGTCGGCACTGCGCTGCGCGCGGAAGGCGGGGGCCCTCGTTGTCGATGCCGGTGACTTCTTCTCCGGCAGCGCCTTTCACGCCTTCTCCGGCGGCCGTGTGGAGGAAGAGCTCCTGGCCGAGTTGTACGACGCGGTGGTCCCGGGCAACCACGACCTGCCTGACCTGATGCGACTGCGTCATCCCGAGAAGTTCCCGCCGGTTGTCTGCGCCAACGTCTCGCCCTCGTCGGACTTCGCCGGCCGGTGGACGGGCGGGCTGGTGCTGCACGGGACGTCGCTTCGGATCGGGATCGTCGGCTACCTGGGCGAGCAGGCGTACAAGGCGATCCCCGCGTCCGAGCGCGCGGGGTTCACCTATCGGGCCCCGACGGCTGCACTGATCGCCACCGAGGCCGACGTTCTACGTTCGGCGGGTGCCGATGTGGTGGTCGGGGTGAGCCACAGCGGCTTCCTCGCCGATGTCGCCGACCAGGAGGCCGAGTGGCCGCTGACCACGGTGATCTCTTCGCACTGCCACTCGCCGTGGACGCACTGGACGCGGGGAGTCCGACACGTCGTCAAGCCCGCCGCACAGGGCGCTGGGCTGCTCTGCCTCGACCTGGGCGTCGACGGCCCGCTCCGCGTGCGCCACGACGGCCCCGCCGCAAGCGGCCCGGAACACACACGGTTCGGCTTGGAAACGGAGTTCGAGGCGTTCGCGGCGTGGGGGGAGCAGCCTGTGGGCCGTCTCGCGGCCGCCCTGCCCCAGCGGGAGGATGCCGCCCGCTTCCTGGTGGCTCGCGCGCTGCGTGCGACGGGCGCCGACGCCTTCGTCCTCAACACCTACGCGTTGCGCGGAGGACTGCCGTCCGAGCTGACCAGGGCGGCGCTGTGGGCCTGCGCGCCCTTCGACAGTGACCTCGTGGTGCTCGACGGCGCCCATTCGCCGCGTTCCCTGGCCGCACGGGCCCACGAGCTGGGCGAGGACCTCACCGTCGCTCACGCCCTGGCGGGCACGGAGCCGGGGCGCGTCGCCACTACCGCCTACCTCGCCGGGCGTCTGGGACTGCCCGCCCGGTCTCCTCTGACGCCGTGCACTCTGCACGGCGTCCTCACTGCCTGTCTGGAGACGTGATGACCGACCTGCTGAAGTTGAATGCGCGCGAGCTGGCCTTCGGCCCGACCGCGCCGGACGCCTTCGCGCACGCCTTCGACGGCCCCGGCGAGGGCCGGGTGCTCGTCACCTTCGAGTCCCAGCAGCACGGCTCCAACCTGGACCTCGCGCTGAGCCTGCTGTCCGTCCTGGGCACCGTCTTGGCCCTCTACCCGGACCGCGGATGCTGGGACGACCTGACGGTTCGCGACGACGTCGACCCCGGACGTACCCACGGCGTGGGCGAGAACCGGCTGCATGTCGACCTCGTCGACCGCGACCGGGCCCCGCGCCTGATCGCGCTGTACTGCGTGCGCGCGGACCCGGCCGGCGGCGGCGCCTCCGCCCTGTCCGACCTCCACACCGCCGCCGGGGACCTCGACCAGACGGACCGCGAGCTGCTGCGTCAGCCGGTCTTCTCCTACTTCACCGACCACGGGGTGCACGGTGTCGGTGAAGGGATGGCCCGCTTCCCCATCCTGCCCGAGCACCTGGACGGCCGGGAACCGATCCGGTTCACCTCCAAGATGCTCCCCCACCTGGAGCGCGGCGAACTGGTGGACGGCGGCGCCCCCGAGCAGGTCGCGGCCGCGTTCGGCCGGCTCGTGGCCGCCGCCGAGGCGCGGCGCACCACCGTGCGGCTCCAGCCCGGCCAGCTCCTCATCTTCGACCAGTGGCGCTACGCCCACGGGCGCATGCCGCTGGGGCCGGGCCAGAGTGACCTGCCGCCCGGCCAACGGCGGCTGCTGAAGCAGGCATACGGCCACCGTCCCGAACCGACCGGAGGAGCACGATGATCCTCACCGGACCCGCGATCCGCGAAGCCGTCAGGAACGGGACGATCACCATCGACCCGTTCGAGCCGAACCTGCTCAACCCCAACAGCTACAACTACCGGCTCGGTGACCGGCTCGAAGAGCTCACCAGCCGACCGGCCGACCCCACCGTGCCCGCCCGCACGCGCACCATCGACCTGTCCGGCGACGGATTGGTGCTCCAGCCCGGCACCGTCTACCTGGGGACGACCGTCGAGACGATCGGCAGCGAGGACTTCGTCACCAGCCTGATCGGCCGCTCCTCCCTCGGCCGGCTCGGCTGCTTCCTGCAGATCTCCGCCGACCTCGGCCAGCTCGGCGCCGTCCACCGGTGGACGCTGGAGATCACCGTCGTCCAGCCCTTGCGGATCTACCCCGGCATGCGGGTGGGCCAGGTTTCCTTCTGGCGGCCGTCCGGGAGCCGCTCCCCCTACCTCGGGCACTACGGCACTCTCAGCGTCCCCGCCGCCTGGTCCCCCCGCGCGGCCGCCGGTCACGGCGCGACCCCCGACCCTCTCCTCCAGGAAGTGACCGCATGATCCTCACCGGCCCCGAGATCACGTCCCGCGTCAACGACGGCCAGATCCGCATCGAACCCTTCGACGCGAGCCACGCCCAGCCCAACTCCTACGACTTCTGCCTCGGCTCCGACATCGGGTCCTACACCAGTCACGTCCTGGACTGCGCCCGCGACAACCCCTTCGAACAGCACCCCATCCCCGCAAGCGGCTTCGACCTCCAGCCGCACCGGATCTACTTGGCCGCCACCCGGGAGCGGATCGGCAGCGACCGCTTCGTGCCCATCATCCGGGCCCGTTCCTCCATCGCCCGCTTGGGCTTGTTCGTCCACGTCACCGCCGATCTGATCGACCTCGGCTCCTTCGGCGAGCTCACCCTGCAACTGCACGCGGTGCAGCCGGTGCGCATCTACCCCGGGATGCTGATCGGCCAGGTCACCTTCTGGGAGACGACCGGAGAACGCGTGCTGTACGAGGGTAAGTACCAGGGCAGTAGCGGCCCTCAGCCCTCCAAGGCCCACATGGATTTCGAGGTCCGGTGACGAGCGCCGCGGCCCTCGGCCGCGAGCCGCACGGCGGTGTACGGGGGGAGCGGGTGGTGGCGCTCGTCGCTCACCCCGACGACGCGGAGCTGCTGTGCTACGGCACACTGCGCCGGGCCGCCCAGGCAGGGGCGAGCGTGGCGGTGGTCGTGGTCACCCACGGCGCGAACGGCGTCTCCCTGGCCGAGGCCGGCGGCGGCCGCCGCCTCGGCACGGACGAACGGGCCGAGGAGGTCCGCGCGGCCTGGCACTCCACCGGCATCCAGCTCACCTTCCTCGGCCTGCCCGATGGTGCCCTCGTGGCCGACCGGCACCTGGTATCCACCGTGGAGGCCGAACTGACCCGTCTGGGCTGCACGCTGCTGATCACCCACAGCCTGAACGCCAGCACCGACCATCAGGACCACCGGGCGCTGGCCAGTGCCGCCGCGAACGCCGCCACCCGCGTGGCCACCTGCCACACCGTGCTGCACGGCGAGCCACACGCCCCCCGCGCCGCGTTCGCCCCCACCGTCCTCGTCGACATCACCGAGTACCTCGACGACAAGGTCAGCGCCCTGGCCGCGCACCGCACCCAGGTCGGCCGCTGGTACCTGAGCAAGGACTTCACCCACCACCGCGCCGCCCAGGCCGGATGGCGCCTGCGTCCCGCCGCCACCGCCGCGGGACGCGCCTACGAGGCTTTCGAGACCTCCGTGCTCACCCTCTTCCCCCAGGAGGACCCGTCGTGATCTACATCGAACAGCCGCCCTTCGCGCCCTGGCTGGGGTTCTGCGAGGCCCTATTCGCCTGCGACACCGTCGCCCTCTACGACGACGTGCCCTACACCGACGGCGGCTATCAGAACCGCAACCGGATCAAAACCCCCGACGGGGTGCAGTGGCTGACCGTCCCGGTCAACCGCGCCCCCGGCCAGCTGATCCGCGACACCCCCGTCGCCGACTCCTTCGACGCCGACAGCATGCTGCGGGCGATCCGCCTGGCCTACGCCCGCACCCCGCACATCGAGGAGCTGCTGCACGTCCTGCGGCCCGTCCTCGGGGCTGGCCACGCGTGGCTGGTCGACCTGAACCTTCACCTGCTCACCCAGACCGCCACAGCCCTCGGCGCCCCCGCCCACCTGCGGCTCACCTCCGAGCTGGCCGTCGCCGCCGATGACAAAACCGGGCGCCTGGCGGCCATCTGCGCGGCCACCGGCGCCGACGTCCTGTGGGCGGGATCGGGGACCCGCACCTATCTCGACACCACGGCGCTGGCCGAGCACGGTGTGCGGGTGCGGTGGAACGACTACGCCGACCGCCACCCGCGCTTCCAGCAGGCATGGGGCCGCCAAGGCTTCGTGCCGAACCTGTCCGTCATCGACACCGTCTGCTCGCTGGGCTGGGCGGGGACCGCGGCACTCCTGCGCACCGGTCTCGTCACCTACCTCCGGCAGAGCGCACCGATGGAGGCGACCGCATGACACGCCCACTGATCCTCACCGGCATCGACCTGCCCCTGGAGCCCTCCTGCGGCTCGACCATCTGGTGCAGCGACGTCTACGCCCGTCTGGTGGGCCACGGCTACGACACGGTGTTCGCGCACCTGCCCGGCAGCGGCACCTGGCAGCACGGCTTCGCCACCACCGCCCGACTGGCCTCGGCCAAGGTGCCGTACGGGCCAGGCTTCGACGCGTACGCCGACGCGCTCACCGACGAAGTCGCCGTCCTCATCCGCGAACGGCGGCCCGACCTGATCCACGCCCAGCACCTGGGGTTCGGCCTCGCGTACGCCTTCGCACGGGCCGCTGGCGAGGTGCCGATGGTGTCCATCGCGCACGGCACCGACGTCATCGTGGCCACCGAGCACAAGCAGGCGCGCGCCGTCCTGAACGAGATCGCCGCCGCGAGCGTGAGCGTCGTCGTACCGAACGCGGCCATGGCCGACGAGGTCGACCGGCTCACCGACGGCCGCCACACCGACCGGCTGGCGGTCGTGCCCTGGGGCGTACCGCTTCCCGCGGCTCCGACGGCCCATCCGCGCGCCGGAAGACGGCTGCGCCTGGTCCACGCAGGCCGACTGGACGCCAACAAGTCCACGGTCACCGCCATCGAGGCCCTGGCACGCACCACTGGACACCAGCTCACCGTGATCGGCAGTGGCAGCGAACTCGACACCCTTACCCGGCGCGCCGCCGAACTCGGCCTCGCCGACCGAGTGACGTTCGAGCCGTTCCTGCCGCGCCAGGAACTGTTCGCGCGGTTCGGTGACTTCGACGCGATGCTGTTCACCACCCGCACGCTGGAGGCATACGGCCTCGTCGCCGTCGAGGCCCAGGCACACGGCCTGCCCACCCTTTTCAGCGACGTCCCCGGGCTGGCGGCCACCCTGGGCAGCGGCGGCCTGGGCTTCCCGCCGGGCGATATCGCAGCCCTCGCCTCGCTCATCGACCACCTGGCCGCCAGTCCTGCCACCCGGCAGGTCCTCCACCACAAGGCGTTCGCCAACGCCCGCGGCCACGACATCGCCCACACCGCGGCCCGCCTCGCCGCGCTGTCCCGCACCGCAAGGGAAGGCGCCCGATGAACACCCTCCCCCTGTACGCCAGTCGCCTGTGGCCGCCGGTCAGGCCCCGCACCGGCGACACCGCCGCCTCCACCCTCGAACTGCTGCACACCCTCGGCCTGGTCGCCCGTACCGACGCGACCGGCGTTCACACTCTCCTGCCGCTCGGCGTACGGGTGCACGACCGGCTCACCGCCATCGCCCGGCGCGCCTTCGAGGAACGCGGCGCTCTGACCTTCGCCCCGCCCACTCTGCAGAGCCGCACCCTGTGGGAGCAGACCGGGCGCTGGGATGTCTACCGGCGCGAAGGGGCGCTGCTGACCGTGGCGTCCTCCAGCGGCGAGGAGATGTGCCTGGCCCCCACTTCAGAGGAGATCGCGGCCACCACCGTCCGCGACCACCTGCGCTCCCACCGGGACCTGCCTGTCCGCCTGTCGCTGAGCACCACCAAGTTCCGCGACGAGCTCTCCCCGCGCGGCGGGCTGATGCGAGGCCGCGAGTTCACCATGGCCGACGCCTACACCTTCGACACCGGCCCCGACACCATGCGCGAATCCGTCGCCTTCCTCAACGACGCCGTCGCCGCCGCCCTCACCGGCATGGGACTGACCGGCACCTTCACCGCTCCCGCCGACGGCGGCAGCATCTCCGCCGGCCCCAGCACCGAACACCTCGTCCTCGCCGACAGCGGACAGGGCACCATCGTCGCCTGCACCCACTGCGGCAACCGCGGCGACGGAGCCGTCCTCGCGGCCCAGCCCCCGCCGCCCGGCCCGGACCCGGTCGTCAACGTCATCGCCTTCACCCTCACCCTGCCCGACGGCACCACCCAGACCGCGACCGTCGCCATCCGCTCCGACCTCCACGTCAGCCCCCGCAAGATCGCAGCAGCCACCGGCGCCGCTCGCGCCGACCTCCTCGACCCCGACCTCCTGCCCGACCAGCTCGGCAAGAAGCCCGGCACCCTCACCCCCTGGGACGCCCACGGCGCAACCGACGTCCTGCCCCTGTACGACCTGTCCGCCGCCGAACTGGAGACCTTCGCTGTCTCCGACGGGGACACCGGGCTGCGCACCGGCGTGAGCTGGAACGGCACCCGCAGCCTGCCCGCGCTGGACCCCCACGGCGCCGACCTGCACCACGCGACCGAACACAGCGGCTGCGGAGCCTGCCGCCAGGGCCGCTACAGCATGCTGCGCGCCGTGGAAGTCGCTCACGTCTTCGAACTGGGCACGCAGTACGCCGCTCCCATGAACCTCAGCTACAGCGACCCCGCCGGCCGCCCCGCCACACCCTGGATGGCCTGCTCCGGCATCGGCATCACCCGGTGCCTGCAAACCGCCGCCGAACTCAACCGCGACCGCCACGGCCTGCGATGGGCCCCGGGCACAGGACCCGCCGATCTCCACATCGTGGTGCTGCGCGCCGACCAGCCCGGCATGCGCGACCGCGCGGACCGTCTCGCCCGCCGCCTCACCGACTGCCGCATCAGCGTCCTCGTCGACGACCGGCCCCTGCCCACCGGCGACAAGCTCCGCTACGCCCGACTCCTCGGCCTGCCCCACGCAGCCGTCCTCTCCCCCGACCACCCCGTGACCGAGACCGAAGTCATCGCACGCTCCACCGGACGCACCGTCCGTACGGACCTCAGCCACATCGCCGACGAGAACCCTTTCACATACGCATAGTTCCGCTGCGGGAAACTGCCGGATAAACAGGGCTGCACCGACTCAGGGTGATGCCTCGAATTAGTGTGCCTGAAATCGGAATATGCCCCTGCAATTCAACGGGCCCGAGCGGTGGCAGAATTTATTCGCTCGACCGCACGGGCCCGTTGACCGCAGACCGCACGGGTGCCTAGTGTCACCCTCATCGCAGTTCGAAACGGGTCGTAGCTCAATTGGTGGAGCACGGCAAAAGCGTTGCCGAGGAGCTGGTTCGAATCCAGCCGACCCGACCAATTAAAACTTTCGAAGCAACAGGAAGAGTGCTCTCGCAGTGAGACACGGTGTGGGCATTTCAGAAAAGGGACCGATGAAAATCGCCATCACGGGCGGCGCCAGCGCCGGCCATGTCGTGCCGGCCCTCGCCGTCGCCGGCCAGCTCCGCGACCGTGACGCCGAGCTCGTCTTCCTCGGACGCGAGAACACCATCGAGCACGAGTACGCCCGGCGCGCCGGGATCCCCTTCCGCCACGTCCCCTCGGCCGGGCTGCGCCGCCACCGCTCCGCCGGCAACCTGCTGATGCCGTTCACCGTCGCCCGGGGCATCCTCGCCGCTTTCAGGGCGCTGCGGCGAGAACGGCCCGACGCGCTGTTCTCCAAGGGCTCGTACGTCTCTGTGCCCGTCGGGATCGGCGCCGCCCTCGCCCGCGTCCCCGTCGTCATCCACGAGAGCGATCACTCCCTGGGCCTGGCGAACAGGATTCTGGGGCGCGTAGCCACCACCATCTGCCTGAGCGTCCCGGCTCCCGGCCCGACGCCGCGGTGGATGCGCAACAAGACCCAGGTGACCGGGCTGCCGCTGCGAGCGGACCTCGCCGACGCCAACCCCGAGGCGCTGCGCGAGCGCCTCGGGGTCACCGACGAGAAGCCGGTGCTGCTGATCTTCTGCGGAAGCAGCGGCTCGCAGCGCGTCAACACTGCCGTCCGCACCCAACTCGACGCCTTGTGCGAGCGGTACAGCGTGCTGCACGTCGTCGGCAAGGGCAACCTCGACCCCCGGTTCGCCGGTCGCCTGGGGTACTGGCAGCTGGAGTATCTGCACGACGACATGCCGCACGCCCTGGCCCTGGCCGACCTCGTCATCGGCCGGGCCGGGGCCACCACGCTGGCCGAACTCGCCGCCCTGGAGCTGCCCGCCGTCCTGGTACCGCTGCCCGCTTCCGTCAGCCGGGGAGACCAGCTCGACAACGCCCGCGCCTACGCCGCTCAGCACCCGGAGCGCTGCCGCGTCGTTGCCGACGAGCAGCTGACCGACCCCGGCGCGCTCGTCCATGCCTGCGCCGCTCTGTCCGCTGCCCCCCGCGGGGGGCAGGGTGCCCGTCCACGGCCGGAAGCCGCAGCCGAACGCATCGCTGGTCTCGTCCTGCAGGCGGCGGGCCAGCGCCGCTAAGGCCTGTCTGATCTGCACGCGCGGGCCAGACTCGACGGCAGACCCAGCTCCTCGGCCGTTGCCGGGACCGCCCCTGCACGCGCGGGCCAGACGTTCGTCGGAGCGTTCGGCAGCGCGGGTGCTCGGGACCGCCCCTGCACGCGCGGGCCAGACCTGAGGCAGCGAGGGCGCCGTCGTACCAGGAGGGGACCGCCCCTGCACGCGCGGGCCAGACAGGTCTGGATGCTCGCCCCACGAGATCAGGTCGGGACCGCCCCTGCACGCGCGGGCCAGACGGTGTCGGTGTACGTGAGGCGGCCCGTCTTGCCGGGACCGCCCCTGCACGCGCGGGCCAGACCGTCCAACGCCTCGGCAGCGGACCGGTCGCACGGGACCGCCCCTGCACGCGCGGGCCAGACCTGTGAACGGACCGAGGGCGCCGGCTTCTCGTGGGACCGCCCCTGCACGCGCGGGCCAGACTCTTACTGAGCTGGGGGTTCTCGCCGATTAGGTGGTCTTCGGCGCCACTTTCGAGTTTTCCGGCAAAGGCCGCATTCCGCGTGTTTCGCCATCGGCGTATTAGGGACGGGCGACTCGGTTACCCGGCCGCTCTGGGCGACCGGTTGCCCGGCCGCAGGCTGTTGCCAGCCCTGTCCTGCACCGCTTCTTTCCTTCCCCGCAGCGAAGCGGCGAAGTGATTTCCTGCCCTTGCCTTACGGCTGGTGCAGCCCACGGGCGCTCTGCTCCCCCATCCGGGGGACGAGTTCACCTCCGCAGGAGGTGAACGAGTAACACAGTACGAGACAGGTGACAGAGCATGCGGCATTAACCCACTCATTCACCCATATGACACATTTGTCAGTGCCGAATGCAAGGGTGCCCAGCATGGACAAAAGCACCACCACTGTCGTGGTCAAAGAGACGCTGGATCCCACTTCCGAGCAGGTAGTGATTCTGCAGCGCTACGCCGACGCCTCGCGCTGCAGCTTCAACTTCGCCCTCGGCATCAAGCACTACAGGCAGAAGTTCTGGGCGCGCGGACGTGACCTGCTCGTGGATCAAGGTCAGACGCCGGCCGAGGCCGCCAAGAACGCGCCGAAGTTCGACGGGCCCACGCAGTTCGCCATGCAGAAGATCTTCCTGACGCATCGCGACAAGCCCCTGCCCGGCCCCCTGCTGCCGGGGCAGGTACCGCGGCGCCTGTACCCGTGGTGGAAGGAGGTGAACGCGGTCGTGTGCCACCAGGCGTTCCGGGACGCGGATGCGGCCTTCAACAACTGGAAGAGCACCGGCCGCCGCAACGGGGCGCCCGTCGGCTATCCCCGGTTCAAGCGGCGAGGTCGGTGCCGGGATTCGTTTCGGATGTTCGCTGTCCGGCTGGTCGAGCAGGACCTGCGGCACGTGCGGATCGGCGGGGGCGGCGGGCAACCGGCGTTCACGGTGCGGCTGCACCGCCCCGCGCGGAGGCTGGCCCGGCTGTTGGCCCGTGGCGGGGTATCGAAGTCGGTGACGATCGCCCGCGAAGGCCACCGCTGGGTGGTGGCCTTCAACGTGCGTATGCCGACCGGGCCGGCGCCCCGGCCGAGCCGACGCCAGCGAGCAGCAGGAACGGTTGGGGTGGACCTGGGAGTGAAGGTGTTCGTCGCCACCTCCGACCCGGTCATCGTGAATGGCCACAAGGTCCAGCTGTTCGAAAACCCCCGCCACCTGGAGAACACCCGCAGGCAGCTGCACAAGCGGCAACGGCGCATGGCCCGCCGGCACGTACGAGGGGTGAAGTCCCACGAGCAGTCCAAGGGCTGGAAGGAGGCCCGGGACCAGGTCGCCAGACTCCACGCGCTGGTGGCTGCACGCCGGGCCACCAGCCAGCACCTGGTGACCAAGCGGCTGGTGACCCAGTACGCCCAAGTAGCTCTGGAGAACCTGCGAGTGAAGAACATGACCGCCTCCGCCCGCGGCACTGCGGAAATGCCGGGGCGCAACGTGAGGGCCAAGGCCGGGCTGAACCGGGCCATCCTCGACGTCGGCTTCGGCGAGATCCGTCGCCAGATCGAGTACAAGGCCCTGCTCTACGGGGTCACCGTGAGTGCCGTCGCCCCCGCCTACACCTCCCAGACCTGCAACCGCTGCGGCCATGTGGATGCCAAAAGCCGCCGTACCCGCGACCTGTTCACATGCACTCGTTGCGGCCACGCCACCCATGCCGACATCGGTGCCGCCATCAACATCAAGACCCGCTCCCAGCCCTCAGCCGACACACGAAAGGGGCCTAATACCGCATCAGGCAACGTTTCCCCTGCCGACCACCCCGGGTAGGCGTCGGCGGCGCGCTTCCGCCAGATGATGTAGCGACGGACCACGTTTGCCCTGCTCCTTATGGCGGACGTGGTCCATCCAGTCGAGAGTGAAGCAGCACAGGGAGGCGAAGTGGGCTTCGATGCGGTTCAGCCATGAACTGATGGCCGGTGTGTAGGCGAACTCAACGTTGCTGGCTTCGGCGAAGGCTGCTTGATGCGGCACTAGTAGGGCTTGGTCAGGTGTGCGCGTTGGTGGCGTGTCCTAGGCGGTGTCAGTCGTGGTTGCCGTACATACCTCGGATCTCCTCCTCGCTCTCACCCCGGTAGGTGACGTGCCAGTGCTGGTGCTTCGACTCCTGGTACAGGCCCAGGTTCGTCGTCACCGAGCACGATCCGTATTCCTTCTCCACTCCGGCGGCCACCTCCCGCACCACCGCGACGACCTCGCACAGAAGGCCCTCGTCGGAGTTCCCGAGGTCGGTGAGCGAGGGAACGTGCTCCTTGGGGATCACCACGATGTGCACGGGATAGGACGGGTTGGTGTGATGGAAGGCCAGCACCCGATCAGTCTCCGCCACCGTCTCGATGGGGACCGCGCCGGTGAGCGCCTGGTGGCAGTAGAAGTCGGAGACGGTCGCGGTACCGGTCACAGGTGCACACCTTCGTTGGGCAGGAATGTCGGGCGTCCGCCTGCCGCACGTGCTTGCCAGGCGGACGTCGACGCCAGCGTAGCGATCAGCCGCCCTACAGACGAATCGACTCAACTCCATGTAAATGAACGGATGTTCGTCGCGCCAGGGGGCGAAGAGGCAGTTCTCCCTGCAACCGGGCCTGAAGTTCCGACGTCTGCCGCCTCCAGAGCTCGGTTGCGGCGGCCGCGCCGCTGCCGACTGCCGCACACGACCTGGAGGCACGGGACCTGTGATGACCGGCGCCAACGCGACACGTTACTTGTCGGAGCCCCAAGAGCCCTTCGTCGGTCTCTGCGAGCCGTGAATGCGCCAACCTCACCACGCCGCCTTGACCGCAACATCCGTCAGGGGAATGGTGCGCAAGAGTTGGCAACTGGCTTGCGACTGGGAGAAATCGTGGCTCTACAGTTCGTCGGGAAGGATCCGAACTCGCCCAATGGCGGCTCGCCAACCGTGTGGTTCGAGGACGAGTCAGCTGAGATCGTCGTCCAGGGGTGGCTTCCGGATCCAGAGATGAAGGCGGAGATCGACACGACGGAATGGGTACCGGGACACCCTGCGGGCGTGCCCGACCACGAGGGCGTCGTGCGTATCCCCGTCGGGATGGTTCCGTATCTGAGAGAGGCGTGCGATGCCGCAGAACGACGTGCCGGACTTCACCGCTCTGCTCCGGAGCGCTGACCGCTCGGCGGTCCACCTGGAGATGCGCGACTCCTACATGGCCGATCCGGTGTTCGACGCCTGGCAGGACCGCCGCGAAGTAGAGCTGCCTGCCGCCTACCGGCAGTGGCGCGCTCTTGTGGAGGAAACCGCGGCCCGCGGCGTAGCCGTACGTCGCGCCCGTATCGTCTCCGAGCCGGTGACCGACTACATCCGCTGGGAACACTCCCTCACCGGCCGGCACAACATCGCCGCGGGGGAGGATGTCCGTTGGCTACCGCGTCGGCTCGCCTCCGACCTGATGCTTCCGGGCAACGACCTCTGGCTGATCGACGACCAGCGGGTGCTGTTCCACTGGTTCACCGGCGATGGCGAGTGGGCGGGACACGAGTTCAACGAGGATCCCACCGTCGTGAAGGCGGTCGTGGCGGCGTTCGAAGCCGTGTGGCGGCGAGCCGTCCCGCACGAGGAGTTCGCGGTCTAGTGCTGTGACCGGGAAGGTTCGCCCGGGTGTTGGTTGGAACGGTTGGATGGGCGGCAGCGTCCGTTCCGACCGTTGGAGGTGTGGTGGCTGAGCCTGTGCAGGTGCGCAGACTGACCGACCAGGAGGGGCAGAAATTGCAGCAGATCGTGCGTCGGGGCAGCACGAGCTCGGTGCGTTATCGGCGGGCGATGATGCTGCTCGCGTCTGCTGGCGGGAACCGTGTCCCGTTGATTGCCCAGTTGGTCCAGGCCGACGAGGGCACGGTGCGGGAGGTGATCCACCGGTTCAACGAGATCGGCCTGGCCTGTCTGGACCCTCGGTGGGCGGGAGACCGTCCCCGCCTGCTCACCCCTGACGACGAGGACTTCGTCGTCCAGACGGCCACCACCCGCCCCACCAAGCTCGGCCAGCCCTTCACCCGCTGGTCGATCCGCAAACTCGCCGCCTACCTGTGCAAAGTACACGGACGCGTCATCCGGATCGGCCGCGAGGCGTTACGGTGCCTGCTCCGGCGCCGCGGCATCACCTTCCAGCACACCAAGACCTGGAAGGAGTCCCCCGACCCCGATCGCGACGCCAAACTCGACCGCATCGAGCACGTTTTGGAGCACTTCCCGGACCGTGTCTTCGCCTTCGACGAGTTCGGGCCTCTCGGGATCCGCCCTACGGCAGGTTCCTGCTGGGCGAGGCGGGGCAAGCCCGATCGCCTGCCTGCGACCTACCGCCGCACCCACGGCGTCACCTACTTCCACGGGTGCTACTCCGTCGGCGATGATCGGCTGTGGGGCGTTAACCGCCGCCGCAAAGGCACCGCCAACACCCTGGCCGCGCTGAAGTCGATCCGCGCTGCCCGACCCGACGGCGCCCCGATCTACATCATCCTGGACAACCTCTCCGCCCATACTGGCCAGGACATCCGCCGCTGGGCGAAGAAGAACAAGGTCGAGCTGTGCTTCACCCCGACCTACGCCTCCTGGGTCAATCCGATCGAGGCCCACTTCGGCCCGCTGCGGCAGTTCACCCTGGCCAACTCCCACCACCGCAGCCACCCCGCACAGACCCAACACCTGCACCGCTACCTGCGCTGGCGCAACGCCAACGCCCGCCGCCCCGACGTCCTCGCCGCACAGCGCAAGGAGCGTGCCCGCATCCGCAGCGAGAAAGGCATCCGCTGGGGCGGACGTCCTCTCAAGGCGGCCTGACCATGAACAGCAGGGCGATGACATCGATACAGCTCGTCTACGAAACCCACGCCACCACCACCGACAACGAGGCCGGAATCGCCACCGGCTGGCTGCCGGGCGTCCTCTCAGCAACTGGCCGCCGACAGGCTCGGGAACTCGGTGATCGCCGCCGCGACGACGGCATCGCGGCGGTGTTCACCTCCGATCTGCACCGCGCGATGGACACCGCGCGGATCGCCTTCGCGGGCACCACACTCCCGATCCACCACGATCCCCGCCTGCGTGAATGCAACTACGGACGCATCAACGGCTGTCCGCAGGAAGCTCTTGCACCGCTGCGAGGCCAGCACATTGACGAGCCCTTCCCCGAAGGCCAGAGCTACCGCGAGGTTCTGGCCGCCACAGAAGACTTCCTCACCGACCTGGCTGATCTGTGGGCCGACAACCGCATTCTGCTGATCGCTCACTCGGCCAACCGATGGGCTCTGGACTGCCTACTTGCAGGCGCCCGCCTCGAAGACCTCGTCCAAGCCCCGGCCTACTGGCAACCCGGATGGGAGTACACCCTCCCACCACCCGACCAACCCCGTGAACCTTCCCGGTCACAGCACTAGGCACTGTCCGGCGGATCATGCGACTTTCTGACCGGTGGCTCGTTGGTTGGGTCATGGGCCGGGGGGATCTGACGAATCGCGAGTGGTCGTT
>NZ_JBIVPT010000033.1:0-50905 GCF_044754785.1 Streptomyces sp. NPDC092952 | reverse complement strand
TCGTCGAGCGCACCTTCGCCTGGCTCCACCAGTTCAAACGCCTGCGGATCCGCTACGAGATACGAGCCGATCTCCACCTCGGACCACTCCAACTCACCTGCAGCATCATCTGCTTGCGAAGACTCCGAACCTCATTTTGAAATGATCAGTTACTGCCGCCCCGTGGCCCGCAGCGAATCGCCAGCCCCTGTGCCATCCACCGCTGCATCTCGGTCCCGACCGGGAAACGAGAGAGGTCGAAGACCCGGCTCGTCCCGCTCTGTTCCTCGAAGAAGACCACCGTCGTCCCGCCCCTCTCGGCCGGGAGCCGGTCGGGCGGGTGCCAGCCTGGTCCGGGCTGAGACGCTCGCTGTCCACCTCCGCCGCTCCTGCTCATCGAGAAGCTCCGCGGCCGCCGCGAACGTTGCGGCCTGCTGCAGATGCCGCGACGGGGGCGATGGTGGAGCCGCCGTGGCGGGCGAACACGCGCACCAGCGCGTCGACCCCAGCCTGCTCGTCGGCGTCGAGCATCGCCATCAGATAGGACAGCTGCAAGCAGGTGAAGGGCTCCAGGTAGTGCTCCCGGGACGTGTCCGGGTGCTTGTGGCCCAGCAGAATCGACATCTGAAGCCAGATGTCGCCGAGCTGGTCGCGGAAGTCCTCGATTTCCTCGGCGGAGAAACCTTCGAGACGGCGTTCTTCCACCAGAGAGAGGATGCAGAACCATTTCAGGGCAAAGCTGTGCCGGCACATGTGGGGCGTGGCCCACAGGGGGCACTCGCCGTGGATCCGATCTCGCTCCTCCTCATTGAGGCTGCCGTCCGGGTCGGCTGCTCGCACCCACGCATCTGCGATGCGCTTGTTCGCCGCGTCGAACGTGTCCTCCCAGCTGTAGACCTTCTTTGGCAGCCCGCTCACCGACAGCCACAGCCACAGCGGCTCCAGACCGCGGGGCGTACGGCGGAAGAGAAGCCGCCGCTCGTCCGGGGCCAGCACGTCCAGCGCCAGCGTCGCGGACCCGTCAACCCCCTCGACGTGCAGTTCTCCGGTCCGAGGAGTGTGGCCCGTGACGATGCGCACCCCACGCAGTCGCTCGTAACGGCCCGCACGCTGGGCACGGCGGATCGCCTCGGCCCGCGACCCCTCAAGTGGATCCGCGTAACCCTCCACCGACTGCAGCACCCGCCTCGGTATCCAGTACGTCCGCCCCTCCTCAGCCCCCTTGACACACTTCGCCGCCAGCCACGCTTCCCCCATCCGCTCGCTCCCCGATGCCGGGAGCTCGACGTCCAGGACGCTGGCCCACTCACGGACGCGCAGCCCGGTCCCGTACAGCCCGTCGACGAAGGCGCAGTCCCGGTCCTCGCTGAAGCCCCGCCAGCCTGCCCCGCGCACCCCGTCGAACCCGTAGCCGCACAGCCCGATGTTCCGCCACTGTTCCAAGGCCGATCGCAGCAGCCACTTCACCTGGCGCCGTGTCGATCCGCCAGGGCGGAGCGGATCCCGTCGCTTGCGAGCGTATCCACGCCCGAATGCGGCGTCGCTCTCATCCGCGGCGCCGGCGTGCACGGTCGGGACGGGGTTGAAGATCCCGTAGCGCTTGCTCGCCCATGAATAGAAGGAGTTGAGGCCAGCCCGGTCGGTGTCGAAGGATGTCGACCTGATCCGCTCTTCGTTGCGCAGATCTGTGAGTCTCCAGTCCTTGAACGCTTCGACGTCCCGTACCGTCGCGCTGTCCCATGAGCGGTCGATGGCGGCCAGGAAGTCGAGCCAGACGATCAACGTGTAGGCGTACCGCTTCCACGTCCCGGCCTGGGAGGCTGCCATCTTCCCTTCCCTGAAGAAGCGATTGATCCTGTGGTCCGGTCGACCCGACGGCGAGAGGATCACGGGGGTGCCGTGCCGTGCGCCGTTGCGGGCGGCTCTCGCGTGCAGGTTCCCGAACTTCAAGACAGCGGGATCGTCGCTGGGTTCAGGTGGAACGGTGAAATCGTAGAAGTCGACACTCCAGTGCTCCAGGACGTCCATGGGCCTCTTTCCAAGGCGGTCTCAACCGACAACGGAGAGGAGCCTAAAGAACGGGTGGCGAAGTCGATCCTGGTGAGACGGTGGTCCCCGCGCGTGCGGGGGTGGTCCCGATCTCGTTCTGCCCGGCCCGGCCGCCGGGGAGTGGTCCCCGCGCGTGCGGGGGTGCTCCTACTCTTCCGGCGAACTGCAGATAGTCCGCCGTGCCTCTGACCTGTGGGAAGGATACGAATCACGCAAGTGGGCCGGTCCGACAAGTACATCGGCCAAGCCCGTCGGAGCTGGACAACCGCCTCCTCGTGCACGCAACGGACGGGAAGCATGGCGGACAGGGCCCCGATGCCCCCTCCGCGGTTCCGCCCGGTGGCCTCCGTGCCTTGCACCAGGGCGGTTCAGCGGTAGGCCCTGCCGCGCACGTAGGCGATGACGAGGGAGATCGCGGTGATCGCGCACACCAGCATGCCGACGGACAGAAAGGCGTAGCCCGCTTCGCTGATGCCGGGTTCGGTATGCAGCATGGTCATGCCCTCCCCGGTGGTGATCCGGTGTTCCTCGTCCGGGTGGGCCACGATGTAGAGGATCATCGCGGGGATCGCCGCCACGCACGCCGCGGCCGCCACCAGCGGCCAGGCGCCGGCTCGGCCGTACCAGGGGATCCTCGGCTTCAGGGCGACGTGCGGGCACCGTGCCAGCAGGACCCGTCCCAGGTCGCCGGCGCGTTCGGCGAGTCCGTCGGTGCGCAGCCGGGTGCCGTCGTCGAGGCCGATCTCTATGCGGTAGCCGTTGCCGAGCCGGGTCGCAAGGCCGTTCAGCGCGTCGCCGTCCACATGGAGCGAGGTGACGCGGTGCCAGGACCAGCCCGTGGTGCCTCGACGGGTTCCGTGGACCAGGCCCTCCTCGTGTGTCTCGAAGTACTCGCCCGGCTGGCCGTGCAGGGCCCGGACGATCTGGGTCGCCGCGACGATCACCGCGCCCAGGGAGAGCCCGAGGAAGAGGCCGACCGCCTTGTTGCCGCCGGGTGTGCCTTCGCCGGTCGCGGACAGGCCCCAGGTGCCGAGCCAGCCGGACACAACGGCCACGAGCAGTGCCCAGCCCGCGTTCACCCATCGCTTCCGGTGGTTCACCGGATGGCGGCCGATCACCAGACCGAGGTCGCGAGGAGTGTTCTCCGCCGGGCCGGTCACCGGTCGGAGTCCTGCTGCTGTGAGTCGGTCAGGGCGGCACCGTTGGCGAGGACGATGTCCAGTGCCGCGTAGTCCGATCCGGGGCGGTGGAGGGGCGCGAAGACCTTCAGATGGTCGCCTTCGGTGCTGTAGCCGGCCTTGGTGGCGCGCGGCTTCAGGGCCCGGCTGCCGACGTGTTCGGCCAGGCCGCGCACGTCGAGACGGACGCCGTCGCCCGGGCCTCCGGACACGAAGGCGATGCGGGACCACTCCAGCGGGCCCGGGAAGGGCTCAAGGGTCAGGCCTTCACGAGTGAACGTCAGGGCGCCCCAGCGGAACTCGCCGCCCTCTCGCAACTCTTCAAGGTGCCGTGCCGCGACGGCTGCGGCTACTTCCCTCGTGGCGCGCGTGGTGAACGGCCCGGCGTTGTCGACCGGGCCCAGGGTGGCCAGGCGCCAGAAGCCGGACTCCTGGCGGACCTTGACGTAGTCCAGGTCCTTCAGCCGGACCAGGCCGCCCTCGTACGGGCGCAGGACGGTCTTGACCACGTCGTGGGAGTGGCTGAAGTTGATGCGGACGGACACCCTGGTCGACTCGACGGAGGCGATCTCGTCCCAGGTGCGGCGCAGCGTCCGGCGTCCGGGGCGGCGGAACTCGAAGCCGTGCTCGTACTCGCGGAGCCGGATCCGGGTGTGCCGGACGCAGAGCGCGGCGCACCCGGCGGCCACCGTGGGGACCACCCACATGGCGAGGAGGAAGGAACCCTCGATGTCGTGGTCGCGGGCGACGAAGCACATCACGACGAACACGATGACAAGCACGACGAACACGCTCAGGACCCGTCTGGACACCGCTCCCTGATAGGTCCACACGCGCTCCCCCAGGCGCCTTCCCTGTTCGCCGTTCCCCGTTGCCGCGTCCGCCGTCAACGTACACCTCGCATGATCGTCCGATTCCACGTCGTCGAGTGTCGGACCGGTGTGCGTGCGGGGATACGGGAGAACTACTCAACTGTGCCCGCTGATCGGCCGGTCCCGGTCGTCGCACGTCCGTATGATGGCCGCCCATGAGGGCGGGGGCAGGCGAGTTGACGTCGCTGATCGGGCGGCGGGCGGAGTGCTCGCGGATCGCGGGGTTGCTCTCCGGCACCCGTCTGGTGACGCTCACCGGGGTCGGTGGTGTGGGCAAGACGCGGGTGGCGCTGCGGGTGGCCTCGGATGTGACGGGGTCGTTCCCCGACGGGGTGCACGTCGCCGAGCTGGCCGATCTGCGGGATCCCGAGCTGCTGGCGGCAAGTGTCCTGGGCGCCCTCGACGCGGCCCGTCCGGTGCGTCCGGGGGCCGGGACGACGGCCGCGCTGGTGGACCGGCTGGGCGAGCGGCGCGTCCTGCTCGTCCTGGACAACTGCGAGCATCTGGTCGACGCCTGTGCCCGGCTCGTCGACACGCTGCTGCGGGCCGCCCCCGGACTGCGTGTGCTGGCGACGAGCCGGCAGCCGCTCGGAATCGTGGGCGAGCAGGTGTTTCCGGTGGAGCCGCTGCCGGTGCCGGAGGCCGGTGACGCCGCGGGGGCGGGGCGCCGGGTACGTACTCCGAGCGGCAGTCCGGCGGTCGCGCTGTTCGCCGAGCGGGCCGCCGCCGTGCTGCCCGGCTTCACGGTGACGGAGGCCGACGCCGACGCCGTCGCGGAGCTGGTGCGCCGTCTGGACGGGCTCCCCTTCGCGATCGAGCTGGCCGCGGCGCGGGTCCGGAGCCTGACGCCGCAGGAGATCCTGGAACGGCTCACGGACCGGTTCGCGCTGCTGACCGGGGGCAGCCGCGTCGCCGTCGACCGGCAGCGCACCCTGCGCGCGCTGATCGACTGGAGCCACGAGCTGTGCACGGAGCACGAGCGGCTGCTGTGGGCGCGGGCCTCGGTGTTCCGGGGCGGCTTCGACCTCGAAGGGCTGGCGCGGGTCTGCGCGGACGACCGGTTGCCGGCCGCCTTCCTGCTCGACACCCTCGACGCACTGGTGGCGAAGTCGATCGTCAACTGTCGTAGAAATAAAGGGCGTTCCACCTATCACATGCTGGAAACGGTACGGGAGTACGGGCACGAGCGGCTGGTCGCGTCGGGCTCGCTCGACGCGCTCCGCGCCCGCCACCTGGACCACTACGCGGAGTTGACCGCGCGGGCCGGGCAGGAGTGGTTCGGTCCCCGGCAGGTCGACTGGTTCACACGGCTACGGACGGACCATCCGAACCTGCGCGCGGCCCTGGAGTTCTGCCTGGAGCGGCCCGGTCGGGCGCGGGCCGGTCTGGCGCTGGCCGTGTCGCCCCGGCACTACTGGCTCACGGCGGGGCTGCTGTCCGAGGGGCGCCGCTGGCTGTCGCTGCTGCTCGCCGCCGACCGGGCGCAGGGCGGCCCGGACACGGAGGAGGTCCGGGTCCGGGCGCTGGTCACCGACACCTATCTGGGCATCCTGCAGGGCGCTCCGGACGACGAGGTGGCAGACGCGCTCGCCGCGTGCGAGGAGGCGGCACGGCTCGGCGGTCATCGGTGGGAGTCGGCATGGGTCCGGCACCACCACGGGATCCTCGCCGTCTGGCGCGAGGACTTCGCGGGCGCCGCCGGGCTGTTCGTCCGGGCGTACGCCGAATTCCGTGTGCGGGGATGTCTCGACGCGGCACTTGAGTGCCGGGTCAAGTTCGCCATCGCGCACGCCTACGGGGGTGACGTCGTGACGGCCGCCGAGGCGTGCGGCGAGGTCGAGGACGCCGCGCGGGCGCGGGGCGAGTCGTGGCTGCACGGGATGGCGCTGCTCGCCCGTGCCCTGCTGGCGCGGCGCGCGGGTGCGCCCGGGGACGCGATCGGGCATGCCCGGGCCGCCATCGGCCTGCTGCGGCCTTTCGAGGACTGGTGGGACGTGGCCATGTGCGTGGAGGTGATCGCGTGGAGCATGCGAGACGCGCCGCGGGCCGCGGCCCGGCTGCTGGGTGTGCTGCATCAGTTGTGGGGGTCGCTGGGCGGGCGGCTCGGTGCGGCACCGTTCATGCGCGGGCAGCATCTGCGGTTCGACGCGGGGGTGCGGGAGGCGTTGTCCGGGGCGGTCTTCGAGCGGGAGTTCCGGCGCGGGGCGCGGGCCACGGTGGACGAGGCGATGGCGTACGTACTGGACGATCCGGCCGGGGCGCCGGGGCTGACGCGGCGGGAGAGTCAGGTCGCCGAGCTGGTCGCCGCGGGGCTCACGAACAAGGAGATCGCGGTGCGGCTGACAATCGCGCAGCGCACCGCGGAGAACCATGTCGAGCGCATCCTCGGCAAGCTGGGGTTCACGTCCCGAACGCAGCTGGCGGTGTGGACGTACGACCAGCAGGGCGTGCCCGCGCCGCGAGCCGACGGTGCGCGGCCCCGGTCCGTGGATTCCGGCGGCGGGCGGTAGCGCGCGACCCGCCGGCCGGGGCGGTTCCATGGGCCGGGGGCCGGACGGCCCTCGCCGGACGGGGCGGGTACCGGCGATCCTGAGAGGTGGCAGCAGGGCACCGAGCACGGGAGGGAACCGGCCATGAGGCACCGAAGCGTCGCCGAGCTGATGACACCGGCGGTCGTCAGCGTCGTACCGGAGACAGGCTTCAAGGAGATCGCCCGGCTCCTGGACGAGTTCGACATCACCGCGGTCTGCGTGGTGGACGACGCGAACCGCCCGCTGGGTGTCGTCTCCGAGGCCGATCTCGTGCGTCGGCGTGCCGTCGGCTCCGGGCGTGGGACCGCCGGGGCCCTCATGTCGAGCCCCGCGGTGGTCGCCCGGCCCGGGTGGAGCGTGGTGCGGGCCGCTCGTGTGATGGACCGGGAGCGGGTGAAGCGGCTGCCCGTGACCGACGACTCCGGGCGGCTCGTGGGCGTACTGAGCCGGAGCGATCTCATCCAGCTGTTCCTCCGCAGGGACCGGGCGATCCAGGAGGAGATCATCGAGGACGTGATCACCCGCACGCTCGGCCTGAGCCCCTCGGACCTCTCCGTGGACGTCGACGACGGCCTGGTCACCCTCAGCGGAACCGTGCGTCGCCCCGGGCTCGTCCCGGTCCTCCTCAGGCTCTGCAACAGCGCCGACGGGGTGGTGGGCGTCGTCGACCGGCTCCGCCACGAGGACGGCACCGACGCCGGTACGTGACGCCCGTGCCCCGGGACCGGCCCGGCTCAGTCGTTGTCGGTCCCGCTCCGGGGCCGGCCGGACCAGACGGGTTCCACCCGGGCCCATTCGCGGTCGAGCGCCGCGAAGGTACGGGCCTCGGTGCGTCGCCGCATCACGAGGAGGACACCGGCCGCGACCGCCCCGGCGGTGCCGGCCGCCGCGACACCGCCGCAGAACGAGGTCAGCACGCGTTCCGTCCCGTTGTCCGGCGGCCGGGCCGGGGCACCCGCGGCGTCCACCCAGACCGGAACCGTGTGCCCCTGGGGCGTCCGGGGCGGGACTTCGACCGTTCCGGACCGGTGGACGCCCTTCGGGTAGGCCCACACGGCGGGGGCGGCTGCCCCCGGCCACCCGTCCTGCCCCGCCTGGGGCACGGAGGGCTCGGCCGGTCCGGTGGTCGTCGCCGTCACACGGTGCAGGCGCCCGGTGTACGCCCGGTCGGCCCGTACCCCGGTGGTCCACAGGAGCCCGGCGGTGACCGCTCCGCAGACCAGCGCGACGACCAGGACCACCACCACGGCGATGCGCCCGTGGACGTCCCGGCCCGATGGGCCGGAACGGCGGATCGGCTGCTCGTGGACGGTCATCACACACCTCCGGGCGGGCCCTCACACACGTCCGGTCCGGCCGCCGGCGTCCGGGCCGTTCCCCCGGCTCACGGCCGGTCGCCCCCGCCGCTGGTACCGGCCCGCTTCACCGGGATGGTCCGTGCTTCCCGGACCCGCCGCTCGGGCATCGGAACACGGACGGTGAGGATGCCGTCCGCGTAGGAGGCCTCGACGCCCTCGGCGGGCACCGGGTCGGGGAGACGCACGGTCCGGCGGAACGACCCGTAGCGGAACTCCGAATGCTCCGTCCCCCGGGTGCTCCCGCCGTGCTCGGCGCTCACGGTGACCAGGTCGTCGTCGACCGTGATCGTGATGTCCTTCTCCGGGTCCATTCCGGGAAGCTCTGCCCGCAGTACGTACGCGCCGTCGCCACGGGTGACCTCCACCGGAATCGAGTGGGCCGCCGCGTCGGGACGCCAGCCGGGCAGCCCGGGAAACTCCCTGCTGAACCAGTCGTTGAAGTCGGGGAAGACGCTGTGCCTGCGTTCCACCTTCGCACCGCTCATCGTCCTGCTCCTCGTGTACGGGCCCCGGGGCCTTCGCCCACGGACGGGCCGGTTCACGGAACCCGCTCCGGCCCCGCTCCTTCAAGCCTGCCTCCGACGCGGTACGGTGCGCAGCTCCCAGGTGCCAGGTCGGCACGGCCGGGCGGATACGGGCCGGTCGTGACCCGTATGCCGGCCCGTGGTGGCGGAGCCCAGAGGCGTCCGCCCGGGGAAGCACTCCTCACGTGCCCGGTGGCAGCACGGCGCGGCCCGCATGAGGATGGTGGGGATGCCCGTCGCCGGGAGGCCTGATGAACTACAAGGTCAGTGTCCTGTTCCGAGCCATCCCTCTGCTGATGGGCGCGGTGTCGGCCGCGCTCGGCGGATATGTACTCGCCCACGCGTCCGGACCGGCCGCACACGTCGCGGGTCCGGTCCTCATTTTTCTGGCGGCCATCTGCCTGTGCCTGTTCGCCACCGCGGCGACCATCATCAGGCAGCTCATCTGCCGGTACACGGCTCTGGACCGGCTGCTCTACCCGGTCTTCGGGTTCGCGGTCAGCGGGGTCACCGTGGGATACGGGCTCTCCCTGCTCACCGAGAGTCCGCGGCCGCCTCCCGACTTCGTCGCCGGACACGTGATCTTCGGAGTCGGAATGATCTGCGCGTGCGTGTCGTGTGTGGCCACGGCCTCTACCCGATTCGTGCTGATCACCGAGAACTCGGCGCTTCCGGAGGGATCCGCGCCGCGTTCGCCGGCACCGTTCGGGCGGCCCGCCGTCCTGGCCCTGTCCGCGCTTCCGGTCCTCGCGTCCCTGGTCACCTGGGCCTGGGCCCTCACCCTGCTGGCCGGCGGGGGCGGCGGCCATGCGGCGGGGCGGTTCACCGCCGGGCACGTGATGGCCGGTCTGGCGCTCGTCTGCACGTGCCTCATCGGGCTCGTGGCCAGCATTCTGCGGCAGATCCAGAACACCTACACCCGTCGGGAGCGCGTGCTGTGGCCCGCCTCGGCCGCCGCCCTGGGTGCCATCGGCATCGTCTGGGCACTGATCGTCCTCGCCGTACACACCCGGCCCTCCCAGTTGGCCGCCGCCTACGTCCTGATCGGGTTGGGGCTGATCTGCTGGAGCATCCTCAGCAAGGTGCTGCTGCTCGCGCTCGTCTGGCGGCGCGAGGCCCCGCTGGCGAACCGGGTCCCGCTGATTCCGGTCGGCACCGCGCTGCTCTGCCTGTTCCTCTCCGCGTTCCTCTTCGAGTCGGCCGATCCCGCCGTGATCGTCGCGGCCCGTGTCCTCGTCGGCCTGGGCGCCATCTGCTTCTCGCTGTTCTCCATCGTCTCCATCCTGGAGAGCGGTACCGGAGGCGGGGACGACGCGCCCGCGTGACCCGTGCACACCGGCTGTGAGCACGTACCCGAACACCCGGGCGAGGGTCGGGGCTACCCTGATGATCAGCTTCTCGTCCCCCACCCCGCGTCCAAGGAACGGACCACCATGACCCAGGAATCCCCCGCCCCCGTCGTCGAGCGTGTCGACGCACGGCACCGGTACACCATCCAGGTCGACGGGGAGCCCGCGGGCTTCACCGTCTACCGCGACCGGGACAAGCAGCGCGTCTTCTACCACACCGAGATCGACGACGCCTTCGCCGGCCGCGGCCTGGCATCGGTGCTCGTGACGGCGGCCCTCGAGGACGTACGGAACAGCGGCATGCGCATCGTGCCCGTCTGCCCGTACGTGGCCAAGTACCTCCAGAAGCACGACGGGTTCGCCGACATCACCGATCCGGTGACCCCGGAGATCCTCCAGTGGCTCCAGGGCGACCGCACCTGACTTGACCTGACCTGGGATATTTCGCTTGGCGCGGGGCACGGCCCATGGCAGGGTCCTGCCCCGTGACAGAGAAAGAGACAGCGACCGGGACCGCGACGGCCACGACGGACGACGGCATCCGGATCACCCGGCTGGCCGAGCGCCCCGCACTGACCTCGCGGCTCTACGAGATCAACGACTCCTGGCCCGTGTTCACCCATCACGAGCCGGTGGCGAACGCCCTGCTGAGCCGGGTGCCCGTGGAGTTCCCGGAGTACTGCGTGGTCGCGACGGACGGGGACCGGATCGTGGCGCGCGGGTTCGCCGTGCCGTTCGCCGCCGGGCTCGACGGCCGCGAGGAGATGCCCGACCAGGGCTGGGACCGGGTACTGGTCTGGGCGTTCCAGGACCGGCAGGCCGGGCGCACGCCGACGGCGGCCAGCGCGCTGGAGATCACCCTGGACGTCGGCCACCTCGGCCGGGGCCTGTCCTACCGGCTGCTGGCGGCGCTGCGGGAGGCGGTCGGCCGACAGGGCCATGACGCCCTGCTGGCACCGGTCCGCCCCACGGCCAAACACCTGGAACCGCGCGTGCCCATGGCCGAATACCTCCGTCGCCGCCGGGACGACGGGCTGCCCGCCGACCCGTGGGTGCGGGTGCACGTCAAGGCGGGCGGCACCGTCGAGAAGGTCGCGCCCGCCTCGATGACGGTGGCCGGTTCACTGGCCGAGTGGCGGCGGTGGACCGGGCTGCCGTTCGACCAGGACGGTGCCGTCGACGTACCCGGCGCACTGGCACCGGTCCACTGCGACACCGCGCGCGGCCACGCCGTCTACGTCGAGCCCAACGTGTGGATCCGGCACGTCACCGGGCCGCGTACCGGCTGAGACCCTGCGGGCCGCCTCCCCGGCGCGCCGCCGTCGCGGACGCCGCCCGCGCAACCGGGCCGGCCGCCGTACGGGGCGTCCGCCCGGCCCCGCCCCGTCGCGTCCGGGGGCGGATCCGGCCGCCCCGCCGG
Source organism: Streptomyces sp. NPDC092952 (assembly GCF_044754785.1). Taxonomy (NCBI): domain Bacteria; kingdom Bacillati; phylum Actinomycetota; class Actinomycetes; order Kitasatosporales; family Streptomycetaceae; genus Streptomyces; species Streptomyces sp. NPDC092952. Next base: position 39,645 of record NZ_JBIVPT010000033.1, on the reverse strand, counting down.
AGGCGCGTCCGGGCGTTCCATCCGACGAGGGCCCCGGGTCGCGCGGGGCGGGCCCAAGGTGTCCGAGGAAACGGGCCCCTCGGGGCATACGGCATATCCCGGCCATCCCCGCACGGCCCCCTTGGATGCCCGCAGGACCATCGGGTTACCATATGAGCGCCGCCTAGCTCGAAAGATAAACCTGTGACTGTCAATGACGACTCGTTCACCAGCTGGAAGAACCGCGAGGAGATCGCGGAGTCGATGATCCCGGTCATCGGGAAACTGCACCGCGAGCGGGACGTAACGGTTCTGCTGCACAGCCGGTCCTTGGTCAACAAGTCGGTGGTCAGCATCCTGAAGACCCACCGGTTCGCCCGCCAGATCGCCGGCGAGGAGCTGTCGGTCACCGACACGCTGCCGTTCCTCCAGGCCCTCACCACGCTCGACCTCGGTCCCTCCCAGATCGACATCGGGATGCTCGCCGCGACCTACGCCGCCGACGAGCGCGGCCTGTCGGTGGAGGAGTTCACCGCCGAGGCCGTCGCCGGGGCCACGGGCGCCAACAAGCTGGAGCGCGGCGAGGGACGCGACGTCGTCCTGTACGGTTTCGGCCGCATCGGCCGCCTCGTCGCCCGGCTGCTCATCGAGAAGGCCGGCTCCGGCAACGGACTGCGGCTGCGCGCCATCGTCGTCCGCGGCGGCGGTGACCAGGACATCGTGAAGCGTGCCTCGCTGCTGCGCCGCGACTCGATCCACGGCCAGTTCCAGGGCACGATCACCGTCGACGAGACGAAGAACACCATCGTCGCCAACGGCAACGAGATCAAGGTGATCTACGCCAACGACCCCTCCGAGATCGACTACACGGCGTACGGCATCAAGGACGCCATCCTCATCGACAACACCGGTAAGTGGCGCGACCGCGAGGGGCTCTCCCACCACCTGCGCCCCGGTATCGACAAGGTCGTCCTGACCGCCCCGGGCAAGGGCGACGTGCCCAACATCGTGCACGGCGTCAACCACGACACGATCAAGCCGGACGAGCGGATCCTGTCCTGCGCCTCCTGCACCACCAACGCGATCGTGCCGCCGCTGAAGGCGATGGCCGACGAGTACGGCGTGCTCCGCGGCCACGTGGAGACCGTCCACTCGTTCACCAACGACCAGAACCTGCTGGACAACTACCACAAGGCCGACCGCCGCGGCCGTTCCGCGCCGCTGAACATGGTCATCACCGAGACCGGTGCCGCCTCCGCGGTCGCCAAGGCGCTGCCCGAGCTGAAGGCGCCGATCACCGGCAGCTCGATCCGGGTCCCGGTGCCGGACGTCTCGATCGCGATCCTCAGCCTGCGGCTCGGCCGCGAGGCGAGCCGCGAGGAGGTCCTCGACTACCTCCGCAACGTGTCGCTGACCTCGCCGCTGAAGCGCCAGATCGACTTCGTCACCGCCCCCGACGCCGTGTCGAGCGACTTCATCGGCTCGCGTCACGCCTCGATCGTCGACGCCGGTGCCACCAAGGTCGACGGCGACAACGCGATCCTCTACCTCTGGTACGACAACGAGTTCGGCTACTCGTGCCAGGTGATCCGCGTGGTCCAGCACGTCTCCGGCGTGGAGTACCCGACGTTCCCCGCCCCGGCGGTCTGATCCCGGGCCCCGCGCCGACGAGGGCGCCCCGGCGAGCGGTTGCTCGCCGGGGCGCCCTTCGCATGTCGCCGGACGGCCGCACCCGTGGCCGTCACCCGCCCGGGGCGCTGTGGCACGATGCCCGGATGATCATCGAAACACCCATACCCCCGGTCGTCCCCGCGGGCCGGATGGAGTGTGCCGTGCAACCCGTGCTCGGCCTTCCCGACGGGTCGGAGCTGCGCCCCTGGCGTCCCGAGGACGCCGAAGCGCTGATGGCGGCGGGCCAGGACCCGGCCATTCGCCGGTGGAACCTCTTCACCGTGGCATCGGCGCGGGAGGCCGATGACCGGATCACGCGGATGCGGGAGCGCTGGCGGGCCGAGACGGGCGCGATCTGGGCCCTGGCCCGGCCGGGCGGCACGGCCACGGGTCTCGTCGGGCTGAACGACGTCGACCTCAGGGGCGGCAGCGCCGAGATCATCTACTGGCTGCTGCCGGCGGCACGCGGTCGCGGCGCGGCGGTCGGGGCGGTCGAGCGGGTCGGCCGGTGGGCCCTGGACGAACTGGGGCTGCACCGCCTCCGGCTGTGCCACTCGACGGCCAATCCGGCCTCCTGCCGGGTGGCGTCGAAGGCCGGATTCGCCCCGGAGGGCGTCATGCGCGGCGCGCTGCTGCACGCGGACGGATGGCACGACCAGCATCTGCACGCCCGCCTCCGCGGTGACGCCCCGGGCCCGCTGTGAACGCGCCCGGGACGCCCCGGGCCGGTCACACGGAGTGCTCGACGACACCGCCGACCACGACGGTCTCCGCCACCGTGCCGGGAATCTCCTCGGGAGCGACGCGGAGGATGTCGCGGGAGAGCACCACGAAGTCGGCGGCCTTGCCGACCGTCAGCGAACCGCGCTCGGCCTCCAGGAAGTTGGCGTACGCCGAACCCATGGTGTAGCCGTGCACGGCGGTCTCCACGCTGATCGTCTCCTGCGGCATCCAGGGCTCTCCCCCGTCGAGCGGGCGCCGGGTGACGGCGGTGTGGATTCCGATCATCGGGTCCATCTCGGCGACGTTCCAGTCGCTGGACAGGGCGAGCACCGCACCGGCGCGGTGCAGGCTGCGCATCGGCCATGCCTTGTGCCAGCGCTCGGCGCCGACGTTCTCCGCCCAGTCCTTGCCCGGGCCCGCGACCTCCGGCGCGCTGTGCCGGGGCTGCATGCAGGCGACCACGCCCAGCTCGGCGAAGCGGGGGGTGTCCTCCGGGTCGAGGCATTCGACGTGGACGATCTGGTGACGGGCGTCCCGTTCCCCGTTCACCGCGCGGGCGTGCGCCACGGCGTCCAGCACGGTGCGGATGCCCCGGTCCCCCGTGGCGTGGACGAAGCACTGGAAGCCGCGGGCGTCCAGCTTGGCCAGCAGCCCGGCGAACTCCTCGGGCGGGTAGAAGGTGTCGCCCCGGTGGTGGCGGCAGCCCGCGTACGGCTCCAGCAGGGCCGCGGTCCGCGGCTCCACCACGTCGTCGATGTACAGCTTGAGCGGGGCGACCCGGATCCGGTCGTCGGCGTAGCGTTCGGCGGCGGCCGCGAAGTCGTCGAGGTCGGCGTCGGTGGTGCCGCTCGGGTGGAAGAGCGCGGCGACGATACGGGACCGGAGCCGGCCCTCGGCACGGGCGCGTTCGAAGAGCGGCAGGTCGTCCAGCGAGTTCTGCGGCTCGACGACCGTGGTGATCCCGAAGCCGATGGCGGCGTCGAGGGACGTGGCGAGCCGCCCGTACTGCCGGTCCGGGGAGGCCCACGGCAGGCCCAGCTCCCGCAGCGCCCGGTGGCCGTCGCGGGAGAGGCCCTTGACCGCGAAGTCCTTGATGAAGCCGGTGGGTTCACCGGTGGCCGGGTCGGTGGCGGCCCGGCCGAAGGGAAGGTCGGTGTGGTCCCTGTCGATGCCGAGGCGGCGCAGGCCCGCCGTGTTCACCCAGGCGGTGTGCACGTCGTAGCTGAGCACGAAGGCCGGTACGTCGCCGGTGGCCGGGTCGAGGTCGGCGGCGGTGGGCATCCGGCCGTCCGGGACGGCCGAGTAGTCGAAGGCCTCCGCCTCGATCCACTCCGCGTCGGGGTGGGCCGTGTGCCAGGCGCGGATGCGGGCGTGCACCTCGTCGAGGGTGCCGGCGCCGGAGAGCTGGACGCAGGCGTCGTCGGAGCCGAGCCGGACATGGTTGTGGGCGTCGATGAAGCCGGGGAGCACGAGCCTTCCGCCGGCGTCGATCAGCCGGGTGTCCGGGCCCGTCCACGCCGGCGCCTCCTCGTCGGGGCCGAGCCAGGCGATACGGCCGTCGACCACCGCCATGGCCTGCGCCTCGGGAAGCTCCGGGTCGACGGTGTGGATGCGGGCGTTGCGCAGGACGAGCTGGGCGGGGCTGGGCATCTGGGGTGACTCCTCGTGGTGCGAGTGGTGCGAGTTGTGCAGGTGATGCGAACCGGTGCGGGCCGGTGTGCCGCTCCGGTCAGGCGGTTCCGTGGTGGGGTACAACGGTCCGCCGGGCGAGCGCCCAGTAGACGAGTCCGGAGACCACGGAGCCGAGCAGCGTCAGGTCGGCGCCGCCGAGCGGGGCGACCAGCGGCCCGGTCCACAGCTCGGAGTCGCAGGTAAGAGCGGCGAAGAGCATCCCGGTGAGCAGTGCGGCCATTCCGGCGGGGTGGTAGCCGGAGCGGTACCAGTAGGCGCCGTCCCGGCCGGTGTGCAGGGCGTCCGCGTCGTAGCGGCAGCGGCGCATCAGCATGTCCGCGAGGAACACACCGCCCCAGGGCGCGAACACGATGATGAGCAGGGACAGGAAGGACAGCAGCGAGCTGGTGAAGTCGGTGAGGAAGAGCGCGCACAGCGAGCCGCCCGCGGTCACGGCGGCGCTGATGACGATGGCCCGGGATCGGCTCCAGGGCACTCCGAGCACCTGGAGGTTCAGGCTCGACGAGTAGAGCGTGACGATCGAGTTGGTGACCGAGCCGCCGAGCACCAGGGCCAGGAAGACCGACTGGAACCAGCCGGGCAGCAGCTTCTCCGCACCCGCCACGGCGTCGGTCATGTCCGTCTGCGTGGCCGCGGCCACCCCGGCCACGCCCAGGGCGACCGAGGAGACGAAGCCGCCGAGCGCTCCGTACCAGGTCAGTGACCGCATCGAGGTGGTCCTCGGCAGGTAGCGCGTGTAGTCGGCCGGCATCGGCACGTACGAGAACGGCCCGGCCAGCATCACGACGAAGGCCAGGCTCCACCCGGAGGCGCCCGGGTGGCCCGCCGCGCCTCCTGTGTGGGCACCCGGCAGCAGGAGCACCAGCATCACGGCGAACCCGGCGGCGAGGACGTACGCGATCCAGCGCTCGGCGAGCTGGACGGTGGCGTGCCCCCAGAGCGCGACGACGAAGGTGAGCGCCAGCGTGGTCAGCAGGGCGAGGGCCCGGCCGGTGTTCCCCGAGGCCCACCCCAGATCGGCGAGGAACGCCTCCAGGGCGAGCGTGCCGACGACGGTGTTGAGGATGGTGTAGCCGATGCTGACCACCCAGTTGAGCATCCCGGCCGGCCAGTTGCCGCGGATCCCGAAGGGGGCACGGGAGACGACCAGGGTGGCGGTGCCGGTGCGCACCCCACTCAGCCCGGCGGCGCTGATGGCGAAGAACGCCAGACCGCCGATGACGACGACCCCCGTCGCCTGCCAGAAGGAGAGCCCGAAGGCGACGGCCAGGGCACCGTTGATGACGTAGGTGAAGGTCAGATTGGAGCCGAACCAGAGCCAGAACAGGTCCTTCGCGCTGCCGTGGCGGTCCGCGTCGGGGACCGGCTCGATGCCGTGCGTCTCGACCTGGAACGCCTGGTCGACGGCGACTCCCCCACCCGGTGCTCTCGCGGCTGTCTCCTGTTGTGCCATGCGACCTGCCCCTCATCCGTGCGTGGTCCGGGAGCACCGGATCAAGACTTTGAATGCCGTTCTAGGAATTAGAACGGCATTCAAGATGCGTTCCGGGCGCCCGTCAAGACCTGTGGGAAAACCGATGGCCTAAGGTCGACAGCGGGATTCATCGCGGAGCAGTGACGGAGGGTGGCGTGGCAGTGACGGCGCGACGGCGCGACGGGCACCTGGCCCGGGAGCGGATGCTGGAGGAGGCGATGACGGCCATCGCCGAGGACGGCCTGGCCTCCCTCACCATGTCGGCGCTGGCCAAGCGGCTCGGCACCAGCGGCGGCCACATCCTCTACTACTTCGGGAGCAAGGACCGGCTGCTCCTGGAGGTGCTGAGCTGGAGCGAGAACACCCTCGCCGAGGAGCGCCGGACGCTGCTGGCCGGCCGGGCGGGCGCCGGGCGCAAGCTCGACCTCTTCCTTGAGCTGTACCTCCCGCGCGGACCGCGCGATCCGCGCTGGACGCTCTGGATCGAACTGTGGGCACGCACCGCGTCGAACGAACCGCTGCGGCAGGCCCAGGCCGAGATCGACCGGGGCTGGCAGGAGGACCTCGAAACACTCCTCGCCCAGGGCGTACGGCAGGGCCGCTTCGCCGCGGACCTCGATCCGGCGGCGCGTGCCGACGAACTCCTCGCCCTGCTCGACGGATTGAGCACCCGGGTGGTGCTCGGCCAGCGGGGATCGGACCGGGCCAAAGCGCTGCACATGGCACGGTCGGCGGCCGAACGGCTGATCGAACGGACCTGAGGGACCGGCGACTTCACGCCGCACGCCCCGGGGATAAGGTGAGTCCGCAACACGGCGTGGAGAGGACCGCATTGACACGGGTTGCGATTGTCGGCGGCGGCATGGGCGGCCTGGCCGCCGCACTGTTCCTGGGACGCCGGGGCCATCGGGTCACGCTGTTCGAACGGGACGGCCATCGGCCGGGACACGATCTCGACAGGGACTTCTTCCACTGGAACCGCCCCGGTGTTCCGCACGCGGTCCAGCCGCACGGACTCCTGGCGCCGGTACGGACCGTGCTGCGCGCGGAGGCCCCGGACGTCTACCGCACGGCACTGCGGCGAGGGGCCCGCGAGCACAACGAGCTCGACTGGTTCGACACGCGTCCGCCCGCCCGCCCCGGCGACGACGACCTGGTGACGCTGCGGTCCCGGCGGATCGTCCTGGAGGCCGCCCTGCACGACGCGGTGGACCGCGAGCCGGGTATCGATGTACGGCTCGGGGAGGCGGCCGAGGGGCTGCTCCTCGACCGGAGGGGCAAGGTCCCGCAGGCCACGGGGGTACGGTCCGGGGTTCGGGAGTATCCGGCCGAGCTGGTGCTCGACGCCGCCGGGCGGCGGTCGCCGGTGCCCGGGTGGCTCGCCGGGGCGGGGTGCCGGGACGCGGTCGTGGAGAACCACCGCGTGGGCATCGCGTACTTCTGCCGCTGGTACCGGCTGCGCCCGGACGGCCCGCGCGACCCCGGACGCGTCCGGGCCGGGTCGGTCACGCCCTTCGCGGTCGGCGGGGTCTTCCCGTCGGACAACGGTGTCTTCGCCGCCTCCCTGACGGTCTCCACCGCCGACCCGACCCGTACCGCGCTGCGCGACCCCGAGGTGTTCGAGCGGGCCGCCCGCACGTTCCCGGCCATCGCGGCCTGGCTGGCGCTGACGCCCGAGCCGGTCTCCGGGGTCCTCGCCATGGGCGGCCTGCACAACCGCTGGACCTCACTGACCGACGCCGACGGCCCCGTGGTCACCGGCCTGGCGGGCGTCGGGGACTCGGTCGCGTACACCAATCCCACGATGGGACAGGGCGTGTCCATGGCGCTGTGGGCGGCGCAGTGGGTGGCCCGCCACGCCGACGGGGCGGGCAACCCGGCCTCGTTCACCGCCGCTCACCACCGCTGGACCCGACGGACGCTGCGCCCGTGGTTCGACCGCCAGGTCGCGGCGGACCGGGCCGAGGCCGACCGGCTCGCCGATCCGGCTCGCACTCCGTCCGGCCCCGCCACCCCGGCCGCCCGCGAACGCGCCGCCCTGGCCGCCTGCGCGCTGGAGGACCCGCTGGTCATGCGGGCGCGGGCCCAGGTCCGCCATCTCGTCCTGACCGCCGATCAGGCGTACGGCACCGAGGAGGTACGCGCCCGGCTGGCGCACTGGCTGGACCAACACCCCGGCTTCACGCCCTCGTTCGACGGCCCGACCCGCACGGAATGGGAGACGGTCACCCACCGTCCGGCCCCCACCGCCTGACCTCGGACCGCCCGTCGCCCGACGTTCGCCGACCGCCGCCCGGCGGCGAACGTCGGGCGACAACTCGAATACCTTTCGCACCATTTTTACACTGTTCTCACCCGTACGGGTGGTGTATCACTGGGTGTGGCCATATTGTCGATGCAGGAACAACGGCTGGAAGAAGGGCGACGCGCCCGACGACCGCCTCGGGCGGCGTCGGCCCGGCGCCAGGCAGCCGAGGAGCCGACATGCAAAAACACCAGCTCAGGACCGCTTTCACGCTGTGCGCCACCGCAGCGCTCGCCGCGGCGATTTCCCTTCCGGCATCCGCTTCCGCCGCCGCTCCCCCATCCGTGGCGGCGGCCCCCTCGCACGAGACGGCCCGTGTAGTGGCCATCGACTGCTCCTCGAACCCGCAGGTGCGTCCGGGAGACTTCCTGCTCGCCTGCGGGGACGGCAACAACCGCCTCACCAACATCCACTGGTCGCACTGGGGACCGTCCTCCGCCCTGGGCACGGCGCTCGACAACGTGAACGACTGTCAGCCGTACTGCGCGGCGGGCACGTTCCACACGTACCCCGTCATCGTGCGGCTGGACGGCCCGGAGTCCTCCCGGGCCCGTCCCGACGTGCAGCGGTTCACGCGGATCACGCTCGTCTACACCGACGGCGCGCCCGCTCTCACCGGACGGGTCACGACGCAGCAGCTCTGGGACTGACCCCGGACCGGGCGGCGCCGGATCCACGGCGCCGCCCGCCCCGGCCGTGAGGTGGGACAGGTGAGCGTCCGCGAGTCCGCGTCGAGCGCCCGGGGCCGGTGGCGCCCCGGCTATCCGGCGGCGGCTGCGGTCTTCGCCATCGGGATGGCCGGGACCACCCTGCCCACCCCGCTCTACGGCCTCTACCAGCAGCGCATCGGGTTCTCCGAGCTGATGGTGACCGTGGTGTTCGCCGTGTACGCCGTCGCGGTCATCACGGTTCTCCTCCTCGCGGGAAACCGCTCCGACGTCGTCGGGCGCCGCCCGGTGCTCCTGTGCGCCATGGGCCTGTCCGCGGCGAGCTCCGGATGCTTCCTGCTGGAGCACGGGCTGCCGCTCCTCTTCGCCGGACGGCTGCTCTCCGGCTGCTCGGCCGGGCTGCTGAGCGGCGCGGCGACGGCCGCCGTCATCGAACTGGCCGGCCCCGGGCGCCGGGCCCGCGCGGGCTTCGCCGCCACCGCGGCGAACATGGGAGGCCTGGGCTTCGGCCCGTTGCTCTCCGGGGTGCTCGCGCAGTACTCGCCCTGGCCGCTGACCCTGCCGTTCTTGGTCCACCTCGGGCTGGTGGCGATCGCCTGCGGGATCACCTGGCTGCTGCCGGAGACCGTCGACCGGCCCCGGCACCGCCCGCCGCCCCGGCCGCAGGGGCTCTCCGTTCCTCCCGAGGTCAAGGGGGTCTTCCTGCCCGCCTCGCTGGCGGCCTTCGCGGGTTTCGCGCTGCTCGGCCTGTTCACCGCGGTCGCGCCGAGCTTCGTCGCGCACACCCTGGAGGTGCACAACCTGGCCGTGGCGGGTGCCGTGGTCTTCTCCGTGTTCCTCGCCTCCACCGCCGGTCAGTCCCTGACCCGCAGGATCGGCGCTCGGCGCGCGCTCCCGGCCGGCTGCGGCGTCCTCTTCGCCGGCCTGCTGCTGGTCGCGGCGTCGCTGCTCGCAGCCTCGCTGCCGCTGCTGGTCCTGGGCGCCCTGACCGGCGGCACCGGCCAGGGGCTGGCCTTCCGGGCCGCCCTCGCCCTGGTCAGCGACGCCGCCCCGGCCCGGCACCGCGGCGGCACCATCTCGGCGTTCTTCGTCGTCGCCTACGCCGGGATCTCCGTACCGGTGATCGGGGTCGGCGCCCTGGCCACCGGGCTCGGGCTCCGGCCGGCCGGACTGATCTTCGCCGGGTGCGTGATGCTGCTGGCGGCGGGCGCGGGCACCTACGCCGCGCGCAGACTCCCCCGGGCCGTGTGACACCCCCGCGGAACGGACCGCCGCACAGTGGCGGACGCGGCGGACTGCGGTCAGCATGGACGCATGCCACTCGATCAAGGAGACCTCATGCCCGTAGCCGTGCTCGGTGCGACCGGTGGCCAGGGCGGCGCGGTCGCCGCCGCCCTGCTGGAGGCGGGACGGCCGGTACGTGCCGTGGTGCGCGACCCCGCCGGCGCACGGGCCCGGGCGCTGGCCGAGGCGGGGGCCGAGCTCGTACCGGGAGACCTGTCCGACCCGGCGTCGCTGGCCGCCGCCTTCCGGGGCGCGTCGGCCGCGTTCGCCGTCACCACCCCGTTCCAGGACGGGCTGGACGCCGAGGTCGCCCAGGGAGCGGCGATCGTTCGGGCCGCGGCGGACGCCGCTCTGCCGCACCTGGTGATGGCGTCCGTCGCGAGCGCGGACCGCGACACGGGCGTACCGCACTTCGAGACCAAGGCGAAGACCGAGAAGCTGCTCGCCGCCTCGGGCCTGCCCGCGACGGTGGTCGCTCCCGCCTACTTCTACGACAACGCCCTGGGCGGCAGGGACCAGGTGGCCGCCGGTCTGCTCACCATGCCACTCCCCGGGGACACCCCGCTCCAGCAGGTGGCCCGGCAGGACCTGGGCCGGGTCGTGGCCGCGGTCGTCGCCGACCCGGAGCGCTGGATCGGCGAGCGGATCGAGGTGGCGGGCGACGATCCGACCCCGGTCCGGATGGCCGAGGAGATCGGGCGGGCGGCGGGCGGCACGGTCACCTTCCTCCAGTCACCGCTGGAGGACCTCCGGGACGTCAACCCCGACATGTTCGCCATGTACCGCTTCTTCGAGAACGGTGGCTACGGGATCGACATCCCGGCACTGCGGAAACGCTTCCCGGACGTGCCCTGGACCTCCTACGCCGCGTGGGCGGGCGCCCAGGAGTGGCCGAAGCCCGGTGCCTGACGCCCGCCCCGCGGTCCGTGTCCCTACCAGGTGGCCTTGAGCCGCCGGGGGCTGCGGGAGGTGGAGCCGAGGTGCCATTCGACGGTGTCGGCCGGCTGCGCCAACCGCAGCCCCGGCAGGCGGGCGGCGAGCCGGTGCAGGGCGAGCTGGAGCTCCAGCCGGGCCAGCCAGGCCCCCATGCAGTAGTGCACACCGGCCCCGAACGACAGGGTGGGCGCCGGGAGCGGGGCGAAGAGGTCGTCCAGCGGCCGGGGGGCGAACACCTCGGGGTCGCGGTTGGCCGCCTGGCAGTCGGCGAGCACCACCGCCCCGGCCGGAATCACCACCCCGCCCACCTCCGTGTCGACGACGGCGTGGCGCGGCGACCCCTGGTCGTCGCCGAGCGGGATCAGATGCAGCAGCCGCTCCGCCACGGCCCCGGTGGCCTCCTCGTCCGCCCCGAGCTTGGGCCAGACGTCCTGTCGCTCACCGAGCAGGTAGAGCAGCGAGTTGCTGAGCATCGTCATGGTGCTGTCATGGCCACCCACCACCAACCCGCAGACTAGATCGATGAGTTGGCCCTCCGGAACGCCGCCCTCCTCCTCGTCGGCGGCCATGACCAGCACACTGGTCAGGTCCTCGCCCGGCTCCTTCCGCCGCCGGGCCAGCAGCTCCGCGCCGAAGGCGGAGAACTCGGCGAGTACGGCGGCCATTTCCTCCTCGGGGTGGGACCCGTCGGAGAAGGCGTACCGGCTCCAGTGGCGCAGCCGGTCCCGGGCCTCGTCGTCGAGCCCCATCAGCCGGCTGATCACCGCGACGGGAAGCGGCAGGGTGAAGCCGGACACCAGGTCGGCAGGGCGCTCACCGGCCTCCAGATCGTCCAGGCACTGCTCGACGATCGTCTCGATCCAGGGCCGCCAGCGGGCGACGGCGCGCGGTGTGAAGGCACGGCGCATGGTGCGACGGAGCCGGAGGTGGTCCTCCCCGTCCTGGTTGAAGATCAGGTCGAGGCTGCTCACCAGGCCGGATTCGCCGGATCGGGACGGGGCGTCCGGTGCGTGCAGCGCGGCGCGGCCGAACCTGCTGTCGGTCAGCACCTTGCGGACGTCGGCGTAGCGGGTCACCAGCCACGCCTCGCCGCCGTCCGGCAGTGCGACGGTCCGGGGCGGTCCGACCGGTTCGAACCTCAGCCGGTGCATCGGCGGGGCGGACGGGCCGGGGCGGACGCGGGCGTCGGCGGGGCAGGACACGGGGCCTCCTGGTCTGCACGGATACGACGGACTGCTGTACGGGGGTGGTTCGGGCGTGGTGGTGCGGTGGCGGGTTCAGAGCTCGACCAGGACTTTGCCCCGGCCGGCGCCCGTGCCCTGGTAGAGGCTCCGGTAGGCGTCCGGGATGCTTTCGAAGCCCTGGTGGAGGGTGTGCCCGCAGCGCACCTCGCCCTGCCGGATCAGGCCGCCCAGCTCGTGGTGGAGCGAGCGCCAGTTCTCCTCGGTGAACCACTCCAGCGAGAAGATCCCCCGCACATGGGCGCGCGGGAACATGATGTACGGCAGCAGCCGCGGGCCGGTGGCCTCACGGCCCACCTGGGTGGACCACTGCCAGCAGACGGCGACCTGGCTGTCCACGTTGAGCATGGAGAACACGGCGTCGGTGACGGTGCCGCCCAGGTTGTCGAAGTACTTGTCGACGCCGTCCGGGGCGGCCCACTGCAGGGCGTCCCGGACCGCGTCGGGGTGGTCGCCGTGGCGGTAGAGGACGACCGCGTCGAAGCCCAGCTCGTCGAGGTAGTCCGCCTTCGCCGTCGACGAGGTGGTGCCGACCACCCGGGCACCGGCCCGCTTGGCCAGTTGGCCGACGAGCGAGCCGACCGGGCCGGAGGCGCCGCTGACCACGACGGTGTCCCCGGGGCTGACCGACAGGAACTTGGTCAGGGTGCCCCACGCGGTCATCCCCGGTCCGCCCATGGCACTGAGCGCGGTCGGCAACGGCAGCACGTCGTCGTACCAGTCCGGGTCCAGACGGCGGAAGGCGGGGAAGACCATCGGGAACGTCCCGGTCTGCCAGGGCGTGGCCGCCCCGTTGCTGACGAGATGGGTGCGCCAGCCGCCGAATCCCTGGACCAGGTCCCCGGGCCGGTGGAGCGCGTCCGGGCCCGCGTCCAGCACTTCCATGATCGAGTCGGCTCCCATGTGCCCGCCGAGCGGAGTGTCAAGCGCGATGCCCTGGAGATAGGGATCCACCGACACGTAGCGCGTCCGCAGGAGCATCTCGTCCGGAGCCAGTCTGGTGTCCAGCTCCTCCTCGACCTGTCCGTAGATCCTCGCTACGTCGGGCACGCCCTCGACGTGCTCGCGAACCACCCATTTCCTGGCCTTCATCCCGTTCCCCTTCGCTCGACGAGGGCCGGTCGGCCCTCTGTGACGGGCCGTGGCACCGGCCGGGGACCCACCTCGATGATCCGGTGGGTCGGCGGTGGACCGTTGTCGTCGACGGACGCGGTGAAGGCGCGTCCGTCGTCGCGGCAGATGAACTGCATGACGTGCCGGCCGGCCGCCGCCGCGCGGATCAGACCGCCGGTGGTGGCCCAGACGCCGGACTGGTAGAAGTTGCGCAGACCCGGCAGGCCGGGGCCGTGCTTCTTGATGAGGGTCTCCAGCGTTTCCCCGCTCTCGACGAAGGGCTGCCAGCCGAGCACCGTGCCGTCGTAGTTGCCGGTGTAGCGGACCTGGGTGAGCGGGCTGGAAACGTCGCGTACGGCGATCGCTTCCGAGATCCCCGGGTGCTGTCGCTCCAGGAAGGCCACGAGCGTCTCGCGGGCCCGGCGCTTGGCCGCGTAGTAGCCCTTGCCGTGGCGAACCGGAAGGGTGTGCAGTTCCTGGCCGCCCCGCTTGCGGGTCGCCTGCTCCGGGCCCTCGTCCAGGGCCCGCCAGGGGGCGATGTCGCAGAAGTAGGTGACGTAGGCGACGCTCGTCCCGGCCGGGGAGAGTTCCGGGTAGTGCCGGTTGCGGAACTGGACGTTGATGCTGGGATGCCGTATGCCGGTGAGTCCCGCCGCCTCCTTCTCGTCGAGGAGATAGGTGGTGCAGGGGTCGGCGTCGGGGAACTCGCGGCGCAGGCCGAGGAAGAGCGTGAAGTACCCGGGGAACACCATGCCGGGCTGTTCGATGGTGCGGGTGTAGAGGCGGTGGTAGTCCTCGTTGAGGTATCGGCCCTTCAGCAGGTCCATCATCGTGGTGCGCCCGTCGCAGGCCGACACGATGATGTCGGCACGCAGTTCGCGTCCGTCGCTGAGCCGCACCCCGACCGCCCGGTCGTCCTCGACCAGGATCTCCTCGACCTTGACGTTGTACGTGACCTCGCCGCCGAGCCGCCGGTAGCGCTGCTCGATCGACTCGGCCAGTCCCAGCGAGCCGCCTTCGGGGACGCCGGCGGAGAGGTTTGCGTGCGAGGCGAGCTGGAAGTGGAACGGCAGGACGGGAAAGGCCGGGTGCTTCTCGTACAGGATGAAGTTGAACGCCTCACGCAGCAGGGGGTCCTTGAACCGCGCCGAGTAGTCGGTCATCAGGACGCTGATGGATTTGCGTACGACGTTGAAGTACGGGATGAAGGAGGCCAGCATGCGCCAGCGCTCCATCGGGGGCATCAGCCCGACCGGCCTGAGGAACGGATAGACGGCGAGACAGCGCCTGAAGGCCCGCAGCTGCTTGCAGAAGTTCTTGATCAGCGCGGAGTCCGCGGGTGAGAGCTCGGTGAGGTGGGCCTGGAGCCGGTCCGGGTCGGAGTAGAAGTACACCGCCCGCCCGCACGTGCCGCGGACGACGTTGAACACGTCGAAGTGCCGGATCTCCTTGCCCTGGAGCGCGCCGAGCTCCAGCCAGATCTGGTGCATCTCGTTGCCGGGGCCGCTGCCCAGCAGCCAGCTGACGCAGGGGTCCAGCCGGAAGTCGCCGCGGTCCCAGGCCGTGCAGCAGCCGCCGGGCAGCTCGTGCATCTCCAGCACATGGGTCCGGTACCCGTTCATCCGGGCGTAGCAGCCGGTGGAAAGACCCCCCAGACCTGCGCCGATGATGATCATCGACTGTCGTTCGGAACGCGGCACGTTCGTGCTCTCCTCGGTTTTCATGTTCGGGTGTCACCACGCATGGACCATTTGTCGAGCTGAGGCAGTCGGCCCAGCTTCCCGGGGTGCCAGGGCTCGGTGCCCCGGCTCTCGGACGCGGTGAACCCGACCCCCAGTTCGTCGCAGAGGTACTGGACGACGAAGCGTCCGGTGGATGCGGCGCGGATCAGACCGCCCATGCCGACCCACTGTCCGGCCATCGAGAATCCGCTCAGCCCGGGCAGGCGCATGCGGTCCTTGCCGACCAGCTTGGCCGAGATGTCGTCGGCCTCGGAGAACGCCTTCCAGGCCAGGATGGAACCGTCGTGGTTGCCGGTGTAGCGCCGGGTCGTGGCCGGGGAGGCGACGTCGACCAGGTCGACGCGCTCGCCCATCCCCGGCATCGTGCGTTCCAGGAACTCCTCGACGAACCGTGCGACCTGTTGCTTCTTCGCGCGGTACGCCTTGCGGTCCGCGGAACGCAGTGCCTTCCAGTACCCGAAGTCGCTGAAGTAGGTGCAGTGGATCACCGACTTTCCCGGTGGGGCGAAGCCGTCGGAGTAGTGGGAGCGGAGCTGGACGACGATGCTGTTCTGCAGGGCACCGGGCAGCCGCTCGGCGTCCTCGGGCTGGAGCAGGTAGGTGGTGCTGTGGGCCCGGTCGCCGTCCAGTTCGCCCCGGATGCCGACGAAGGCGGAGACCACGGCGGGGAACAGGGTTCCGGGGCGGTCGAGCAGTTCGTCGTAGAGCTTGTCGATCCGGGGGCCGGTGAACCGGCCCTCCAGCAGCCCGTGGATCGTGGTGTGGCCGTCGCAGGCGGAGACGACGTGGTCGGCGAAGTAGCGCCGGCCGTTGCGCAGCTCGATCCCGATGGCGCGGCCGTCCTCGACGAGGACGCGCTCGACGCGCGCCCGGTAGTCGATCCGGCCGCCGAGCGAGGTGTAGCGCTCCTCGATGGACCGGGACAGGCCCAGTGAACCCCCTTGGGGGAAGCCGGCGTTGAGGTGGTGGGCGCCCGCCATGTTGAACAGGTACGGCAGGAGCGGGAAGCCCTCCGGGTCCTGGAAGAAGATGTTGCGGAACGCCCGGCGGAGCAGCGGGTCCTGGAACCGGTCGGCGAAGGTGTGCATCGGGGTCGCCGCCGTGCGCCAGAAGAGCCGGAACGCGGGCAGGACGGTCCGCATCAGCGCCGCCCGCTCCCGTACGGTCCGCAGCGCGGGGGCCGTGAGGAAGGGGTAGAGCTCGATGCGGGTGAACCGGCGCAGGTCCCGGCAGAAGGTCCGGATCAGCCGGGCGTCATCGGGCGAGAGCTCCATCAGGTGACGTTCGAGGCGGTCCGGGTCGTTGTAGAACGTCACGGAGCGTCCGGTCTCGTCGACGACCCGGTTGAACATCTCGAAGTTGGTGATGGTCTTGCCGTCGAGCGCCCCCAGCTCGCGCCACACCTGGTTGGCCTCGTTGCCCTCGGCGGTACCGATCAGCCATTCGATGCAGTAGTCGAAGATGTAGCCCTCGCGCGACCAGGCGGTGCAGCAGCCGCCGGGCAGTACGTGCTTCTCGAAGATGCGGGAGTTCATCCCGTTCATCTGGGCGTAGCACCCGGTGGACATGCCCGCGACGCCGGCGCCGATCACGATGACCCGGGGCCTTCCGTCCGCCGCCCGGTCCCGGGTGCTCCACTCGTCCTCCACCTCAGCGGGCATCCGCGCCGCCCTCCCGGAGGATGTCGCGCACCAGGTCGGCGTTGCGCGCCACGTGCTTGGGGTCGAGCATGTCGGCGTGGACGCCGGAGCCGCGCAGTACGGCCGTGCCCGTGGTGGAACTGCCGTGCCAGGTGCCGGTCTCGTCCGCCGCGTACAGTGCCGTCTTCTCCTGGTCGGTGATCACACTGACCGTCGCGGACACCGTTCCCAGGTTCGGGGTGCGTCCGCAGAAGGCCAGGTACTCGGTGGCGTGGTCCATGGTTTCGCGGGCCACGGCATCCGATCCGGTGTGCTTGCGCAGGTGCTCGGAGAGTTCCGCCTCGAAGAACTCGAGGTGCTCCGGTCCGGGTACGTACGCTTCGAGGATGCGGTGCGAGTCCAGGACGACCACATGGGCGACGTCGCGACCCCGGTCTTCCAGCTCCTTGGCCACCTCGAAGGCGAGGTTGCCGCCGAGCGAGTAGCCGAGGAGCAGGCACCTGCCGGTGGGCTGGTCCGCCTCCACCAGGTCGGCGTAGCGGGCGACCTTGTCCGTGCCGGGGACGTAGTTGAACGCGATCAGCCGGTACTCCGGCATTCTCGTGGAGAACTCCCGGTAGACGAGGCCGTGGCCACCGGCCGGCGGGAAGCAGAACACGGTCCGTTCCTGGTCGCTGTTGAAGCCGAGGTAGGGCAGGTCCTCGAAGACGGATCCGGTGGCGAGGCGCTCCACGGAGGCGGCCATTCCGTGCAGGGTCGTCACGCGGTAGAGCAGGCTGACGGGGATGCCGACGCCGTACTCCTTGCGGAGCCGGTGGATCAGTTCGATCAGCTTGATGGAGCTGCCGCCGGATTCGAAGAACTCATGGGTGAGGCCGACCCGTTCGAGGACGAGGAGTTCCTTCCAGTGCCGGGCCATGCTCACCTCGAAGGGTGTGCGCGGCTTCTCCTCGGGCTGGTCCTCCAGGTCGAACCGGGGCATCGGCAGGGCGGTGGGGTCGACCTTGCCGTTGGCGGTGAGCGGCAGCCGCGGCACGGTGACGAAGTGTGCCGGGACCATGTAGCCGGGGAGCCGGTCCGCGAGGTGGCGCCGGAGCGCGCGCCGGTCCGGGGTCTCGCCCTCGACCGGTACGCAGTAGGCGCAGAGCACGTCCTCGCCGCGGGCGTCGGGGCGTACGGTGACGACCGCGCGGGCCAGTTCGGGCCGCTGCGCGAGGTGTGCCTCGATCTCGCCCAGCTCGATCCGGTGTCCGCGCAGCTTGATCTGGTCGTCGGCCCGGCCGAGCAGGTGGATCCGCCCGTCCGCGTCCCACCGCGCCGCGTCGCCGCTGCGGTAGAGGCGTACGGGGCTCGCGCCCGGTTCCCGGCTCAGGGTGCGGGTGACGAAGCGGCTGTCGGTCAGCTCGGGGTCGCCCGCGTAGCCGAGGGCCACGCCTTCGCCGCCGATCCACAGCTCGCCGGGGACGCCGGGCGGGACCGGTTCGCCGTGCGCGTCGAGCACATGGAGCGTGCTGTTGCTGAGCGGCCGCCCGATCGGCACCATCCGGCCGGGCTCCAGGTCGTCGAGCGGCCCTTCGAAGCAGGCGCTGTCGATGGTCGCCTCGGTGACACCGTAGGAGTTGATCAGGCGGGTGCCGGGACCGCACAGTTCGTGGAGCCTGCGGTACTCCGCCACCTTCCACACGTCGGAGCCGACGACCAGCAGGCGCATGAAGTCCAGCCGCAGCGAACGGCGTTCGCAATGCTCCATGAGACCGCGTACGACGGCGGGCACGAACTCCGCGCAGTCGACGCGCTCCTCGCGCATCGTGGCGTACAGGCGCTCGGTGTCGAAGAGCAGGTCGCGGTCGACGAGGACCAGGTTGCCGCCGGAGCACAGCGCGCGCACCACGTCCCCGGTGAAGACGTCGAACGACGGGGCGGCCATCTGGAGGTGGACGCGGACGTCGCGGTCCAGCCGGTACTCCTGGAGCCAGGCCCCGTACGCCGAGGCGAGGTTGCGGTGGCTGACCCGCACGGCCTTGGGGAGGCCGGTCGAGCCGGAGGTGTGGATGACGTACGCGGGTGCGTCGGGGTCCACCGGGCCGCCGGGGCCGTCCGCCGGGGCCGCCTCGTGCAGCTCCCGCAGGGTCAGCGTCCGGGCCGGGAGCCCCGCCAGCCGGTCGCGGCCGGCGTCGTCGGCGGTGAGCACCAGGACCGCTTCCGCGGTCCGCACCGCGTGGGCGACGCGGTCGGCCGGGTGGTCGGCCGGGATCGGAAGGTAGGCGCCGCCGGCCCTGAGGATCGCGAGGAGCTCGACGAGGAGCTCGGGCGACTTGTCGAGGCAGAGCGCCACGACCGATCCGGCACCGACCCCGAGCCCGCGCAGCCGCCGGGCTGACGCCTCGGACCTGCGGTCCAGCTCCGCGTACGTCATCCGTCGGGCCGCGCCCCGGGGTGCCGGGGCGGTGATCGCCACGGCGTCGGGGCGGCGGGCGGCGGTCTCGGCGATCAGCTGGTGCACGGGGCGGAATCCGTCCGCACTGCCCTTCCGGGCCGACGGCAGGGCGAGCTGCCCGGCACCGCTCCACTCGCCGATCAGCCGCTCGCGTTCCTCGCCGCCCAGCATCGACAGCCGGGAGACCGGCAGCTCCGCCGGGGATCCGGTCATGCTGTCGAGCAGCGCGGTGTAGTGGCGCGCCATCCGCCGCATGGTCTCGGGCAGGAACAGGTCGGTGTTGTACTTCAGGACGCAGTGGAAGCGGTGGTCGGCCTCGTCCTCGTACACGGACAGGGTCACATCGAACTGGCCCTCTTCCTCGGGGAGTTCGATGTACTCCAGGCGGTAGCCGTACTTCTCGGTGGCGACCTTGTGGGTGAGCAGGATGAACATGGCCTGGAATACCGCGGAGCGGCTGGGGTCGTGCTGGAGTCCCAGCTTGTCGACCAGCAGGACGAACGGGTACTCCTGGTTGTCCAGGCCGCCCAGCACGGTCGCCCGGACCTCCTGCAGCAGCCGGCCGACGGAGGGGTCGTCGGACAGGTCGGCGTGGAGCGGCAGCGGGTTGACGAAGTAGCCGTAGACGGAGGCGAACTCCTGCTCGGTGCGGCCCGTCACCGGGCTTCCGACGATCACCTGGTCCTGGCCCGAGTAGCGCTGGAGCAGCACGTAGTAGGCGCTGAGGAGCACCATGAACGGGGTCACGTCGTGCTCACGGGCCAGGGTGTGCACCCGGGCGGTGAGTCCGGTGTCGAGGACGAAGAACTCCGAGGCGCCGTTGTGCGTCTGCACGGCGGGGCGGGGCTTGTCGACGGGGAGTTCCAGGGTGGGGACCTCGGCCGGCAGATGGGTGCGCCAGTAGTCGAACATGCGCGGTGCGGCGGGTCCGGCCAGGAAGCGGTTCTGCGCGTTGAGGAAGTCCAGGTAGCGGGCGGTGACCGGCGGCAGCGAGGGGGCCTGCCCCTGGCGCAGCCCTTCGTAGACCGCGAGGAGCTCCTCGATGAAGGTGAAGGTGGAGATCGCGTCGGAGACGATGTGGTGCACCGCCTTCATGATCACCCAGCGGTCCTCACCGCGCTTGAAGAGCCGGAAGCGGAAGAGCGGGTCGCGTTCCAGGTCGTACGGCTTGCGGTACTCGGCGACGATGGTGCGGTGGATCTCCTCCCATTCCTGGTCCCGCACGTCGAAGAAGGCCACGTCGGCGTCGGCCTCCGGCGAGATCTGCTGGAGCGGGACGCCGTCGACCGTGAGGAAGTTGGTCCGCAGCGCGGGGTGCCGTGCCACCATGCAGCGCACAGCCTCGAACATGAGGTCGGGATCGAGGGCGACCCGGACCTCGACGGCACCGCCGATGTTGTAGGCGTAGCCCTCGGGGTTGAGCTGCCGGAGGAACCACAGGGCCTTCTGGTTCTGCGTCAGCGGGTGACGGAGCTCGTCCTCGAACACCTCGACGGCGTCCTGGTCGGCGCCTCCGGCCTGGTGGGCGACCAACTCGGCCAGTGCGTCGTGGAGTTGGTTGATCAGATCGGCCACGGGGGTACCGCTCAGCAGGGCCACCACGGGCGGGGCGACACCGAGCTCGGAGCTGAGCCGGGCGCGCAGCTCCATGGCCAGGAGCGAGTCCAGTCCGAGTGCGTTCAGCCCGGCCAGCGGGTCGATCCGTTCGGGGCTCGTCCGCAGCACGGCCGCGGTCAGCTCGATGAACCGTCCGGTCACCAGGGTCACCCGCTCGGCGGGGTCGGCGTGGCGGAAGGCGTCGAGGACGCCCTCGCCGGGTCCGCCGGCCGCCCCGGCGGGGGCCGCCTCGGCCAGCTCGGAGACCAGTGCGGGCGGTGTCGCGTACCAGGCGAGGAAGACCGGCCAGTCGACGACCGTGGCGACGAGCAGCTGGGCGCGGTCCTGTCCGATGACGCGTTCCAGTACGGCCATGCCGACGTCCGGTGCGAGGGAGCTCATCCCTCGGTTGTGGAGGTAGTGGTCGACGAGCCCCAGCTCCTCGATCATGCCGGTGGCCCACGGCCCCCAGTCCACGCTCAGTCCCGGCAGTCCGAGGGTCCGGCGGTGCTGTGCCAGCGCGTCCAGGAACGCGTTGCCGGCGGCGTAGTTGGTCTGGCCGGCCGTGGTCAGCAGTGAGGCGATGGAGGCGAACAGGACGAAGTGGTCCAGCGGTTCGTCCCGCAGATGGCGGTGGAGCAGATGGGCGCCGACGACCTTGGGGTCGTGGGCGGCGGCGAACGTCCGGCGGTCCATGTCCTCGACGAGGGTGTCGCGGACCTGCCCGGCGAGGTGGAACACCCCGCGCACCGGGAGCGGGTCGGTGCGGCGGTGGGCGTCGAGCCAGGCGGTGAGCGCTGCTTCGTCGGTGATGTCGAGCGGTGCCAGGACGACCCGGGCCCCGAGTGCCTCCAGCTCCTTGACGAAGGCGGTGGCACGCCCCACGGCGGTGTCGGGGTCGAGGGTCCGCCAGGAGGAGCGCTCGGGCAGCGTGGTGCGCCCGATCAGGATCAGGCTGCGCGCACCGCGCCGTACGAGGGTGCGGCAGAGCAGTCGGCCGAGTGCGCCGAAGGCGCCGGTGACCAGGTAGTTCGCGTCGGTGCGCAGGCTCAGGGGCAGCGGCCGGGTGAGCTCCCGCGCCTGGCGGATCCGGCTGGTGAGGCGTGCCCCGCCGCGCAGCGCGACTTCCTCCTCGTCGTCGGTGAGGAACTCGCGGAGCAGCGTACCGGCCTCGGCCAGCCGGCCCTCCTCGCTCCGGGGGGCCGGGCCCAGGTCGATCAGCTTCCCGGGGTGGGAGAGCAGTTCCTGGTGCCGGAGGACCCGGCCCACGCCCCAGGCGGGTGCTCCCAGTGGCTCCACGGTGTCGCCCGGTCCGGTGTGCTGCGCGCCCCGGGTGACGATGTGCAGCCGACCGGTCGCCTCGCGGCGCAGCAGGGCGCGGGCGAGCGCGATCAGCGAGTAGGAGCCGTTGCCGTCGTGGCGTACCAGGTCCTGCGGGGCGGCTTCGGCGAGCTGCGGCAGGTCGAGGCTCCAGAGGTGGACGATGGTGCCGACGGGGCCGTCCGCGCCGAGTTCGGTGAAGAGGCGGTCCAGGTCGGCGTCGGCCCCGGGGTCGATGGTGAACACACGGCCGTCGTCGCTTCTTCTGTAGCGCTCCCCCGGGCGAACCAGGTGGCAGCGCTGGCCTCGCTCGGTGAGCAGGGCGCCCAGGGTGTCGGCCACGCCCTGGCGATCCGCGAACAGTAGCCAGGAGCCGGCGGTGGGCAGGGGGGTGGTGGTGGTGTCGTCGGTGGAGGGGCTGTCGGTCCATACGGTCTCGGCCAGCCAGGCGTCGATCGTGCCGAGGCCGACCGTCGTGGACGCCTTCTCCACGTCGGCGGCGCGGAAGCCGTGGATGCCGCCGAGCGGCTCGCCGTCCTCGGTGTAGAGCTCCATGTCGCCGACGAGCTCGTCCCCGTTGTCGCGGGTCACGCGCGCGTGCACCCAGATCGGGCGGTCGCCGACCGGGGCGAGGCACAGCTCCTCGATCGACAGGGGGAGGCGGATTCCGGTGCCCTGCGGGTCCGGACCGGCGGGGGCTCCCGCTTCGGGCAGTTGGGTGGCCAGCAGGGACTGGAAGCAAGCGTCGAGGAGCACCGGGTGGATGTGGTGTCCGGCGGCGTCGTCACCGATCACGGCGGGGGGCCGGAGCCGGGCGAGGACTTCCCCGTGGCCGATCCACACTTCGTCGATGGCCCGGAACGCCGGGCCGTAGTGGTAGCCCTGCTCGGCGAGGGCCGTGTAGCAGTCCGCGCCGTCGAGCCGGCGCCGGGTACGTGCCCGGAGCGCCCCGGTGTCGGCGCGGGGGCCGGCCGGGCGGGGCTGTCCGGAGCGGACCACACCGGTGGCGTGCACCGCGCGGCCGCTCTCCTCCCCGGTGGCCGACGCGATGGTGAAGGCGGCGTTCTGCGAGGAGAGGGTCAGTGTCACGCCCCGGTCCTCGCCCTCGGGCAGGAACAGCGCCTTGCGGAACTCGATGTCCGTCAGGACGGCGTGGGTGCCGCCGGTGAGGGAGCGGACCGCCTGCGTGGCCATCTCCAGGTATCCAGCGGCCGGGAAGACCACGGTGGACTGGATGCGGTGGTCGTCTAGGTACGGCAGCCGCTCGGTGTCCAGGGTGGCGTGCCAGGTCGGTTCGGTGTCCGTGGTGCGGCGGCCCAGCAGGGGGTGGTCGATGTGGCCGAGGCGGACCTGGGCGACGGGGGCGGGCTCCGTCCAGTAGCGGTCGCGCCGCCAGGGGTAGCGGGGCAGGACGACCGGGCTGCCCGTGGGGTGCAGGGCGTTCCAGTCGAGGGGGATGCCGAGGGTGTGCAGTTCCGCGAGCGAGGTGGCGAAACGCTCGGCCTCGTTCTCCTGGCGCCGGATCGACGGAAGGGTCCGTGCGGCCGTGGCCCGGTCGTCGAGGCATTCGCGGATGGAGTGGCCGAGCACCGGGTGCGGGCCGATCTCCAGGAAGAGGCCGAAACCGTCGTCGGCGAGCCGGTCGACGGCCGAGCGGAAGCGGACGCGGTCTCGGACGTTCTTCCACCAGTAGTGTCCGTCGAGTTCGGTGCCGTGGGCCGTGCCTTCCTGACCGGTCAGGTACAGCGGGACCGTTGCCGGCCGGGGGTCGATGCCCTCCAGCGAGGCCAGCAGTTCGTCCTTGATCGCCTCCATCCCGGCGCTGTGGTAGGGGACCTGGACCGTGAGGAACTTGGCGAAGACCTGCTCGGCCCGGAGCTGGTCGGCCAGTTCGGCCAGCGCGTCCCGGTCCCCGGCCAGGGTGACCGCGGAGGGGCTGTTGACGGCGGCGACCGAGACGCGGTCTCCGAAGGGGGCGACCCTGGCCTGTGCCTCCGCCTCGGGCAGGCTGACGGCGAGCATGGTGCCGGTGCCGGTCAGCTTCTGCTGGAGCCGGCTGCGGTGGATCACCACCTTGACCGCGTCCTCCAGGGTGTAGACGCCCGCTTCGTAGAAGGCGGCCACCTCCCCGGTGCTGTGGCCGACGACGGCGTCGGGCCGTACGCCGTAGTGGCGCCACATGGCGGCGAGGCCCACCTGGACGGCGAAGTTGGCGGTCTGCGCGAGCCAGGTCTCGGCCATCCGCGATTCCGCCTCGTCGGCCCGCATCTCCTCGATCAGGGACCAGCCCGCGAGCGCCCGGATGGCTTCGTCGCAGCGGGTGACGGCCTCGCGGAACACGGCGTCGCCGTCGAGCAGCTGACGGCCCATGCCCCACCACTGCGGCCCCATGCCGGTGAAGACCCAGACCAGGCCGCGCTGGTCGGCCTCCAGCTGCTTGCCCTCGACGACGGCAGGGTGCGGCTCGCCCCGGACGTGGGCGGCGAGCGCCTCGTCGAGTCCGGCCCGCGAGGAGTACACGACCGAGAGCCGTGACTCCAGGTGCTGGCGGCGGTGGGCCAGGGTGTGTCCGAGGTCGGGCAGTTCGACCGCGGGGCCGTCGGTGCCCGCCAGCTCGCGGCGGATTCCGGCCGCCAGTTCGGGCAGCGCCTCCGGGACCCGGGCCGTCAGCGGCAGGATGTTCCAGGCGCGCTCCTCGGGTGCGGGCCCGGCCGTGGTGCGGTCCGGTGCCTGCTCCACTACGACGTGGGCGTTGGTGCCGCCGAAGCCGAAGGAGTTCACCCCGGCCCGGGCCGGTCCCTCGTGCGCGGGCCAGGGGGTCGGCTCGGTCGGGATGCGGAACGGGGAGGCGGCCTGGTCGATGGCGGTGTTGAGCTGTTCCAGGTTGATGTGCGGCGGGATCATGCGGTGCTTGAGGCACAGCACGGTCTTGATCAGTCCGGCGATGCCCGCCGCCGACTCGGTGTGCCCGATGTTCGTCTTGACGGAGCCCACGTAGCAGGGCGCGTCGGGGCGGCGGCCGACGGACAGGGCCCGGCTCAGCGCGTTCGCCTCGATCGGGTCGCCGACGGGCGTGGAGGTGCCGTGCGCCTCGACGTACTGGAGGTCGCCGGGGGTGATCCCGGCCTCGCCGCAGACACGCCGGATGAGGGAGACCTGGGCGTCCGCGTTGGGCACGGTGATGCCGTTGGTCCGGCCGTCCTGGTTGACGCCCGCGCCGAGGACCACGGCGTGGATCGGGTCGCCGTCGCGCAGGGCGTCGTCGAGCCGCTTGAGTGCGACCAGGCCGACCCCCTCGGCCCGGACGTAGCCGTTGGCCCTTGCGTCGAAGGCGCGCGAGCGCCCGTCGGGCGAGAGGAAGCCGCCCTTGGTCTCGGCGATGGTGTACTGCGGGGCCATGTGCAGCAGCACCCCGCCGGCCAGCGCGAGGTCGGTCTCCCGGTTGTTGAGGCTCTGGCACGCGAGGTGCACCGCCACCAGCGAGGAACTGCACGCGGTGTCGATCGAGAGACTGGGCCCGCGGAAGTCGAAGCAGTAAGAGAGGCGGTTCGAGACCATCGTCATCATCGTGCCGGTGGCGGTGTGCGCGGCGAGCGACGAGAAGCCCAGGTCGGAGAATTGCAGGATCTTGTAGTCCAGCGTGAACGCCCCGACGAAGACGGCCGTGTTGCTGCCGGCGAGCTCCGCGGGCCGCTGGCCGCCGTCCTCCAGGGCCTCCCAGGCGACTTCGAGGAGCTTCCGCTGCTGCGGGTCCATGTGGTCGGCCTCGCGCGGGCTGATCCCGAAGAAGGCGGGGTCGAACTCGTCGAATCCGTCGATGTATCCACCGCGACCGCCGACCAGCCGGCCCGGCTTGTCCTTTCGTCTGCTGCCGAGGCTGCCGACGTCGTAGCGGTCGGCGGGCGTCGGGGTGATGCAGTCCTTGCCCGCCATGAGGTTCTGCCAGTAAGAGCGATGGTCCGACGCACCGCCGGGCAGTCGGCACCCAATGCCGATGATCGCTACCTTGTCGCTCACAGAGGCGCTGTTCACGTCGGGCAAGGTCGTACTCCTAGGTCGTGACGCCACGCGGCACGGCGTGGACATGCAAGTTCAGGCGGGGCCGGTTCCGGGCGTCTTCGCACGGCGCAGGGGGTGGAGAAGGCTGGACACGATCTCCCCGGTGGGCGGGAAGGACGTGGGATCACCCAGGCCGACCGCGACCGGTTCACGGCCGGGCCGCCAGGTGTAGCTTCCGAAGAAGTGGTCCCAGATCGACAGGTCCGAGCCGTAGTGGCCGGCTTCGGACAGGTCGGTGCTGTGGTGCAGCCGGTGCTGCTCCGGGCTGGCGAGCACATGGTTGAGCGGGCCGATGCGCACATTGATGTTGGCGTGGACGAAATATCCCTGGGCGGCCACGAACAGGCCGACGACCAGCACGGATTCGCGGGAGAACCCGATGAGCGAGAGCGCCAGCTGCACGACGCCCTGGGCGAGGACGATGTCGAGGACGTGGTTGACACCGTTGTTCGCGACGTTCACCTTCTCCGGCACGTGGTGCACACCGTGCAGCCGCCAGAGCGTGGCATTGGTGTGCCCCAGCCGGTGCACCAGGTAGCTGGCCAGCGAGCCGGTCAGCAGTGCTGCCGGGATCTCCGCCCAGAGATTGAGCGCGGGCTCGCTCGGCGAGAGCATCGCGACCATCGCGGTGACCAGATACTGCGCGACCGCGCTGGACACCATCGTCAGCAGGAAGTAGGCCCCGTACCAACGCCATTCGCGGGCGTCCGGGTGCCAGGACCGCTGGTACGGAATCAGGCGTTCGAGTGCGGTCAGGTAGACGATCACCCCGACCAGGAAGAGTGGGCTCACCAGGCCGGGGTCCCAGTCGAGCTGGAGTGCCGCGGCACCCACCGAGACCGTACTCACCAGGAGGAGCGGGTACGCCGACACGCGCAGTACCGCGCGTACGGAGAACTCCGGAGTATCGTGCCCCCGGGCCCGACCGTAAGTCACCTCCGGGCCACCGCCGGGCAGCGGTTCGCGACTTTCCACTCTCAGCACCTTTTCGGAAGGAAGCAGCACGGCGCGGCGCACGGAAGAGTGCGCGAGCCATGAATGAAAATCTGATCGGATACCTGCGAATGCACGCGACCGGACGAATGTTCGCCACTTGTCACGCGCGGGAAATTGGATCGAAGTGCGGGAGGAGCGCCTTCATGGGCTCCGCGAGCCTGGGCGTCGTCACCGGGGTTCGCCCTAGTAATTTTTCCCTGATGAGCTGACTCAACCGTCGAATTCAAGCCGCATGGCGCCACTTTGCGATGGGCGCGACAAAATCAAGAGCGCCCCACAAGCCACCCCAAATTGCCATGCATATTAATTACTTTTCATATCGGAAATTGCCACCCTCACCCCCCGGGCCGTTTCCCGGAAGCGCATTCGTGACCAACCCTGCTGCAGCGAGGGCCGCCTGACGCGGCCTCAGCACTCAGGAGAGCCGGCATCCGCCTCCACCGCCCACTTCCCCGACGACCGTGATCACGGATGTCCGGTAGTCGCCCCCACCGACCCGATTGACCAGGGGCGATTAGTCCATTGCCTGGGGAATTCCCCGGAGTTGTCGGCAGGGATTCACCAA
Organism: Streptomyces sp. NPDC092952; assembly: GCF_044754785.1. NCBI lineage: Bacteria > Bacillati > Actinomycetota > Actinomycetes > Kitasatosporales > Streptomycetaceae > Streptomyces > Streptomyces sp. NPDC092952. The sequence continues at coordinate 12,204 of NZ_JBIVPT010000033.1, read as the reverse complement.
CTCCCGCAGCCGGAACGGCTGGACGGCGAAAAGGTCCACGAAAGGGCGTCGATCGGCCCACGGACAGGGGGTGACGCCACTCGTCCGCGTGTCCAGATCCGATCGACGTTGACCTGTTCGAGGTCCTTGACATCCGCCGGGCGGACGAACTCCAGCACCACACGGGCCCCCTCGCACGATCGGGCGCCAATGGTATGGACATGACCAATTCCTCTGACTAGTCTCGGAGTTGGTCTAGACCTAGTGAGGGTGGGACGCCTCTTCCCTCACTCGTCTCGCAGCGCCCCCACACCTCCCTCAGGAGCGAAGCATGCGCAGAAGGATCACTTCATTCGTCCTGGGTCTCGGAATGGCCGGAGCTTCCTTGCTCGCCACGACCGGCAGCGCCCAGGCCCACGGCTACACCGACGCCCCCATCAGCCGTCAGCAGCTCTGCGGCCTCGGCACCGTACGCAACTGCGGCCAGGTCCAGTGGGAGCCGCCGAGCGTGGAAGGACCCAAGGGCTTCCCCGCCCGCGGGCCGGTCGACGGCACCATCTGCGCCGGCGGCATCGGCCGGTTCTCCGAGCTCGACGACCCGCGCGGCGGCACATGGCCCGCCACACAGGTCACGGCGGGGCAGAGCTACACGTTCCGCTGGCGGATCGAGGCGCGGCACGCCACGACCGACTTCCGCTACTACATCACCAAGGACGGCTACGACCCCACCAAGCCGCTGACCAGGGCCGACCTGGATCCCCAGCCGTTCCTGACCGTGCCCTTCGGCGGGCGTCTGCCCGGGTCCACCGTGACCCACTCCGGGGTGCTGCCGCAGAAGACGGGCAAGCACCTGATCCTCGGCGTCTGGACGATCGCCGACACCGGCAACGCGTTCTACGCCTGCTCGGACGTCACCTTCTGAGTCCGGAGACACCCGGCCCGTCGCCGGACGGACGGTCGTCCGGCGACGGGCCGCCACCTCGGCCCCGACGTCATTCCGCCTCCGCGCCGGCGAGCCGCTGCCGACCGGGCTCCACGGTGACGAGCGCGATGCCGCCGCAGCACACCGCGAGCAGCAGCAGTTCCGCCGCGGAGGGCACGGCCCCGGTGCCCAGGGCCCAGTCACCGAGCCGCACCGTGAACGGGACGGCCAGTTGCACGGCCGCCGTGAAGACCGGCCCGCGCAGCAGGATGAGCCGGTGCTGCACGAGGTAGGCGGGGGCGTACACGGCCCCGCCCAGGAGCACGATGCCGCCGATCGCGGCGGGCGTGGGCGGGTGCGAGACCAGCGCGGGCAGGGCCATCGGCAGCAGCAGGCAGGTGGCGGCCGCGAGCAGGACGGGCAACACGGTGAGCGGCGGCAGCCCCGGCATCCGCCTCCGGTAGAGGAAGCCGTACACCGCGAAGGCCACGGTCGCCGCCGCGACCAGCAGCAGTCCGAGCGCGTCCGCGTCGCCCGCCCCGGTGCCGAGCGCCGCGTACCCGACCGCGGCCGCGCAGGCGAGCACCGCTCCGGCCGTCCGACGGGCCCCGGAGCGTTCGCCGAAGAACAGCGCGCCGACCGCCACCGTGGCGCACGGCAGCAGTGCGACGACGACATTGGCCAGCGAGGTCCCGATCCGGGAGATGGCCAGCAGGGTGCCCGCCGCATATCCGGCGAAGCCGAGCAGGCCCAGCAGCCATACGGTGCCCGGCCGGGCGGCGGCCCTGCGCAGATCGGCCCGGCCGTCCGCGCGGGAGGCGGCGACGGCGGTGAGCACCGCGCAGCACACCGCGGTGCGGCCCACGGCGACGATCAGCGGATCGGTCCCGGTCACCAGGGCACCGGACAGCAGCCAGGTGCCGGAGAGCAGCAGAACGAGGACGGCCGGCATCGCGTGGCCCCTTCCGTGGGTGGCGAGCCTTTCCGGGGCACCGTCGGCGGCTCGGCCGGGGACGGGACGGGGCAGTGGGCATCGGCGAGGGTCCGGAGCGCGACACCCCGTTCCTCCCCATGGCCGCTCTCCCGCAGCGGCCGACTATATCGGCGCCGGCCGGCCCGGTGGCAGGGGCCGTCGGACCAGGTGGCTCACGGGGCGAGGTGGAGGTGTGCGAGGTCGTGCGGGACCGGGCCGTCGTGGCGGAAGAGCGGCGCGCTCTCACCGTCCGCGGCCGTGGCGGGGGCGTCCGTGAGGCGCATCCTGGTACGCAGCCGCCCGTAGAAGTCGTGCGGGCCGAGCCGGACGATCCGCAGGCGGCGCGGTGCCGCGTAGACGCCGAGCCAGTCCCCGGCGTCCAGTACGCCGCGCAGCTGGCCGTCGATGGTCACCGCGGCCTGCCCGGAGTGCGGCAGGACCCGTACGGCGATCGGTTCGTCGGCGGCGGCGACCACGGTGCGGTCGAAGGTCATGTGCGCCGCCACGGGGGTGAAGAGGACCGCGTCCATCCGGGGCGAGACCACCGGCCCGCCGGCGGCGAAGCTGTACGCGGTCGAGCCGGTGGGCGTCGCCATCACGACCGCGTCGGCCGAGTACGAGGCGAGGAGCCGGCCGCCGATGTAGACGCCGAGGCTCACCTGGCGGTCGCGGGCGAGCTTCTCCACGACGACATCGTTGAGGGCGGTGACGTCCAGCGCCACGCCCCAGTCCTCCGCCGCGGCCTCCGCGTCCGGGGCGAGCTGGGGCGGCGGCAGCATCGGGCGCCGCCCGTAGCCCATCAGGGCGTCGATGTCCGGGGGCACTTCGAGCACCCGGGAGGCCCGCATGGTCAGCGTCATGCGCTCCTCGAACTCCGCCCGGCCCCGGTGGACGGCGTCGAGCGCGCGCACGACGTCATGGGCCGGCACCTCGGTGAGGAAGCCGACGCGGCCCAGGTCGATCCCGAGCACGGCACCGTCGTGCTTGGCGGCGATCCTGGCGCCGCGCAGGAACGTGCCGTCGCCGCCGAGCGTCACGATCAGGTCGGGGTTGCCCGCGACGTCGGCCTCCTCGCGCCCGCCGCGCCGCCGTCCGTCGCCCCGCCACACGTCGATGTCCGTGCACGGAACCCCTTCGCGGGCGCACCAGTCGCGTACGACGCCCGCGGCGACGACGGCCTCGGGGCGGCCCTGGTGCACGACGACTCCGACCCGTTCGACACCCATGGCGCCACCGCTCCCCGTGCTCCGACGACCTTCCTCGTCCCACTGTGGGCAAGGGGCGGCGGGTCCGCCCGTCGCCGGGACGGTGCTGCGCCCGGTCGGGCGACGGGCGCGAACGGGGCCGGCCCGCCGGTGGAGGATCTCCACCGACGGGCCGGGCACCGCACGGAACGCGCCCCCGGTCAGGACCGGGCGTCCTCCGGAATGCTGACCAGCCAGCGGGTCTCACGGCGGGGCCGCAGGTAGAACGCCCAGTAGAGCGTGGCGACCGCGGTGATGCCGCCGGTCCACAGCAGGTACTCGACCTCCTGCTGGGTCAGGATGTACGCCAGCACGGCGATCAGCAGTACGGGGACGGCGGGCCAGAGCGGCATCCGCCAGGCCTGCGCCTCGCGGTGCGCGCCGCGGCGGCAGAGCAGGGCCGCGACGGCGACCAGCAGGTACATGGCGGTGACGGAGACGCCGGTGACGCCGTACAGGGTGTCGAGGTTGACGAAGCAGAGCGCCGCGCCGGGGACGCCGACGAGGAGGGTCGCGACCCACGGCGAGCCGAACCGGCCGAGCCGGGACAGGGCGTTGTTGACCGGTGCCGGCCACGCCTTGTCACGGGCCGAGGCGAAGAGCACCCGGGAGTTCTGGATGACCATGACGATGCCCGCGTTGATGATCGCGAGGGCGACACAGAGGCTGACGAAGGTGCCGACCGCCGAGTTGGACCAGGCGGTGACCATGGTGCTGAGGTCGCCGGAGGTCAGGGCAGCCAGGTCCGGGGCGCCCATGGTGATGGCGATGACCGGGATCAGGATGACGGCGGTGGAGATGGCCAGGGTGGCGAGCACGGTGCGGGCCACGTTGCGGCGCGGGTTCTCCAGCTCCTCGGAGAGGTAGACCGCGGTGGAGAAGCCCTGGGTGATGAAGAGCGCGATGGCGAGCCCGGAGACCACCATCATCGCGGTGACGGTGGAGTGGGAACCGCCGGCCGAGGCGACCGTGCCGTGCACCAGCGACGACGCGCCGCGCTCGGTGTGGGCGAAGCCCAGTACGGCGACGACGCCCGCCGCGATCACTTCGAGGACCAGGAAGATTCCGGTGATCCACGCGTTGGCGCGCAGGTCCAGCAGGCCGGCGAGGGTGGCGAGCAGCATGACCCCGGCGCCCGCGAGGGGGGCGGGGATGTGCACGATGGGCGCCAGGTAGTCCGCCGTCCCCATGGAGATCACCGGGGGCACGATCATCACGACGAGCAGCGACAGTACGAAGACGAGCCATCCGGCGAGCCGTCCCGCCATGGTCGACACCATGGCGTACTCGCCGCCGGCGCTGGGGATGAGGGTGCCCAGTTCCGAGTAGCAGAAGGCGACCGCGATGCAGAGCAGCGAGCCGATGGCGATGGTCAGGGCGGTGTACGTGCCGAGGCTGGAGAAGAGGTCCGGCACGACCACGAAGAGGGTCGAGGCGGGGGTCACGCAGGACAGCGTGAGCAGTGTGCCGCCCACGACGCCGATGGAGCGCTTGAGCTTCTGGGGGGTGGGGCCGGTCGCCGGGGCGAGCGCCTGAGGTGCGCTGAGCGTGTCGGTCATCGTGCGGTTCCGATCAAAAGTGCGGTGTTTGAGCGCGGGAGCGGTATCGCCTCCAGACGAGGACGTGGTGAGTGGTTTCGTCGCTCCCAGCGCGCTATGCAATCCCGACGTGTTCCGCAGGTCAAGAGGCGTTCACCTTCGGAATTCGTTGTTCCAGTGATCAATTTCGACGATTTTGCGCTAACTGAGCAGAGGACGCCGAAGGATCGGGGAGTGCGGGAACCGAAGGCCGGACCCTGGGAAATTTTCCCCCCGGTCGGCATCGGGCGCGTACGTGTGGCCCATGGGTCGCGCATTCGCCGCCTCGGTGCCAGCCTGGATGCATGGCTTGGGCGTCATGGACTACGTGTGGTGTGTTCTCCGGGCACGGCGGCGTGCTGACGGAGGAGGTCGGTGTCCTGTCCGGGGACCTGACCGTGCACACGACCTGGGCCGAGGACACGGCCCAGATCACCGTGCAGTACTCGGGGGCGATCGACTGGTTCACCATGGTGGGCAGCCCCGTAGCGTGCTGTTCGGAGGAGGACAGCCGCCGCCTGCACGACGCGGCCGTGCAGGCGGTACGGAACGGGGCGGCGGCCACGGTGCCCGTTCCGCCCCACACCGCTCCGGAACAGGCGGCCGGGTCCGCCCCGGAGTGACGGTTCAGTAGGCCCCGTTGACGTTGTCGATGGAGCCGTACCGGTCGGCGGCGTAGTTGCACGCGGCGGTGATGTTGGCGACGGGGTCGAAGCTGTCCGTCGACGTGCCGGGCACGTGGTAGGCGAGGAACGTCGGATCGATGATCTGGAGCAGGCCCTTGGAAGGGGTCCCTGCGGCGGCGTTGGAGTCCCAGTTGTTGACGGCGAGCGGGTTGCCGGACGACTCGCGCATGACGTTGCGGTGGATGCCCTCGTAGCTGCCGGGGATGCCGTGCTCGGCCATGACGGCCAGCGACTCCTTGATCCAGCCGTCCAGGTCGTCGGTGTACGCCGCGGTCCGCGCGGCGGGTGCGGTGGCGGCGGCCGGGGTCGGCGCCGCCGAAGCGGCCTGGGCTCCGAGCAGTGGCAGGAGCAGGGCGGCCGCTCCCGTACCCACGGCTATGAATCCCCTGGTCAACGGGGTGGCGGCGCGACGGTGGCGCGTACCGGTGAAGGACATGGTGGTTCCTCTCCGTCGCCTGCGAGGTGAGCTGTCGGGTTCGGGCTGGAGCTGCCCGGCCGCGCGTCGGCGCGGCTTCACCCCGAGCCGTCCGGACGTCCGGACCGGCGGTGTACCTGGGTTCCCCGCTCCTGCCGTGCACAAGTGGTCGGAATGCTCCGGACAGCGGCAGGATTCGGCGTTCCGTCCGGATTGACGGAGACCGTAGACGAGAGAATCCGAAGGGGACAAGACCCTTTTTCCGCATGCAATTGCCCAACAAGATCAAGTCACTTCATTTCCGGTAATCCACCTCACACCGACCCGGTGACGACCCGTGCGGGCAAAGGGATCCGCGGCATGCGGCACGGCGGTCGGGGGCGGGATGTGACTCGCACCACGGGGAGAGGGAGGCGACTTTCCGCGCTTCGCCCGTCCGGCGCCCCGACGGGCGGGGAGCATTGCCAACCACTCCCCTCTGCCGCTATGGTTTTCGTGTCCTGTTGTCTCCGATAGAGGTGGACGTTGCGCATCTGAGGTCCGCGAACACCACGCCGTACGGCTTTCGCCGTATGCCTGTCACGTCGTCGCAGTGTTTCCGCACTGCCCGTGACCCCCGCGTGGATGCGACCTCGATGCATGAGCCGTCCCTCGTTTCCAGGACAGCCGCATCCTTCTCCGCTGCTCGGTCGCCGCGTGGTGCTCGCATACGAATCCCCCCTTCATTGCGATCACGACTGCGAGGAAATCCATGGCGACACCCACCGCCCCCAGCGCCTCCCTCACCTGCTCGGCCCTGACCTTCCGGTGGCCGGACGGCACCACGGTCTTCGACGGGCTCTCGCTGAGCGTCGGCCGCGGCCGGATCGGGCTCGTCGGCAACAACGGCGCGGGCAAGTCCACCCTGATGCGACTGCTCACCGGCGAACTGCGCCCGACCGAGGGCACGGTGACCATCGGCGGCAGCCTCGCCCACCTGCCGCAGAACATCACCCTCGACACCACCCTGCGGGTGGACCACGCGCTCGGCATCGCCGAACGGCGCGAGGCGCTGCGCGCCATCGAGTCCGGAGACGTCGACGAGAAGCACTTCGAGACGATCGGCGACGACTGGGACGTGGAGGAACGGGCCCTGGCGACCCTGGGCTCGCTCGGCCTCGGCGACATCGGACTCGACCGCACCGTCGGCGAGTTGTCCGGCGGGGAGACCGTGCTGCTGCGTCTCGCGGCACTGCTGCTGGAACGCCCCGACGTCCTGCTCCTGGACGAACCCACCAACAACCTGGACCTGTTCGCGCGCCGACGGCTGTACGAAGCCGTCGACTCCTGGCACTCGGGCGTACTGATCGTGGTCAGCCACGACCGCGAACTGCTGGAACGCGTGGACCGCATCGCCGAACTGCGCGCCGGCTCGGTGAACTGGTACGGCGGCGGCTGGTCCGCGTACCAGGAGGCCGTGGCCACCGAGCAGGAGGCGGCCGGGCGGACGCTGCGCGCCGCCGAGGCCGACGTACGCCGCCAGAAGCGCGAACTGGAGGAGACCCGGACGAAGCTGGCCCGGCGTCAACGGACCGGAAAGAAGGCCGAGTTGGACGGTGGCCTGCCGAAGATCCTGGCCGGCCGCCGCAAGCGGTCCGCCCAGGAGTCGGCGGGCAAGCTCCGCGGTCTCCACGAGGACCGGCTCAACGAGGCGCGCGAGCGGCGCGAGGAGGCCGCGGACGCGATCCGCGACGACGCCGAGATCCGGGTGAGGCTGCCGCACACGGCGGTGCCCGCCGGGCGGACCGTACTGACCCTGGAGGAACTGCGGCCGCGGTTCGGCCGGTTGCGCGAAGGAACCCTCCAGGTCAACGGCCCGGAGCGGATCGCGCTGGTCGGCCGCAACGGCGCGGGGAAGACGACACTGCTGCGCACGCTCACCGGTGAGCTGGCCCCGTTGTCAGGCGAGGCCAGGACCTTCGTCCCGACGCGGTTCCTCCCGCAGCGGCTCGATGTGCTGGACCCGGAGCTGAGCGTCGCGGCGAACACGGCCCGGCTGGCCCCCGGGGTCACCGACAACCAGATCCGTTCCCAGCTCGCCCGCTTCCTCTTCCAGGGAAAGCGCGCCGAGCAGCCGGCGGGCACCCTCTCGGGCGGTGAGCGGTTCCGTGCCGCGCTCGCGGCCACGATGCTCGCCGCACCGGCCCCGCAGCTCCTGATGATGGACGAGCCGACCAACAATCTCGACATCGCCAGCGTGCGGCAGCTGACCAGCGCCCTGGAGTCCTACGAGGGCGCGCTGCTCATCGCCAGCCACGATCTGCCGTTCCTCGAAGCGGTCTCCGTCACCCGGTGGCTGCTGGTCGACGAGGAGCTGCGGGAGACCACCCCCGAGGAGGTGGCCGAGCTGCTCGCCGCTCCGGCGGACTCCGTCTGAGCGCCCGAGGGGCGTGGGTTCCCGTACGAAGGGCGTACGGGAACCCGCGCCCCGTTCGGGGTCAGAGCCGGTCGAGGATCTTGTTCATCTGCTCGATCTCGGCGGTCTGGGCCGTGACGACGGCCTCCGCGAGCTTCTTCGCGTCGGCGTTCCTGCCGTCCTTCTTCTCCTTCTCGGCCATGGTGACCGCGCCCTCGTGGTGGCCGATCATGAGCCGGGCGAACTTCTTGTCGAAGTCCTTGCCCTCGGCCGCCTCGAGGCCGCCCATCTCCTTGTCGGACATCATTCCGGGCATGCCCGCGCCGTCCGAGCCGTGGTCCATCCCGGGCATGTCACCCATCGAGGCGTCGGGCAGCGGCTTGCCCCAGGAGGTCAGCCACCCCTTCATCGTGTTGATCTCGGGGTCCTGCGCGTCCTCGATCGCGGCGGCCAGCTTCTTGATCTCGGCGTCGGCGGCCCGGCCGTCGGCCAGCCGCGCCATCTCGATGGCCTGCTGGTGGTGCGGGATCATCTGCTGCGCGAACTCCACGTCCGCGTCGTTGAACGTACCGGCGGCGGCCGGGGCGGAGGCCTTGGGCGAGCCGTGGTCCATGCCCGGCATGGACGAACCGCCCGAGGAGTCGTCGGAGGAGCCGCAGGCCGTCAGGGCCAGGGCGAGCACGGCGGCGGTGCCGACCGCCGCGAGCGTACGGCGGCGGGCGGTGAAGGGCGCGAAAGCGGACATCGCGATTCTCTTTCCAGGTGTGTGCACTGGTGCGCCACATCCGTGGCGCGGAAGGGCAGGGGGTCCGGCCGGTCCGGCCCGAAGGCCGTGGACCGGCGGATCCCTGTCACGTCCGCGCGACGCACACCTGGAGCAGCAGCCCCCGGCCGGCGAACGGCGGTCCTCGCCGCGCCGGTCCGCGTACGGCGGTGCGGGCACCGGAGGTCACACCCGTGACCGGCACCAGCAGCCCCAGCGCCATCAGCAGGGGCAGCACCCGGTCCCGGGACTGGGTGAAGACGCAGGACTCGCCGTCCGCCGCGGGCGCCGCGACGGCCACCCGCTCGGATCTGTGCCCCTCGGCCATGGCGGCGTGGCCACCGGCCGTCGCCGCACCCGGCGCGGCGGCGATCGCCGCCCCCGCGTCATGGCAGCCCGCCGCAGCGCCGGCCGGTGCTCCGTGCATGAGGAACAGCCCGAACAGGGCGGCGCAGAGCACGAGCAACCGGGACACTCCCGGTGCGCGTGTCCGTCCGCGATCCACGGCTGCCTCGAATCCTGGGTCGTACGAGTCCTGCGGTACGGGCCCGACGATACCCCCACCGGGTGTCCCGCCCGGTGGCGCCCCCGGTCCGGGAGGGCTGTGAACCGCATGCGGAATCACATACCTCCCTTTAGGCTCAAATCCGGATCAACGACCCCTATCCCCGCGGACCGACAGGAAGCGAGTTCCCCATGGGGCGACTCAGGAACTCGGGACTCGCCGGGGAGCTCTCCGCGGAGTTCCTCGGCACCCTGATCCTCATCCTCTTCGGTTGCGGGGTCGTGGCGCAGGTCGCGGCGGGCGGCGCGCTCACCGATCCGCCGGGGGGTCTCGGCAACCACGACAGCGTCGCCTGGGCCTGGGGGCTCGGCGTCACCCTCGGTGTCTACGTGGCGGGCCGCCTCAGCGGCGCCCACCTCAATCCGGCGGTGACGGTCTCCCTGGCCGCGTTCAAGGGCTTCCCCTGGAAGAAGGTCGCCCCCTACTCGCTCGCCCAGGTGGCGGGTGCGTTCGTGGCGGCGCTGCTGGTGCGGTGGAACTACTCGGAGGCGCTGGCCAAGGTCGACCCGGGGCACACGATCAAGACACAGGCGGTGTTCTCCACCCTGCCCGCCAACGGGAACCACGCGCTGCCGATCCACGAGTGGGGGGCCTTCCGCGACCAGGTCATCGGGACCGCGATCCTCGTCCTGCTGATCTTCGCGGTGACCGATCTCCTCAACACCCCGCCGGGCGCCAACCTCGGCCCGTTCGTCGTGGGGCTCATCGTGGTGGCCATCGGCATGGCGTTCGGCACCAACGCCGGATACGCCATCAACCCGGCCCGTGACCTCGGCCCCCGGCTCGCGAGCTTCCTCACCGGATACGGCGGCGCCTGGCGCGACCAGTACGGGGAGCTCTACTTCTGGGTGCCCATCATCGGCCCGCTGGTCGGCGGCCCGGTGGGGGCGTTCGTCTACAAGGTCCTCATCAGCACCTTCCTGCCCTCGCCCGAGGAGGAGCCGGAGGGCAGGATCCCCGTACTGCCCGAGAAGTGAGCCCCGGTCCGCACGGCGGACCGGGGCCAGGAGAGGCGGCATGCCATGGCGGACTTCATCGGCGCGGTGGACCAGGGCACCACCAGCAGCCGCTTCATGATCTTCGATCACGGCGGCAACGAGGTGGCCCGGCACCAGCTGGAGCACGAGCAGATCATGCCCCGCCCCGGCTGGGTGGAGCACGACCCGGTGGAGATCTGGGAGCGCACCAACTCGGTGATGCAGACCGCGCTGCGCACCGGCGGGCTGAGCGGCACGGATCTGCACGCCCTCGGGATCACCAACCAGCGTGAGACGACCGTGGTGTGGGACCCGCGCAACGGGCGGCCGTACTGCAACGCGATCGTGTGGCAGGACACCCGTACCGACTCGATCGCCAAGTCGCTGGAGGACTCCGGGCACGGGGAGGTGATCCGGCGCAAGGCGGGGCTGCCCCCGGCGACGTACTTCTCCGGCGGGAAGATCAAGTGGATCCTCGACCACGTCGACGGCGTCCGGGCGGCGGCGGAGCGGGGGCACGCGGTGTTCGGGAACACGGACGCGTGGGTGCTGTGGAACCTCACCGGCGGTCCCGAGGGCGGTGTCCACGCCACCGATGTGACCAACGCCAGCCGGACGATGCTGATGGACCTGGAGACGCTGGACTGGGACGACGAGCTGCTGGAGATCTTCGGTGTCCCCCGGGCGATGCTCCCGGCCATCCGGCCGTCCTCCGACGCCGAGGCGTACGGGCGGACCCGCACGTCCCGCCCGTTGCGGGCCGCGGTCCCGATCGCCGGGGTCCTCGGCGACCAGCAGGCGGCGACGGTGGGGCAGGTGTGCTTCGCGCCCGGCGAGGCGAAGAACACCTACGGCACCGGCAACTTCCTGCTGCTCAACACCGGTACGACGCCGGTCCGCTCGCGGCACGGCCTGCTGACCACCGTCGCCTACCGGTTCGGTACGGCCCCGGCGGTCTACGCCCTGGAGGGCTCCATCGCGGTGACCGGTTCGGCGGTGCAGTGGCTGCGGGACCAGATGAAGGTGATCAGCGAGGCGAGCGAGAGCGAGCGGCTCGCCCGGACGGTGGACGACAACGGCGGGATGTACTTCGTCCCGGCCTTCTCCGGGCTGTTCGCCCCGTACTGGCGCTCGGACGCCCGGGGCGCCATCGTCGGTCTGGCCCGCTACCACACCAACGCCCATCTGGCGCGGGCCACCCTGGAGGCGATCTGCTACCAGAGCCGGGACGTGGTGGAGGCGATGGAGCAGGACTCCGGCGTCCATCTCGATGTGCTCAAGGTCGACGGCGGGGTGACGGCCAACGACCTCTGCATGCAGATCCAGGCGGATGTGCTGGGCGTCCCGGTCAGCCGTCCGGTGGTCGCCGAGACGACGGCGCTGGGCGCCGCGTACGCCGCCGGGCTGGCCACCGGGTTCTGGCGGGACCAGGACGAACTGCGGGAGCACTGGCAGGAGTCCAGGCGCTGGGAGCCTCAGTGGGACGAGGAGCACCGGGCGCGGGGGTACGCGGACTGGAAGCGGGCCGTGCGGCGCACCCTGGACTGGGTGAGTGTGGAGTGATCCGGTGGCGGGGGGGGGGGGGGGGGGGCCCCCCCGCCCCCCCCGGCCCCCCGGGGGGGGGGGGGGGGGGGGGGGGGGCCGCCGGGCGGGGGGGGGGGGGGGGGGGGGGCCGGGGGGGGGGGGGCGGCGCCACGGCCGGTACGGG
>NZ_JBIVPT010000032.1:0-57942 GCF_044754785.1 Streptomyces sp. NPDC092952 | reverse complement strand
ATCCACACCGAACCGGAAGGCCCTCACCTGCTTCAAGATCCCTCAGCCGAGACCTCGCTCACCCGTCCACAACCTCCCGGGACAGAACACCTAGGGCAGCCGGAGTTCCAGATCGGTCCGGGGCAGTACGCCGTCCCGGCCGACCGCGGCCAGCAGCTGGGCCACCGGCCCGGCGCCGGGCAGCTGGGCCTCGGGGTCGACGTCCAGCCAGGGGGCGAGGACGAAGGCCCGCTCGGCGGCCCTGGGGTGCGGGAGGGTGAGCACCGGGTCGTCGGAGACGACGTCCGCGTACGCCACGATGTCGACGTCGATGGTGCGCGGGCCCCAGCGCTCCTCGCGGACCCGGTCGAAGGCCTCCTCGACGGCCTGGCCGCGCTCCAGCAGGGAGGACGGGGGGAGCGTCGTCTTCACGACGATCACCGCGTTGAAGTACGAGGGCTGGGAGCCGGGCTCGACGCCCCAGGGCTCCGTCTCGTACACCGGGGAGACCGCCTTGACGCGGAGGCCGGGGGTGTCCTCCAGGGCGTCTATGGCGCCCTGGAGGGTCTCCAGGCGGTTGCCGAGGTTGGAGCCGAGGGAGATCACGGCCCGCTTCGGGTTGGAGAGGGTGATGTCCGCCGCGTCCACCTGCTCGACCACGGAGGCGGGCACGGGCTGGACGGTCGGGTCGCTCTGCCCTTCGGTGGAAAACGAGGTCATACTCGGCTCCGGGTGATGGTGATGGTGACGTCGTCGAAGGGGACGGTGATCGGCGCGTCCGGCTTGTGCACCACCACCTCCACCTCCTCGACCCCTTCGTGCTTGAGGCACGTGCGGGCGATACGGTCCGCGAGCGTCTCGATCAGGTCGACGGGCTCGCCCCGCACGACCTCGACGACCTCCTCCGCGACGACGCCGTAGTGCACGGTCTTCGTCAGGTCGTCGGAGGCCGCCGCCGGGCGGGTGTCGAGGCCGAGCACCAGGTCGACGATGAACGTCTGGCCCTCCTCCCGCTCCTTGGGGAAGACGCCATGGTGTCCACGGGCCTTGAGGCCGCGCAGCGCGACACGATCCACGCGAATCACTCCTGCTGTCGTTGGTCGTAAGACACGGGGCCGCGTGCGGACGGCGAGGTGCCCACTTTCGAATTTACCTTCGAGCACTGACAGCACTCTCCCGTGGGTACCCGGGAACCGGATTCCACGGGGGCTGGAAGCCGCGTATACCCGCGCTTCCCGGTTCCAACCCCTTTCCGGGGGTACGACCGGCCGGAATCCGGGGCGGAATCGGGGCCGGACCGGGCGGGGAGGCGGGACCGGACGGGTCGGGGAGGAGGGGCCGGACGGGTCAGGAGGAGGACTCTTCGTCCCCTTCTTCACCGGTTTCGGTGAGTACGGGGGAGCCGTGGTGGGACCAGAGCTTCCAGCCGTCCGGTGTGCGCCGGAACACATTGGTGGCCACGACGAGCTGGCCGACCAGCGGGCCGAGCGCGTTGCCGTCCTCGGCGGGTCCGCCGCTGAGGATGTTCTCCGTGCAGGTCACCAGGGCGGTGTCGCCGGTCATCGAGACCCCGACGTCGGTCAGGAAGAACTGGATGTACTCGGTGTTCGCCATGATCAGCGCGTAGCTGCGCAGCACCTCGCCGCGGCCGGTCAGTACCGGCCAGCCCGGGTGGACGCAGGAGACGGTGAGGTCCTCGCCGGGCAGCCAGAGCCCGGAGAGCTCCTCGAAGTCGCCGTGTTCCATCGCCTCGTAGAAGGCGGTGTTGGCCCGCTCGACGGCGGCGATGTCGGCGGCGGCCTCCGCGTGCTCGTCGCGGCCGGTGCTCACGCGGCTCCCTCGACGGCGCGGGCGACCCGGACCGCGTCGGCGGTGGCCCGTACCTCGTGGACCCGGACGGCCCAGGCGCCGGCGTGCGCGGAGAGCGCGGAGACGGCCGCGGTGGCGGCGTCGCGTTCGCGGGCGGGCGGGGGCGCGGCACCCTCGCCCGCCAGTACGTGGCCGAGGAAGCGCTTGCGGGAGGCGGCGACCAGCAGGGGGCGGCCCAAGGCGCGCAGCGCGTCGAGGCGGGCGATCAGGGCGAGGTCGTGGGCGGCCTCCTTGGCGAAGCCGAGGCCGGGGTCGATCACGACGCGTTCCGGGGCGATACCGCCCGCGACCACCGCGTCCATCCGTTCGCGCAGCTCCGCGACGACCTCGGCGACGACGTCCCCGTAGACCGCGCGGCTGTTCATGGACTCGCTGAAGCCGCGCCAGTGCATCACGACGAACGGGGCGCCGGACGCGGCGACGACCGGGATCATGTCGGGGTCGGCGAGGCCGCCGCTCACGTCGTTGACCAGGGTGGCGCCCGCCGTGACGGCCTGCTCGGCGACCCGGGCCCGCATGGTGTCGACGGAGACCGTGACCCCCTCGGCGGCCAGCCCCCGGACCACCGGGACCACCCGCCGCAGCTCCTCCTCGGCGTCCACCCGGGTGGCGCCGGGGCGGGTCGACTCGCCGCCGACGTCGATCAGGTCGGCGCCCTGGGCGACCAGGTCGAGGCCGTGTTTGACCGCGGCCGTGGTGTCGAACCAGCGGCCCCCGTCGGAGAAGGAGTCCGGGGTCACGTTCACGACACCCATGACCGCGCAGCGGTCCCACTCCGGCAGGCCCTGGACCGTGCCTCGTCCACGCAACGTACTCATGTGTCCAGCGTAGGCCCGTGCGGGACGGGGCTACGCCGCGTGCGCCCGGTGCTCCGGGCCCGCGGCCGGGGCGTGGGCGCAGGGGCGGGGGCCGGGGTCCGGGAAGCGGCGGGCGAAGGGGCGGGGGAGGGAGAAGCTGACGAAGCCCTCCGCCTGCATGGCGGCGAAGGAGATCCGGGGGAGGTCCCCGGCGTTGCGGTAGACGACGAAGCGGGGTTCCCAGCGGGGCCGGAACTTGGCGTTGAACTTGTACAGCGACTCGATCTGGAACCAGCGGGAGAGGAAGATCAGCAGCCCGCGCCAGGTCCGCAGCACCGGCCCGGCGCCCAGCTTCTCGCCGCGGGCGAGGGCCGAGCGGAACATGGCGAAGTTCAGCGAGACGCGCTCGACGGCCAGGCCGGGGGCGGCCTGGAGGGCGGCGACGATCAGCAGCTCGTTCATGCCGGGGTCGGCGGCGCGGTCGCGGCGCATCAGGTCGAGGGACATGCCGTCGGTGCCCCAAGGGACGAAGTGGAGTACGGCCTTCAGGTCGCCGTACGGGGAGTCCGTGCCGGGCTCGTCGGCCTTGTGGGCGGTGGCGACGACGCAGTCGCCGTCGGCCGCGTCGCCGAGCCGGCCGAGCGCCATGGAGAAGCCGCGCTCGTGGTCGGTGCCGCGCCAGTCGTCGGCGGCGCGGCGGATGCGGGCGAGCTCGTCCTCGCCGATGTCGCGGACGCGGCGGACGCAGGTCTCGTAGCCGAGGCGTTCAATGCGCTTCACCATCTGGCGTACGTTGCGCATCGGGCGCCCGGCGAGCGAGAAATCCGCGACGTCCACCACCGCCTCGTCGCCGAGCTCCAGGGCGTCGAGCCCGGTCTCGCGGGTCCAGACCTCGCCGCCGGTCTCGCTGCACCCCATCACGGCGGGGGTCCAGGAGTGGGCCCGGGCCTCGTCCATGAAGCGCTCGATGGCGCCGGGCCAGGCCTCGACGTCGCCGATCGGGTCGCCGCTGGCGAGCATCACCCCGGACACCACGCGGTAGCAGACGGCGGCCTTGCCGCTGGGGGAGAAGACGACGCCCTTGTCGCGGCGGAGGGCGAAGTGGCCGAGCGAGTCGCGGCCGCCGTGCTTCTCCAGGAGGGCGCGGAGCCGGACCTCGTCTTCCTCGGTGAGCCGGGCGGCCGGGTGCTCGGGGCGGAAGGCGAAGTAGACGGTGGTGACGGCGGTCAGCAGGCCGAGGGCGCCGAGGGAGTAGCCCACGGTCCAGGAGGTGTCGCCGGTGTACCGGACGGGGCCCTCGATGCCGAGCATCCCGTACAGGGCGTGCTGGAGCCGGTCGGCGATGCTGGGGTCGCCCACCACCCGGCCGGGGTGCGCGCTGACGACGGCGACGCCCAGGGCGAGCGAACCCGCGCCGAGGAGGACGAAGTTGGCCAGCGCGCGCCAGCGGCTGCGGGGGTCGGGGAGGGCGGAGAACTCGCCCCGGTGACGGACCAGCAGCATGCACAGCGCCAGCGAGACCAGGGCGCCGACGACCGAGTGACGGTACGTGAACTGCGCCAGGGCGCCGGCCGGGAGCAGCAGGACGGCGGCCCGCCAGGCCCGCCGCTTGCGCCGCTTGAGGCCGTGGGCGAGGAGCAGGAGGAGGACGCCGGCGCTCAGCGAGAGCGCGGCGGCGAACGGGCCGAGGGCGCCGGGGAGCACCTCGGCGAGGGTGTGCATCCGGCTGTGCCGGAAGCGGGGGAAGACGCCCGCGGCGACGTCGATCAGGCCGACGACGGTGCAGGCGGTACCCACGAGGCCCGGTACCGTTTCGGGGCGGGGGCCTCGTACGAACTTGCTTACGGGACTCGGAACCGATCCCGATTTATCCCCATCTAGCGTGACAGACATCGCTTCCCGTGGTTCCGCGAGAGAATCTTGAGTCCTTCGGACATATGCCTCAGGACGATGTGCGATCTGTAGGACGAGGCTTCCGCGCCGCGGGTTCACCGCCGCACGGAAAATTCCAGAGAAGAAAGCTCACCATCCATGGGTCTTACCAGTAAGACGCTTCTGGTTCTGGCCATCGCGCTGGCCGTGGTGTTCTTCGCCGCCACGATCTGGCTCTGGCCCCGGCTGTCCCGTCGCAGCGTGCCCGCGGTGTCCGGCCGGATCGGCCTGCTGCTGGCAACCCAGGTGACCATCTTCGTCACGGTGGCCCTGGTGGCGAACAACTCCTTCCTCTTCTACGGGTCGTGGGCCGATCTGTTCGGCCGGAAGCAGGACCTGGGCGTGGTCACCGACCACGCGGCGGCCACCCTGGCCTCGAAGAACATCGTCCGGGTCGGGGAGCAGCGGCCGCAGGTGCCGGGCGCGCCGCGCCCGGAGGTGAGCGGCCGGATCGACAAGGTCGTGGTCGCGGGCAAGCGGTCGGGGATCGAGAGCTCGGCGTACGTGTACCTGCCGCCGGAGTACTTCCAGCCGGCCTTCTCGCGTCGGAAGTTCCCCGCGGTCGAGGTGCTGACGGGCTATCCGGGGGTCGCGGAGAACCTCCTCAAGGGGCTCGACTATCCGCGGACCGCACACGAACGGGTGAAAGCCGGACGGTCCCAGCCGATGATCCTGGTGATGCTGCGGCCGACGGTCGCGCCGCCCCGGGACACCGAGTGCGTGGACATCGAGGGCGGGCCGCAGACCGAGACCTTCCTGGCCGAGGACGTGCCGCAGGCGGTCTCCGAGTCGTACCGGGTCGGGAAGCTCGCCCGGAACTGGGGCATCATCGGCAATTCGACCGGTGGCTACTGCGCGCTGAAGATCGGACTGCACCACCCGGACCGGTTCATCGCGAGCGCCGGACTCTCCGCCTACTACAAGGCGGCCGAGGACCCGACGACCGGTGACCTCTTCCAGGGCGACCAGGACGCGCGGAACCGGGCGGACCTGATGTGGACGCTGGACAACATGCCGCAGCCCGACTCGTCCTTCCTGGTCACCACCTCCAGGCACGGCGAGGGCAACTACAACACCACGCGGCAGTTCATCTCCAAGGTGAAGGCGCCCGCCCAGGTGTCCTCGATCGTGCTGGACAGCGGCGGGCACAACTTCAACACCTGGCGGCGGGAGATTCCCTCGGCGCTGGACTGGCTGAGCAGCCGCCTCAGCGAGAACTGACGGTCGTCCGTCCCGGGGGCGGCGCCCGGCTCAGCGCGTGGCGCGCTCCACGGTCTCGACCGTCACCTCGGCCCGCGGGAGGTCCTGGGCGTCCGCGTCGATCGAGCGGCGCAGGGCCTCGTGCAGCCGGGCGGGGGTGAGTACGCCGAGGAAGCGGCCGGTGCCCTGCGCGTCGATGACGGCGATCCAGCCGGCGTCGTGCTGGAGCATGGTGGAGAACGCCTGCTTGAGCGGGGCGCCGAGCGGGAGCCACGCCTCCATCCGGCGGGCGTGCGCGCGTACGGTCTCGGCGGCGGACCCGGCGGCGTCGGCCGGGAGCCAGCCGTGCAGCTGGTCCTCGCCGTCCAGGACGACGGCCCAGCGCGCGCCCTCGGCGCGGAGCCGTCCGGTGGCCCGGGCCAGGGGGTCGTCGAGGTGGACGACCGGGGGCTGGTCGAGGTCGCTCTCCTCTACGGGGGTGACGGAGAGCCGCTTGAGGCCGCGGTCGGCGCCGACGAAGTCCGCGACGTACCGGGTGGCGGGGGCGCCGAGCACGGTGGCGGGGGTGTCGAACTGCTCGATGGAGCCCTGTCCGTAGACGGCGATCCGGTCGCCGAGCCGGACGGCTTCCTCGATGTCGTGGGTGACGAACAGGACGGTTTTGCGGACCTGTTCCTGGAGTTTCAGGAATTCGTTCTGGAGCCGTTCCCGGACGACCGGGTCGACCGCGCCGAAAGGCTCGTCCATCAGCAGGACCGGCGGGTCGGCGGCCAGCGCCCTTGCCACACCGACGCGTTGGCGCTGACCTCCGGAAAGCTGTTCCGGATAGCGGTCGCCATAAACGGAAGGGTCGAGTCCGACCAGGTCGAGGAGTTCGGCAGCGCGCTGCCGCCCCTTTCCCTTTTTCCAGCCCAGGAGATGCGGGACGGTCGCGGTGTTCTCCAGGACCGTGCGGTGCGGGAAGAGCCCCACCTGCTGGATCACATATCCGATACGGCGGCGGAGTGCCACGGGGTCGATGGTGGATATGTCGTCCCCGTCGACGAATATCCGGCCCTCGGTCGGTTCGGTCAGCCGGTTCACCATCTTCATGGTCGTCGTCTTGCCGCAGCCGGACGGTCCGACGAGCGTGACCAGTTCACCCTCGGCGACCTCGAAGGAAAGGTCGTCGACGGCGGTGGTGCCGTCCGCGTACCGCTTGGTGACGTGCTCGAAACGGATCATGGTTCCCCATTGTGGCGCGAGTTCTGTGAAGGGCGTGTTGCTGAAATACAACGGTCCCGGCGATTGTCAGTGGCCGAGGATAGGGTCACGGACACGCGTACGAAGTGCCGACGGGAGGTGGGGGCGGATGGCCGCGGGGGAGAACTGCCTGGTGGCGAACGACTGGATCTGCGGGGAGTATCTCCGTTCCCGCAGCCAGGAGTTGACCGACGCGACGGTCCAGCACATCTGGATCACCGCGGTCTCGGTGGTGATCGGGCTTCTGGTGGCCTTTCCGCTGGCGCTGCTGGCGCGGCGCGGCCGGCGGTTCGCCGCCCCGGTGCTCGGGCTGACGACGGTGCTCTACACGATCCCCTCGCTCGCCCTCTTCTCGCTGCTGCTGCCCCTCTTCGGGCTCTCCGCCGCCCTGGTGGTCACCGGCCTCGTGCTCTACTCGCTGACCGTCCTCGTACGGAACATCCTGGCGGGCCTCGAAGCCGTTCCTCCGGAGGCGAAGGAGGCGGCGAGAGGGATGGGCTACGGGCCGGTGCGGCTGCTGTGGGAGGTCGAACTGCCCCTGGCGATGCCCGCGTTGATGGCCGGGGTGCGGATCGCCACGGTCTCCACGATCGCGCTGACGACGGTCGGTTCGATCGTCGGCAGGGGCGGTCTGGGCAACCTCATCGGGGACGCGCTGCCCAGCTTCTTCAAGGCCCAGGTGCTCACCGCCTCGGTGCTGTGCGTGCTGCTGGCGGTCGTCGCGGACCTGCTGCTGCTCGGCGTGCAGCGGCTGCTGACGCCCTGGACCCGGATACGTACCGCCCCCGCGGCGGCGGACCCGGCGGCGAAGGCGGTCTGAATCCATGGGAGTCATGAGCGGGGCCTGGACGTGGCTCACCACCGGGGCCAACTGGTCGGGGGAGAGCGGCGTGGCCCACCGGCTCGCCGAGCACCTGTACGTGAGCGGAGTGGCGCTCGCCCTGGCGTGCGCGGTCGCGCTGCCCGTCGGCCTGTACCTGGGGCACCTCGGGAAGGGCGGCGCGCTGGCGGTCAACATCTCCAACGTGGGGCGGGCGGTCCCGGTCTTCGCCGTGCTGGCCCTCTTCATGGTCTCGCCGCTGCGCAACGCCGGCTATGTGCCGACGGTCGTCGCGCTGGTGCTGTTCGCGGTGCCGCCGCTGCTGACCAACGCCTACGTCGGGATGACGGAGGTCGACCGGTCGGTGACGGAGGCCGCGCGCGGCATGGGCATGACCGGGCGTCAGCTCTTCCTCCGGGTCGAGCTGCCGCTGGCCCACCCGATGGTGATGACCGGGCTGCGGTCGGCCGCCGTCCAGGTGGTCGCCACGGCCACGATCGCCGCGATGGTCGGCCAGGGCGGCCTCGGCCGGATCATCACCGCCGGCTTCAACACCTACAACACCCCGCAGGTGGTGGCGGGGGCGGTGCTGGTCGCCGCGCTCGCGCTGCTGGTGGAGGGCGTGCTGGTCGGCCTGGACCGGCTGCTCTCGCCGCTGGGCCGCCGCCGGGCGGCATGACGCCGTCCGTACGCGCGCGGGCGCGGCGGCCGCCCGCTCCCCTTTCCTGCGGGTCCCTGATCACCCTGTTGCTGTGGACGGAGAACAACACATGAGCAAGTCCTCGCGCATAGCCGGCGCGGTCATCGGCATGGCCGCGCTGGCCGGTTCGCTCGCCGCCTGCGGCGGCGACAGCCTGGAGAAGGAGAAGGGCGGCCCGGCCGCCGCGGAGTCCGGCTCCGGGAAGAAGGGCTCGCTGGTCGTCGGCGCCGCCTCCTTCACCGAGTCCAAGGTCCTCGCGGAGCTGTACGCGCAGATCCTGGCCGACGCCGGGTACCGCACCTCCGTCACCACCGTGGCCAACCGGGAGCTGTACGAGCCGTCCCTGGAGAAGGGCGAGATCGACGTCGTACCCGAATACGCGGCGACGATCGCCGAATTCCTCAACGCCAAGGTGAACGGCGCGGAGAAGGCCGCGAAGGCACCGGTCGCCTCGGGCGACACGGCGGCCACGGTCGCCGCCCTGGAGAAGCTCGCCGCCCCGCGCGGACTGAAGGTCCTCCCGGCCGGTGCGGCGGTCGACCAGAACGCCTTCGCGGTGACCAAGGAATTCGCCGCGAAGAACAAGATCAAAAACCTTTCCGACCTCGGCCGCTCGAAGGTCCCGGTGAAGATCGCGGCGGGCGACGAGTGCGAGGTGCGGCCCTTCTGCGCACCGGGTCTGAAGAAGACGTACGGCATCGACGTCACCGGAATCGACCCCAAGGGAGTCGGTACTCCGCAGTCCAAGCAGGCGGTCAAGGACGGCAAGGACCAACTGGTCCTCACCACCACCACGGACGCCGTGCTGGACGCTTACGACCTGGTGTTCCTGGAGGACGACAAGAAGCTCCAGAACGCCGACAACGTCCTGCCGGTCGTCAACGCGAAGGACGCCGGCTCCCCCGAGATCGCCGAAGCCCTCGGCAGGCTCACCAAGGCCCTCACCACCGATGATCTCGCGGAACTGAACCGCAAGGTCGACGCCGAGCGGGCAAAGCCCGCCGATGTCGCCGGGGACTATCTCCGCACGAAGGGACTCGTCGAGAAGTAGGAAACGGAGGGAAAAGGGGGCCGTCAGGTAACCGGGAGGGAACAGATTGACGGGCGGCCCCCCAAGTGCCCCGCACACACGGTAAATTTCAGGCCATGCCACGTGGACGTCATCGCCATTCGCCACCTCTGCACAGAATCCTTCCGCCGTCGGCGGTCGCCGGAGTATCGGTCGTCTGTGCCGCGGGCTCCTGGCTGCTGGCCGAGCCCCTGGTCCTGCGCGGGCTGGTGGCCGTCACGGCGGTGGCCGCCGCGACCGGCGCGTACCTGATGCGCAGCTGGGACCGGGACGCCGGCCGCCGCGTCGCCGAGCTGGCCCGGGCCCGGGCGGGCGACGAGTGGCGCGCCGAGGAGCGGACGGCCGAGCTGGAGTCCGACCTGGAGGAGGCGCGGGAGCTGCGCGCCCGGCTGGAGACGAAGCTGCGCCGCAAGCGCGTGGAGCTCGCCAACCTGCGCGGGGAGCACGCCGCGCTGCTGCGCCGGTACGCCAACGCCGAGACCGGCCGGGCCAGTGCCCTGGAGGGGCGCAGGCAGCTCGCGCTGGAGGCCGCCACGGCCCCCCGTGAACTGGCTGCCACGGCCCCCCGCGAGCTGGCCGCCGCGTCCTCCACGCCGACGCCGGGCGCCTATCTGCGGGCCGCCCAGGCGCTCCAGGACCTCTCCCGCAACGCCGCGCTCCAGGAAGCCCGCCGCACCGCCGAGCAGGCCCGCCGGAACGAGGTCGTCCGGCGCCCGGCCGCCGCGCCCGCCCCGGCCGCGCCGCCCGCCGCCGAGGAGGACCGCACCGCCGCGCGCCATCTGCGTCCCCCGGCCCCGCTGCCCCCGGCCCGGCAGTCCGTCGCGCTCCCCCCGGCCCGCCCCGCGTCGCCCGCCTCGGCCGTCGCCCCGTACACGCCGCCGCGCCGCCAGCCGGTGCCGCAGGGCAGCTTCGACTTCTTCGGCACGCAGACGCAGAAGGCGAGCGCCGCGATCGAGTCCGTGCAGGACGAGGACCTGGCCGACGTGGTGGGCGAGGAGGCGCTGGCCGCGCACCGCACGGACCGCGCCGCCAAAGGAGCCGTCGGCAAGGTCATCGACCTGACCGCGCACGACGAGACCGAGCAGCTCGACGTCGTGGAGCTGCGCAGCGCGATCTCGTAGCCGGACGCGCGCGCCGGGCGTTCGTGCCGGGCGCGCGCGGCGCTACTTGTCGATGTCGCCGACGACGAAGAAGAGCGAGCCCAGGATCGCCACCATGTCGGCGACCAGCGTGCCCGGCAGCAGCTCGGTGAGCGCCTGGATGTTGTTGTACGAGGCGGAGCGGAGCTTCAGCCGGTACGGGGTCTTCTCGCCCTTGGAGACCAGGTAGTAGCCGTTGATGCCGAGCGGGTTCTCGGTCCAGGCGTAGGTGTGGCCCTCGGGGGCCTTCAGTACCTTGGGCAGCCGCTGGTTGACCGGGCCGGGCGCCAGTTCGGTCAGCCGGTCCAGGCAGGCGTCCGCGAGGTCCAGCGCGTTGTGCGTCTGCTCCAGCAGGCACTCGAAGCGGGCCAGGCAGTCGCCCTCGGTCCGGGTGACGACCTTCAACGTGTCCCGGAGCTCCCCGTACGCCAGGTACGGCTCGTCGCGCCGCAGGTCGAAGTCGACGCCCGAGGCGCGGGCGATCGGCCCGGACACCCCGTACGCGTGCACCGCGTCGGCCGCGAGCACGCCCACGCCGCGGGTGCGGCCCCGGAAGATCTCGTTGCCGAGCACCAGGTCGTCGTAGACGCCCATCCGGGAGCGGACCGAGGCGACGGCGTCCCGGACCCGGCCGGTCCAGCCCGCCGGGAGGTCCTCCTTGAGGCCGCCGACCCGGTTGAACATGTAGTGCATCCGGCCGCCGGAGATCTCCTCCATCACGCCCTGGAGCTCCTCGCGCTCCCGGAAGGCGTAGAAGACCGGGGTGATCCCGCCCAGCTCCAGCGGGTAGGAGCCGAGGAACATCAGATGGTTCAGCACCCGGTTCAGCTCGGCGAGGAGCGTACGGGTCCAGACCGCGCGCTCGGGGACCTCCATGCCGAGCATCCGCTCCACGGCCATCACGACGCCCAGCTCGTTGGAGAACGCCGACAGCCAGTCGTGGCGGTTGGCGAGCATCACGATCTGCCGGTAGTCGCGCGCCTCGAACAGCTTCTCCGCGCCGCGGTGCATGTAGCCGACGACCGGCTCCGCGCTCAGCACCCGCTCGCCGTCCAGCACGATCCGCAGCCGGAGCACACCGTGCGTGGAGGGGTGCTGCGGACCGATGTTGAGCACCATGTCCGTGCTCTCCGCCGCGCCGCCGATGCCGACCGTCGTCTCCGTCATGCGGTCAGTATTGCGTGAACGCGCCGGGGCCGGGCCCCGGACCCCCGCGCTGCACCAGCCAGCCGAAGTCGCCGAGGCCGCCCCGGGCCGTCAGCTCCGCCGCCTCGCCCGCCGAGGCCAGCGCCCGTACGTAACCGGCCGGGTCGGACGAGGCCAGCGCCAGCGGCGGACGCCCGCCGCGCACCCCGAGGCGGTGCAGCGCCTCGCGCTGGGTCAGCAGCTCGGGCTCCGTACCGGCCACCGCCGCACCCGCCGCCGCGCAGGCGTCCAGCGCCACGTGCGAGGTGAGGTCGCAGCTCCCGTCCGGCACCGGCGCCACCTCACGGCCCGCCCGGAAGCCGGTCAGGGTGCCGAAGGGGGGCCGCGCCGCCCGTTCGTGGGCGTAGTCCACCGCCACCGCGAGCCCCCCGGTCAGCGTGGCCACCGCCCGCGCCCAGGCGTCGTCCCGGGGGCGGCCGATCTCCGCCCGGCTCCCCGGCCCGGCCGAGGGCCACCAGCGGCGCAGCCATGCCGCGTCCGCGCCGGTCACCGGCGCCCCCGGCCGCTGGGCCCCGTCCCGCGTGCGGACCTGGACGTACCGGTCGACGCCGTCCCCGCCGGTCTCGGCGACCGGGACCGGGACGTTGTCCAGCCACTCGTTGGCGAACAGCAACCCGTACGTGCGGGACGGCAGCCGGGAGCTCCACCCGATCCGGGGATCGAGGCCGGGCGGCCGGTCCGCCAGCTCCACCGCCCGGGCCCGTACCGTCAGCCCCTCGCCGCCCTCGGCGGGCAGCGCGGCCAGCACCCCCGTCAACAGCTCGCCCCGGCCCGCCCCCAGATCCACCAGATCGACCCGGTCGGTGCCCAGCCCCTGGGCCGTCGCGACCAGCAGCCGGGCCACGGCGGCGGCGAAGAGCGCGGAGGCGTGCACCGAGGTACGGAAGTGGCCCGCGGGCCCTTCGGGGCTCCGGTAGAACCCCTCGTCCCCGTAGAGCGCGGCCTCGGCCGCCTCCTGCCACCCACGCCACTCGTCCGTCACGGAGCCAAGTCTCCACCTTGGGGAGTACGGCCCCGGAAGCCGGATCGGCCCTTCGGCTGACCCACCTGCCCCGTGCCTTTCCCTACGCTGGGTCACGTGCAGCGTCTCTACGACTTCCTTCGCAGACACCCGACGGGCGTCGACGTCTTCTGGGCCGTCGCCCTCCTCGGGCTCTCGGGGCTGTCCATGGTGGGGGTCGGGGCGACCGCGCGGCACCGCGTCGCCGCCGTCCTGGTCGTGATCGGCTACTGCACGGTCGTGGCGCTGCGCAGGCTGGCGCCGGAGAAGATGCTGCTGCTCGCCATCGCGATGGGACTGGCGCAGCTGGTCACCGGGGTGGAGCCCGGTGTCATGAACTTCGCGATGCTGGTCATCGTCTTCACCGTGGCCACGGTCGGGCAGCGCTGGGCGTCCCGGCTGGCACTGGTGTGCAGTCTGGCCGCGGCGACCCTGTCCAAGATGCGCTGGCCGGGGGAGGTGCCGCGGGTCAACTGGGCCGAAGAGGTCTTCATCGTCGTCGTGCTGACGGTGCCGTTCGTGCTCGCCTGGGTGCTCGGCGACTCGATGCGGACCCGGCGGGCCTACTTCCGCCAGCTGGAGGAGCGGGCGGCCCGGCTGGAGCGGGAGCGCGAGGCGCAGTCGAAGGTCGCGGTGGCGGCGGAGCGGGCCCGGATCGCCCGGGAGCTGCACGACGTGGTCGCGCACAACGTGTCGGTGATGGTGGTGCAGGCCGACGGCGCCGCCTATGTCATGGACGCGGCGCCGGACCAGGCCAAGCAGGCCCTGGAGACCATCTCCAGCACCGGCCGCCAGGCGCTCGCCGAGATGCGCCGGCTGCTCGGGGTGCTGCGCACGGGCGACGCGCAGGAGAGCGGGGAGTACGTCCCGCAGCCCGACGTGGAGCAGATCCAGGAGCTGATCGAGCAGGTCCGGCAGACCGGCCTGGCGGTCGACTTCAAGGTCGAGGGCACCCCGCGCCCGCTGCCCAGCGGGGTCGAGCTGACCGCGTACCGGATCGTGCAGGAGGCCCTGACCAACACCCGCAAGCACGGCGGCCCGGACGCCGGGGCCAGTGTGCGGCTGCTCTACTTCGACGACGGCCTCGGGCTGCTGGTCGAGGACGACGGGCGGGGCGCGGCGCACGAGCTGTACGAGGACGGCGGCGCGGACGGCGCGGGGCACGGGATGATCGGTATGCGGGAGCGGGTCGGGATGGTCGGTGGCACGCTGGACGCCGGGCCGCGCCCCGGCGGCGGCTTCCGGATCAGCGCGCTGCTGCCGCTCAAACAGACCTGACGCCCGGCGCGTACGGCCGCGTGCGTCCGCACACCGGCATCTGAACAGCACCCATCAGCACCCATCAGCACCTTCGGACAACAGGAGACAGGACCCCCCTCATGGCGATCCGTGTGATGCTCGTCGACGACCAGGTGCTCCTGCGCACCGGCTTCCGGATGGTGCTCGCCGCCCAGCCGGACATGGAGGTCGTGGCCGAGGCGGGCGACGGCGCGGAGGCGATCGAGGCGCTCCGCTCCACCGAGGTCGACGTGGTGCTGATGGACGTACGGATGCCCCGGCTGGACGGGGTCGAGGCGACCCGGCGGATCTGCGAGCGGCCGGACGCGCCGAAGGTGCTGATCCTGACCACCTTCGACCTCGACGAGTACGCCTTCTCCGGGCTGAAGGCCGGGGCCAGCGGCTTCATGCTCAAGGACGTGCCGCCCGCCGAGCTGCTCGCCGCGATCCGCTCCGTGCACAGCGGGGACGCGGTCGTCGCCCCGTCGACCACCCGCCGGCTGCTCGACCGCTTCTCCCCGATGCTGCCGAGCCGCTCGGACGAGCCGCAGCACAAGGACATCGCCCGGCTCACCGAGCGTGAGCGCGAGGTGATGCTGCTGGTCGCCCAGGGCCTGTCCAACGGTGAGATCGCGGGGCGCCTGGTGCTCTCCGAGGCGACGGTGAAGACGCACGTGGGCCGCATCCTCACCAAGCTGGAACTGCGCGACCGGGTGCAGGTCGTGGTCCTCGCGTACGAGACGGGGCTGGTCCGGGCCGGGGGCGGTCCGCACTGACCCGGGCCGGGGCCGGGCTCAGCGCAGGATGCCCTCCAGGAAGTCGCTGCCCAGCCGGGCCACCGAGGTCAGGTCCAGCTGGTGCAGTACGTACCGGCCGCGCCGCCGGGTGGTGACCAGGCCCGCCCGCTTCAGCACCGCCAGGTGCCGGGAGACCTCGGGCGCGGTTATGCCGTGGGTGTCGGCGAGCTGGCCGGTGGTGTGGGCGGAGCGGGCGAGGTGGCGGCAGAGCCGCATCCGCATCGGGTGGGCCAGTGCCTCCATGCGCAGCTGGAGCAGTTCGACGGAGGCGGGGGAGGGCAGCTCCGGCCGGTGCACCGGGTAGTGGATCACCGGGCGCCACCCCGGCGCGTGCAGCAGGTTCAGGTGCGGCCAGCCGAAGGTGGACGGGATGAGGGTGAGCCCGGGGCCGACCGCGCTGGTGCGGCCCTCGTTCAGCTTGTCGGCGCTGATCAGGGTGGACGCCTCGTCGACGCTGAGCGCGCTGGAGACCGCGGCCATCGCCTCGCCGATCCCTCTGCGGCGCAGCAGGTCGGTCTTGTGCCGGGCGTCGGCGACCAGCTGGACCCGGACGCGCTGCCAGGTGTCCGCGAAGAACGCCCGGTCGCAGTCCTCGAACAGCCGCCGCACCCAGCGGCGCACCGGCGCCGGGTCGGCCAGCAGCCGCCGGGTGAACTCCACCTGCCGGGGCCCGTGCACCGCGGCCATCTCCAGGGCGCGGGCGTGCATCATCGCGTTGCCGAGCGGGGAGGGCGCGCCGAGCCCGTAGAGCCCGGTGCAGGTGAACTCCAGGGCGGCGGCGGCGAACCGTTCGTCGTCCAGCCGGTCGAGGATGTCGAGGTCGTCGGCGAGGGTCGCGCCCGTCGGGACGGCGCCGTCCCGGATGCCGGCGAACGGCAGGAAGATGTCCGAGAAGGTGTGGCGCCACAGGAAGTCGGCCTCGTGGAGCCGGTCGGCGAGGTCCGGGTCGAGCGCGCTGGCGGTCGCCGTCGCCCAGCCGTGCAGCCCCGGGTGGTGGCCCGGCTCGGAGAGCGCGTGCAGGGCCAGCCCCAGCTCGGCGAGGGGGGAGGTCTCGAAGACGATCCGTTCGGGGGCGAGCCCGGCGATGTCGATGTGCACACTCACCCCTCCATGGTGCGGGGTGCGGGCCGGAGTCACCGCGTCGTTTGACGGCCGCCGTCAAACGACGCGGTGACTCCGGGGCGTCAGCGGGCGGTGGTGGCCCCGTCCACCCGCTCCATGAACGCCCGGACCGCTTCCCGTACGTCGGCGGCGGTCCACTCCAGCCCCTCGCGCCCCACCGTCATCTCGGTGAACGCGGTTCCGGGCGGTCCGGCGGACGCGGGGAACCAGCGGCGGAAGAGGCACACGCCCGTCTCCTCCGCCTGCCGCACCGCCGCCTCGCTCAGGACGTCCGCCGGGTACGGCAGCCACACCTGGAACTGGTGCGTGTGCGGCGGCTCCGGCTGCACCCGGAACCAGCCGGCGCCCGCCTCCGCGAAGCCCTCGGCCAGCGCCCCGGCGACCACCTTCGCCTGTGCCACGTACGAGGGCAGCCGCGGCAGCTCCCGGTCCAGGCCCATCAGGGCGGTGATCGCGGCGGGGAACTGGTGGAAGAGCTGGCCGCCGTACCGGTGGCGCCAGACGCGGGCCTCGTCGATCAGGGTGCGGGGACCGGCCAGAGCGGCCCCGGAGAGGCCGCCGAGGGTCTTGTAGAACGACACGTACACGCTGTCCGCGAGCGCCGCGATCTCCGGCAGCTCCCGGCCGAAGTGCGGGGCGCACTCCCAGAGCCGGGCGCCGTCGAAGTGGACCACCGCGTCCCGTTCCCGCGCGGCCTCCACCACGTCCTGGAGCTCCTGCCAGGTCGGCAGCACGAACCCGGCGTCGCGCAGCGGCAGCTCCAGCATCAGCGTGCCGAACGGCTCGTCGAAGTCGCGGATCTCCGACGCCGTGGGCAGCCGGGGTTCGTTCGTCGGATGCACCGTGCGCAGCCCGCTCACCGCCCCCAGCGCCCCGCGCTCGTGCACCTCGGGGTGGCCCAGCGGGTGCAGCGCGACCGTGCTGTTGCCGGTCCGCCCGGCCCAGCACCGCAGCGCGACCTGCTGCGCCATCGTCCCGGTCGGGAAGAACGCGGCGGCCTCCATGCCCAGCAGCCCCGCGACCCGCTCCTCCAGCTCGGCGACGACCCCGTCGCCGTAGATGTCCGTGGGGCGGCCGAGGTCGGTGACCGAGTCGGCCCCGGCCGCCAGGTCGGCCAGCCGCTCGCGGAGCGGGAGTTCCATGGGCGTCCTGTTCAGGACGCGTCCGGCCGCGCGCCAGGCGGCGATCCTGCGCAGCCGCTGGGCGTCCTGCGTGCCGTGCTCGACCGGTGCGTCCGCCGGCTGCTCCCCCGTGCCGTCCAACAGATGTTCCTCCGTGCCTGTGATGTCTGTCATGGGACGATCATCACGCAGCGAGTACCGGGGGCCCGAACGGTTTTTCCGGGCCGGTTTTCCGGGGTGCGGACTTTCGTCCACAGGCTGTGGACGGCCGGGCGGTCCGGGCGAAACGCTGGCGTAGCATGCAGAGAAATCGTCCGGTACCCCCTGCGGACTGGAACGGAAGGCCTCGCCGAGTGAACGCAACAGCCCCCCACGAACCTCTGGAAGCCAAGGACCGCCCCGCCCGCCTGACGGTCGGTGTCGTGGGCGCGGGCCGGGTCGGCCCCGCCCTCGCCGCGTCCCTGCGACTCGCCGGGCACCGGCCGGTCGCCGTCTCCGGTGTCTCCGACGCGTCGGTGCGCCGGGCGGCCGCCCTCCTCCCCGACGTACCGCTGGTGCCGCCCGCCGAGGTCCTCGCCCGCGCCGACCTGGTGCTGCTGACGGTGCCGGACGACGCCCTGCCCGGCCTGGTCGAGGGACTGGCCGGGACGGGGGCGGTGCGGCCGGGCCAGCTCCTCGTCCACACCTCCGGGCGGTACGGGGCAGGCGTCCTGGACCCGGCGCTGCGCGCCGGTGCCCTGCCGCTCGCCCTGCACCCCGCGATGACGTTCACCGGCACCTCCGTCGACGTCCAGCGGCTGGCCGGCTGCTCCTTCGGGGTGACCGCCCCCGAGGAGCTGCGGCTCGCCGCCGAGGCGCTGGTCATCGAGATGGGCGGCGAGCCCGAGTGGATCGCGGAGGAGGCCCGCCCGCTCTACCACGCGGCGCTCGCCCTCGGCGCGAACCACCTGGTCACGCTGGTGGCCCAGTCGATGGAGCTGCTGCGTACGGCCGGGGTCACCGCTCCGGACCGGATGCTCGGCCCGCTGCTCGGCGCCGCCCTCGACAACGCCCTGCGCTCCGGCGACGCCGCGCTGACCGGCCCGGTGGCCCGCGGCGACGCCGGTACGGTCGCCGCGCACATCGACGAGCTGCGCAGGCACGCCCCGCAGACGGTGGCCGGGTACGTCGCCATGGCCCGCGCCACCGCCGACCGCGCCCTCGCCCACGGCCTGCTCAAGCCGGAGCTGGCGGAGGACCTGCTCGGCGTCCTGGCCGACGGCACCGGAGCGGGCGCCGGCCCGCGCGGCACGGACCCGGGCACGGACCCAGACACCGGCACCGGACCCGAGGAGTCCCGATGACCAACCCCACCGGCACCCCCGGCACCCCCGGGCCCGCCGTCCTGCTCCGTACGGCCGCCGAGCTGGCCGGCTCCGCGCCCCGCGAGGGCGTCCGGGCCGTCGTCATGACCATGGGCGCGCTGCACGAGGGCCACGCCACCCTGATCCGCGCCGCCCGTGCGGCGGCGGGCCCCGGCGGCCGGGTCGTCGTCACGGTCTTCGTCAACCCGCTCCAGTTCGGCGAGGCCGCCGACCTGGAGCGCTACCCCCGCACGCTCGACGCCGACCTCGCCGTGGCGGGCGCCGCCGGGGCGGACGCGGTCTTCGCCCCGTCCGTCGACGAGGTCTACCCGGGCGGCGAGCCGCAGGTCAGGATCGCGGCCGGCCCCATGGGCGAGCGGCTCGAAGGGGCCTCGCGCCCCGGGCACTTCGACGGCATGCTCACCGTCGTCGCCAAGCTCCTCCACCTCACCCGCCCGGACGTCGCGTTCTTCGGCCAGAAGGACGCCCAGCAGCTGGCGCTGATCCGCCGCATGGTCCGCGACCTGAACTTCCCGGTGGAGATCGCCGGGGTGGAGACGGTCCGCGAGCCGGACGGGCTGGCGCTCTCCAGCCGCAACCGCTTCCTGGACCCGGCGGAGCGGCACACCGCCCTCGCCCTGTCCCGGGCCCTGTTCGCCGCCCGCGACCGGCTCGCCGCCCAGCAGGCGCTGCACGCCCGCGCCACGGCCACCTCGGCCACCACCGGCCGGGCCGCCGCGCTCACCGCCCTCGGCGAGGCCCGCCTGGCCGCCGACGCCCAGGCGGTGGCCCTGGCCCGGCCGGACGGGGCCGCGGCGGCGGTGCGGACCGCCGCCCGCCAGATCCTCGACGACGCGGCGGCCGCGCAGCCCCCGCTCGCCCTGGACTACCTGGCGCTGGTGGACCCGGCCGACTTCACCGAGATCCCCGACGACCGCACCACCGGCGAGGCGGTCCTCGCCGTCGCCGCCCGGGTCGGCCGCACCCGCCTCATCGACAACATCCCGCTGACCCTCGGAGCCACCCCGTGACCGGAATACGGCTGACCGCCCCCGCCCCCGGCTGGTCCATCGAGGCCGATGTCGTCGTGGTCGGCTCCGGCGTGGCCGGGCTCACCACGGCGCTGCGCTGCGCCGCGGCGGGTCTCGCCACCGTGGTCGTCACCAAGGCCCGGCTCGACGACGGCTCCACCCGCTGGGCGCAGGGCGGTATCGCCGCCGCGCTCGGCGAGGGCGACACCCCCGAGCAGCACCTCGACGACACCCTGGTCGCGGGCGCGGGCCTGTGCGACGAGGCCGCCGTGCGGACCCTGGTCACCGAGGGCCCGGACGCGGTCCGCAGGCTCATCGGGACCGGCGCCCGCTTCGACACCGCGGAGGGCGGTGACATCGCGCTCACCCGCGAGGGCGGCCACCACCGCCGCCGCATCGCCCACGCGGGCGGCGACGCGACGGGCGCCGAGATCTCCCGCGCCCTGGTCGAAGCCGTCCGCACGGCCGCCCTGCACACCGTGGAGAACGCGCTCGTCCTGGACCTCCTCACCGACGCCGAGGGCCGCACCGCGGGCGTGACCCTGCACGTCATGGGCGAGGGCCAGCACGACGGCGTCGGCGCGGTGCACGCCCCCGCGGTGGTCCTCGCCACCGGCGGCATGGGCCAGGTCTTCTCCGCCACCACCAACCCGGCGGTCTCCACCGGCGACGGCGTGGCGCTCGCGCTGCGGGCCGGCGCGGAGGTCTCCGACCTGGAGTTCGTCCAGTTCCACCCGACGGTCCTCTTCCTCGGTGCCGGCGCCGAGGGCCAGCAGCCCCTGGTCTCCGAGGCGGTACGGGGCGAGGGCGCCCATCTCGTCGACGCCTCCGGCACCCGCTTCATGCTCGGCGAGCACGAGCTGGCCGAGCTGGCCCCGCGCGACATCGTCGCCAAGGCCATCACCCGCCGGATGGAGCTCCACGGCACCGAGCACATGTACCTCGACGCCCGCCACTTCGGCGCCCGGATGTGGGAGCACCGCTTCCCCACGATCCTGGCCGCCTGCCGCGCCCACGGCATCGACCCGGTCACCGAACCGATCCCGGTCGCCCCCGCCGCGCACTACGCCTCCGGCGGCGTCCGCACCGACCTGCGGGGCCGTACGACCGTGCCCGGCCTGTACGCCTGCGGCGAGGTCGCCTGCACCGGTGTGCACGGCGCGAACCGGCTGGCGTCCAACTCCCTCCTGGAGGGCCTGGTCTTCGCCGAGCGCATCGCGGCGGACATCGTCGCGGACCGGCCCCGCGCGGGCGCCCCGGTCACCACGTCCACCGCAGCCCCCTCCCCGCTGATCGCCCCGGAGGCCCGCGCCACGATCCAGCGCGTCATGACCCTGGGCGCCGGGGTCCTCCGCTCCGCCGGGAGCCTGGCCACCGCCGCCGAGCGGCTGGAGGCGCTCCACGACAGCGCCGTCCGGGCCGTCGCGGCCGACGAGCCGAAGGTCGCGGTCCCCGGGGTCGAGGCGTGGGAGGCCACCAACCTGCTGCTGGTCTCGCGCGTCCTGGTGGCCGCCGCCCAGCAGCGCGAGGAGACCCGCGGCTGCCACTGGCGCGAGGACCGCCCCGAGCGCGACGACGCCGAATGGCGCCGCCATCTCGTGGTCCGGATCACCCCGGAGCGCCGCCCGGTCGTCCACCGGACGCGGACCGAGGCATTCGGCCCCGTGGACCCCGCGCAGGCAGCAGACTTCGGGGCAGCATCCCCGACCCACCCCGCCGACCTCCCCGAGGAGCACCGACCGTGAGCACGCCCGAAGAGAACCCGCGCCCCGAGCCCGTGGACGTACCGCTGATCCAGATCGGCGCGCCCGCCCCGTCGGCGGGCGGCTGCGGGGACGGCTGCGGCTGCGGCGGGGACGAGTACTACGAGATGGACCCGCCGGAGTGCGGTCTCGATCCGGCCCTCGCCCAGCTGCTCGCCGAGGCGGGCCTGGACCCGGTCCAGGTCGAGGACGTCGCGCACGTCGCCATCGAGGAGGACCTGGACGGCGGGGTGGACGTCACCACCGTCGCCACGGTCCCCGAGGACGCCATGGCCACCGGCGACTTCACCGCCCGTGAGGCCGGTGTGGTGGCCGGGCTGCGCATCGCCGAGGCGGTGCTGTCCATCGTCTGCACCGAGGAGTTCGAGGTCGAGCGCCATGTCGAGGACGGCGACCGGGTCGAGGCCGGGCAGAAGCTGCTGACCGTCACCACCCGCACCCGCGACCTGCTCACCGGCGAGCGCAGCGCGCTCAACCTGCTGTGCCGGCTCTCCGGCATCGCCACCGCCACCCGCGCCTGGGCCGACGCCCTCGACGGCACGAAGGCCAAGGTCCGCGACACCCGCAAGACCACCCCGGGCCT
Organism: Streptomyces sp. NPDC092952; assembly: GCF_044754785.1. Taxonomy (NCBI): domain Bacteria; kingdom Bacillati; phylum Actinomycetota; class Actinomycetes; order Kitasatosporales; family Streptomycetaceae; genus Streptomyces; species Streptomyces sp. NPDC092952. The sequence continues at coordinate 35,951 of NZ_JBIVPT010000032.1, read as the reverse complement.
GCGTGCCATGGAGAAGTACGCGGTGCGCTGCGGCGGCGGCGTCAACCACCGGATGTCGCTCTCGGACGCGGCCCTGGTCAAGGACAACCACGTCATCGCGGCCGGCGGGGTCGCCGAGGCGTTCAAGCGGGTGCGGGACGTGTTCCCGGACGTCCCGATCGAGGTCGAGGTCGACACCCTCCAGCAGGTCCGCGAGGTCCTCGACGCGGGCGCCGACCTGATCCTGCTCGACAACTTCACCCCGCTCCAGACGGCCGAGGCGGTCGCCCTGACCGACGGCCGCGCGGTCCTGGAGTCCTCCGGCCGGCTCTCCCTGGACACCGCCCGCGCCTACGCCGAGGCGGGCGTCGACTACCTGGCCGTCGGCGCGCTCACCCACTCCTCGCCGATCCTCGACATCGGCCTGGACTTCCGCGACACCGCCGACACCGACGGGGCGGACGACTGATGCTGCTCACCATCGACGTCGGCAACACCCACACCGTCCTCGGCCTGTTCGACGGCGAGGAGATCGTCGAGCACTGGCGGATCTCCACCGACCCGCGCCGCACCGCCGACGAGCTGGCCGTGCTGCTCCAGGGCCTGATGGGGATGCACCCGCTGCTCGGCATGGAGCTGGGCGACGGCATCGAGGGCATCGCGATCTGCTCCACGGTCCCGGCCGTCCTGCACGAGCTGCGCGAGGTGACCCGCCGCTACTACGGCGACGTCCCCGCCGTGCTCGTCGAGCCGGGCATCAGGACCGGGGTGCCGATCCTGATGGACAACCCGAAGGAGGTCGGCACGGACCGCATCATCAACGCGGCCGCCGCCGCCCACCTGTACGGCGGCCCGGCCATCGTCGTCGACTTCGGCACGGCCACCACCTTCGACGCGGTCTCCGCCCGGGGCGAGTACACCGGCGGTGTCATCGCCCCCGGCATCGAGATCTCGGTCGAGGCGCTCGGCGTCCGGGGCGCCCAGCTCCGCAAGATCGAGCTGGCCCGGCCGCGCAGCGTGATCGGGAAGAACACGGTCGAGGCGATGCAGTCGGGCATCATCTACGGCTTCGCCGGCCAGGTCGACGGCGTCGTCGCCCGGATGAAGAAGGAGCTGGCCGACGACCCCGACGACGTCACCGTCATCGCGACGGGCGGCCTTGCTCCGATGGTGTTGGGCGAGTCCTCCGTCATCGACGAGCACGAGCCCTGGCTCACCCTGATCGGCCTCCGCCTGGTGTACGAGCGGAACGCGCCCCGGCTGTAGCGGACAGGCGGCGTACCTGCGGGAACGGCCTCCGGGACACGGGTACGCCGCCGCGCCACCACTGTCCGGTTAAGCAGATTTTGTCCCTTTAGCACGTATGGTCGCGGCATGCCCACGCCTTACGGATCACGCGGCGGCATGGCGTTCAGCGCGGACGAGCTGCGGGTGCTCCGACGTGCTCTCGCCACCGCCCTTCACCCCACGCCCCTCCCGGACGAGGACGTCCGGGACTGCCTGCGGCTGGCCGGCGCCGTGGACGAGGCGGCCGGGGAGGCGGGACGGCTGCGCGCGTTCCTCCTCGCCGACCTCGTCCGGTACCGCGACGCCCTCCCCGGCTCCGCCGGCGGCTATCTGGAGCTGCTCCAGGACGCCCTCGCGGGCGGGTACGACCCCCGCCCCGAGGACCTCGCCGCGCTGCGGGGGCTGCGCCGCCGCCCGGTGGCCGCCTCGCTCCTGGTGCGCTGCCAGGTGCTCGCGGAGCGCTCGGTACGGGCCCGCCTCACCGCACGCACCCCCGCGCCGCGCAGCAGGCTCCTGGCGCTGCCGGGCGGCCGGGCCGCCGCGGCGGAACCCGAACGGCCGAAGACCCCGGAGGCCCCCGCCCGGCCGCCCGCCCGGCCCGCGCCGAAGCCCTCGGAGGTCTTCCCGCCCCGCCGCCGCCCGGTGCCCCCGCCGCAGCAGCAGCGCGTCGCCGGATAGCCGCCGCGCGCCCGGACGGCCGCAATGCCGAGGGGCGGCGCGGCCGTCCGGACCGGTCTCGCTACTCTGGACGACATGGACTACGTATCCGCGCTCCTGCCCCCCGTGGTGATGGCCGCCTTCTTCATCGGCCTCGTCGTGACGATCGTCAAGAGCCAGGGCGGTCCCAACAAGGCCAAGGAGGACGCGGCCGTGGACCTGGCGCTCGGCCGCGCCGAGTCGGTGCAGCAGCAGGCCCCGCGGAGCGACGGCGCCTGATCCGGACCCATATCCCCGCAGTACGTCGAGGGCGTACGGCTCATCCGGAGCCGTACGCCCTTTTGTTGTGCGAATAAACCGGGCATTTTGGCCATCTACTACTAAAGTGGCGTCGTGCCCCGTCAATTGGGAGATCTGGAAGACGCCGTGATGACACGGGTCTGGCAATGGAACCGTCCGGTCACCGTGCGGGAAGTCCTTGAGGACCTCCAGCAGGAACGCTCCATCGCCTACACCACCGTCATGACGGTAATGGACAATCTCCATCAGAAGGGCTGGGTGCGCAGGGAAGTGGACGGCCGCGCATATAGATATACGGCGGTGTCCACGCGTGCCGCCTACTCGGCCGCGCTGATGAACGAAGCATGGTCCCGCAGTGACAACCCGGCCGCCGCCCTGGTCGCCTTCTTCGGGATGATGTCCGCCGAGCAGCGTGAAGCGCTCAGGGACGCCATGCGGGTCGTTCGGCCCGACCGCGCAGAGGATGCCGCGCCGGACGGACCGGGCGGGGAACGGCCCGGAGAAGCGGACGCGGAACGGCCCCGGGAAGCGGACGCGGAACGGCCCCGGGAAGCGGACGCGGAACGGCCCCGGGAAGCGGACGCGGAACGGTCCGGGGAAGAACCCGGGGAACCGGCCGATGGAGCGGCGCCGGACGCCGGGCGATAGCGTCGGGGTATGTCCTCAGAGCATCCGTCCGCCGAATCCCGTACCGCACCGCCGACCGAAAAGACGGCCATCACGGTCCGACGTGCCAGGACCAGTGATGTGGCATCGGTACGCCGCCTCCTGGACGGGTACGTACGCGAAGGCATCCTGCTCGACAAAGCGACCGTGACGCTTTACGAGGACATCCAGGAGTTCTGGATCGCGGAACGCGACGAGGACGCCCGGGTCGTCGGCTGCGGCGCACTGCACGTGATGTGGGAAGACCTCGCCGAAGTGCGTACTCTCGCCGTCGACCATGCCCTCAGGGGCGCTGGACTCGGCCATCAGGTGCTGGACAAGTTGTTGCAGACCGCCCGTTGGCTGGGCGTACGGCGGGTTTTCTGCCTCACCTTCGAAGTGGACTTCTTCGCGAAGCACGGCTTCGTGGAGATCGGGGAGACACCGGTGGACGGAGATGTCTACAGCGAGCTGCTGCGTTCCTATGACGAGGGTGTGGCGGAGTTCCTGGGGCTCGAACGAGTGAAGCCGAACACCTTGGGCAACAGCCGGATGCTTCTGCATCTGTGACCGGCATCCGTGACCGCCCGAAGAAGGCGGAACCCTATGTCCGAATCGCGCACGTTTCCCGTGTTCCCCTGATCCTGAACCTCTCCCGGGGGTTTGTGTTTTCCGGGGAAAAGCGGTTTCCTTTCCGCGTACTGCATTTTCGATGAAAGGGAATCCAGTGGCACAGAAGGTTCAGGTCCTTCTTGTCGATGACCTCGACGGTGGCGAGGCGGACGAGACGGTCACGTTCGCTCTCGATGGCAAGACGTACGAGATTGACCTCACGACGAGCAACGCGGACAAGCTCCGTGGTCTTCTTGAGCCGTACACCAAGAGTGGCCGGCGCACCGGTGGCCGTGGTAAGGGCCGCGCCGTTACCGGTGGCAACAAGGACACTGCCGAGATCCGTAAGTGGGCCCGCGAGAACGGCCACAATGTGAATGACCGCGGCCGTGTTCCCGCCGAGATCCGTGAGGCTTACCGGAAGGCCAACGGCTGAGTCGTCGGCACGGTCGCCGACGACCCCGTTCGGGTATGCGTCAAACGGGCCCGGTGGCATTCCGTCGCCACCGCGTCCACCAGCCGTACGAGATCGGGGGCACCTCCGTCCCCGTTCCCGAGGCCGGTGAGGGCCGGGAGTGCCGTACCCCCCTCGTGCCGCGGTCCGGGGGGCCGCAGCCAGGTGGCGGCCCCCGGCGTGCCCGCCGTCCGTCCGGGCGGCACCGGCGCGGTGATCCGGCCGCCCGCACCGATGGCGGTCAGGGAGAGGGCCACCCCCCGCCACTCCAGCCAGTCGAGCAGTCCGGGAAGCTCCTCGGCGCTCCCCGCCGCGACCAGCAGACCCATCCGCGCCCCCGACAGCGCCACGGGCCCGGTGCGGTCCAGCCGCCGCAGCGCCGCGTGACCGGCGGCCGCCGGCACCTGGAGCACGTCGAACTCCAGCCCGGTCAGCAGCCGCACCGGCGCGGTGCCCGCCGTCGCCCAGCCGAGCTCGCGCTCGTACCACCGCGCCCAGCGGGCGCCCTCCTGTTCGCGGTCGGTGGACGGTACGGAGGTGGGAAGGGTGATGACCATGCCGGATGAACGCACCCGTCGCCCGGCGGGTTACGCAGAGTCGGCGAACGAGTGCGCGTTGTGTCCGTGATGGGGGCGTAGGGGCGCATTCGGGAGCGCCAATGTGTTCGCCCGTAGCGGAGGGAACCGGCGCGCGCCGCATGGACTGTCTGTAATTGCGGGTAAGACATCCCTAGTGGGAAGGGGCGACACGCAGGTTCGGGCATCTCCCGTTCGCCATCGGCGTACTGGTGAAAGGGGTATCTGCCTGGCCTGCGGGAACATCGTCTCGCACCATCGGGTTGGAGAAGTTGTCAGCGTTCGGGGCAGGAGGCCAAGGACGGTGTCGGCAGTTGGAATGAGCGGTCCCCGCTTGCGGGACTAAGCTGCGGAAGGACAGGGAGGGGACCGACCCCTAACTGCCTGACCGCTCTGAGGAGCGATTAACGATGTTCGAGAGGTTCACCGACCGCGCGCGGCGGGTTGTCGTCCTGGCTCAGGAAGAAGCCCGGATGCTCAACCACAACTACATCGGCACCGAGCACATCCTCCTGGGCCTTATCCACGAGGGTGAGGGTGTCGCCGCTAAGGCCCTGGAGAGCCTCGGGATTTCGCTCGAGGCGGTCCGCCAGCAGGTGGAGGAGATCATCGGCCAGGGCCAGCAGGCCCCGTCCGGGCACATCCCCTTCACGCCCCGGGCCAAGAAGGTCCTGGAGCTGTCGCTCCGCGAGGCCCTCCAGCTCGGCCACAACTACATCGGCACCGAGCACATCCTGCTCGGCCTGATCCGCGAGGGCGAGGGCGTCGCCGCCCAGGTCCTCGTGAAGCTGGGCGCCGACCTGAACCGGGTGCGGCAGCAGGTCATCCAGCTGCTCTCCGGGTACTCGGGCAGCAAGGAGGCGGCGACCGCGGGCGGCCCCGCGGAAGGCACCCCCTCCACGTCCCTGGTGCTCGACCAGTTCGGCCGGAATCTCACCCAGGCCGCCCGCGAGTCCAAGCTCGACCCGGTCATCGGGCGCGAGAAGGAGATCGAGCGGGTCATGCAGGTGCTGTCCCGCCGTACCAAGAACAACCCGGTCCTCATCGGCGAGCCCGGCGTCGGCAAGACGGCGGTCGTCGAAGGCCTGGCGCAGGCCATCGTCAAGGGCGAGGTGCCCGAGACCCTCAAGGACAAGCACCTCTACACCCTCGACCTCGGCGCGCTGGTCGCCGGCTCCCGCTACCGCGGTGACTTCGAGGAGCGCCTGAAGAAGGTCCTCAAGGAGATCCGCACCCGCGGCGACATCATCCTGTTCATCGACGAGCTCCACACCCTGGTGGGTGCGGGCGCCGCCGAGGGCGCGATCGACGCCGCCTCCATCCTGAAGCCGATGCTGGCCCGCGGTGAGCTCCAGACCATCGGTGCCACCACGCTCGACGAGTACCGCAAGCACCTGGAGAAGGACGCCGCGCTGGAGCGCCGCTTCCAGCCCATCCAGGTCGCCGAGCCGTCGCTGCCGCACACCATCGAGATCCTCAAGGGTCTGCGCGACCGCTACGAGGCCCACCACCGCGTCTCCATCACGGACGAGGCGCTGGTCCAGGCCGCGACGCTGGCCGACCGGTACATCTCCGACCGCTTCCTGCCGGACAAGGCGATCGACCTGATCGACGAGGCCGGTTCCCGGATGCGCATCCGCCGGATGACCGCGCCGCCGGACCTCCGCGAGTTCGACGAGAAGATCGCCGGCGTCCGCCGCGACAAGGAGTCCGCGATCGACTCGCAGGACTTCGAGAAGGCCGCTTCCCTCCGTGACAAGGAGAAGCAGCTCCTCGCCGCGAAGACCAAGCGCGAGAAGGAGTGGAAGGCCGGCGACATGGACGTCGTGGCCGAGGTCGACGGCGAGCTGATCGCCGAGGTCCTCGCCACCGCGACGGGCATCCCGGTCTTCAAGCTGACCGAGGAGGAGTCCTCCCGCCTGCTCCGCATGGAGGACGAGCTGCACAAGCGCGTCATCGGGCAGAAGGACGCCATCAAGGCCCTCTCGCAGGCGATCCGCCGTACGCGGGCCGGCCTGAAGGACCCGAAGCGCCCCGGTGGCTCGTTCATCTTCGCCGGTCCGTCCGGTGTCGGTAAGACCGAGCTCTCCAAGACGCTCGCCGAATTCCTCTTCGGCGACGAGGACGCGCTGATCTCCCTCGACATGTCGGAGTTCAGCGAGAAGCACACGGTTTCCCGTCTCTTCGGTTCGCCCCCCGGCTACGTGGGTTACGAAGAGGGCGGCCAGCTCACCGAGAAGGTGCGCCGCAAGCCGTTCTCCGTCGTCCTCTTCGACGAGGTCGAGAAGGCCCACCCGGATATCTTCAATTCCCTGCTCCAGATTCTGGAGGACGGTCGCCTGACCGACTCCCAGGGCCGGGTCGTGGACTTCAAGAACACGGTCATCATCATGACGACCAACCTCGGTACGCGGGACATCTCGAAGGGCTTCAACCTGGGCTTCGCCGCCCAGGGCGACGTCAAGACCGGCTACGAGCGGATGAAGAACAAGGTCAACGAAGAGCTGAAGCAGCACTTCCGGCCCGAGTTCCTCAACCGTGTCGACGACACGGTCGTCTTCCACCAGCTCAGCCAGGAAGACATCATCCAGATCGTCGACCTGATGATCGCCAAGGTGGACGAGCGCCTGAAGGACCGCGACATGGGCATCGAGCTCAGCGCGGAGGCCAAGACGCTCCTCGCCAAGAAGGGCTACGACCCCGTGATGGGCGCCCGGCCGCTGCGCCGGACGATCCAGCGCGAGATCGAGGACGTCCTCTCGGAGAAGATCCTCTTCGGCGAGCTGCGCCCCGGTCACATCGTGGTCGTCGGCACGGAGGGCGAGGGCGAGGAGAAGGCGTTCACCTTCCGCGGCGAGGAGAAGACGGCACTGCCCGACGTCCCGCCGATCGAGCAGGCCGCGGGCGGCGCGGGTCCGAACATGTCGAAGGACGTGTGAGGCCGCCGCTGAGCGCCTGAGCGGAAGCAAGCAGGGGCCCGGGCCCCGGACCGTGTGCAACGGTCCGGGGCCCGGGCCTTTTCCGGTGTGCGGGGCGCCCGGGATCCGGGGCCCTCCCGGGGACGGCGGTGTCAGATCGCGGTGATCTGGCAGTCGGGCAGCGCCGTCCGGAGCAGGGAGAGATCGCCACCGCCGATGTGTCCGGGCGACACGAGCAGGAGCTGCTTCAGCGCCGGGAAGACCCGGGGGATCGTCTCCAGCCCGAGTGTGTCATCGCCCTGGTTGAGTTCCAGGCTCTCCAGGAAGGGCACGGGCTGTTCCGCGGCGAACTCCGTGGCGGACGGCAGGAACAGGGAGAGATGGGCGACCTGCGGAGCCTTTCGGAGGGCGGCGAGCAGCGGGCGGACCGGGGTGGGAGCCCATAGTTCCAGCCGTCGCAGACCGGTCCAGCCGTCGAGCGAGTCGATCTCGAAGAGGGCCACCTGGTGGATGCCCAGCAGGGTCAGCCGGGGGTGGGCCGGGACCTGGGAGAGCCGGTCGGCGCCCAGGTGGTTCAGCTGCAGGGAGTGCAGTTCCCGAGAGGCCGTGGCGGCCAGCGCGGCACTGGGGAGATGGGTCATGTCGAGTTCGACCGACCTCAGCGAGGGGAGTCCGACGAGCGCGCCGAGGTCCTGGACGGCGGGGCACTGGTTCAGCGACACGGATTCGAGGGCGGTGCAGTCCGTCAGGAACGAGAGGTCGGCCGGTTCGGGGTTCTCCTGCATCTCCACGGCGGTCCACGAACCACCGCGGAGGGCGGTGTCGAGGGTGGTGGCCGTGTGCTCCCCCGTGATCAACGGGCTTCTGACGGACGGCAGATGGCGCAGGGCCGCCAGCTTCTCCGCGGTGTTGAGTACCAGGGACCTGTGCGGCAGGTCGAAGACGGAGAGGACCTCCCGGGCGTACGGGTGTATCGGGTACCGGTCCCAGTTGGCCGTGAGGACGAGTTCGAGCTCCGGGTGGGCGAGGGCCCAGCGACGGGCGTGCGGTACGGCCTCGGCCCCGCCGATCTCGCTGATCAGCTCGGTGAGCAGGTTGATCTCCTCCTCGTCGGTCACCCGGGCCGGGTCCGGCAGATGGGCGAGGGCGGCCGGGCCGAGACGGGCGAGCACCTTGACGGCCGTGTAGTCGTCCGGTGGGAAGAGCTCCGACAGGGACGCGCGGACCCGCTCCCGGGTCGGTTCGTCGAGCCAGGTGGCGTGCTGGGCGCAGAGGGCGGCCAGGACGACGATCTCGTCCCGGGCGGCGGTGTCGGCCGGGCCGGGGACGTGGTCGAGCAGGCCGTTGACCAGGACGGGGTGGTCCCGGCGGTCGCAGTGGCCGGCGGCGAGCAGGATGACGTCGTACCAGTTCTGGGAGCCGGCCCGGGTGAGGAGTTCGTGCAGCTGGTCGCCCTCGACGAACTCCTTCGCGGCCAGGAAGTCCTGGAAGGTGCGGTGGGCGAACTGGTAGGTGTCCTCGGCGCGCTCCTGGAGGACCCCGCTGCGGTTGAGCAGGTGGTTCAGGATCGTGTCGGACGAGCCCTGGGGGCTCAGCCGCGCCATGCCGGGCAGGGCGCGTTCCAGCTGGCGCAGGGCGGAGGCGCGGTCCAGCTCCGACTGGTTGCCCCGGACCAGCCAGATCGCGATGCGCTGGAGGAGCTGGGCCTGCTCCGCCGGGCTCATCGTGATGCCCTCGGGGGCGTCGATCCTGCGCTGCTTGTCGCGGTCGCCGAGGAGCATGGTGAGGGCGGACGCGTAGAGGCTCCAGCGGGTCTCCGGGAGGAGGCCCTGGCGGCGGCGGTGCAGGGCGCAGATCACGGCGCAGAGCAGCGGGGTGCGGGCGAGGTCGCGCAGGATGCGGTTCTGGGCGAACTGCTGGACGAGGTCCCGCTCCAGCATGCCGAGCGTCTCGTGGTCGTCGTCGTCCAGTCGGGCGGCCCGGTGCCAGGCGGCGACGAACGCCTCGATGTCGCGGTCCCTCATCGGCAGCAGCCGCAGCTCCTCGAAGCCCTGGCCGTCCAGCCAGCCCGACTCGACGGCGAGCGGGCGCACCGTGACCACGCAGCGGGTGTCCGGGTAGCGGTCCAGGAGCCGGGAGAGCCACTGGTGGGCCTGCTCGCGATCGTCGCCCGGCACCTCGTCCAGTCCGTCGACCAGCAGCAGCCCCCGGCCGGACTCCAGCACCCGGCCCACCCAGCCCTCGGGGGCCCGGTCGACCACCAGCCGGGCCGCGTCGGGCAGCTGTGCGGGGGAGGGGAAGGTGCCGCCCTCGGCGCGCAGGGTGCGCAGCGGGACGACGAACGGGACCAGCCCGTTGAGCGCGCCCAGCTCCGCGCTCAGGGTGCCGGAGGCGGCGTGCGCGGCCAGCCACCACAGCAGCGTGGTCTTGCCCGCGCCCGCGTCGCCGCGCAGCAGGACCCGGTGGCGGTCGGGGAGGAGGGCCTCGATCCGCCGGGCCGGGCCCGGGGTGGACGGTCCGAGTCCGTTCCGGTCGGGCTGCTGCTGGGCCTCCAGGCTCAGGTACGCGGTGTCCAGGTCCCATTCGGAGTCGCGTCGGCCCAGCTCGTCGAGGCCGAAGACCTTCGTCCGGCGGTACGCGGCCCCGAGGGCTGCCGCGTAGTCCTTCTCGTACCAGGCGTCCCGGGGGAAGTGGCCGCGTACCGGCTCGTGGCGCAGGTGCGGGCCGTTCTGTTCGTAGACCAGCCGGAACGGTTTCGCGGCGAGCAGCGGGGCGAGCGGTACGCACTCCACGCGGCGGCCCGCGCGCCCGTGGGGGACCTGCCGGGCGATGCCGATGAGGACGTCACCGGCGAAGACCGGGCCGCCCGACAGCCCACGCAGCGCCGACACCCGGGCGTCGTGCGGCGGGGGCGGGCCGTCCAGCTCGCAGACGAGCAGCCCGCGCGCCTGTCCGGCGGTCGGCAGGGCGGTGGCGGTGTACTGGTCGGACTCCAGGTGCCCCTCGTGCCCGTACCGCTGGACGTCCGGGAAGCCGGTGATCTCGCAGCCGGGGACGGCGTGCTCGGAGTGGAGGAGGCCGAGCCGTGCCGGGGTGTCCGGGCCGAGCGGGTCGGCGGTGACCAGGAGCGCGGCGTCGAGGTCGTGGTCCATCCAGGCGACCTTCGCGGTGGTGGGCCCGGTCCGGAGCGGGTGGGCGACCAGGGCGGGACCGCGCTGGACGACGTGGGCGCAGGTCAGGACGAGGCGGTCGGTGAGGAGGACACCGCTGCCCTGGGCGGCCGCGGTGACGACGACCGTGCGCTCCGCGATGGTCACGGCCGGGGCGCCTCACCGCCGCCGAAGTGGGCCGTGCTGCCCGGGTCGTCGTTGCTGATCTCCCAGGCTCCGCCGGTCGCGGCGGTACGCGGCTTCAGCGTGAAGGCGACCTTGTGGGTGCGGCCGGTCGCGCGGGAGGCGTCGGCGCCCGCGTCGACCACCCATGCCTTGACCCGGCCGCCGCCCTTGATCTCCTTGCGGAGTTCGAGGGTGAACTCCATCTGGATGTCGCCGACCTCGAAGGCCAGCGGGCTGCCGGTGGCGCGGCTCGCGGCGTCGACGAGCTGGCCGCGGATCGATTCGACGGCGTCGGCGAGCTCGATGCCGTCCATGTCACTGCCCATGACCACGTCCCCCCGGAGTTCGCTGTGGTCCCGTCACCTTAGGGCCGAAGGTCCCGGGAGGGGGGCGGTTCCGGCCTGCCCGCGGTGACAAGCCGCACAGCCGGTTCCGGGCCTACTAGGGGCGATAGGGGAGGGGGAGCGGGTGATCGCCGGACGGCCCGGAACGGTGTCCCGGCGGGCCCGGCCGTGGTCGGTGGGGTGGGAAGCCCGGTGAATTCCCGAAGCGCCGGATACGGCTTTTGTTCGTAGATGAGGGGTTTGAACCCTGGCCGGGGTGCGGGTTACCAAGGGATGGCCAGCCCGGTCGAGCGCCGGGTCCAGTCATCTACGGAGGTTCTCCGCATATGTCGAAGCGCGTTTCGTTCCAGCACTCCCGCCGCCCGTCCCTGTCCCGTGCCCGCGGCGCCATGATGGCGGCCGGTCTCGGTGCGTCGATGGTTCTCGGCACGGGCGCTGCGTTCGCGGCCGGTTCGACGGGGGCCCCGAGCGGTGTGGACCATCTGACCGGCGCCGGCGCGGCCCGGTCGATCACCGAGCAGGCCTCCGTACAGGGCAAGCTCGCCGCGAAGAAGGCGGCGGCGGCCAAGAAGGCGGCCGCCGTGAAGAAGGCCGCCATCAAGAAGGCGCACGGCTGGTCCGCCCCGGTGAACCGTTACGAGCTGAGCGCGAGCTACGGCAACGACGGCAGCCGCTGGGCCCACAAGCACTCCGGCCAGGACTTCGCCGTGCCGATCGGCACCAGGGTCGAGGCCGCGCACAGCGGCGTCGTCGTGAAGGCCGGCCCCAACGGCGGCGGCGACGGCCCCGCGTACGGCAACGCCGTCGTGATCAAGCACTCCAACGGTACGTACTCCCAGTACGCCCACCTGTCGCGGATCGACGTGCGGATCGGCGACGCCGTGCGGACCGGTGACCGGATCGCGCTCTCCGGCAACACCGGCAACTCCAGCGGCCCGCACCTGCACTTCGAGATCCGGCACACCGCCGACTACGGCTCCGCGGTCAACCCGGTCCACTTCCTGCACCGCGAGGGCGTGCGCGTCTGACCGGACCCGCGTCACGACTCCGGGGCGTCGGTACCCGTAGCCGCATCCGCACCCGTGTGTGCCTGGGTGATCAGATCGATGGCGACCTCCAGGACGGCCTTGCGCTTCTCCTCGGGGTCGCCTTCGGCGTCCTTGAGGGCGAACAGCCCCGCGTGCGAGGCGACGAGCGCGGTGAAGCAGCGCACCTGGTCGGCCAGTGAGGCGTCCGGCTCCTGGAGCAGCGCCATCAGGGCGATCACACGCTCCTTGATCGTCACGCCGATGCTGAGGTCGCGGACGGCGGCCTGGTTCTCCTGCATGAAGCGGAAGAGCGGGGCGGCCTCGACCAGCGCCTCGCTGTAGCGGTGCAGGAGCTCCTTCTTCGTCTCCAGCGTGCGTGGCTGCTCCTGGCCCCAGGCGACCAGCTCCTCGACCGGGCGGTTCAGGTCCTCGAAGATGCTGACCAGGATGTCTTCCTTGGTCTTGAAGTGGTAGTACAGCGCTGCCTTGGTGACATCCAGCCGCTCGGCGATCTCGCGGAGCGAGGTCTTCTCGTAGCCCTGCTCGGCGAAGAGTTCCAGGGCGACGTCCTGAATGCGCTGGCGCGTGTTGCCACGGCGCTGCTGCGGTGTGCGGCCCATGAGAGCTCTCCTCAAAACTTACTTGACGCCCGGCTAGTTACGGGTCTACTTTCCCCAGTGTAGTTACTAGCCGGGCGGCAAGTAAGTCCTCCGGCTCACACAGGGGAACGGGTCCGTACGGCGGGGCCGGGGGAGTGGGAACGATGACCGATCTGAAGAAAGCGCCAGGCGGGGGCGGGGAAGCGGCCGCCGCCGATCGGCCGGCCGCGAAGCCCGGGGCGCCGGAGCGCAGCGTCCGGGTGGTGATCCTCGCCCTGATGATCACGATGCTGCTCGCCATGCTGGACAACCTGATCGTCGGCACGGCCATGCCGACCATCGTCGGCGACCTCGGCGGTCTGGAGCACCTCTCCTGGGTCGTCACCGCCTACACCCTGGCCACCGCGGCCTCCACGCCCATCTGGGGCAAGCTCGGCGACATGTACGGGCGCAAGGGCATCTTCCTCACGTCCATAGTGATCTTCCTGATCGGCTCGGTACTGAGCGGAATGGCCCAGGACATGGGCCAGCTGATCGGCTTCCGGGCGGTTCAGGGGCTCGGCGCCGGCGGTCTGATGGTCGGCGTCATGGCGATCATCGGCGACCTCGTCCCGCCCCGCGAGCGCGGCAAGTACCAGGGCATGATGGCCGGTGTCATGGCCATCGCCATGATCGGCGGACCGCTGGTCGGCGGCACCATCACCGACCACCTCGGCTGGCGCTGGAGCTTCTACATCAACCTGCCGCTGGGCGCGATCGCCCTCGTCATGGTCACCATGGTCCTGCACCTGCCCCGGCGCGAGGGCGGCAAGGGACGGATCGACTACCTCGGCGCCGGGCTGCTCACCCTCGGCATCACCGCGATCGTGCTGGTCACCACCTGGGGCGGCTCGGAGTACGCCTGGACCTCCACCGTGATCATGGAGCTCATCGCGATCGGCGTCGTCGCCCTCGTGGCCTTCGTCTTCGTCGAGACGAAGGCGGCGCAGCCGATCATCCCGCTGCACATCTTCCGCAACCGCAACTTCACCCTGATGTCCGTCATCGGCTTCATGTCGGGCTTCGTGATGTTCGGCGCGGTGCTCTTCCTGCCCCTGTACCAGCAGTCCGTCCAGGGCGCCTCGGCGACCAACTCCGGTGTGCTGCTCCTGCCGATGCTGCTGTCGATGATGGTCGTCTCGCTCGTCGCCGGACGGGTCACCACCAGCACCGGCAAGTACAAGATCTTCCCGATCCTGGGCTCCGTACTGATGGTGAGCGGCCTCTACCTGCTGTCCCGGATGGACGTCGACACCACGCGGTTCACCTCCGGTGTCTACATGGCGGTGCTCGGCGCGGGGATGGGCTTCCTGATGCAGATCACCATGCTCGTCGCGCAGAACAGCGTCGAGCTGAAGGACATGGGCGCCGCCTCCTCCTCGACCACCCTCTTCCGCACGCTCGGCAGCTCCTTCGGCGTCGCGATCATGGGCGCGCTCTTCACCGGGCGGGTGCAGGACGAGATGCTGGCCCGCGGCGGCGGGGCGGCGACCGCGAGGTCCGCGCAGCTGGACGCGGCGAGCCTGGCGAAGCTGCCGGAGGCGGCGCGCGAGGCGTACCAGTTCGCGGTGGCCTCGGGGACGCACATCGCGTTCCTGGTGGGTGCCTCGGTCGCGGTGATCGCGCTGGTGTCCTCGGTCTTCGTCAAGGAAGTGCCGCTGCGCGGGTCGGGCCCGGCGCCCAAGCCGGTCGCCGAGGCCGTCTGAAACCCTCCACGGGTACGGAGCGGACGTACGGAACGACGGAACGGGAGGCTCCCGGGCGCACGCCCCGGGGGCCTCCCGCCGTTTCGCGCCCGCTCGTACTGCGCGCCCGCCGTTTCGCGCCAGCTGTTTCGTGCCCGCTGTACTGCGCGCCCGCGCTCGGCCGCGGCCCGGTTACGCCCGCTTGCGCCCCGGCGCCGCCCCGGCACCGTCGCTGCCGCCGCCGTCCCCGGCACTGTCGTCGCCCGCGTCCTTCGCGGCGCGCTGCTCCGCCACCGCGAGGACCGGGAAGCTTCCGGTGTTCGTCGGCGCGTGCTCCGGCAGCCACAGCACCGCGATGGCCCCGCCGGAACCCTGCGCCGCCCCCTCCGGCCCCGCGTTGCGGAAGGTCAGCCGGGCCCCGAGGACCCGTGCCTGACCGGCGGCGATGGTCAGCCCGAGGCCGTGCCCCCGGCCCGACCGGTCACTGCTGCCGGTACGGAACCGGCTCGGCCCCTCGCGCAGCAGGTCCGCCGGGAACCCGGGACCGTGGTCGCGGATCCGGACCACCCGGCCCTCGACCGTGACCTCCACCGGTGTGGCGCCGTGCTTGGCGGCGTTGCCCAGCAGGTTCCCCAGGATCCGCTCCAGCCGCCGCGGATCGGTGCTGACGTACGACTCGTGCACCACCCGCACCGTCACGTCCGGGTTCAGCAGCCCGATCCGCCGGCTGACGAACTCGCCCAGCGCCAGCTCCTGGAGCTCGGCCCGCTCCGACGCGCTGTCCAGCCGGGCCACCTCCAGCACGTCCTCGACCAGCGTCCGCATCGCCTGCGCCCGGTCCCGCACCAGCTCGGTCGGGCGGCCCGGGGGCAGCAGCTCGGCCGCCGTGAGCAGCCCGGTCACCGGTGTACGCAGCTCGTGCGCGATGTCCGCGGTGACCCGCCGCTCCGCCTCGATCCGCGCGTTCAACGCGTCCGTCAGCGCGTCCACCGCACCGGCCAGCTCGTCCGTCTCGTCCCGGACGACCCCGCCGACCGCGTCCCGCACCCGTACGTCCGTATTGCCCTGGGCGACCCGGCCCGCCGCGGCCGCCGCCTTGCGCAGCCGGCGCGACAGCTGGCCGCCGATCAGCACGCCGAGCGCGCAGCCGCCGAACACCACCGAGACCGAGCCGATGATCAGCGCCCGGTCCAGATCGGCCATGATCGTGGAGCTGCGCCCGGCGAACCGGGTGTGCAGCGAGAGGACGTCGCCGTGGCCGACCGGGACCGCCGCCCACACGTCGGGCACGCCCTTCGCGGTCTCCTCGACATGGGTGGCCCGCCGGTTCTTGGCGGTCTCCACGCGCAGGCTGTGCGGCATCGTCGGATCGTTGAGCTTGGCGCCGAAGCGGGGATCGGCCTTCTTCGTCTTCGTCGCCTCGTACAGCAGCTGCGCGTACGTCAGCCGTTCCAGCTGGACCTCGCGGGCGTTCTCCAGCATCGAGACCCGGGCCGCGTTGTGCACGACGAAGCTGAGCGCGACCGCGGTCAGCGCCCCGACCGCGGCGATCGCGATGCTGATCTTCCAGCGGACCCCCGTCCGCAGGGCCGGCCGCTTCATGGCAGCAGTTTGTAGCCGAAGCCGCGGACCGTCTCGATCCGGTCCTGGCCGATCTTGGTGCGCAGTCGCTGCACATGGACGTCCACGACCCGGGTGTCACCGCCCCATCCGTAGTCCCAGACCCGCTCCAGGAGCTTGTCGCGGGAGAGCACCGTGCCCGGCGCCGCCGAGAACTCCAGCAGCAGCCGCATCTCCGTCGGGGTCAGCGCCACCCGCTCGCCGCCCCGGTGCACCGCCATGCCCTCGGTGTCGACCTCCAGGTCGCCGAAGACCAGTACCCCGCCGGCGTCCTCCGCCTCCGGCTCGCCGCCGCCCGCCTGCCCGCCCGAGGCATGGCCGAACCGGCGCAGCACGGCGCGGATGCGGGCCACCAGCACCGCCCCGTCGAACGGCTTGGTGACGTAGTCGTCCGCACCGGCCTCCAGGCCCAGCACCACGTCGATCGAGTCGGCGCGGGCCGACAACATGATCACGGGAACCGTCGACTCGTCGCGGATGCGGCGGCAGAGGCTGACCCCGTCGAGCCCCGGCACCATCACGTCGAGCAGGGCGATGTCGGGGCGGTCCGCCCGGAACGCCTCCAGGCCCGAGAGCCCGTCGGGCATCGCGGTGACCGCGAAGCCGTCGCGCTCCAGCGCCAACTGGGTGGCTTCGCGGATGACGTCGTCGTCCTCGACGAACAGGACATGGGTCTCGGCCATCGGAATGCTCTCAGTTCCCCGCCGGCTCGGCGTCCGTCCCCGGGAGGGCGGCTCCGCCGTTGCCCACGGCTCGGTTGAAGTCGTTGTGCACCCGGTCGTGCTCGCTGAACCGGCTGCCCGCCCAGCGGTAGGTGATCACTTCCTCGCCGGAGGGGTACGCGACCGCGTCCTTCTTCTCGTAGACCTGGGTCGTCACCACCAGATCGCCGCGGTCGATGGTCCCGTAGACCGCGGGCTGCTCGACGGCGAACACGTTCTGGTACGAGCCGTTGCCCTCCCGCCGGTACACGTACGTGCCCACGCCCACCGAATCGGCGCAGGTCATCACGTTCACCACGACGTCCTGCGCCGGGCCGCCGGTCAGCGTGCCGTACGAGGTGTCCACCGGGTAGTCGGAACCGGCGCAGGGCTTCAGGTCCGTCCTGACCCGCTCGCTGACCTTGGGGTCCCGCTTGAGCAGTGCCACGGGGTCGACCCGGGTGGCGGGCCGGGCGGAGGAGGAAGGGGTGTCGCCGGGGGTGACCTGGGCGACGGGCTGGGTACCGGCCGGGCCCTCGTCCCGGGTGCCGGTGCCGCCGGTGGAGCAGCTCGCCGTGAACAGCCCGAAGGCGGCGAGCCCGACCAGGGTCGTGGCAGCCGCCGCCCGGCCGGTCAGGCGCCGGCCACGCCGGACGGCGGCCGCGTGGCCGCCGTCGTCTCTTCCGCTGCCACGGTCACCGCCGTCGCCGCTGGCTGTCAGGCCGCGCACCGCTCCCGCCCCCGTTCGTCCGTATGCCTGCCCGCCCGCGCCCGCGCCGGAACGCGGCCGACCGGCCGCTGCCGCTCCTCGGCGATCCGGGCCTCCCGGCTCGCCGCCTCGCGGCTCTCCAGCTCCTGGCGCAGCCGTGCCAGCGCACGGTGCAGCGTGCTCTTCACCGTACCGGCAGACATGCCGAGCGCGGCGGCCGTCTCCTCCGTGCTCATCTGCTCCCAGTGTCGCAGCACGACGACGCTGCGCTGCTTGGGAGCCAGCACGCCCAGTACGTCCATCAGCAGGGCGCGGTCGGCGCGCTGCTCGGTGCCGTCCTCGATGCTGGCGTCGGGCAGCTGCTCGGTCGGAACCTCGTCCAGCTTGCGCGCCCGCCACCACTCGGTACGGGTGTTGATCATGACGCGACGCAGGTAGGCGTCGGCCAGCGACTTGTCGGCGATCCCGTCCCAGCGGCCGTACGTACGGGCCAGGGCGGTCTGGAGCAGGTCCTGCGCGTCCACCGGGTCGGGGACCAGCCGTCGTGCGCTGCGCAGCAGCGCGTCCTGCCGAGTGCGTACGTAGTCCTCGAACGCGAGTACCTCGCCCTGCGCCATTCCAACCGCCTCCGTCCCCGTGGATCCCCGTGGTGCCGACGCCGGCCGTTGTGCGGTCGGGCCGTCGTCGGGCTGATGGGAAAACGCTACGGAGCGGTTGTCACGAGGCTGTGCGGAGCAGCCATACGCCGACGCACGGCTGTCCATCGGTTGTGTAACAACGGGGGCGCACGGGGGAGCGCGGGGGCGGGTACGGGGGCGTGGTCAGGTGAGGGGGAGCCGGTACTGCCCGCCGGGCAGGGGTTCGACCAGGCCGTCGGCGACCAGGCCGTCCAGGGCGCGGGCCCGTTGCACGGGCTCGTCCCACACCGCGTCCAGCGCCGACTGCGGCACCGGTGCCACGGAGTCGCGCAGCACCGCGAGGAGCCGGCCGCGGACCTGCCGGTCGGTGCCCGCGTACGTCTGGCCGCGCCGGGCCGGCCCCTGGTGGGCGGGCTTCCCGGCCAGCCGCCAGGCGCACTGCCGGGCGATCGGGCAGCGGGTGCAGTCCTCGTTCTTCGCGGTGCAGACCAGGGCGCCGAGCTCCATCGTCGCGGCGGCCCAGCGGGCGGCCCGCTCGTCCTCCTCGGGGAGCAGCTCCCGGGCCAGCCTGCGTTCGGCGGCGGTCGTCGCGTTCGGCGGGTACTGGATGCCGGTGGCGGCCCGGGCGAAGACCCGGCGGACGTTCGTGTCGAGCACGGCGTGCCGCTGCCCGTACGCGAACGAGGCCACCGCCGCGGCGGTGTACTCGCCGATACCGGGGAGCGCCAGCAGCTGGCCGTGCTCGCTCGGTACGTCGCCGCCGTGGCGTTCCGTTATGGCCTGCGCGGCACCGTGCAGGCGGAGCGCCCGGCGGGGGTAGCCGAGCCGGCCCCAGGCGCGGACCGCCTCGCCGGGCGGTTCGGCGGCCAGGTCGGCGGGGCGCGGCCAGCGGGCCAGCCACTGCTCGTACACCGGCAGGACCCGGTTCACGGGGGTCTGCTGGAGCATGAACTCGCTGACCATGACGCCCCAGGCACCCGCCTCGGGGCGGCGCCAGGGCAGGTCGCGGGCGTGCTCGTCGAACCAGCCGATCACGGGGGAGTGGAGGGACATGGGGGGCGTCTGTGTGGAAGTCGTGGCAGTCATCGCCCCTCGATCCTGGCACGGAAGGACGGACGACGGTCCCGCGTACGGCGGTGTCGCCACTCCTGGGGGCCCTTGGGGTGATAACGCCACCCGTCCGAGCCCCGCGGGTCCGGCAACCGGCCCAAGAGGCACCGGGGCGCGCACGCCCGTACGCCCCGGTGCGCGGGGCTCAGCCGTGCCGCCGCCGGGAACGCCGGGGCGCCGCGCCCGGTCCGGAGGCCCAGGCCGCCAGGGGCGCCCCGCTGCTCCGCACCGTCCGGGCCAGGGACTGCGCGGGGCGGCGCAGCAGGGCGATCACCAGCGCCGAGACCAGGGCGCCCAGCACCAGGCCGACCGCCACGTCGTGCGGGTAGTGCACGCCGACGAAGACCCGGGAGAAGGCCATCAGCAGCGCCATCGGCACGGTCAGCCAGGCCAGCACGGGCCGGACGAGCGCCACCGCGACCGCCGCCGCGCCCGCGATCGCGGAGTGGTTGCTGGGGAAGGACCAGTCGCCGTACGGCGGGCAGGTCACCAGGGAGGCCGCGGCCCCGGCGACCGCCCGGCACGGCCGCTCCTCGGTCACCGCCGACTTGAGTACTTCGCTGACCACGTAGCCGAAGGCCGTCGCCACCGGCGCCAGCACCGCCAGGGCCAGGCCGCGGTCGTCGCGGGTGCGGGCCCGCCACCACCCGGTGACGAACAGGAGGCCGAAGAGGAGGAGTCCGAGCTCCGTCCATATCTCGGCCAGATGCTGCACCCATGACGGCATGTCATGCGCGAAGTCGGTGATGTCCCGGTAGAGCGGGGCGGTAACTGAGCTGTCCATCCGACAGAGGGTAATGAATGGAGCCTGAAGTTCATTCAGGAGCCGCCCGTTGTTCAACCGTCCGGGGACGCAGGGGTGATGTGGGGGCAAATGGGGTGCGGAGCGCGGGCGCCGGGACGATGATCCGTAAAACTTGCTGACCCGAACGGCGGGTGGGGCGGGAGCCGGTGCCGATCTCTCGTAGAGTTTGGGCCGTGGGATCTCTGCGTAATCCGATCGGTCCGCTTCCCTCCACCATCTACTGGCGGCGAAGGGCCGTTGCGCTGTCGCTCGTCGCGCTGATCGCGGTGCTGATCTTCTGGGCCGTGACCTCGGGCGGGAGCAAGGGCGTCAAGAGCGATGCCCGGCCCGCCGGTTCGGGGCCCGCGAGCGAGATCACCCCGGGCCCCGGCGGCTCCGGCCCGGCCATCAGCCAGCAGCCCGGCGGGCGCGACGAGGCGGGCGACTCCGGCGGCAGCGGCGACTCCGGTGCCACGGGCGCGGGTTCCGGCGGCGCGGGTTCCGGTTCCAGCGGTACGGACGCGGGCGGCGGCGCGGACACCGAGGCCGGCGACGCGGGCGGCTCGGGTTCCGGCGGCTCGGAGGGCCGGCGGGTCCCGGCCTCCTCCCCGCTCCCCGACTGCGCCCCCGAGGCGCTCCGGATGAGCCTGGCCACCGCGAACAGCTACGCCCCCGGCGAGAAGCCGAAGTTCCGACTGACGGTCAGGAACACCTCGGCCGCCACCTGCAAGGCCGACCTCGGGCCGAGGAGCGCGGTGCTCACCGTCACCAGGGCGGGTGGCGACAACGACCGCGTCTGGTCGTCCAAGGACTGCCCGAGCGTCACGGAACCCCTGCTGATCAAGGTCCCGGCGGGCGGTACGGTCCTGCACACCGTGGAGTGGGACCGGCACAGGAGCTCCTCGCGCTGCGCGACGCCCCCGGCGGGTTCGGCCGGGCCGGGCACGTACCTGGTCGAGGCGAAGGCGCCGGGCGTGCCGGTGCAGCGCGCCCCCTTCGTCCTCGCGAAGGACTGAGCCCCGGCACACGACCCCGGACATGCGGAAGGGGCCCGGTCTCCCGGGCCCCTTCCGCATGTACCGGTCCGGCGGCGCCGTTACACGTACCGTTCGAGGATCGACGACTCGGCCAGCCGGGACAGCCCCTCGCGCACACTGCGCGCCCGTGCCTCGCCGACGCCGTCCACCGTCTGGAGATCGTCCACGCTGGCGGCGAGCAGTTTCTGCAGACCGCCGAAGTGCTCCACCAGCCGGTCGATGATCGCGCCGGGCAGCCGCGGCACCTTGGCCAGCAGCCGGAAACCGCGCGGCGAGACCGCCGAGTCCAGCGTCTCGGGGGAGCCGCTGTAGCCCAGCGCCCGCGCCACGACGGCCAGTTCGAGCAGCTCGGTGTGGGAGAGCGCGTCCAGCTCGGTCAGCGCCTCGGCGACCGTGCGGGAGCGCTTCGCGGTCGGCTCCGGCACGTAGTCGCGCACGACCAGCTCGCGCTCCGGCTCGACGCCCGCGATCAGCTCGTCGAGCTGGAGCGAGAGGAGGCGGCCGTCGGTGCCCAGCTCGACCACGTACTCCGCGATCTCGGTGGCGATCCGGCGGACCATCTCCAGCCGCTGGGAGACCGCCGTCACGTCCCGGACCGTCACCAGGTCCTCGATCTCCAGCGCGGAGAGCGTGCCCGCGACCTCGTCGAGCCGGAGCTTGTACCGCTCCAGGGTGGCGAGGGCCTGGTTGGCCCGGGAGAGGATCGCGCCGGACTCCTCCAGGACCCGCCGCTCCCCGTCCACGTACAGGGCGATCAGGCGCATCGACTGGGAGACGGAGACGACCGGGAAGTTGCACTGCTTGGAGACCCGGTCCGCCGTGCGGTGCCGGGTGCCGGTCTCCTCGGTGGGGATGGAGGCGTCCGGCACCAGCTGCACGCCGGCGCGCAGGATCTTGGTCATGTCCTTGTCGAGGATCAGCGCGCCGTCCAGCTTGGCCAGCTCGCGCAGCCGGGTCGCGGTGAACTCCACGTCCAGCACGAATCCGCCGGTGCACATCGACTCGACGGTCTTGTCCATACCGAGCACGATCAGCCCGCCGGTGTTGCCGCGGAGGACGCGCTCCAGACCGTCCCGCAGCGCCATTCCGGGCGCGACGGCGCTCAGCGAGGCGCGCATCAGCGCCTCGTTACCGGTGCCTTGGCCGGACTTTCCGGGCGATGCTGCCCGGTCGTTGGCTGCCACTGCACTCCTCCGGTCACAGGTTCGTGGTGCCCTTACATCCCTCGTGCCGTTCGCACGGACGGGCGAGACCAGGGCAAAGTCTACCGGCGTGCGCCCTCCTCCTGGGGGGCCTGTGCGCGAGACCGGCGCGGGAGGACTCTGAGCGCATCGCCCATGTTGGCGACTTCTGTGACCTTCATACCGGCGGGGATCTTCCCCGGGTCGGTCGGCACCAGCGCGTGCGTGAACCCCAGGCGGTGCGCCTCGGCCAGCCTGCGCTGCACCCCCGTCACCCTTCTGACCTCGCCCGCGAGGCCCACCTCGCCGATCGCCACCAGGTTCTTCGGCAGGGGGGTGTCGCTGGCCGCGCTGGCCAGCGCCAGCGCCACCGCGAGGTCCGCGGCGGGCTCCGAGAGCTTCACCCCGCCCACCGTCGCGCTGTAGATGTCGCGCTTGCCGAGCGCGCTGATCCGGCCGCGCTGCTCCAGGACCGCGAGCATCATCGAGACCCGGGAGGTCTCCAGGCCCGAGGTGGTGCGCCGGGGCGAGGGGATCTGGGAGTCGACCGTGAGCGCCTGGACCTCGGCGACCAGCGGCCGCTTGCCCTCCAGCGTGACGGTCAGGCAGGTGCCGGGGACCGGCTCGTCGCGCCGGGTGAGGAAGAGGCCGGACGGGTCGGCGAGGCCGGTGATCCCCTCGTCGTGCAGCTCGAAGCAGCCGACCTCGTCGGTCGCCCCGTACCTGTTCTTGACGCCCCGCACGAGACGGAGGCGGGCGTGGCGGTCGCCCTCGAAGGACAGCACCACGTCCACCAGGTGCTCCAGCAGGCGGGGGCCCGCGATCGAGCCCTCCTTGGTGACATGGCCGACCAGCAGCGTGGACATCCCGCGCTCCTTGGAGGCCCGGATCAGGGCCCCGGCCACCTCCCGCACCTGCGCCATGCCGCCCGGCGCCCCCTCGATCTCCGGCGAGGCGACGGTCTGCACCGAGTCGAGGATGAGCAGGGAGGGCTTGACGGCGTCCAGATGGCCGAGGACGGCGGAGAGGTCCGTCTCGGCGGCGAGGTAGAGGTGGTCGTTGATCGCGCGGATGCGGTCGGCACGCAGCCGGACCTGGCTCGCCGACTCCTCGGCGGTGACGTAGAGCGTGCGGTGCTCGTCGGAGGCCGACTTCGCTGCCACGTCCAGCAGCAGCGTCGACTTGCCGACGCCCGGCTCGCCCGCGAGGAGCACGACGGCGCCCGGCACGAGACCGCCGCCGAGTACCCGGTCCAGCTCGCCGACACCGGTCGACCGGGCGGTGGCCTGCCGGCTGTCGACCTGGCCGATGGGGAGCGCGGCGGAGCTGACCCGGCCGGCCGCGGTGGTCCGCACGGCGGGGGCGCCGCCGAACTCCTCGACCGTTCCCCATGCCTGGCATTCGGGGCAGCGGCCGAGCCATTTGGCGGTCGTCCAGCCGCATTCGGAGCAGCGGTAGGACGGCCGGTCCTTCGCGGATTTCGTACGGGCAGCCATGACGCCCACCGTATAGGTGGGGTACGACAACGCCGCCGGGCACCGCTGCGGAGCCGGAACCGCCGGGCCCCGCAGGGCGTCCAGGGTGCGGACCACTCGACGGAATCCGGGATTCCTGTCCCCTTTTGAGCGATACGTTCACCCGTAAGGGTTAAAAGTGCTGAAGGTGAGCTAATGGTGTGCCGGGTGCTGCCTACGGTCGCAAGGTGACGAGCAGCGGTCTGGAGCCCCCCACGCACACCACCGGCGCACACCGGACGCGGGGCAGTGCGCCCCGCCTTTCGGCGTACACGCCGTCCGCGCTGTCCTCCTCGTCGCGCCGGCCGCCCGTCCGCTACGAACCGCATCTCGACGGCCTGTTCACCTACTGCCTCTCCGTGCTCTGCGACCACGACGCCGCCACCGAGGCGCTCGGCGGCGTGCTGGCGATCGCGGAACGGCAGGGCGGCCGGTGTCCGGCGGGCGAGGAGGAACGTAAATCCTGGCTGTACGCGCTCGCCCGGTGGATGTGCCTGCGCAAGCTCACCGAGCAGAAGCAGGGCCGCCAGGCCCATCGGCGCCGGACCGGCGCGACCGCCCCGGGGGCGCGCACCGGACGGCGCATGCCCCCGTCCCGGTCCCCGCTCCCCGCCCCCGCGTCCCCGCCCGCCTCCGGGGCCGCCGCGTCCCCCGAGGCGGAGGCCGCCGAGGCGCACCGCCGCGAGCTGGCCCAGCTGGCCTGGCCCGAGGCGGCCGGCACCACCCCCGAGCAGCGCGAGGCGCTCGAACTCGCGGTGCGCCACCGCCTCGCCCCGCGCGCCGTCGCCTCCGTCCTCGGCCTCGACCCGGCCGCCGCCCGCGAGCTGCTGGCCGCCGCCGCCTGCGAGGTGGAGCGCACCCGCGCCGCCCTCGCCGTCGTGGAGACGGGCAACTGCCCGATCGTCGCCCGGCTCACCGGCGACCACCGGGTCCTGCTCTCCGCCGCCCTCCGCCGCGAGCTGGTCCGCCATGTCGACGACTGCCCGCGCTGCCGCAGGGCCGCCGAGCGCGCCGGTGCCCAGGGGCCGTGGCCCGGTTCCACCGTCGCCCCGGCCGCCGCGCTGCCGGTCGTCGCCGCGCCCCGCCGCTCGGCGTACGTCGCGATGGCCCACGCCCGGCGCAGCCGCTCCGGCGGCCCGCGCTTCGACCGGGCGGGCTTCCCGATGGACCCGAAGGACCACGCCGCGCGCCGGGACCGGCTGCGGGCCAGGGTCGTCACGACGACGGTGGTCGCCACGGTCGTCGCCGCCCCGGTGATCGCGCTGTGGACCGCCTACCGGGGCGCGCCGCAGTCCGGCGAGGGCCGGGGCGGCGCGTCGATCGCCGCGACCGAGAGCGAGGGCCACCGCGACCCCGCCCCCTCGGGCAGCCGTTACGAGAACGCGGGCAACGCCCGGCCCCAGCCCGGCGCCGGCTCCGGGGACGGCCGGGCCCCGGACGTTTCGGTGGAGGTGATCGGCTCCGGCCCCGGCCTCACCGTCGAGGCCCGTACCTCCGGCGACGTCACCCGTATCCGGCTGACCGCCTCGGGCGGGGCGCCGGTCGCCTGGTCGGCCCACGCGGACGCCTCCTGGGTGCGGCTGAGCCGCCCCTCGGGCACGCTCGCCACGGGCGGCTCCACCACGCTCCGGGTCCTGGTGGACCACCGGCGGGAACCGGCCGGTCCGTGGAGCGCGCGCATCACGCTCGCCCCGTCCGGCTCGGTGGTGGTGGTCCGGGGGAGCGGGGCGCGGCCGCCCGCCCCCGCAGCCCCGCCGCTCCGGCCCCTGGTCACCGCGGCGCCCGCCCGGCCCGCGCCGGACCCGTCGCCCACGGCCCCGGCCCCCGTCGACCCGACACCGTCCCCGACGCCCACGACGACCCCGGCGGACCCGGACCCGGGCCAGGGCGGCCATCCCCCGGAGTCCCCGGACCCGACCGGCTCCACGGACCCCGCCGGCCCGGCCCCGTCCGGCTGACGGCTCTGACGGCCCTGGCGCCCCGGCGGAACGATCAGGCCGGGTCGGCCGGGTGCGGGGCCATCGGCAGCAGGGCGGCGAGCCGCTCCTCGCACAGCTCGGCCAGCCGCTGGTACGCCTTCTCGCCCATCATCTCGGTGAGTTCGGGCCGGTACGAGACGTACACCGGCTCCCCGGCCCCGTGCGCCGAGGTCGCCGAGGTGCACCACCAGTGCAGGTCGTGGCCGCCGGGGCCCCAGCCCCGGCGGTCGTACTCACCGATCGACACCTGGAGCACCCGGGTGTCGTCGGGCCGGTCGATCCAGTCGTAGGTGCGCCGGACCGGCAGCTGCCAGCAGACGTCCGGCTTCGTCTCCAGCGGCTCCCGGCCCTCGCGCAGCGCCAGGATGTGCAGCGAGCAGCCGGCGCCCGCCGCGAACCCCGGCCGGTTCTGGAAGATGCACGAGCCCTGCCAGCGGCGGGTCTGGCGCTCCCCGTCGTCGTCGACCTCGACCCAGCCGGTGCCGGTGCCGACGTCGTGGAACTGCCACAGCTCCGGTGTCAGCCGCTCGACGTGCGAGGCCACCCGCCGCTCGTCGTCCTCGTCCGAGAAGTGCGCGCCCAGCGTGCAGCAGCCGTCGTCGGCCCGGCCCGCCTGGATGCCCCGGCAGCCGCTGCCGAAGACACAGGTCCACCGGGAGGTCAGCCAGGTCAGGTCGCAGCGGAAGACCTGCTCGTCGTCCTCGGGGTCGGGGAACTCGACCCAGGCGCGGGCGAAATCGATCCCCACCTCGTCGTCGGCCCCGTCCCCGGCGGGGGCCGGACCGTTCACTTCCCGCTGCATCGCCTGCTCCGCCTTCTGCTTCTTCGTGTTTTTGCCCGGCTTCGCCTTTTTCGTCTTTGGCACGTGCCCAGCGTACGGCCGACAGAGGGCCGGACGGCGGGCCGGAGCGGGGCGGGAGCACCCCCGACCACCGGTCGGAGCGGCCCAGGGGCCCCGGTAGCGTTTCGGCCATGAGACTCGGAGTCCTGGACGTGGGTTCGAACACGGTGCACCTCCTGGTGGTGGACGCGCACCCCGGCGCGCGCCCGCTGCCCGCGCATTCCCACAAGGCGGAGCTGCGCCTGGCCGAACTCCTCGACGAGGACGGGGCGATCAGCCCCGAGGGTGTGGACCGGCTGGTCGCCACGGTCGCCGACGCGCTCCAGGCCGCCGAGGACAAGGGGTGCGAGGACGTCCTGCCGTTCGCCACCTCGGCGGTGCGGGAGGCGAGCAACGCCGACCGGGTGCTGGCCCGGGTGCGCGAGGAGACCGGTGTCGACCTCGCCGTCCTGAGCGGCCCGGAGGAGGCCCGGCTCACCTTCCTCGCCGCGCGCCGCTGGTTCGGCTGGTCGTCGGGGCGGCTGCTGGTGCTCGACATCGGCGGCGGTTCGCTGGAGGTCGCGTACGGCATGGACGAGGAGCCGGACGTGGCGGTCTCGCTGCCGCTCGGGGCGGGCCGGCTCACCGCCGGGTGGCTGCCGGGCGATCCGCCCGACCCGGCGGACGTGAAGGCGCTCCGCCGCCATGTGCGCGCCGGTATCGCCCGCAGCGTGGGGGAGTTCACCCGCCTCGGGCGCCCCGACCACGTCGTGGCCACCTCCAAGACCTTCAAGCAGCTCGCCAGGATCGCGGGTGCCGCACGCTCCACCGAGGGCCTGTACGTCCAGCGCAACCTCTCCCGCAAGGCGCTGGAGGAGTGGGTGCCCCGGCTGGCCACGATGACCGCCGGGCAGCGCGGCGGCCTGCCCGGCGTCTCCGAGGGCCGGGCCGGCCAGTTGCTCGCCGGGGCGCTGGTCGCGGAGGGCGCGATGGACCTGCTCGGGGTCGAGGAGCTGGAGATCTGCCCCTGGGCGCTGCGCGAGGGCGTCATCCTGCGCCGCCTGGACCACCTGCCCGCGGGGAACGGGTCTCGCTGAGCCGAGGCCCCGCGGGGCGCAGCGGGAGGGCCGGGAGGGCCCCGGCCCCATGGCCCTGCTCACTTTCCGCCACGGTCCCTCGGCGCGGCGTACCGCTGCCCGTACGCTGTCCCAGTGGCAGAACCAGTGGTGCGCGTCCCTGATGCGAAGGTCGCCCTGTCGACGGCTTCGGTCTACCCGGAGTCGACGGCGACGGCCTTCGAGATCGCCGCGCGCCTCGGGTACGACGGCGTCGAGGTCATGGTGTGGACCGACCCCGTCAGCCAGGACATCGAGGCGCTGCGGCGGCTCTCGGACTACCACGGGGTGCCGATCCTGGCCGTCCACGCGCCCTGCCTCCTGATCACCCAGCGCGTCTGGTCCACCGACCCGTGGGTGAAGCTCCAGCGGGCCCGGACGGCGGCGGAGCGGCTGGGCGCGTCGACCGTCGTGGTCCATCCGCCGTTCCGATGGCAGCGCCACTACGCGCGCGACTTCGTCACCGGCGTCTGGCGGATGGCCGACGAGACCGACGTGCGGTTCGCCGTCGAGAACATGTACCCCTGGCGCTACCGGGACCGCGAGATGCTCGCGTACGCCCCCGAGTGGGACGTCACGCACAACGACTACCGCCACTTCACCGTGGACCTCTCGCACACCGCGACGGCCCGCACCGACGGCATGGCGATGGTCGGGCGGATGGGCGAGCGGCTCGCCCATGTCCACCTCGCCGACGGCAAGGGGTCCAACAAGGACGAGCACCTGGTGCCCGGCCGGGGCGACCAGCCCTGTGCCGAACTCCTGGAGCACCTGGCCCGTACCGGCTTCGACGGCCATGTCGTCATCGAGGTCAATACCCGCCGGGCCATGTCCGCCGCCGAACGCGAGGCCGACCTGGCGGAGGCGCTGGCCTTCACCCGGCTCCACCTGGCCTGGTCCCCGACCGGGACGCAGCACCCGTAGCACGAGCCCCACCCGTACCGCCCACACACCGAGCAAGGCGTCCCGCATATCGGACACTCTGTCCAGATCTTGGAGCGGGGGGCGTACGCTCGAAGGCAGTCCTTAACGTCGAAGGAGCGAGAGACGATGCCCCAGCTGAGGTCCCGCACTGTCACTCACGGCCGCAACATGGCGGGCGCCCGCGCCCTCATGCGGGCCTCGGGCGTAGCGAGCGAGGACATCGGCAAGCCGATCATCGCGGTCGCCAACTCCTTCACCGAGTTCGTCCCCGGCCACACCCACCTGGCGCCGGTCGGCCGGATCGTCTCCGACGCCATCAAGGCGGCGGGCGCCGTGCCCCGCGAGTTCAACACCATCGCCGTCGACGACGGCATCGCGATGGGCCACGGCGGGATGCTCTACAGCCTCCCCTCCCGCGACCTGATCGCCGACTCCGTCGAGTACATGGTCGAGGCGCACTGCGCGGACGCGCTGATCTGCATCTCCAACTGCGACAAGATCACCCCCGGCATGCTGATGGCCGCGATGCGCCTCAACATCCCGACGGTCTTCGTCTCCGGCGGCCCGATGGAGGCCGGCAAGGCCACCCTGGTCGACGGCACGGTCCGCAAGCTCGACCTGATCAACGCGATCAGCGACGCCGTCAACGAGAACATCTCCGACGAGGACATCCTCCGCATCGAGGAGAACGCCTGCCCCACCTGCGGCAGCTGTTCCGGCATGTTCACCGCGAACTCGATGAACTGCCTGACCGAGGCGCTCGGCCTCTCCCTCCCCGGCAACGGCTCCGTCCTCGCCACCCACACCGCCCGCCGGGCGCTGTACGAGGAGGCCGGCCGCACGGTCGTCGAGATCACCCGGCGCCACTACGAGCAGGACGACGCCACGGTCCTGCCCCGCGCCATCGGCACCCGCGCCGCCTTCGACAACGCCATGGCGCTCGACATCGCCATGGGCGGCTCCACCAACACGATCCTGCACCTGCTGGCCGCCGCCCAGGAGGCCGAGCTGGACTACGACCTGGCCGACATCGACGCCGTCTCGCGCCGCGTCCCCTGCCTGGCGAAGGTCGCCCCCAACGTCGCCCCCGGCGGCACGTACTACATGGAGGACGTGCACCGGGCCGGCGGCATCCCCGCCATCCTCGGCGAGCTGCACCGCGCCGGACTCCTCGACACGAACGTGCACGCGGTCCACTCCGACTCCCTCGACGAGTGGCTGAAGGAGTGGGACGTCCGCGGCGGCTCCCCGTCCCCGGAGGCCGTCGAGCTGTGGCACGCCGCCCCCGGCTGCGTCCGCTCCGCCACCGCCTTCTCCCAGTCCGAGCGCTGGGAGACCCTCGACCTCGACGCCGCCGGCGGCTGCATCCGCGACCTGGCGCACGCCTACTCCAAGGACGGCGGCCTGGCGGTCCTCAAGGGCAACCTCGCGGAGGACGGCTGCGTCGTGAAGACGGCGGGCGTCGACGAGTCGATCTGGACCTTCGAGGGCCCGGCGGTCGTCTGCGAGTCGCAGGAGGAGGCCGTCGACAAGATCCTCCGCAAGGAGATCAAGGAGGGCGACGTCGTCGTCATCCGCTACGAGGGCCCGCGCGGCGGCCCCGGCA
The DNA here is from genome assembly GCF_044754785.1 of Streptomyces sp. NPDC092952. Classification (NCBI taxonomy): domain Bacteria; kingdom Bacillati; phylum Actinomycetota; class Actinomycetes; order Kitasatosporales; family Streptomycetaceae; genus Streptomyces; species Streptomyces sp. NPDC092952. The sequence continues at coordinate 5,756 of NZ_JBIVPT010000032.1, read as the reverse complement.
TGCAGGAGATGCTCTACCCGACCTCCTTCCTCAAGGGCCGCGGCCTCGGCAAGAGCTGCGCCCTGGTGACCGACGGCCGCTTCTCCGGCGGCACGTCGGGCCTGTCCATCGGCCACGCCTCGCCGGAGGCCGCCTCGGGCGGCACGATCGCCCTGGTCGAGGACGGCGACCGGATCAGGATCGACATCCCGGAGCGCTCGATCGAACTGCTGGTCCCCGAGGCCGAGCTGGCCGCCCGCCGCACGGCGCTGAACGGCGCGTACGCCCCGAAGGACCGCGACCGCAAGGTCAGCGCCGCCCTGCGGGCCTACGCCGCGATGGCCACCAGCGCCGACCGGGGCGCGGTGCGCGACGTCTCCAAGCTCGGCTGAACCCCCGCGTCCGAGGACCCCGTCCGCCGGTGAACCCTCACCAGCGGGCGGGGTCCTCGCCGTCCACGGCGAACACGGACCCGTCGGGCGCCGTCCCGACGACCGCCCGGCCCACCACCACCGGGGCGGGCAGCGCCGCCGCGTAGCCGAGCCGCCCGTCCCGCAGCCGGGGCCCGGTCTGCCCCAGCAGCTTCCCGCGACCGGTGTCCACGGCCAGCAGCCGCCCGTCCGCCGCCGAGAAGTACAGCCGGTCCCCGGCGGCGAGCACCGGCGCCGAGGTCCGCCCGGCGGCGGTCTCCAACTGCCAGCGCACCGCGTCGCCGGCGTCCGTGCCGCCGCCTCCCGCCCGGGTGCCGACCGCCACCAGCGTCCCGCCGCGCCCCAGCAGATAGGCGGTGTCCCCGCCCACCACGACCTCCGGGTCGTTCATCCGGAACGGCAACGCGGTCCGGACGGCCTTCCTCGTCCCCGGGTCGTAGCTGACCAGCCCGACCGTCTGGGTGTCCCCGTTCATCTCGGTCAGCACGAGCGCCCCGTCCGAACTCCCCACCGGGGTCAGCATCCCGTCCAGCCGCCGCTGCCAGGCCGTGCGGCCCGACGCGGGATCGACGGCCGTGACCAGCGTGCTCGACCCGTACGACGAGTTCTCGAAGGCGTAGGCGAGCCCGGTGCCCGCGTCGTACAGCGCGTAGTCGGGGCGCCGGTGCCCGGCGAGCGCGTGCCGCCACAGCGAGACCCCGGTCGCGGCGTCCAGCGCCTCGGTCGTGCCGTCCCCGGCCACCAGCAGAAGGGTGTCGCCCGCGGCGAAGGGGGTGCCCTCGTACGGGGAGAGGTCCGCGCTCCAGACCGGCTCGCCCTTGGCGGGGTCGTACGCCCGGATCCTCCCGCCCGGCACCGCCGTGTGCATCAGACCGCCGGAGACCGACACCACCCCGGCCGGGGTGCCGACCACCGAATGCCGCGACCACTGGATCCGGCCGTGGACGGGGTCCAGCCGGGCCGCGCCGGTCCCGTCCGCCGCGCAGTACAGGGCGGAACCGTCCGGGGCCGCGCAGACCGGCGTCGTCTTCTCGCCCAACGCGATGTCCCACGGCGAGAACTCCTCCGCCGCGTCCTCCTCCGCGCCCCCGGCCGGACCCTCCGCCGCCGCCCCGCCGGAGCCGCCGAGCACCGCGCCCGACCCCACGGCCCACGCCCCGCCCGCGCCCATCACCAGCAGCACCGCCGTGGCCGCCAGCCACCGCCGCTTGCCGCCGCCCGCCCGGCCCCGCCCGCCCGCCGCCCGCACATGCGTGTCGACGTCCGCGCCACCGTCCGCCGCACCACCGCCGGGTTCCGGGGCGGGCACCGAGGTGGCGAGCGGCCGCCGCTGCACCGGTACGAACGCGGCGGCGTCGTACGACGGCGGCCGCAGCGCCGCCATGATCTCGTCGGGGGTGGGCCGCTCGGCCGGGTCCTTCGCCAGGCACCGCCCGATCAGCGGGGCCAGGTCCTCGGGCACCCCCGCCAGATCCGCCTCGTCGTGCACCACCTGGTACGCCACGATGTACGGACTGTCCGAGTCGAAGGGCCCCCGCCCGGTCGCCGCGTGGACGAGCACGGCCCCCAGCGCGAACACGTCGGCGGCGGGCCCGACCTCGCGCGGCCGCTGGAACTGCTCGGGCGCCATGTACGGCGGCGAACCGATCAGCTTGCCGGTCTCGGTGCGCAGGTCGCTGTCGTAGGGACGGGAGATCCCGAAGTCGATGACCTTGGGCCCGGAGTCGGCGAGCAGCACGTTGCTCGGCTTGAGGTCGCGGTGGATGACCCCGGCCCGGTGGATGTCGCGCAGCGCCTCCGCGAGCCCCGCGGTCAGCCGCCGCAGCGCCGCCGGAGCCATCGGCCCGTTCCGCTTCACCTGGTCGGAGAGGGTCGGGCCGGGAACGTACAGGGTGGCCATCCAGGGCAGCGCGGCGTCCGGATCGGCGTCGACGACCGGTGCGGTGAAGGCGCCGCTGACCCGCCGGGCCGCCCCGACCTCCTGCCGGAAACGTGCCCTGAACTCGGGATCCGAGGCGTACTGCTGATGCACCACCTTGACGGCGAGCTGGAGCCCGGAGGCGGAGCGCGCCAGATGCACGACCCCCATGCCCCCCGCGCCCAGACGCGTCTCAAGGCGGTACTGGCCCGCATGGTCCGGATGTTCCGCTTCCGGACCGGCCCCGGTACCTCGCAGCGGCGGCATCGCCCACCCCCGTGTGTTCGTCCGCAAGCGCGACGCACGGAGCCTAGTCGATGGTGCGTGCGATACGGATGGGGCTTGTAGCCTGCGCGTCGTACCTGTCGTACGGGCCGGATTCCGGCCGTACGGACCGTCTTGCGAGGGGGAGGCCCTGATGGCCATGGACGAAGAGAACGAAGTGACGACCGCGGAAGCGGTGGACGGCGCCGCGCCCGGACCCGAGGACGTCGACCCCGTGGCGCTCGCCGCGGAGGACGGCGTCACCCGGTACCCGATCGCCCCCGGCTACCGCGTCAACGTCCGCCGGGGCCCGGGCACCAAGTACGGCATCGTCCGCACGCTCCCGTACGGGGTGAAGGTGGGGATCTACTGCCAGAAGGCGGGCGAGTCGGTCAAGGGCCCGTACGGCACCTCGAACATCTGGGACAACATCGCCAACGGCCAGTTCGTCGCGGACGCCTACGTCCACACCGGCAGCGACGGCTACATCGCGCCCCGCTGCGACTGACCGGCACGGCTCCCGGCGCACCCGCCCGGGGATAATCGGCTCCGTGAGCGAGAACAGCGAAGCCCCCGGCACCGGTGCCGCGCCCGGCCCGCACCCCGAGCCCCTGCGTTTCTTCGGTACGACCTGGGTCGACCACAGCGGGGGCTACGGGCTGCGCCGGGTGGGCGCGGCGGCCGGCTCGCTGGCCGCCGCGGTCGCCTCCTGCTTCGTGCTGCGCTTCGCCTTCCAGGGCCTGGAGATCGCCGACGTCGGCAGTTTCGTCGGCATCCTCGTGGTCCTGATGTTCGCCATCTGCAGCGCCGTCGCCTTCCGCAAGACCTGGGAGGGCTTCGGCCGCCGCCCCGCCGATCCGGAGCGCGAGGCGAGTCTGCGCGGCATCAAGACGATCGGCTTCGTCGGCTCGCTGCTGGCGTACTTCTTCCGCACGTTCCGGGAGGCCCCGGGCGAACGGCTGCACCGCGAGGAGTACGAGGCGGCCGTGGCCCGCTACGAGAAGCGCCGCTCCACCCGGACCGGGAACCCGGCGGCCCGCAAGCAGAACAGGTCCGCCAAGCAGGGCGGCACCACGAGGCCCAAGCGTCCCAAGCGCCCGTAGCGCCACGGCCCGCGCCCTGGCGCGGCGCATCCATGGCGGGCCACGATGACCCCATGGACCCCGCCGACACCACAGGCCCCGAAGTCCCCGACACCACCGCTCCGCCGACGCCCCGGGCGCTCTCCTTCGACCGGGCGGCCGCCCAGTACGCCGCCGCCCGCCCCGGCTACCCGCCCGCGCTCCTCGACGCCGTCGAGGAACTGGCACACCGCCCCCTGCGCGGCGCCCGCACCGCCGACATCGGCGCCGGCACCGGCATCGCCACCCGGCTGCTGCACGAGCGCGGCGCCCGGGTCACCGCCGTCGAGCCCGGTCCCGGCATGGCGGCGGAGCTGCACCGCTCGCTGCCCCGCCTGCCCGTGGTGCGCGGCGACGGCAACCGCCTCCCCCTCGCCACCGACTCCGCCGACCTGATCACCTACGCCCAGTCCTGGCACTGGACCGACCCGGAGCTGGCCGCCCCCGAAGCGGTACGGGTCCTGCGCCCCGGGGGAGCCCTCGCCCTGTGGTGGAACATCTCGGACCAGTCGGTCCCCTGGGTCGCCGAACAGGACGCCCGCCTCCGCCGCTTCCTCGGCGCCGGGGAGTCCGTCCACGGCCACCCCGCCCACGCCCGCACCCTGCCGCCCGCGCTCGACTTCGCGCACCGCATGCTGCCCTGGACCCGGCGCGTTCCCCTCGACACCCACCTCGCCAACCTCGGCAGCCACTCCGCCTTCCTGGTCATCGGCGACGCACGCACCCGGACCTTCCTCACCGCGGAGCGCGACCACCTCGCGAGGGTCTTCCCGGACGGCACGGTCGAGGAGAGCTACGCCGTCCAGCTGTACGTGGCGACCACCCCGATGGTCCGACGGGCCGTGGGGGAGGATGGCGGACACGAGCACGGAGAACCGTCAGCACCGCCCGGAGGGTGAACCGCATGGCCCAGACAGTCGCAGTCCTCGGCACCGGAAAGATCGGCGAGGCGCTGCTCAGCGGCATGATCCGGGCGGGCTGGCGCCCGGCGGACCTGCTGGTCACCACCCGCCGTGCCGAGCGCGCCGAGGAGCTCCGCAACCGGTACGGCGTCGACTCCGTGGACAACGCCGAGGCCGCCGCCCGCGCCGACATCCTCATCCTCGCGGTCAAGCCGCAGGACATGGGCCGCCTCCTCGACGAGCTCGCCGGGCACCTCACCCCCGACCGCCTGGTCATCAGCGCGGCCGCGGGCATCACCACCGCGTTCATCGAGGAGCGCCTCGCCGCGTACACCCCGGTCGTCCGCGTCATGCCGAACACCCCGGTCCTGGTCGACGAGGGGATGTCCGTCATCTCGGCGGGCAGCCACGCCACCCCCGAGCACCTCGCCGCGGCGGAGGCGATCTTCGGCGGCGTCGGCAAGACCCTCCGCGTCCCCGAGTCCCAGCAGGACGCGGCGACCGCTCTGTCCGGCTCGGGGCCCGCGTACTTCTACTTCCTGGTCGAGGCGATGACCGACGCGGGCATCCTGCTCGGCCTGCCCCGTGCCCAGGCCCACGAACTGATCGTCCAGGCCGCGATCGGCGCCGCAGTGATGCTCCGCGACAGCGGCGAACACCCCGTCAAGCTGCGCGAAGCCGTCACCAGCCCGGCCGGCACCACCATCAGCGCCATCCGTGAGCTGGAGAACCACGGCGTACGGGCCGCCCTCATCGCAGCCCTCGAAGCCGCCCGCGACCGCAGCCGCGAACTGGCCTCCGGCAACGGCTGAGCCGGCGGTGAAGCCAGGGGTTGACACGGCCCGCCCCGATCCGTAATGTGCTCCGAGTTGTCCGACGTGAGCGCCGACTCCGGTCGGTCCCCGGACAGCCAATCCGCAGTAACCACTTCTGACCAGCGACACTTGTCGCCCGGTTTTTCGTGCGCATTTGCGGAATGAGGAATCCGCGTTCGCGAGAACGCCCCCGATTAGCGTCGGAGCCAAGGAATCCGCTAAAGTCTCACTCGTCGGAACGGCCCAAGGGCCGGGAAGACAAACCCCGCTGACTGGGAATCAGGCCCGAAAGGATCTGATAGAGTCGGAACCGCCGGAAAGGGAAT
>NZ_JBIVPT010000031.1:0-59249 GCF_044754785.1 Streptomyces sp. NPDC092952 | reverse complement strand
CGGCTGGCTGCACACCTACAATCACCACCGTGGACACACCGCACTCGCAGGCAAACCACCCGCCAGCCGCGTCCCCAACCTCACAGGGCAATACAGCTAGGGCGTGTTTCGAAAGTGGCGTCGTCCGCACGATGCGCTCCGGCCCGGTAGCGGTCGGCGAGTTCGTCGAAGCAAGTGGCGATCGCGCGGAACCTCTTGAGGGGGTCGAAGAGGGACCCTCGCGGTCAGCCCGCCGGGGAACCGGCCCAGGGCCTGGCCGGCCGACGCGCGTTCCGGACCTCCACGGACGCCCACGACCGTCCGCACCGGGCAATAGCGGGGCTGCCCACTCCCCCCGCCGCATCCGTCAACTCGCCACGGACCACTGCGAGATCAATGACCGGGCAGGCCCCAGCAGTTGATGACGGTGCTACAGCCACCACGCGGGCAGGGAAAAAGACGATCGCCGGACGGGTGGATGAACCACACCGTCCGGCGATCCGGCCGTTCCGGGAGAGTCCTCGGTCCGGCCGCTTCGGGGAGAGGCCTCAGGCGCCGAAGGCCTTCGACTTGCCCTTCACCGGCTTCGCACCGGCCAGCAGATGGGCCGGCACCAGGTCGCGCGCCGGTTCCGTGTAACCGACCGAGACGATCTTGTCGCCCCGGTACGTGAAGCTGGTCAGCGAGGCCAGGGTGCACTGCCGCTTGCGCGGGTCGTGCCAGAGCCGCCGCCGCTCGACGAAGCTCCGGACGATCCAGATCGGCAGCTGGTGGCTGACGCAGACCGCCTCGTGGCCGCGCGCGGCGTCGCGCGCCGCGTCCAGCGCGCCCATCATCCGGACGACCTGCTCGATGTACGGCTCGCCCCAGGACGGCCGGAACGGGTTGGTCAGGTGCTTCCAGTTGTCCGGCTTGCGCAGCGCGCCGTCGCCGACGCCGAAGGTCTTGCCCTCGAAGACGTTGGCGGCCTCGATCAGCCGCTCGTCGGTGGCCAGCTCCAGGTCGTGCGTCTTGGCGATCGGCGTGGCCGTCTCCTGGGCGCGCTCCAGCGGGGAGGCGACGACATGGGTGATGTCGCGGCCCGCCAGGTGCTCGGCGACCCGGTCGGCCATCTGGCGGCCGAGCTCGGAGAGGTGGTAGCCGGGGCGGCGCCCGTAGAGCACGCCCTCCGGGTTGTGCACCTCGCCGTGGCGCATCAGGTGGACGACGGTGATGTCCGCGCCGTCCTTGTCCTTGCGGCCCGTGCCCTCGGCGGGTCCGGTGTTCTCACTCGTCTCGCTCATGCGGTGGCCTCCGAGGCGGCGCGGGCGGCGGCGGGCAGGGCGGCGGCGATCCGCTCGACGGCCCGCGCGTCATGGGCGGTGGAGACGAACCAGGACTCGAAGGCCGAGGGCGGCAGGTAGACGCCCTGGGACAGCATCGAGTGGAAGAAGGCGGTGAAGCGGAAAGCTTCCTGCTGCTTCGCCTCGTCGTAGTTCCGCACCGGGCGGTCGGTGAAGAAGACGGAGAACATGTTGCTCGCCGCCTGCACGGTGTGCGCCACGCCCTCCTTGGTCAGCGCCTCGCCGACCAGGGTGCGGATCTCCGCGGAGACCGCGTCGACCTTGGCGTACGCCGCGTCGTCCAGCAGCCGGAGCTGGGCGAGGCCGGCGGCGGTGGCGATCGGGTTCCCGGAGAGGGTGCCCGCCTGGTAGACGGGGCCGGCCGGGGCGAGGTGCGCCATCACGTCCGCGCGCCCGCCGAAGGCCGCGGCCGGGAAGCCGCCGCCCATGACCTTGCCGAAGGTCATCAGGTCGGGCCGCACCCCGTCGACGCCGTACCAGCCGGCCTTCGAGGTACGGAAACCGGTCATGACCTCGTCGGAGATGTACAGGGCGCCGTTGGCGGAGCAGATCTCCTTGAGCCCGGCGTTGAAGCCGTCCAGCGGCGGCACGACGCCCATGTTGCCCGGCGACGCCTCGGTGATCACACAGGCGATCTCGCCGGGGTGCGCGGCGAACGCCTCGCGGACCGCGTCCAGGTCGTTGTACGGCAGCACGATCGTGTCGCCGGCCTGGGCGCCGGTGACCCCCGGCGTGTCCGGGAGGCCGAAGGTGGCGACCCCGGACCCGGCGGCGGCCAGCAGCGCGTCCACGTGGCCGTGGTAGCAGCCGGCGAACTTCACCACCTTGGCCCGGCCGGTGAACCCGCGGGCGAGCCGGATCGCCGACATGGTCGCCTCGGTGCCGGACGACACCAGCCGCACCTGCTCCACCGGCTCGATCCGGGCCACGATCTCCTCGGCGAGCGCGACCTCGCCCTCCCCCGGCGTACCGAACGAGGTGCCGCGGGCCACCGCCTCCTGCACCGCGGCGATGACCTCGGGGTGGGAGTGGCCGAGGATCATCGGCCCCCACGAGCACACGAGGTCGACGTACTCACGTCCGTCGGCGTCGGTGAGGTACGGGCCGCGGCCGGACACCATGAAGCGGGGCGTACCGCCCACGGCCCGGAAAGCACGTACGGGAGAGTTCACGCCTCCGGGCGTCACGAGGGACGCGCGGTCGAAAAGCGTCTGCGAAACTGGGGCGTCATAGGGAAAGCTCACACAAGCCATGGTGTCAGAGCCTCGGACGGACTCGCGGACAGGTGTTTCACCGGACGCCCGCGGGGGAGGTCACTGACACGATGATCGGGTTGCGCGGCGGGCGCCGCGGCTGCTCAGCGGCCGTTGCTCCTCAGTAGTAGTCGGGTGGATGAGATATGCATCGCGGTGGCGGAGCGGGCGAGGGGACCGGCGGCCCGGGGTCCGAGCCTGCCCGGCGGGGTCGGCACCGGCGTGAGGCGGGGCGCGAGAAGGGCGTACGGGCCGGGGGTGCGCAGAGCGGCGAGTCCGGGATCGGGAGTGGTGGCCGGATGGGGGTGACCTACAAGTACTTCGGCGCGCCGGACGGGGCGACCGCGGCGCGGGTGCCCATTTCGATGCGCCCCGAGGAGCTGGGCGGCGACGAGCTGGGCATGGGCGGCATGTTCACCAAGATCAAGCCCGAGACGGTGGCGGCGATGGTCCTCACCGGCATACAGGGCATACCGCTCCACAAGGTCCCCCCGCTCGAACTGGTCGTGCTGCACCCCGACTACGCGGTGGTCAAGCTTCCGATGACGGTGGTCGACCCGCTGCGCGGCGTCGGCGAGGAGTCGGTGGGCGCGGCGGCGTTCATCTGGTCCACCGTCCCGGACCGCGGCGGCCCGCGCGACGCGTTCAACGTCTACCGGCTGCTCCACGAGTGGCAGGACTTCTCGCACCGGCTGCACGACGCGGGCCATCAGGCGTACTGCCTGGTCTGGCCGTGATCCCGCCCCGTCGCGGCCCGGTACGGGGGCGGCGGGTCCTCGGACATGCCGAAGGCGGCGCGGGCCTGGTGCCCGCGCCGCCTTCGCGCGTACGGTCCCGGCCTCGTCCGGCCGGATGCGCCCCTGGGATCAGGCGGCGGTGGTGGCCGCGCCGACCTTCGCGATGACCTCGGCGATCGCGGTGGCGACCTCGGCGTCGTCGGCCGGGTGGGTCTCGGCGAAGCGGGTCACGGAGCCGGGGATGGACAGCTTGACGTCCTCCAGGACCACGGCACCGGCGATGCCGGCCGACTTGCGGGCGTCGTCCTGCGCCCAGACGCCGCCGTACTGGCCGAAGGCGGTGCCGACCACGGCGACCGGCTTGCCGGAGAGGGCGCCGGCGCCGAACGGGCGGGACAGCCAGTCGATGGCGTTCTTCAGCACGGCGGGCATGGTGCCGTTGTACTCGGGCGAGAAGAGCAGGAAGGCGTCGGCGCCCGCGGCCGCCTCGCGCAGCCGGGCCGCCGCGGCCGGGACGCCGCCCTCGACGTCGATGTCCTCGTTGTAGAAGGGCACGTCGGCAAGGCCCTCGTAGATCTCGATCGAGGCGCCCTCGGGGGCGTGCTTGGCCGCGGCCTCGGCGAGCTGGCGGTTGTGCGAGCCGGCGCGGAGGCTGCCGACGAGAGCGAGGATGCGTACGGACATGGGGAACTCCCGGGGCGGAGTAGTGACTGATATGGAAAGCACTCAAGAGAGCGGACCGAGGTCCGTTTAAAGTTGTACCACCTAACCGGACCGTGGTCCATTTTTCTTCATCTGGCGTTACGCTGAGTTCATGAACGGCCCCGTTGAGCCTCTGCCCCAGCTGCCCGACCCCGCCCTCCCGGCCTTCCCCGCCCTCTCGGCCCTCCCGGACGCACCGGACGGGACCCGGAAGAACCTCCTGATCGCCGACGAGCCCCCGCTGCGGGCCGACGCCGCGCGCAACCGCACCCTGCTGCTCGACGCCGCCTCCCGGCTGCTGTCCTGCTGCGGGGCGGCGGAGCTGACCATGGATTCGGTGGCCGCCGAGGCGGGCGTCGGCAAGGGGACCGTCTTCCGGCGCTTCGGCGACCGGGCCGGCCTCCTGATCGCCCTCCTGGACCACCGGGAGAAGCAGTTCCAGGCCGCCTTCCTCTCCGGGCCGCCCCCGCTGGGCCCCGGCGCCCCCGCGGTGGACCGACTGCACGCCTTCGGCCCCGCCGTGCTGCGCCACGAGCGCGACCACCACCCGCTGATCCTGGCCAGCCGGACCGACCCGCTGCGCGCCTACGCCGTCCCGGCGTACCGGCTGCGCGTCAACCACGTCGCCATGCTGCTGCGGCAGGCACACGCGCCCGGCGATCCGGAGCTGCTCGCCCACACCCTGCTCGGCTCCGTCGAGGCGGCCCTCGTCCACCACTTCACGGTCGACCGGGGCCTGCCGCCGGAACACCTGGAGGACGGCTGGCACCACCTGGTCGACCGGCTCACGGCGCGGGCGTAGACCGGGACCCGCCGGGCCCGGTGCGCAAGCCCCGACTTCGGGACGAAAGCCGGATATCGCCCTGGCCGGAGTTGATCCATGCTGGAGGGACATCGACAGTTCCCGAGCCCCGGGGGTCCGATGACCGTCCAGACGCCCACCGACGCGACGGTGACCGGCCTGGTGGCCGACGCCACCACCGCGCCGTCCATGCACAACGCCCAGCCCTGGCGCTTCCGCTACGGGCGCGGCAGCGGCACGCTCGGCCTGTACGCCGACTTCGAGCGGCGGCTCCCGGAGGCCGACCCCGCCAACCGCGCCCTGCACGTGGGCTGCGGCGCCGCCCTGCTGAACCTGCGGGTCTCCGCCGCCCACCACGGACTGGACGCGGCCGTCAGCCTGCTGCCGGAGCCGGCGGACCCGACGCTGCTCGCCTCCGTACGCCTTTCCGCACCCCCGGCGCACGACGGCGCTCCCGGCGATCCGGACGGCGCCGCGCTCGGGGCGCTGTATCCGGCCGTCGCGAAGCGGCACACCAGCCGGTACCCCTTCGACGACCAGCCGGTACCGGACGACGTCCGCGCCCGCCTCGTCGACGCGGCCCGCGCCGAGGGCGCCGAGCTCGTCTTCCTGGCCGAGCCCCATCTGGAGACCGTGCTCGACCTGATCCGGGACGCCGAGGGCTACGACCGGGGCGACCCCGCGCGGGAGGCCGAGCAGGAGCACTGGGCCCGGTTCTCGAAGACCGACGCGCCGGTCGACGGCGTCCCCGACTACGCCTTCGGCCCCCGCGACGCCGCCGAGCGGGCCACCAACCGCGACTTCGCGGGCAGCAGGCCCACCCCCGGCCGGGCCCGCGTCCTGTTCGAGCGCAACCCCCAGCTGGCCCTGCTGAGCACGTCGGACGACCGCCCGGCGGACTGGCTCCGGGCCGGTCAGGCGCTGGAGCGGGTGCTGCTCGTCGCCACGCTCGACGAGGTGTCCACCTCCTTCGCCAACCAGCCCCTCGAATGGCCGGATCTGCGCTGGGTCCTGCGCGATCCGGTGCACGGTTCGGGCAACCCCCAGATGATCATCCGCCTGGGTTACGGGCCCACCGGCCCGCGCACCCCGCGCCGGGCACTGGAACGGGTACTTACGTTCGAGTCGTAGCCCGTTCATCGATTCGGAACGGCCTAGGATCGCCGCCATGGCAGCACCCCGACGCGATACCCGGGGCATCGTCGACGCCCCCGAACTCTTCACCCAGGTGCGTTTCCGCCGCCGCGAACCCGCCGCCGAACTGCGCCCCTACCTGGAGCACTACTGGCTGATGGACTGGGACCTGTCCGAGCCGTACGCCTCCCACCTCGTGCCGCACCCGTCCGTGAACCTGGTCTTCCAGCGGTACTCCGGCGATGCCGGGGAGCAGGGCCCGGAGTTCGCGGAGGTCTCGGGCATCGGGCTGGGGCTCTTCACCCAGAAGCTGGCGGGCCGGGGGCGGGTCTGCGGGGTGCAGTTCCGGCCCGGCGGGTTCCGGCCGTTCGCGCCGGGGCGGCCGGTCTCGCGGTGGACGGGGCGGCGGCTTCCCGTCGCCGAGGTGTTCGCCCCGCCCGCCCCGGCGTCGGCGGTCCTGGACCCGGCGGAGGAGGACGCGCGGGTCGCGGCGCTCGACCGCTACCTGCTGGCGCTCGGCCCGGAGCCGGACCCGCAGGCCGGGCGGGCGATGGCCCTGGTGGACCTGGTCCGCACGGACCGGACGGTGCGCCGGGTCGGCGGGCTGGCCCGCGCCGAGGGGCTCTCGCCCCGCTCGCTCCAGCGGCTCTTCGCCACGTACGTGGGCGTCGGCCCCAAGTGGGTGATCCTCCGCTACCGCATCCACGAGGCGCTGGAGCGGGCCACGTCGGACCGGCAGGTGGACTGGGCGGCGCTCGCCGCCGAACTCGGCTACAGCGACCAGGCCCACCTGATCAGGGACTTCACCTCCACCGTCGGCGCGCCGCCGACCGCCTTCGCCCCGCGCCCCTCCTGAAACCGGGTTGACGGCCCCGTACCGCCTGCGGAACATTTATCTGCGCCACGCAGCTTATTCACCGAAGAAGACAATATCCACGCACCGCCGAAGGAGTTCCCCATGCACACCCTGGTCACCGGATGCCGCGGACGTGTCGGCTCCGCGCTCGTCCCGCTGCTGCTCCGCGACGGCCACACCGTCCGCGCGGCCTCCCGCACCCCCGAGGGGCTCACGGCCACGGCCGCCGCGCTGCCCGAGGGTGTACCGGTCGTCACCTGCGACCTCTCCGACCCGGCCACGTTCGAGGCCGCCCTCGACGGGGTCGACTCCGTGTTCCTGTACGCCGAACCGGCCGGGATCGACGCCTTCCTCGACGCGGCACGGGCCGCCGGGGTCGACCACATCGTGCTGCTCTCCTCCGGCTCCGTCCTCGCCCCGGACCCGGAGCGGAACCTGATCGCCGCCTCCCACCACGCGGTGGAGCAGGCCCTGATCGCCTCGCCGATCACCGCGACCCTGCTCCGCCCCGACGCCTTCGCCAGCAACGCGTTCCAGTGGGCGGAGTCGGTACGGGCCCGCGGCTCCGTCGACCTCCCGTACCCCGGCAGCCACAGCAGCCCCATCGACAGCGAGGACATCGCCGAGGCCGCCCTCGCCGTCCTCACCGACGCCCGGCTGCGGGGCGGCGCGTACCACCTGACCGGCCCCGAGTCGCTCACCGCCGCCGAGCAGGTCGGCCTGGTGGCGGCGGCGGCCGGACGGCCCGTCGCGGTCAACACCGTGTCCCCGGAGGACTGGAAGAAGGCCCTGTCGGCCCATCTGCCCGCGCCGATCGCCGACGCGCTCCTCGCGTACACGGCCGCCTCGGACGGCGTCCCGGCCGCGGTGACCGACGGGGTCGAGCGGCTGACCGGGCACCCCGCCCGCACCTTCGCCGACTGGACCGCGAAGCACGCCGCCGCCTTCCGTCCCTGAGCCTCCGAGCCCCCGAGCCCCCCTGATCCGCCGCGCGCGAATCCGCTGGCCGCCCCGGACCCGCCGATGACATCCTGACCTGGTGAACGGACCCGAGATCCACCTCGAAGTAGCCCCTGAACTGCGGCTGTTCGTCGCGCACGAACGCCGCCTCGGGCGCACGGCCGTGACGACCGACGGCGCCTCCACGCTCGGCCATGTCGTGGAATCACTCGGTATCCCGCTCACCGAGGCCGGGCAGATCCTGGTCGACGGCCGGCCCACGCCCGTCTCGCACATCCCGGTGGCGGGCGAGACGGTCGAGGTCCGGGCCGTGGAGCGCCCCCAGCGGGTCCCGGGCGCCCCGCTGCGCTTCCTGCTCGACGTCCACCTCGGCACGCTGGCCCGGCGGCTGCGGCTGCTGGGCGTCGACGCGGCGTACGAGAGCGAGGACATCGGCGACCCGGCGCTGGCCGCCCGCTCGGCGCGGGAACGGCGCGTCCTGCTCTCCCGGGACCGCGGGCTGCTGCACCGGCGGGAGATCTGGGCCGGGGCATACGTGTACAGCGACCGGCCGGACGACCAACTCCGGGACGTGCTCGGCCGGTTCGCGCCGCATCTCGCCCCGTGGACCAGGTGCACCGCCTGCAACGGCCCGCTGAAGACCGCCGACAAGGACTCGGTCAGCGGCCGGCTGGAGCACGGCACGCGGAGCTCGTACGACGTCTTCGCGCAGTGCACCGAGTGCGAACGGGTCTACTGGCGGGGCGCCCACCACTCCCGCCTGGAGGCGATCGTCACGGAGGCGCTGGCCGAGTTCGGCCCCGGGCTGCCTCAGGGCTGAGCCTCAGGGCCGGACAGCGGCGGTTCCCCGGGCGCCGTCGCCCGTGCGCAGGTCCTCGACCTGGTGGGCGCTCAGCTCGACCGTACGTCGCATGTGCGTGATGAGCAGGGCCAGTTCGTCGTCGTCGTACGCGTCGAACATGGCCGCCCACGCACCGTTCAGCCGCCGCCACACCGCGCCGACCTCCGCCATCCGCTCCGGCACGGGCGTGACGAGCACCCGTCGGCGGTCGACGGTGTCCCGCGCGCGCGTGACGTATCCGCCGCGCTCCAGGCGGTCGACCAGTCGGGTCGCCGAGCCGGTGGTGAGCCCGGTCAGCTCCGCGATCCGGCCGGTGGTGACCGGCGCCGCTTCCAGGCCGAGCAGGTTGAGGCACTGGAGGTCGGTCGGATGGAGCCGCAGATGGTCGGCGACGGCCTGGTTGAAGAGCGCGTACGCGGCCATGTAGCGGCGCGACTCGACGGTCAGCTCGGCCATCAGCGCACTGCGGCCGGGCCGGGACTTCTGCGGCATGCGGAAAGTGTACGAAGCGGACGGACCCCGTCCGACGTCCCGTCGCGCCCCCTTCTCCGCCGCCGTGCCGCACTGCCCGCGCTCCGTCACGGCGATTCGGCGGTGAGGTAGCGCTGGACGGTCGGCGCGAGCCAGGCGATCACCTCCTCGCGCGACATCTCGACGGCGGGGGCGATGCGCAGCACGTACCGCGTGAGCGCCATCCCCAGTATCTGCGAGGCGACGAGCGCGGCACGCCCCTCCGCCTCGGCCGGGACGGGGCAGACCCCGGCCGTGACCGCGCCGATCTGCTCGGTGAAGACCTGTCTCATCCGCTCCGCGCCCGCCTCGTTGGTCACCCCGACGCGGAGCATGGCCGTGAGCACCTCGTCCCCCTCCCAGCGGTCAAGGAAGTGGCCGACGAGGACGGCGCCGATGTGCTTGGCCGGCAGCGACCCGAGCAGGGGCAGCCGCAGCTCGATCGCGGAGGCGGCGACGAACAACGCCTCCTTGTTGCCGAAGTAGCGCATGACCATCGACGGGTCGATGCTCGCGTCCCGGGCGATGGCCCGGATGGTGGCGCGCTCGTATCCGTCGGCGGCGAACCGCTCCCTCGCGGCCCGCAGGATCGCGGCCTTGGTGGCGTCCGAGCGCCGGAGCGCGGTGGCGGGTTCTGTCATGCCAACAAATGTAGGCCAACAAGCGTTGACATGCCAGAGGCCACGGTTCTACCGTTGATGCCAACAGGTGTTGACCAACGTTTGTTGGCACCCGGTTCCCGGTCGGCGTCCCACCTCGGCGCCTGGCGCCGGAGGCCGATGCCGCCGTACGGGCCCAGGAGGCAGTCATGACCACCACCCCGAGCACCGCACCCGCAGCAGCACCCACCCCCGAGACCACCGGCGCCATCGGCGTGATCGTCGTGGGCGCGGGCCCCACCGGCCTGCTGCTCGCGGGGGATCTCGCCGCCCGGGGCGTCTCCGTCACGCTCGTGGAGCGCCGCCCGCGCCGGACGAGCAACCTGACCCGCGCCTTCGGGGTGCACGCCCGCACGCTCGAGCTGCTCGACGGCCGGGGTCTGGCCGACGAGCTGCTCGCCACGGGCACCACGCGCGCCTCGCTGGACTTCTTCGGTGCGCTCTCGCTCGACCTCGGGCGTCTGCGCACCCGGTTCCCCTACATCCTGATCACCCCGCAGTACGAGGTGGAGCGGGTGCTGGAGCGCCGGGCCCGCGAGGCCGGTGTCGACTTCCGCTACGGGGTGGAGCTGACCGGCCTCCGGCAGGACCTCGCCGAGGAGTCCGTCACGGCCGAGTTGCGCGGGGCGGACGGCGCCCGGTCGTCCCTCACGGCCCGCTATCTCGTCGGTGCGGACGGAATGCGCAGCGCGGTGCGCCGGGAGCTCGGGCTTCCCTTCCCGGGGAAATCCGTGATCCGGTCGATGGCGCTCGCCGACGTCCGGCTCACGGGCGAGCCGCCCAACCTCCTCGCGGTCTACGGCGAGGGGGACGCCTTCGCCTTCTTCGCCCCCTTCGGCGACGGCTGGTACCGCGTGATGGCGTGGAGCCGCACCCACCAGGCGGCCGACAGCGAGCCGATCGACCTGGAAGAGGTGCGCGCGATCGTGCGCGCCGCCGTCGGCACCGACTACGGCATGCACGACGCCCGCTGGGTCTCCCGCTTCCACAGCGACGAGCGCCAGGTGCCGTCGTACCGGACCGGCCGGGTCTTCCTCGCCGGGGACGCCGCGCATGTCCACTCCCCCGCGGGCGGCCAGGGCATGAACACCGGTCTCCAGGACGCGGCCAACCTCTCCTGGAAGCTCGCCGCCGTGCTCCAGGGCCACACCACCGCCCCGGAGGCCCTCCTCGACAGCTACCACGCCGAACGGCACCCGGTCGGCACGGCCGTGCTCCGCTCCAGCGGCGCGCTCGTCCGGCTCGCCATGGCCCGCGGCCCGCTCCAGCGCACGGTCAGAAATGCCGCCGCCAAGACGCTGTCCCGGTGCCGGCCCGCCGCCGACAGGACCATAGGGATGGTCTCGGGCATCGCGATCTCCTACCGGGCCCCGCTCGGAGCGCACCCCCTCACCGGGAAGCGCGCCCCGGACCTGGCGCTGCGGGAGGGCCGCCTGTACGAGCTGCTGCGCGAGGGCTCCTTCGTCCTGGTCGCCCCCGCCGGTACGGACGCCCCGGCCGGGTCGCCGGTCCCCCTGGTGCGCGCCTGCTGGCGCGACGGGCGCACCACCGCCCTGCTCGTCCGCCCCGACGGCTACATCGCGTGGGCGGGCGACCGCCCCGACCCGGCGGCGCTACGGGCCGCGGTCGCCCGATGAGCCCGCGCCGGAGGCCGGGCCGGGTGGATCCGCGCCGGGGCCGACGCCCACGCCGGGGCCGGCGCGTAGGAGCGGGGCCGTGCCGGGGCCGTTCCGGGCGGGGCCTTGCGGGCGGGGCCGCGCCGGGGCCGTGAAACGCTGGCCCCATGACCGTGACCCGATCCGTCGCCCTCTTCATCGTCGCCGCGCTCTTCGAGATCGGGGGTGCCTGGCTGGTCTGGCAGGGCGTGCGTGAGCACCGGGGATGGATCTGGATCGGGGCGGGCATCCTGGCGCTGGGCGCGTACGGCTTCGTCGCCACGCTCCAGCCGGACGGCGATTTCGGCCGCATCCTGGCCGCCTACGGCGGTGTCTTCGTGGCCGGATCGATCGCCTGGGGCATGGTCGCCGACGGCTACCGCCCCGACCGGTGGGACGTGATCGGCGCGCTGGTCTGCCTGGCCGGGATGGCCGTGATCATGTACGCCCCGCGCGACCACTGAACGGGCCGGGGCACGCCCCCGGATGGCGCGTACCCCGGCCTGCCTATCCTGGGCCCGTACCGACCAGCTGCCCGAGGAGTCCCGTCATGGCCGCCACCCCGATCGCCGTCGTCACCGGAGCGAGCAGCGGCATCGGCGCCGCGACCGCCCGGCAGCTGGCCGCGGCCGGTTACCGCGTCGTGCTGACCGCGCGCCGCAAGGACCGCATCGAGGCGCTCGCCGCCGAGATCAACGAAGCGGGGCACCAGGCGACGGCCTACACGCTGGATGTGACGGACCGCGCCGCGGTCGACGAGTTCGCGACGGCGTTCCGTTCCCTCGCCGTGCTCGTCAACAACGCGGGCGGCGCGCTCGGGGCCGACCCGGTCGCCACCGGCGACCCCGCCGACTGGCGTCAGATGTACGAGACCAACGTCATCGGCACGCTCAACGTCACCCAGGCCCTGCTGCCCGCCCTCACCGCGAGCGGGGACGGCACGGTCGTGATCCTCTCGTCCACGGCGGGCCTCGGCACGTACGAGGGCGGCGGCGGGTACGTGGCCGCCAAGCACGGGGAGCACGTCCTGGCCGAGACGCTCCGCCTGGAGATCGTCGGCACCCCGGTCCGCGTCATCGAGGTCGCCCCCGGCATGGTCAGGACCGAGGAATTCGCCACCACCCGCTTCCGCGGCGACACCGAGAAGGCCGCCAAGGTGTACGCGGGCGTCGACGCCCCGCTCACCGCCGACGACGTGGCCGACACCATCACCTGGGCCGTCACCCGGCCCAGCCACGTCAACATCGACCTCCTGGTGGTCCGCCCCCGGGCCCAGGCCTCCAACTCCAAGGTCCACCGCACGGCCTGACCGTCTGACCGTCTGACCACCTGACCACCTGCCCGCCGGACACGTCCTCGAAGGGCAGGTGAGCGGGGCAAGACAGCAGGAAGGGCCCCGGACACACCACCCGTGGTCCGGGGCCCTTCCGTCCAACTGTGCGCGAAGGGAGCAAGAGGTCCACCGGGGACGCTCGGCCTCAGCCCTTCACGCACACGATCTGCTTGAGCTTGGCGACGACCTCCACGAGGTCCCGCTGCTGCTCGATGACCTGCTCGATCGGCTTGTACGCCGCCGGGATCTCGTCCACGACACCGGAGTCCTTGCGGCACTCCACGCCCCGCGTCTGGTCCTCCAGGTCCTGCGTCGAGAAACGCCGCTTCGCCGCGTTCCGGCTCATCCGTCGCCCGGCGCCGTGCGAGGCCGAGTTGAACGACTTCTCGTTCCCGAGCCCCTTCACGATGTACGAACCGGTGCCCATCGAGCCCGGGATGATCCCGAAGTCCCCGGAACCGGCACGGATCGCGCCCTTCCGCGTGACCAGCAGGTCCATGCCGTCGTACCGCTCCTCCGACACGTAGTTGTGGTGGCAGGAGATGACCGGATCGAAGGTGACCTTCGCCTTCCTGAACTCCTTGCGGACCACGTTCTGGAAGAGCGCCATCATGATCGCCCGGTTGTGCTTCGCGTACTCCTGCGCCCAGAACAGGTCGTTCCGGTACGCCGCCATCTGCGGGGTGTCCGCGATGAAGACGGCGAGGTCGCGGTCGATCAGGTCCTGGTTGTGCGGCAGCCTCTGCGCCTCCCCGATGTGGAAGTCGGCCAGTTCCTTGCCGATGTTCCGCGATCCGGAGTGCAGCATCAGCCAGACCGAGCCCGACTCGTCGAGGCAGAACTCGATGAAGTGGTTGCCCGATCCGAGCGTCCCCATCTGCTTCGTGGCACGTTCCTGACGGAACCGGACCGCTTCGGCGACCCCGTCGAACCGCGCCCAGAAGTCGTCCCAGCCGGGCGCCCGGAAGCCGTACAGCCGGTCGGGGTCCACGGCGTCGTCGTGCATGCCGCGGCCCACCGGGATCGCCTGCTCGATCTGCGACCGGAGCCGGGACAGGTCGCCCGGCAGGTCGTTGGCGGTCAGCGAGGTCTTCACCGCCGACATCCCGCAGCCGATGTCCACCCCGACCGCCGCCGGACAGACCGCACCGTGCATCGCGATCACCGAACCGACCGTCGCCCCCTTGCCGAAGTGCACGTCCGGCATGACGGCGAGGCCCTTGATCCACGGCAGCGTCGCCACATTGCGCAGCTGCCGCATCGCGACGTCCTCGACCGAGGCCGGATCCGCCCACATACGGATGGGGACCTTGGCCCCCTCCATCTCCACGTACGACATATTCCCTCGATTCCCCCGAAAAGTCTGATAGCGCAAAACCGGTGCCAAGGTCGGCAAATAAGTCGGCCGACCGGCATCCACGGCGGCGCGTGCGATACACATTGTCTCCATCGGCTGCCATCGGGCGGCAACCGTTTTTCGCACGAAGGGAGCCCAGGACCGTGCGACGAATGGCCTTCGCGGCCGGCACCGCGCTGCTGGCAGCGCTTGTCGTCGGCTGCAGCGCCGACTCCGGAGCCGACGGTTCCGCGGCCGACGGCAAGTCCGGCGAGACCACCGTCGCCGCCGCGGCCCCCGGCAAGTACCGCACCCTCCCCGAAGCCTGCGGCTCCGTCACGGCGTCCGCGCTGAAGGACCTCCTCCCGGGCACCGCCGACCTCCCCGAGGACCAGCAGAAGAAGGTGTACGCGGGCACCGCCGCCGTCACCTACAACACCGAACGCCGGGTCGGCTGCGCCTGGAAGTCGGACACCTCCACCGCCTCGCACACCCTGACCATCGACTTCGAGCGGGTCGTGTCCTACGACCCCGCGGTGAGCGACGACGACCGCGCCCTGGAGGTGTACACGAAGAAGGAGACCGCGGCCGGCCTGTCCCCCGCCTCCTCCTCCGCGAGCCCCGACAGCGCGGACGGCGACGGCGCGAAGGACACGGACAAGCCGGGCTCCAAGAGCGGCGGCAAGGATTCCGGCACCGAGGACTCCGGCACCGGCTCGGGCCCCTCCTCGCACGCCCTGGCCACCTCCGCGACCGCGAGCGCCGACCCGGACTCCACCGCCACGGACGAGCCCGACCCGGACTCCTCCGACACGGACGGAACCGACACGGACCTCCGCCCCCGGCTCCTCGACGGCCTCGGCGACAGCGCGTTCCTGAACGACCGGCTCACCCACTCCGGCTCCGCCGCCCAGCACCGCACCGTGAGCGTGGTATTTCGCACATCGAACGTCGTCGTGACGATCGAGTACACCGAGCAGCCGGCCGTCTCCACCGTCGTCCCCGACAGCGGAGAACTGCAGGAGAAGGCCCAGGCACTGGCCCGGAACCTGGTCGAGAAGTTCACCGAATGACCCCGCCCCCGGCGCCCCCGGCATCCGCCGGTCCCGGCCGCCGGGACCTCCGGTCCGGACTCCGCCCGGCCCCGGTCCGTCGTACCGTGGCCCTCCGGACCGCCCGCACCCGCGTCATCCCAGTGAAGGAACCATGCACCGTTCAGCTCCGCGACTCGCCCGCATACTCGCCTGCGCCGCCGTTCCGGTGATGCTCGTCGTCGCCGGCTGCTCGTCGGACTCCGGCGACAAGGAGAAGGACAAGGAGGGGGCGGGTTCGTCCGCCTCCTCGTCGCCGGGCGCGAGCGAGAAGGCGGAGCCGACCGTCGCACCCGCCAAGTTCACCTCGCTGCCCAACCCGTGCACGTCGGTCACCAAGAAGACGATCACGTCGCTGGTCCCCTCGGCGAAGAGCAAGAACGGCACCGCCGCCACCTCCAGCGACACCTCGTACCGCTCCGGCTGCTCCTGGAACGGCCTGGACGACAACGGGGTGAAGGGCTCCCAGTACCGCTGGCTCGACATCGGCCTCACCCGCTTCGACTCCGACCAGGCCCTCGGCAGCGGCGCCGACCGCGCCCAGCAGGACTTCACCAAGCAGGTCACCAAGACGAAGACGGCCGAGGGCGCCAAGAAGGTCGCCGAGAAGCCCGTCAGCGGCATCGGTGAACAGGCGACCCTGGTCACCTACGACCTCACCAAGACGAAGGAAGACTTCAAGTACGCGACGGTCGTGGCCCGGACCGGCAACGTCGTCATCACCCTCACCTACAACGGTGCCGGGTACGCGGGCGCGAAGACCCCCTCCGCCACCGACATCGCGAAGGGCGCGGAGCAGGCCGCCAAGGACGCGGTGGCCGCCGTCGCCGCCGGTACGGGCGCGGACAAGCCGAGCGGGAAGGCCGACGACAAGAGCGGCGACAAGTCCAAGGAAACGGACAAGTCCAAGGACGCGGACAAGAGCAAGGACGCGGACAAGTCGGACGACACCAAGAAGTCCGGCAGCGGCGCCTCGCTGGAGAAGAGCGACGACAAGCCTTCGGAGAAGGCGGCCAATTAGGCGGTACCGCCCGTACGACGAAGCCCGGCGCTCCCCGCGAGTACCGGGCTTCGCCCCTCCCCGCGCAACGCGCCCCACCCCCATGTGCCAGGCTGTGCCCGCCGGAAGTCGCAGCAGGACGCCGGATCGGGCGTCGGGAGAGGGGAACGCGGGTGGCCGCGATGCAGCTGACACGCACCCACCGCATACTCATCGGTCTCGTGGTCGCCGGTGCGGTGCTGATCGCCGCGATCGGGTTCGCGGGATCGTACGCGGCGGTGCGCGAGCTCGCCGAGAAGAAAGGTTTCGGCGACTTCTCGCTGGTCTTCCCGATCGGCATCGACGCGGGCATCTGCGTCCTGCTCGCCCTCGATCTGCTGCTGACCTGGCTGCGCATCCCGTTCCCGCTGCTGCGCCAGACCGCCTGGATGCTGACGGCCGCGACGATCGCCTTCAACGGCGCCGCCGCCTGGCCCGACCCGCTCGGCGTCGGCATGCATGCCGTCATCCCGGTGCTCTTCGTCGTCTCCGTCGAGGCCGCCCGCCACGCGGTGGGCCGGATCGCCGACATCACCGCCGACAAGCACATGGAGGGCGTCCGCCTCACCCGCTGGCTGCTCTCCCCCGTACCGACCTTCCGGCTCTGGCGGCGGATGAAGCTCTGGGAGCTCCGCAGCTACGAGCAGGTCATCAAGCTCGAACAGGACCGGCTCGTCTACCAGGCCCGCCTCCAGGCCCGCTTCGGCCGCAACTGGCGCCGCAGGGCCCCCGTCGAGTCCCTGATGCCGCTGCGCCTGGCGAAGTACGGGGTGCCGCTGGCCGAGACCGCCGCGGCGGGCCTGGCCGCCGCCGGTGTCGAACCGCAGCTGCTGCCCCCGCAGCCCGTGACCGTCGCGCCGGAGCTGGGGCCGCAGCTGGGGCTGGAACTGGAGTCCAAGCCCGTCCAGGCGGTGGCGCCCGTACCGGCCGTGGCCGTGGCCCCGCAGGAACCCGTACCGGCTGCCCCCGCCCAGGAGCAGATACCGGTGCCGGTGCCTGCGCCAGTACCGGCATCGGTGCAACCCGCCCAGGAGGGGCAGAGCCAGTGGTTCTCCGCGCCCCGGAACACGCCGTACCAGGGCGGATACGACCCGAACTACGACCCGGCGTCGCAGCAGTCCCACCCGTCCCAGGCTCCGCAGATCCCGCAGCCCCGCGCCGCCGAGCCCGAGCCGGGGCCGGAGCCCGTCCAGGAGCAGCCCCCGGCGCAGCAGCCCCAGGAACAGCAACCGCCCCAGGAGCCTCAGCCGGAGCCCGAGCCGCACGTCCAGGTGCCGAACGGCGCGGGCGGCACCCGGCCGCTGGGCGAGGGCACCCCGGCGACAACCCCCTCGGACGAGGAGCTGTACGAGGTGTTCCGGTACTCGATAGCCGGCGAGGGCATGCCCACCCCCGGCGCCTTCGCCGCGAACGTCGAGGCCACGTACGGGCTGCGCCTCCAGTCCCGCAAGCTGAACCAGTACATGGACCGGTTCTCCGCCCGCTTCAACAACGAGCTGATGGAGGACCACATCGCCTGAGGGCTGTCCCGGCGTGCGGCGTCACTCCGGGAGGGTGATGGCGGACAGCGCCGGCGTCAGTTCGGCCCGGTAGCGGCGGATGCCCAGGGTGCGGTGCTCGATCTCGGCGGCGAGCAGGACATCGGCGACGTTCAGTCGGCCGGGCACCGTCTGGACCAGGGCCGCCAGCGCGTGGTCGCCGACGAGCGGATGACCGCCGGCCCGGCGGAACCGCCACATCGGCGTCGCCTGCGAGGCGCCGTACCCACGGACCAGCCACTCCCGCCGTGCTTCCGCGGGGTCGTTCGCCCGGCGTTCCGCCTGGACGTTCAGCACCCCCGTCGTCAGCCCCACACTGACCGTGGAGGCGGCCGACGCGACGGGCGCGGTCCGCTCGCCGGGTTCGATCGCCCGCGCGATCGGGGTCGGACCGCCCTCCTCGTCGGTGCGGAGCGACAGCCCGAGGGACGCGCTCACGAACTCTCCACGGGCCCGGGCCGTCTCCGGGCGGAACGAGCAGACCAGCACGAGGTGGCGGTAGGACCGGCCCGGGTCCGCCGCCGCGTAGGCGGCCCAGTCGGCGGGTACGAGCGGCTCCGCGACCGGCAGGCAGTCCCAGCCGAGGGAGAGCCGGCCGTGCAGCGCCTCGGGATCGGGGGGCGAGCCCAAGGTGCGCTCGGGCACGAGGGCGATCGGCTGTGTGGTGATGTCGTACGTGCTCATGCGGTCGCGTTCCTCGCCTGGATGAGAGAGAAGGTTCCCCAGTCCCGGTACTGGGGGTACTGGGCGCGGGTGGCGAGCTGAGCGGCACGGAACGCACCGACCACGCCCGCCCCCCGTCCCAGGTCGCCGTGGAGATGGGAGAAGAAGGCCATCGCGGGCTCCGGACGCACCGGCCACAGGCAGCCGACGACGGCACCTGCCCCGGCGGCGAGCAGGGCCCCGGGGATGCCGCGCAGGTTGTCGTTGAGGTCGAAGCGGCCCAGGGCCGAGTCGCAGGCGGCGAGCGTGACCAGGCGGACGCCTCGCAGGTCGACGCCGAGCAGGTCGTGGGCGAACACCCGCCCGTCGTCGTCCCGGTCGGGGCTCAGGTACAGGCAGTGGAACCACGGCGCGGCGGAGTCCGGGGTGCCGTGCGCGGCGATGTGGACGACATCGGCGGTGGCGAGTTCGCCGAGCAGGCGGCCGCGGGTGGCGTCGGCACCGACGACCGCGGGGACCCCCACCGTGGCGGCGACCCGGCGGGCGTGCTCCTCCAGCGGTTCCTCCGCGGCCAGCCCGAATCCGGTGCCGCCCCGGGCGGACGCGATCACCGCCGTACGCGGAGGGCGCGTGTACGGCGCGGACGGCAGGAGCGCGGTGAGGCTCGGGATCGCGGTGACCGTCCAGTCGTCGGCGAGCGGACGGCCGTCCATCGGGCACAGGTGCAACGGGAAGTAGTGGAACGGGCCGTGCGGCCAGACGATCAGCCGGTCCTTGCCCTGCTCGCGCCAGCGTGCGAAGTCCCGCTGGTCGCCCAGGAAGCAGGCGGTGGCGGACAGTTCGTCCCAGCCGTCGGGGGCGACGTCCAGGAAGAGGGGGTCGGCGGCGACCCCGTCCCGCACCCGCCGGACCTCGTCGGCCACCAACTTCCTCGCCGACCAGTGGACTTGTGGATATCCGTCCGGGACGACGATGTGGACCGCGCTGCGGTCCCGGGTGAGCGCGATCACGACGACATCACCCGGGACCGTCTCCGGCTCGGGCAGGAACGTGGCCAGCAGCACGGTCCGTTCGTCGAGCAGCTCGCGGTCGCCCAGCAGCCGGCCGAGGGAACCGACCACGTCGACCGGCCGGTCGGCCCGGTTCGCCCGCAGCAGCATCCCGTCGATCACCCGGTCGGTGAAGCGCCTCAGGTTGCGGGCGATCTCGGCGCCGGTCCGACCGGGCTCCGCCGGGTCGCTCTCCAGCGCGGCGAGCAGATCCGCCGGGGCCCGGGAAGCGGCGGGCTCAGGGGACTCGGCGGCCCCGGAGGCCGGGCCCGACTCGGCGTCGGCGATCCTGCCGAGCAGGGCACCGATGGTGCCCGACCGGTCCCGGAGCGGCTCGCCGCCGTACCAGAGGGCGGACTCGGCTCCCTTGGCGGCGTGCAGGACCGCCAGCAGGAGCACGAGCGGTACGTGCTCGACGTGCCGCACCGCCTGCCAGACGGCGGAGTGGGCAACCTCGCGGACGGCGGCGGCGAACTCCGGGTCCTGGCTGCCCTGGAGACTCGGCGCCGTCCTCACCAGGACGAGCAGCGCACGGAACAGGACCGGCCCCTCGGTCCCGGTCAGCCAGGACCGGAAAGCGGCCAGGCAGGCCCCCGCCAGGTCGAGCAGCCCCAGCTCCGCGTAGGCTGCGGCGGCCCAGAGATGGTGGGCCTCCCGGTCGGGGAAGTGCTCGGTCGCCGAGCCCGCCGCACCCGCCAGCGCGTGCAGATCCGCCGAGGCCAGCAGCCCCGCCGCGGACCGGCGCCACACCGGCTCGTGGTCGATCAGGAGCCGCTGCCCCAGGTCGGCGAGGCCGGCGGCCCGTACGTGCGCCGCCAGGTGCGCCAGATCCTCCTCGTACGTCTCGGCCCCGGCGTCCCGAAGGCGGTGGGCCAGCGCCACCAGTTCGGCCTCGGCGGCCCCGTCGGCCCCTTCGGCCGGGCACGGGACACGGGCGCTCCCCGGACCGTGCAGCCTCGCCTCCAGTACCTGCCGCCGATACGCCTGGTCGTCGTCCCCGCCCAACGCGTCCGCCCACTGGAGCACCCGGGCCAGCAGCGGGCCGTCGCCCGCCGCCCTGGCGACCGCGATCCCCCGCGAGACCAGATCCCGCAGCGCGCCCGCGCCGGGGCCGCCCGGGGAGAGCGCCGGGGCGTCCCGTTCGAAGATCAGCGAGGCCAGCCGCACCCCCGAGTCCCCGGGAACCAGTCGGCACAGGGCGAGCGTGTCGGCGATCCTGGCGTCCTCGTCGTCCGTTGCCCGCACCGCCTCCAGGGCGTCCTCCGGCCCGATCTCCCGCCCGGTACGCGCCAGAGCGATCAGCGCGCGGGCGGGCGCCGGACCACCGGTCGTGCCCGCGGCCGGCCCCTCGGCCTCGGCCAGCAGTTCCACGGCCTCGGCCAGCAACGCGATCCGGTCCAGCTCCCCGTGCAGCCCCCGCGACGACGGCTCCCGCCGCAGCCTCTCCCACCGGGCCTCCCGGCACGCCGTCATGTGCGGCTCGGCCTCGGCGTACGCGTCACCGGCCCGGTCCACCGGCGCGCTCATCACCACCCGCAACCGCGCCGCGGAGACGAGCACCGACACCAGCCCCGCACCGGGCCCCTCGCGCCGGTACCGCTCGACGAGCTGCCGCGACACCGCGTCGGCGTCCCGGAACAGCTCCATGTCGCCCTGGACCGAGAGGGCCCGCACCGCCGACTCCACGGTCAGCCGGGCGGCCCGGTCCCAGGCCCCGCAGCGGCCCGGTCCGCCGTACAGAACGGCGAGTTCGGTGATCATCCGCGTGTAGGCGTAGGTCCCCCGCACCTCGGTGCCGGGCTCGACCGCACTGGCGCCCAGCAGCCTGTCGAACATCTCCTCGTCGTCGAGGGCCACGGCTCCCGTCGCGTCACGGAACTCCTTGAGACCGGCGACCCGGCCCACCGCCTCACCCAGCGACAGGACACCGTCGTTGACGAACTGCGCCAGGTGCAGCAGCTGCCCCACGGGATCGTCCAGGACCCGGACCACCGGCCCGTCCTGTCCGGCCTCCGGCGCCCGCACCACCCGGTCGAACCCCACCGGGCCGCCGACGACCAGCCCGGCCTCCGCGACGGCCGGCAGCTCCTCGACGGCCCGCTCCCACGCCAGGGAGTGGACGACCGCCAGGAGCACCGTCCCGCGCGCCCGGGCCGCCTCCGTCCACCCGTCCGGCCGCTCGGGACACAGGTCGTGGACGAACTCCGGGTTCCTCGGGGACACCACCCGCAGCTCCCCCGGCTCCGTCCCGGCCACGACCCCCCAGCCGGGCAGGACCCGGCCGTCGCCCACGGAGTCCACCACCGACCACATCTCCTGCAGACCGTCGAGCAGGGCCCGGTGCAACAGGCCGCCCTGTGGCCGGTACGCGTCGGAGACGGCCAGGCCGGCCCATGGCCGACCGTCCACGAGCATGACGAATGCCATGCCGGTCACGTCATGGAAAGTCCGCACGCCGCCCCCATCCGGACCAGAAGCCTTCCCGGACGGCCAGCGTAGCCGCGCGCCCGGGACCGGCCCTAGGGGGTGTCTGACAAATGCCTGCGGCGTCGCGGGGTCCGGCACGCACGCTCGCGGCGTTACCGAACCGCCCACGTGGCTCCGCCACGCAGACGCCCCGGCGCCTTGCGATCGCACGCACCGGACCCCGCTCCTTCACCCGCACTCATTCATCAGACACCCCCTAGACCGCACGACGGAGGGCCGCCGCCCGGAAATCCCGGACGACGGCCCTCCTGCGCATGTCCAACGGCTACGCGCCCAGCAGCCTGCGCACCCGGTCCGCGCCGACCGCCAGCAGCAGCGTGGGCAGCCGCGGCCCGGTCTCCCGGCTCACCAGCAGCCGGTACAGCAGCGCGAAGAACGCCCGCTGCGCGACCTTCAGCTCCGGCGTCGGCTTGGCGTCCGGCTCCAGGCCCTCCAGCACCTTCGGCACGCCGTAGACGAGCGTGGTCAGCCCGTCCAGCGACCAGTGCGTGTCCAGCCCCTCCAGCAGCAGCCGCAGCGACTCGCGGCCCTGCTCGTCCAGGGAGCCGAGCAGCTCCTTGTCCGGCTCGGCGCGCACGATCGTGCGGGCGTCGGCCGGGACCTGGGTGGTGATCCAGTTCTCCGCGCGGTCCAGCCGGGGCCGGGCCTCGTCGAGCGAGGCCAGCGGGTTCTCCGGGTCCAGCTCGCTCAGGATGCGCAGCGTCTGCTCGTCGTGCCCGCCCGTGATGTCCACGACCGAGGCGAGCGTGCGGTACGGCAGCGGGCGCGGCGTGCTCGGCAGCTCACCGGCGGCCGTGCCGATGGCGCGCGCGTACGCGGCGGCGTCGGCCGGCAGCACCGAGCCGTCGGCGACCTTGCGGGTCAGCGAGTCCCACTCGTCGTAGAGCCGCTGGATCTCCTGGTCGAAGGCGATCTTGAAGGACTGGTTGGGCCGGCGGCGCGCGTACAGCCAGCGCAGCAGCGGCGCCTCCATGATCTTCAGCGCGTCGGCCGGGGTCGGCACCCCGCCCTTGCTGGAGGACATCTTCGCCATGCCGGAGATGCCGACGAAGGCGTACATCGGGCCGATCGGCTGCACCCCGTCGAAGATCTCGCGGACGATCTGGCCGCCGACGACGAACGACGAGCCCGGCGAGGAGTGGTCCACGCCGCTCGGCTCGAAGATCACGCCCTCGTAGGCCCAGCGCATCGGCCAGTCGACCTTCCAGACCAGCTTGCCCCGGTTGAACTCGCTCAGCCGGACCGTCTCGGCGAAGCCGCAGGCCGTGCAGGTGTAGTTCAGCTCGGTGCTGTCGTCGTCGTACGACGTGACGGTGGTGAGGTCCTTCTCGCAGTTGCCGCAGTACGGCTTGTACGGGAAGTAGCCGGCCGAGCCGCCGCTGCCGTCGTCCTCGCTCGCCGCGCCGGAACCGGCCTCGGCCTCCAGCTCGGCCTCGTCGACCTTCTTCTGCTGCTGCGGCTTCTTGCCGCCCTTGGCGCCCTTGGCCCCGGCCTCGGCCGGGTCCTTCTTCGTCCGGTACCGGTCGAGGACGGCGTCGATGTCGGCGCGGTGCTTCATCGCGTGCAGGATCTGCTCGCGGTAGGCACCGGCCGTGTACTGCTCCGTCTGGCTGATGCCGTCGTACTCGACGCCCAGCTCGTCCAGCGAGGCCGTCATCGCGGCCTTGAAGTGCTCCGCCCAGTTCGGGTACGCGGACCCGGCGGGGGCGGGCACCGAGGTCAGCGGCTTGCCGATGTGCTCGGCCCAGGACTCGTCGACCCCGGGGACGCCGTTCGGTACCTTGCGGTAGCGGTCGTAGTCGTCCCAGGAGATCAGGTGGCGGACCGTGTACCCGCGACGGCGGATCTCGTCGGCGACCAGGTGCGGGGTCATGACCTCGCGGAGGTTGCCCAGGTGGATCGGGCCCGACGGGGAGAGGCCGGACGCGACGACGACCGGTTTGCCAGGCGCACGACGCTCCGATTCGGCGATGACCTCGTCCGCGAAGCGGGAGACCCAGTCGGCCTCGGTGCTGCTCTGACTCTGAGCCACGGTCTGCACGTCCTTCTCTCTGGTAGCGCTGGTAGGGGCTGCGCCCATTCTCCCAGGTCCCCCCGGGAGCGCGAAAACGGCTTTACCACCCGTGGAATACTGGTTGTGATCCCTTGTACTCCTACGGAAACGGCAGCCAGCCCATGGCCTCGGTCAATTCCCTCGCTTCCTCGCTCCAGCAGCAGCTGGCGGACGCCCTGACGGCAGCCCTGCCGGATGCCGGCACCGCGGACCCGCTGCTGCGACGAAGCGACCGGGCCGACTTCCAGGCCAACGGCATCCTGGCCCTCGCCAAGAAGCTCAAGGGCAACCCCCGCGAGCTGGCCTCCAAGGTCACGGCCGAGCTCCCGTCCGGCCCGGACGGCGGCCTGATCAAGGAGATCGAGGTCTCCGGCCCCGGCTTCCTGAACATCACGCTCAGCGACCGGGCGATCGTCGAGACCCTCGCCGCGCGCGCCGCCGACGACACGGACCGGCTCGGCGTGCCGTACAACGCCGCCGCGGGCACCACCGTCATCGACTACGCCCAGCCCAACGTGGCCAAGGAGATGCACGTCGGCCACCTCCGGTCCGCCGTGATCGGCGACGCGATGGCGCGGATCCTGGAGTTCAGCGGCGAGTCCGTGGTCCGCAGGCACCACATCGGCGACTGGGGCACGCAGTTCGGCATGCTCATCCAGTACCTGGTCGAGCACCCCGACGAGCTGTCCCACGAGGGCGGCGCGGAGGACGGCGAGGCCGCCATGTCCTCGCTGAACCGGCTCTACAAGGCGTCCCGGGCGCTCTTCGACGCCGACGAGGAGTTCAAGGCCCGCTCCCGGGACCGCGTCGTCGCGCTCCAGGCGGGCGACGCCGAGACCCTCGCCATGTGGCAGCGGTTCGTCGACGAGTCGAAGATCTACTTCTACTCGGTCTTCAACAAGCTCGACATGGAGATCAGCGACCCCGACATCGTCGGCGAGTCCGGCTACAACGACATGCTGGAGGAGACCGCGCGCCTGCTGGAGGAGTCGGGCGTCGCCGTCCGCTCCGAGGGCGCGCTCTGCGTCTTCTTCGACGACGTGAAGGGCACGGACGGCGAGCCGGTGCCGCTGATCGTGCAGAAGTCCAACGGCGGCTTCGGCTACGCGGCCACCGACCTCTCCGCGATCCGCGACCGGGTCCAGCACCTCAAGGCGTCCACCCTGCTGTACGTGGTCGACGCCCGGCAGGCCCTGCACTTCAAGATGGTCTTCGAGACCGCCCGCCGGGCAGGCTGGCTGAACGACGACGTCAAGGCCGTGCACCTCGCCTTCGGCACCGTGCTCGGCAAGGACGGCAAGCCGTTCAAGACCCGTGAGGGCGAGACGGTCCGGCTGGCGGACCTGCTGGACGAGGCGATCGACCGCGCCTCCACCGTCGTCCGCGAGAAGGCCAAGGACCTCACCGAGGACGAGATCACCGAGCGCGCCACCCAGGTCGGCATCGGCGCGGTCAAGTACGCGGACCTGTCGACGTCCGCCGCCCGCGACTACAAGTTCGACCTGGACCAGATGGTCTCGCTCACCGGCGACACCAGCGTGTACATCCAGTACGCGCACGCCCGGTCCCGCTCGATCAAGCGCAAGGCGGGCGAGCTGGCCTCCCGGCCCCACCCGGAGCTGGAGCTGGCCCCGGCCGAGCGCGCCCTGGCCCTGCACCTGGACCAGTTCGCCGAGGTCGTGACCGAGGTCGCCGCCGCGTACGAGCCGCACAAGCTGGCCTCGTACCTCTACCAGCTCTCCTCGCTGTTCACGACGTTCTACGACCAGTGCCCGGTCCTGAAGGCCGAGGTCCCCGGCGATGTCGCCGAGAACCGCCTCTTCCTCTCGGACCTCACCGCCCGCACCCTCCACCAGGGCATGGAGCTGCTCGGCATCCGGACGCCCGAGCGCCTCTGACCACACCCGTCACACCCGCGTACGTCCCGGCCCGGTGGCCGTGACCAGGGAAGGACCCCGGTCCTACTCCTTCTCCTTGGTCACCCACTGGGCCGTGTCGTACCGGTAGTCGTACGTCGGCCGGGCCTGGATGCTGCTGGTCCGGAACGGCTTGCCGGCGTCGTCGATGCGGAGCAGTCCCGTGCGGCCGCCGCTGCTCCACTCCAGCTCCAGGAACCAGCTGACGTCGTGGCCCTCGACGTGGACCTTGAGGTCGAAGACCTCCACATCGGTGGAGGACACCCGGAACGGGAAGTTCTTCGGCGGTACCCGCTCGCCCTCCTTCTCCCCGGCGACCGGCCGCAGCACCGGCCCGTTGTCGTCGAGGTCGACGTCGAAGGACTGCGGGGTGATGCCGCTTCCGCAGCCCTCCCCCATCGAGTACGCGGACCAGGGCAGCGGCGCCTTCCGGGAGACCGTCCGCACATGGATGCGCTTGATCACGACGGCCTGTTCCGACTTCCCCTGCACGGTGACTTCGAGCTGCATGCTGCCGCCGCCCACCCCGCCCAGTGCCCTCGCCCAGCCCCGGGTGCTCTGCGGCGCGGGCGGCGGAGGAACGTCCTCCGGCTTCTGGTCGAGGACGTAGTACTGGCCGCAGGGCTCCTCCCAGTTGTACGAGCTGATCGTGGCGGTCAGCGGAGTCCCCACGACCGCCGGCCCGGACCCGCCGTCGCGCCCGCCCGACGCGCTCGCGGCCCCGCCCGGCGCCGGTGACGAGGCGTCGGCCGAGCCGGACGGGGAGGAGCTCGCCGACTTCTTCGCCCGGTCCGGCGGGGCGGTGGTGCCCGCGGTGGTCTTCTCGGGCTCGTCCCCGTCCTTGGCCGCCACGGCGGGGGCGTTGCTCCACTCGTCGGAGCGGTCGGCGGTCAGCCTGCTCACCACGATCGAGGTGGGCACGGTCAGCGCGACGACGGCGGCCGCCGCGAGCAGCACCCGGGCCCGCCGGGAGGCCGGGAACACCCTGCGCGGCCGGACGGGCGCCGGGGCCGCGGTCACGTCCTCGGGCGCGGGCGCGTCATCGGACGCGGGTACGGGGACGGGTTCGGCCTTGGACTTGGCCTCGGGCTCGGATTTGAACTTGGCCTCCGGCTCGGGCTCCGACTCGGGTACGGAAACGGGCACGGGTGCAGGTGCGGGTGCGGGGTCGCCCGCGGCCGGACGCCGTCGCGCCGCGTCCGCCACGATCCACCGCCGGTGCAGCTCCACCAGTTCCTCGGGGCTCGCCCCGCACAACCGGCCCAGCCGCTCCACCGGCGCGTACTCGTTCGGCACCGCGTCCCCGTTGCAGTACCTGTGCAGGGTCGACGTGGAGACGTGCAGTCTTCCGGCGAGAACCCCGTAGCTGTGCCCCGAACGATCCTTCAGTTCCTTCAGCAGAGCCGCGAATTTACCGGCCTCCGGCGTCGCCACCTCGGCGTTCCCCCTCCTGGTCCGTCCCGGAACGCCGTTCCAGGGACGTGGAATCTGCCCAGGTCACAGTACGCGCAGCCATTCCAGCATCCCCAATGGCCCGTTCGGCGTTGCGGCCGGAATCCGGCGCCCCGCAATCTGATGGCACACCGCAGCGACCACCAGGGACGACGCAGTGCGAATGAACTTCCGCATCGAGATCGTCGATGCCGTGGCCATCGGCGTGGTGATCGTGTCCACCGCGATCGTCATGGTCCTGATCTGCCACAACTGACCCAGAAACCGCACCTGTACACACGGGGAGTACCACCACCATGCGCAAGCACCTCCGCACCACCACACTGGCCGCGACCGCCCTCCTGGCCGCCCTCTCGCTCACCGCCTGCAACGCGGACGACATCACGGACAACGGCAAGAAGGCGGGCGAGTCCGCCCCGGCCGCGTCCGAGGGCAACACCGCCGCCCCGAAGACCGGCCAGGACACCGAGGGCGCCGCCAAGGGCGCCTCCGAAGGAAGCTCCGAGGGCGCGGCCAAGGGAAGCTCCGAGGGCAACTCCAGCGGCACCTCCAACTCGTCGGCCGGGAACGCCTCCGCCAAGGGCGGCGGCAACGGCGGAGGCTCCACCAGCAAGACCCCCGTCACCTGCACCGGCGCCAACACCAAGGTCACCGTCACCCAGGTGAGCCGGCCCATCAACCACCTGCTGCTCACCGCCACCAACACCGGCACCGCGCCCTGCTTCGCGTACTACGCGCCGGGCCTCCGCTTCGACAACGCCCAGGCGGCGTTCCCGGTGCTGGAGAGCAGCAAGCCGCAGGCCGTGGTGACCCTCGCGCCGGGCCAGTCCGGGTACGCCGCCATCGGCCTGGCCGGTGAGCCCGACGGCCAGGAGCAGCACAAGTCCAACCACCTCACGGTCTACTTCACGGGCCGGGCCAACCAGGGCTCCGTCGGCTCCCCCGCCGAGCTGACCCTCCCCGCGGGCACCACCTGGGCCGACAACGGCTTCGTCACCTACTGGCAGGCCGACATGGCGGACGCCCTCACCTACTGATCCGCCGGGTGGGCAACGGCAACGCGGCACAGGCCCCGCACCCGTCGAACACGGGAGCTAGCATCGGTCGCATGGCGATGTTCGTGCACCTGACAGCCTCCGCGAACGCGGCGCGCATCCGCCGCTCCGGAGTGAGGGCCGTCAGCCACGGACGCGACGCGGACCGGTCGCGGGGCCTCTACTGCTTCCCCGTACTCCCCTCGTACACCCTCACGCACCAGTGGTTGCGCGAGCTGTCGCGGCGCAGCGGGCCGAGGGGGCTGGTCGCCGTGCATCTGCGGCTGCCGGACGACGAGCCGGTGACCGTGGGCCGCTACTACCGGGAGCCCAAGCACGTCACGGCCGCCGAGGCGGTACGCCGGATCGCCGCCATGGACGATCCGCGCGGCTGGGAGGTGTTCGTCCCCCGGTCGGCCGCCAAGGGCGAGGTGCACAGCGTCCGCCCGATCCGCCAGGTCACCGGCTGGCGGTACTTCCCCGACGCGCACGGCACGGCCCCCTGCACCTGCGCCGGCTGCCGGGTACGGGGCGAGTACGGGTCGCGGCGCCTGCGGGAGCGCCGCCCGCACCCCCTGGACGGCCCGCCGCCCGCCGCCCCGGTCCTCCTCCGGCAGATCGCCGCGGCGGGCACCCCGGGCGACCCGGAACAACTCGCCCAGACCCTCCACTGGTTCGGGCTGCGGCGGCGCGGCCCGGTCGACCGGCTGGCCCACCTCGCGGACCACCCGGACCGGGAGGTGCGCCGGGCACTCGTCTGGGCCATCGCGAGATGGACCACCCCCGGCACCGCCGACCTGCTCCAACGCCTCTCCGGGGACCGGGACGAGTCGGTCCGGGAGGCCGCCGCCTGGAACCTGTCCGAGCGCTCCTGAGCGTGCGCCCGGACCCGTACAGATTTTTTGTACGGGTCGTGCGCGCGTGACGCGGGCGCGCGGGTGGAAGTTCGCTCGGTATGCACCCCAGTAAGCGGAAGCGCAAGAACGCGTCGGCCATGAAGATGGTGGGACGGCTGATGGCCTTCTACCGCGACCGGATCGACGTCACGCAGGTCCAGTTGGCCGAGATGACCGGCCACCATCCGGAGACGATCTCCTCCATCGAGCAGGGGCGGCGCGTGCTGCTGCGTTCGCTGGCCGTCAAGGTCGACGAAGTGCTGGGTACGGGCGGCGCGTTGGCGGTGGCCATCGAGGAACTGCCGGAGATCGACCTCATCCCGCAGTGGGCGGACGAGTACCTGGAACTGGAGCTGGATGCGCTGACCCTGTCCTGGTACGACAACCAGGTCATGCCAGGGCTTCTGCAGACACCGCGCTACGCGGAGGCGGTCTTCCGCAACCGGGTCCCGGCCTTCAGCGAGGCCGAGGTGGCATTCCAGACGGAGACCCGGCTCAAGCGCCAGGAGATCCTGCACCGACCGTCGCCGCCGACCATCAGTTTCGTCGTCTGGGAGCCCGTTCTGAGCCTCCAACTCACCGACGACGAAGCACATGCGGAGCAACTGCGGCATCTCCTGGAGTGCGCCGATCTCCCCGGCGTCTGCCTCCAGGTTCTACCCCTGGCCTACCGCACCCACGCGGGTCTGGACGGCCCCTTCATCCTGCTGGAGACGCCGGACTTCCAACGCGTGGCCTACTCCGAAACACAACGTGGCAGCCTGCTGGTCTCCGACCCCGACGAGATCAGCATCCTCTCCCAGAAATATGCGATGCTGCGAACCCAGGCGCTCACCCCCGAAGACACCAGGCGCCTGTTGAAACGCTTGCTGGGAGAGCAATGAGCACCGCACTTGAGTGGTTCAAGTCCAGCTACAGCGGCAGCGAGGGCGGTGCGTGCCTCGAAGTCGCCTACGAATGGCGTAAGTCGAGCTACAGCGGCGACGAGGGCGGCCAGTGCCTCGAGGTCGGCTACCACTGGCAGAAGTCGAGTCACAGCAATGACGAGGGCGGCGCCTGCGTAGAGGTCGCCGCGTGCACCGCCGCCGTCCACATCCGCGATTCCAAGATCCCCGACGGCCCCACCTTCACCGTCGGCCCCAACGCCTGGTCGGCCTTCGCCGGATACGCCGCCGAGCGGCACACCGGCTGAGACCGCCCCGAGGGAGGAACCGCTCCACCATGGCAGTGATCCACCGCACCACCCTGAAGCCCACCAAGCTCGAACTCCTCGCCCCCTGGCTGCCCACGCAACCCTGGTACGCCGGCGCCGAGGGGCAGCGGCCCGAGCTGGACAGGACCGGCGGATTCCGGCTCGACGACCCGGCGGGCGAAGTCGGCATCGAGTTCATGGTGGTCACCGACACCTCGGGGCCCGAGCCGGTCTCGTACCACGTGCCGCTGACCTACCGGGGCGCGCCGCTTCCCGGCGCCGAGCACGCCCTCATCGGCACCACCGAGCACGGTGTCCTCGGTGACCGCTGGGTGTACGACGGGGCACACGACCCGGTTGTGGCAGCCCAGTTGTACGCGCTCCTGCTCGGCGAGGCCGAACCGCAGATGCAGAGCCTCAGCGACACCCCCGACCCGTCCGTCACCGCCCGGTTCACCGGACAGCGCGACGCGGCCGGGCCCACCGTCACGTCCGTCACCGACGCCCCGCACGGCACGGACATCACCCTCACCACCGCCTCCGGCAGCGGCCCGCTGATCCTGCGCGTCCAGCGCGTGCTCGGCCCCGGCGAGGAGAGCGGAACGGAGGCGCGCGGCGAGGTCACCGCCGACGCACCCCGACCGGACGGCAACCCGGCACGCGCCGTCTTCGTCACCGCGCTCGCTCAGCCGTAACCGGCCCCGGGCCCGGTCGGCCGGGCCCGGTCCTTGGCGCCCCGTCCCGTACGCCGTGTCAGACGGCGGTCGCGGGGCGGGGCGCCCGGCGCATCGCCCACACCGGCGGGCCGCCGTGCGGAAGCCCGGCCTCCCCGAGCACGGTGAAGCCGAAGTGCTCGTAGAAGGGGACGTTGGCCTCCTTGGACGACTCCAGGTAGACGGGCAGGCCCGCCGCGTCCGCCCGCTCCAGCCCCGACCTCAGCAGGGCCGCGCCGTGCCCCTTCCCCCGGGCCGCCGGATCGGCGCCGACCACCGCGAGGTACCAGTGCGGTTCCTTCGGCCCGTGTTCGGCCGCCAGGGCGACGGCCTCGCGGAACAGTTCGGCCCGGTCGCCGAGGACGTCGGCCAGCTCGCCCAGCGTCGTCGCGTCCGGAACGACCTTGTCCTGCGCCTCCGGTGGCACCCAGAACGCCGCCGCGTCGTCGGTGCGCTCACACATCCCGTACGGGCCGTACTGCCGGGTGAAGATCGTGGTGAAGTACCGGACCAGGCCCGCCGCCCGGGACCGCTCGTCGGGGAAGAACCAGGCCATCATCGGGTCGTCGTCGAAGGCACGCGTCAAAGTGGCGGCAATCCGCTCGGCGTCCTCGGCCACGGCCGGTCGCACATCGTTCTGTATCGGCATACGGGGCATTCTGCACCGCCGCCCCGCGACGGGATCAGCTTCCCCCGCCGCTCGGCGAGTTCGTTCTCGACGCCGGTGATCCGTACCGTTACCCGCATTGGTCTTGACCAATCTTACGAGGTATGAAAAGCATGGCCAAAGTCGTCACAGATGGCCATACGACCACCTTCGCGGGAGAACGAACCCCCATGCGCATATCCGCAGCCGCCGCAGCCGCCACGCTCGGTGGAGCCCTTGTCCTCGGTCTGACCGTCGCCCCGGCCGCCCAGGCCGCCCCGGCCGACTCGGGCTCGTGCACCAACGACGCCTTCTCCGTCGCCGGGAAGTACGGCGAGTTCGTCCTCGGCGACGACGTCCACACCCCCGACGCCGAGGGCGCGGTGGCCGTGGGCGGCAACGCCGACTTCCGGGGCGGCTTCAGCGTCGCCAACGAGCTCTCCGCCGCCGAGGTCGACGCCCTGCCGGGCCGCGCCTCCCTGGTCGTCCGGGGCGACCTGCTCAACGGCAACTCCGTCACCGCCGTGATGAAGGGCAACGCCGTCGTCGGCGGCGACATCCGCGACCGCGCCCTCGAAATGCACGCGGGCAGCGTCAGCAAGAACGCCGGACTCATCGACTTCGACGCCGAGTTCGGCAAGCTCCGCGCCTACTCCACCGCCCTCGGCGCCGAGGCCGCCACCGACGGCACCCGCGTGGAGGCCAGCGGCAACCGCCTCACCCTGGAGGGCACCAACTCCTCCCGCAACATCTTCAAGGTGACCACCGCCCAGCTGGAGAAGGCCAAGGAGGTCTTCCTGAAGGTTCCGGCGGGCGCCACCAGCGTCGTCAACGTCAGCGGCCGCGACTACGACATGGCACAGGCCGGCACCACCGGGTTCTTCCTCTCCGGCGGCCAGGACTTCGTCCTCGACGACAAGCTCCAGAGCGCCTCCGGCGGCAAGGTCCGCGCCCGCCTCCTGTGGAACTTCCCGGACGCCCGGACCGTCACCAAGCACAGCGGCGCCGCCTGGCCGGGCAGCGTCCTCGCCCCCAACGCCCACCTGGAGCTGGGCAGCGGCGCCCCGGTCAACGGCTCCGTCTGGGTCGCCTCGCTGCACGGCACCGGCGGCGCCGAGACCCACCACTTCCCGTTCAGCGGCTGCCTCCCGGAGACCGGCGAGACCCCGCCGCCCACCACCCCGAGCACCACCCCCTCCACCACCCCGCCCACCACCTCGACGCCGTCCGCCCCGGCCACCCCGCCCGCGAGCGGCACCCCGACCCCGGGCACGTCGAGCCCCGCGGTCCCGGGCACCCCGGCGCCCTCGGACAGCGCCCCGGGCGGCAAGTCGGAGGGTGACCTCGCCTCCACCGGCAGCAGCGGCACGATCCCGCTGGTCATCGGCACCGTCGTCGTCCTCGCCGCGGGCGCGGGCCTGACCGTCGCCGCCCGCCGCCGCTCGAAGCGCGCCTGATCCCGGGCCGTCCGGGGCGGGGCCGTCCGGGGTGAGACCCCACCGCCCCGCTCCGGACGGCCGGCTGTCAGTGGGGCCCCGTACGCTCACCGGCATGGCGAACCTTCCCAACCCGCTGGTGTCCCCGGCCGATTCGGGGCTCCGGCTCCCGCCCGGCTCGACGATCGACACCACCTGCGACGGCACCTGGCACGAGCCCCTGCTCTGGTGCGCCGCCGAGCCGGCGGCCCACGGCGACTGGCGCGAACTGCGCGCGGCCGGTCGGCCCGTGGGGCTGCTCCCGGTCCTGATCGACGGCGGGCGGCGCGACCAGTGGCCCGCCGAGTGGGACCTGATGCCGGAGGACACCTCGTACCCCGGCGACCACGACGCCGAGGAGATCCTCGCCGGGTACTGGCAGGACAACGCCCCCGAGGAGATCGACGCCGCCGAGAACGACTGGCCGGGCCTGGCCCCCGTCCCCGCCGCCGAGGGGCTCGACGCCCCCGACGACCTGGCGGCGGCCATCGCCGAGGAGTGCGTCGGCCCGGCCGGCTGGTACCCCGGCTCGCGGGCTGCGCTCGTCCCGGCCCGCCGCAGCGCGGACATCCCGGCGGCCATCGGCTGGTCCGGCCCGCTCAACTACGAGGAGGACACCGGCCGGATCAGCGCCGTGCTCCGCTCCTGGGAGGACCGCTACGGCATACGCGTCGTCGTGCTCGGCTTCGACACCCTGACCGTCACGGTCTCCCGCCCGCCCACCACCCTCGCCGAGGCCCGCGCGGTCGCCGCCGAGCACTACGCCTTCTGCCCGGACAACATCGACCAGAACCCGCCGTACGACCTCGACGCCTACGCGGAGAAGTCCGTGCTCGGGAAGGAGATCTGGTCCTTCTGGTGGGACTGAGTACGCGCACTCATGCGGCTTCCCGGACCGTGGAGTTGACTCGTACACATGACCGAAGACATGGACGGCGCCGCCGCACCCGACCGCCCCTCGCGCGCCTGGATCGGCTCGCTGGTCTCCACGCTCGCGACGCTCCCGCTCGGCCTGCTCGTCCTGTTCTACGGCGGGCTCTCCCCCATGGCCTGCGACTCCTGCACGGAAGCGGTCGCCCACCGGTTCGACAGCAGCTTCGGGCCCGCCTGGACGGCACTCTGCGTCCTGCTGGCCCTGGCCGGCGTCCTGCTGGTGGCGAGCTGGGTGGGCGCCTTCCTCAGGCCGGCGGCGGGGACGGTCCTCGCCGTGCTCGCGCCCGTCACGGTGTTCGTCGCCTGGGTCGTGTTCACGGCCATGGTCGACTGGCCCTGACCGGGCACCACCCGTCACCACGAAACACCACACCCTGACCGAAAGGCGCACCATGGCCCGGACTCCCGGCGAACTCGCCTCTCTCGTGGCCGAGTTCCGCGCCCTGCCCGCCGACGACGACCGCAGACACGCGATCGTCGCCGAGCTGGACGGCGACCCGGGCGCCGAACCGTTCCTGATCGGCGTCGTCGCCGACCCCGAGGAGTACGACCTCGCCCGCACCGAGGCCGCCACCCTGCTGCGCCTGTGGCCCCCGGCCGACCTGGCGCTCCGCCTGGAGGCCGGCCGGGCCCTGCTGGCCGCGCTCGACGACCCGGAGGAGGACCTCGTCCGCCAGTACGCCGCCATGGCCCTCGGCCCCTACGCCGACGACCCGGCGGTGCGCCGGGCCCTGACCGCCGCCGCGGAGTCGGACGACGACCTCCTCGTACGCGCCGCCGCCCGCAGCGCCCTCGGGGAGGCGGACAGAACCTAACGCTCCGGGGTGCTCGCGCGCACGATCGGCTCGGCGCCGAGCAGCAGCCCGCTCGCCGGGGCGGCGGCCGGGTCCTCGACGGCGGTGACCAGCCGGTCGACGAGGGCCCGTGCGATGGCCGCGAGCGGCAGCCGGGCGCTGGTCAGGGCGGGCTGGAGCAGCGTGCAGAGCGGAATGTCGTTGAACCCGGTCACGGCGACGTCCTGGCCGACCACGAGATCCACCGCCCGGACGGCCTCGTAGGCGGTCAGCGCGAGCCAGTCGCTCGCGCAGACCAGCGCGGTCGGCCGGTCCGGGCCGGTGAGCAGGCGCTGGACGGCGTGGGAGAGCGCGGCGGGGTCGTCGTCGGGGACACCGACCTCGAAGGCCCCGGCCGGGGCGGCCGCCGCGGCCCTGAGGAAGCCGGCCCTGCGGTCGGCCAGCCAGGGCAGGGACGCGGCGGAGTTCAGGTAGCAGATCCGCCGGTGCCCCTGGTCGAGCAGGAGGCCGACCAGGGCGGCCGTGGCGGCGGCGGAGTCGATGTCCACCCAGTTCTGCGGACGGCCGGGGGCGGTCCGGCCGAAGGCGGCGAACGGAACGCCCGCCTCGGTGAGCACGTCGACCCGGGGATCGTCGTGGACGACGTCGGAGAGGATGAACCCGTCGACCTGGCGGGCCGCGATCAGATCGTTGAAGGACCTGGCGACCGCCCCGGCCCCCTGCTGGGGATCGGAGCGGAACAGCAGGATGCGGTGGCCGACGTCGTCGGCGGCGGTCACCAGTGCCTGGAGGAAGCCGCCCATCAGGGGGTTGGGGTCGGCGGGGTTGTCGACCGGGGCCGGGTATCCGATGACCTTCCGGGTGCCCGTCCGCAGACTGCGGGCGGACTGGTCCGGCCGGTAGCCGAGCTCCTCGATGGCGGCGGTCACCCGGGCCAGGGTCGCCTCGCGCAGCCGGTGCGGGGCGTTGAGGGCGTTCGAGACGGTCTGCCGGGAGACTCCGGCCGCACGCGCGACCTCCTCGATGGTCACCTGTCGAGCGGTCATCGTTCCCCTACGGCGGTCGGCGGCGGGCTGGGGGCGTCCGACCCGTGCCCCCGGCCCGCGCGCGTATTCAGTCCCCGCGGGTCAGGGTGAGCAGACCACCGGTCGGTACGGTCACCGGATTCACCCCGGCGACGAGGTCGAGCCCGGTATCGGACAGGATCTCACCCCGGCAGTCCTGTACGCGGACACCCACCCGTTCCGGCCGGGCAGCGGTCAGCAGCACCACGGGGTCGGCGTCCGCGTTGGCGACGAGCACCGTCCGCGGACCGTCCCCGCCGGACCGGTCCGGGAGGGCGACGGGCAGCGGCGCGTACCGGGCGATCACGGCCGTACCGCCGTCACCGGCACGGACCAGGGGGTAGCCCAGGTCCGGCCGGGCGGGCTCCAGGTCACCGAGCTGGAGGGCGTCGGCGTACCGGCGGGAGACGCCGAGCCAGAACCGCAGGGCGGCGAGCTGGCCGGGGGTCTGTGCCGCCAGGTCGACGGAGATCTGCACCACCGAGAACAGCGCGTT
Source organism: Streptomyces sp. NPDC092952 (assembly GCF_044754785.1). Taxonomy (NCBI): domain Bacteria; kingdom Bacillati; phylum Actinomycetota; class Actinomycetes; order Kitasatosporales; family Streptomycetaceae; genus Streptomyces; species Streptomyces sp. NPDC092952. The sequence continues at coordinate 22,618 of NZ_JBIVPT010000031.1, read as the reverse complement.
GACGAGGTGGACGGCGATCGCCTCGGGGGTCTCGGCACCGTGCCACGTGATCATGTCGGAGTGGACGGCGAGCGGGCCTGCGGTGAGCCGGCAGTCGATGGTGCGCTGCCGGTTCTCGGCCGGGCTGAGCGGGCAGTCGGTGGCCCGGACCATCGTGGCGTACGGCCACAGCCCGGGGCCGACATAAGGCTGACGGTGCTCGACGATCACGTCGGGCCGCACCCGGCGCAGCCGGGCGTCGAGGTCGGCGAGGAGCTGGAGCAGGCCCTCCTGGACGGTGGCGCGGTCCGATCCGGCCGGGGCGGGCGGCGGGTCGGCGACGGCGAACTGGTCGATGAAGTCGAGCTTCAGGCCGTCCATGCCCCACTCCTCGACGGCGCGGGAGACCTTCCCGACCAGATGGGCGCGGACCTCCGGGTGGCGCGGATCGAGCACCGCCGCGTCCAGCCGGGGCACCTCGCGCAGGACCATGCCGCTGAAGCGGTCCCACGCCTCGTTGTGCCGCCCGATGAACGGCAGCGCGTACCAGAGGAGGTAGGCGAGGCCGGTCCGGTGGACCTCGGCGACATGGGCCGCCGGATCGGGGAAGGCCGCCGGGTTGAACTCCCAGTCGCCGCAGTGGCCGTAGCCGCGGGTCCGGTCGGCGGTCTGCCAGCCGTCGTCGACGATGATGCTCTCGCAGCCGACGGCGGCGGCCAGGGCGGCCAGCCGCTCGACGACGGCGGCGTCCACGTCCTGGTGGCGGCTGTACCAGGTGGAGTAGGCGGGCATCCGGGCGGCGGGGGCGATCCACGGACGGTTCAGGCCCTCGGCCCACCAGTCGGTGACGGACCGCAGGGCGGCGGCGAAGTGCCGGCCGCCGATGTCGATCCGCAGCCGCAGCGGCGGCCCGTCCGGGGTCGGTTCCTGTTCGAAGGTGAAGACGAACTCGTCGCTCTCCTCCACCACTCCCGCGCCGACGCGCACGGGCGCGACGGCCTCGGCGGCGGCCGTGCACAGGCCCCGGTCGCCCGCGCCGACCAGGCTGACGACGGGGGCGCCCAGGGCGAGCGAGACGGTGCGCGGGGCGGTCCAGGACGGCGGCAGCCAGCGCGAGGCGTCGGTGTCCGGGGTCCAGAAGGCGGTGGCCCCCAGGCAGGGGACCCGCCACTCGGCGCAGACCGTGGCCCCGGCCGCCGCCCGGACCTCGACCAGGACGGCGCCGTCACCGGCCGGGGCGACGGACGCCTCCAGCCGGTCGCAACCGGTCCCGGTGAGGTGGACGGTGAGCGGGGCACCGGTGGGCAGGGTCAGGCCGGTGGCCAGCCGTCGGTGGCAGACGGCGCCCGGGGCCCCGTCCGGCGTGTTCGGCCGCCACAGCGGGGCGAGTTGCCCCGTACCGGCGGCCTCGGCGGCTCCGGCGGGGACGGGTGCGTCGGTCTTCTCGGTGGTCATGACGGTGGCGTCACTCCTTGGTCGCCCCGGCCAGCAGGCCGGAGATGAACTGGCGCTGAAGGACGAGGAAGAGAGCCATCACGGGGACGGCGGCGATGCCCGCGGCGAGCAGGACCTGCGCGTAGTTGGTGGTCGACAGCCCCTGGAGGGTCGCGGTGGCCACCGGCAGCGTGTACATCTCGGGGCTGCGCAGCGCGATCAGGGGCCAGACGAACTGGTTCCAGCTGCCGAGGAAGACGAAGAGGGCGAGCGCCGCGATGATCGGCCGGTTGACCGGGACGACGATCCGCCACAGCACCCGGAGCTCACCGGCACCGTCGACCCGGGCCGCGTCCAGCAGCTCGTCCGGCATCGAGCGCAGCGCCTGCCGCATCAGGAAGATGCCGAACGGGGTGACCAGGCCGGGCAGGACGATCGACTGGTAGGAGTCGATCAGGCCCAGCTCCATCATCATCCGGAAGACCGGGATCAGCATCACCGTGTCGGGAACCACCAGGGTGCTGAGCAGCAGGACGAAGAAGAGGTTCCGGCCGCGGAACTCGAACTTGGCGAATGCGTAGCCCGCCAGGACCGACACGACGACCGCGCCGATCGTCTGGGTGCCCGCCACCACCAGGGTGTTGACCAGGACCCGGGTGAGCCCGATGGACTCCTCCAGGCCGCGCAGGTTCTCCATGAGGTGGCCGCCGGGCAGCAGTTTCGGCGGCCAGGAGAACACGTCCTTGTCCGCCTGGGTCGCCGCCATGGCGAGCCAGTAGAACGGACCGACGCAGAGCGCGAACGCGCCCGCGAGCAGCAGCGTCAGCAGGGGGCCGCGGGCCTTCACCGGCGCTCCCCCATCAGGCGGACCTGCACGATGCCGAGCACGGAGACGATCAGCGCGAGCGCGTAGGCGATGGCCGAGGCATAGCCGAAGTCGAAGTACTTGAAGCCGTTCTGGTAGAGGTACATGGTCACCGTCAGGGTGGCGTTGTCGGGGCCGCCGCCGGTGAGGACGTACGGCTCGTCGAAGAGCTGGAGCGTGCCGATGGTGGAGAGCACCACCGTGAGCAGGAGGATCGGCCGCAGCTGCGGCAGGGTCACGGAGACGAAGCGGCGGACGGGCCCCGCGCCGTCGACCATCGCGGCCTCGTAGAGCTCCTTCGGGATGCCCTGGAGGCCGGCGAGGTACATCACCGCGTTGTAGCCGGTGTAGTGCCAGGTGATCACGAGGACGACGCCGACCCGGGCCCAGGAGGGGCTGCCGAGCCAGTTCACCCGGTCGACGCCGAACAGGGAGAGGACCCAGTTCAGCAGCCCGGCGTCGCGGTTGAGGATCACGGAGAACATCACGCCCGCCGCGACCAGCCCGGTCAGCGAGGGCACGAAGACGCCGAGCCGCCACAGCGGACGCAGCCACACCTTGGCGGAGTCGAGGGCGAGGGCCACCAGCAGGGCCAGCCCCAGCATCAGCGGCACCTGGACGACGAGGATCAGCCCGGTGTTCTTCAGCGCGGTCCAGAACAGCGGATCGGCCAGCAGCCGCCGGTAGTTGGCGAGCCCGGCGTACGTCCGGTCGTCACCGGTGCCGGTGGTGAGGCTGATCCAGAGCGAGGACGCGATGGGGTACGCCTTGAAGACCGCGAACCCCAGCACCGCGGGCATGATCAGCAGATACGGGACGGAGCCGCGGGTCAGCAGCCGGCGCCGCCCCGGCCGGGCAGGGCCGGACGCGGGTGCGGGAACGGGAACGGGCAGGGGCGCGGGTGCGCGGACCCCTTCGGGCAGGACGGAGGCCATGGTCGTCAGGCCGCCTGCTGCCGGCCGGTCTGCTGGGCGAGCCGTTCCGCCGCCTCCCGCAGGGCGACGGCCGGGTCGGCGCCCTTGACCAGCACCCGGCTCTGGGCGTCGCCGGCGAGTTTCAGGGCCCGGGCGTAGTCACCGGTGTAGTTGGTGGCGTCGGAGCCCGAGGAGAGCGAGTCGACGAAGGTCTTCAGCACCTTCTGGCCCCCGTAGAACGGGTGCGGCGCACTGAACCTCGGGTCGTCGTACGCCGCGCGGAGCGCGGGGAAGACACCGCCGGAGGCGAACATCCGGTTGATCTCGGCGGGCTTGGTCAGCGCGTACTCGACGAACCGCCACGCGGCCCGGCGGCGCCTGCTCGACCCGGCGACGGCCAGATAGGTGGAGTTGACGATGACGCTGCGCCCGCCCCCGGCCACCGCGGCGGGCGGCTCCATGACCCGCCATTTCCCCTTCTGCTCGGGGAACTTGACCGCCAGGTACTCCACGGCCCAGGCAGGGTCCTGGGAGGTGGCGAGCTTCCCCTGGGAGAGCAGCCGCTTCCCGGTGCCCTGGCCCGCGGTGTCGGCGAGCAGCCCCTCGTCGTTGAGGCGCTTGATGAGGGTGAGGGCCTGGACCGCCTCCGGCCCGGCGAGCGTGATCCGGCCCCGCCGGTCGAAGTAGAAGGCGCCCTGGAGCTGCATCAGGTTCTGGAAGAAGTCCATGTCCGGGGTGGTGCCGGGCTTGTCGAGCCCGAGCAGCAGGGCCCCGGTCGCGGCGCGGATCCTCGGCCCGGCGGCGATCAGGTCGTCCCAGGTCCCGATGGCGGCGGGGTCGACGCCGGCCTTCTCGAAGTGGTCCCGCCGGTAGAACAGGCCGAGCGGGTTGACCTCCCACGGCAGGGCGCGCGGGGCGTTGTCCTTGCCCAGGAGGGTCGGCCAGAGCCCCTCCGCGAAGTCGCTCCGGTACCGGGAGGCCCCGAACCCGGACAGGTCGGCGAGGCCGTCGGGGAACTTCTCCAGATAGCCGGGCAGGTAGTCGACGCCTATGTGCAGGACGTCGGCGAGCCCCTTGCCGCCCGAGGCCATACCGACCGTGATCTTGTCCCAGATGGCCGGTTCGCCGACGTCCTGGACCTCGACCCGGATGCCGGGGTTGTCCCGCTCGAAGGAGGGGACGACGCTGCGCAGCGCCTCGGCCGCGGAGGTCCAGCTCCAGACGGTGATCCGGCCGCTGTCGCCGTCGGCGCCGACGGCACCGCCCGATCCGTTGTCACCGCAGGCGGTCAGGGTCAGCCCGGCGGCGGAGGCGGTGGCGAGTCGGAGCAGTCGGCGGCGGCTCGGGTGAGGGGACATCTCGGCTCCTGGGAGGGTCGGTGAGCGGTGGTGTGGGTGGTGCGGGTGGTGTGCGTTGCGGGTACGGCCGGTGGTGCGGGTGCGGTCAGCGGGCGGTGCGGGCGGCGGCGAGGGTGCGCAGCGCCTCGGTGAGCAGATCGGCGGCGGCGGCCGGGGTCGACGCGTGGGGCGACAGCCGGATCCACTCGTCGCGGCGGGTGGTGACGAGCCCGGCCGCGCCGAGGGTGCGGTGGACGGCGGCGGGGTCGTGGCCGGGCAGCCGGAACGTGCCGATGCCGCCGCGCTCCCGGGCGTCGACCCCGTCCAGCAGCACCTCGGCACCGGCCCGGCGCGCCCGGTCGAGCAGGTCGGCGAGGGTGGCCCGGATCCGGAGCCCGACGGCGGCCGGACCGCCCTGCTCGCGCAGGTCGTCGAGGGCCGCGCCGAGGGCCGCGGCGGCCGGGAAGTCCGGGTTGGTGGCGAGGTGGGCGGCGGCCCCGGGCAGCGGCTCGGCCGGATGCCGGGACGCGAAGGGGTCGGCGACCCCGGCCCAGCCGCCGAGCCCGGGCACCAGCCGCCCGGCGCACCGGTCGCGGACCAGCAGCAGCGCGGCGCCCCAGCCGGCCCGCAGCCACTTCTGCCCGCCGCTCACGAGGACATCGGCGGCCTCCGCTTCGAGCGGTACGGAGCCCAGGCCCTGGATGGCGTCGACGATCAGCAGCCGGTCGGGCCCCAGGACCTCCTTGAGGGCGGCGAGCGGGGCCAGATGGCCGGTGAGCGAGTCGACGGCGCTGACGGAGAGGGCGACGACATCGGGGGTGAGGTGGTGGCGCAGCAGGTCGGGGGTGACGTGCCGCTGCCCGGCCGGGTCGACGGGACGGACCCCGGGGCCGCCCCGGTCGGCGAAGCGCAGCCACGGGTAGAGGTTGGCGGGGAACTCGTCCCGGGGCACCAGGACCGTGCCGGGGCCCCGGAGCCCGGCGGCCACGGTGAACAGCCCGTTGCTGGTGGACGGGGCGAGCGCGATCTCGTGCGGCCGGGCACCGAGCAGCCGGGCCGCCGAGTCCCGGGCCGCGTCGGCGAGGGCGAACAGCCGGTCCAGATCGCCGGGGCCGAGCCGGGCGGCCAGCCCGGTCGCACCGGCCAGGGCCGTGACGACCGGCCGGGAGAGCGGCCCCACCCGGGCGTGGTCGAGATACCCCGCCCCGGGCCCCACGGCGAGGTCCGGCCCCGGGTCGGCGGGGCCGGGCGTCGAGCTAATTTGATCGTTCAAAACAATGCCCCAGCAACTCCGTCGAGAGGGAACTCCGTGGATTTGAAGGTTCACATTAGGGAGACCGGACCACCCCGGCAAGAGGTTCGTCGCAACTCTTCGCACCGGGAGGAGGAACACCGGCACCCCCCCCCGCTCCGGAGCAGCCTTCGCCGTGCCCTCATACCTGGGAGCCAGACGCGAGGACGGCTCCACGGCATGAGGCCGATCAGCGGCCCCACCCCGTAACGTCGCGTCCGGACGGACACCGGAACCACCGGCACCCGGCCCGCGCCGCCTCCGGCGACCGCGGGAGGACCCCCGAACGAACCAGGACAATACTGATCACATGGACAGGGTCGGGAAGGAGACGGTGCGCCGAGCGCTGAGCACCCTGCGGAAGGATCTGTGCACGTCGGCCCCGCAGCCCATGCCGCCGATGCGCGCCCCGGGGCCGCTGAGGTGGCTGCCGCATCTCGCGGTCGCCGCGGTGGCGGTGTTCGCGGCCGTCTCCGCCACCGAGGACATGGCGATGCGGCCGGTCGGGATGGCGCACGCGGCGCTGCTCGTGGTGGCGTTGCGCCTTCCGCTGCCGGCCTGGTGGCTGTCACTGGTGATGCTGCCGGTGTTCTCGCTGTACCCGCCCTTCAAGCCGTACGCGGGGTGGGCATGGGCCGTGCACGCCGGGCTGCTGTTCCTGGTCGCGCTGCGCAACCGGCCGCGGGTGATGGTCGAGACCGTGGCGCCGAGCGCCGCGCTGCTGCTGGGGCTCCAGCTGGCGGACGGCGGGATCGGGCCCTGGTACTTCACGGTGATCGTGCTGGTGCTGCTGGCCCTCGTCATGGCCGGGGCGACCGCGGTGCGCGGGACGCGGGAGGTCCGCGCCCGGCTCGCGGCGCAGGAGGCGGCCCTCGCCCAGGAGCGGGCGCACCGCACCGTTCTGGAGGAACGCGCGCGCATCGCACGCGAGTTGCACGACGTGGTCGCCCACCACATGTCCGTCATCTCCATCCAGGCCGACGCCGCCCCGTACCGGGTCGCGGACCCGCCCGGGGAACTCGTCGCGGCACTGGCCGACATCCGTACGGGGGCGCTGGAAGGACTGACCGAACTGCGCCGCCTCCTCGGGGTACTGCGCTCCGAGGACCTTCCCGGCGCCAACAGCCCCAAGGCGCCGCAGCCCACCCTGGACCGGCTCGACGGCCTGCTCGCGGGCGTACGGGCGGCCGGGCTCGACGTACGGGCGGTGACCTCCGGAAACCGCCGCCCGCTGCCCGACGGCGTGGAGCTCTCGGCCTACCGGATCGTTCAGGAGGCGCTCAGCAACGCGCTGCGCCACGCCCCCGGCGCCACGGCCCGCGTCGAACTCTCCTACGCCCCCGACGCCCTCCACCTGCGTGTTCTCAACGGTCCCGGACGCCGGGCCGCCCAGCCCTCCCCGGGCGCCGGGCACGGCATCCTGGGCATGCGGGAACGCGCCGCGATGCTCGGCGGGGAACTCTCCGCGGGCACGACACCCGACGGTGGCTTCGAGGTCACCGCGCTGCTGCCGGTGCCCACGGCCCCGGCGGCCCCGACGGACAAGGAACGGACCCCATGACGATCCGAGTGATGATCGCCGACGACCAGGCAATGGTCCGCGAGGCCTTCTCGGTGCTTCTCGGCGCCCAGCCCGACATCGAGGTGGTCGCGACCGCCGCGGACGGCCTGGAGGCCGTGGCCGCGGCCGGGGAACTCCGTCCCGACGTGATCGTCATGGACATCCGGATGCCCGGGATGAACGGCATCGACGCCACCCGCGAGATCACCCGGCAGGCCGACCTGTCCGCCAAGATCCTGGTCCTGACCACCTTCGACCTCGACGAGTACGTGTACGAGGCGCTGCGGGCCGGCGCCAGCGGCTTCCTCCTCAAGGACGCCTCCGGGGTCCAGCTCGCCGAGGCCGTACGCGTCGTGGCCGCGGGGGACGCCCTGCTGTCCCCCGAGATCACCAAGCGGCTCATCAAGGAGTTCTCCCTGCTGAGCGGCGTGGCGAAGCAGCCCGCCCAGGTGCGGATCGACGTACTCACCAACCGCGAGACCGAGGTGCTGGCGCTGGTCGCCCAAGGGCTGTCCAACGCCGAGATCGCCGGGGAACTCGTCGTCGCCGAGCAGACCGTCAAGACCCACATGGGCAGCATCCTGCAGAAGCTCCAGCTGCGGGACCGGACCCAGGCCGCGGTCTTCGCCTACGAGGCGGGCCTGGTCGTTCCCGGCCGCACCCACCTGTGATCCGGCCCGGCCCCGTCCGGCCGGAGCGGGACGGATCCCGGCCCCTCCGGCGGACCCCCTACCCGAGAGCCAGGCCGAAGAACGGCTCCGTGGCGGGAGGCCCGCACGGGTGTCCGGTTCATACCTTTCCTGGGTGAGCCGGTTCTCGCGCCCCGCAGGTGGTTTCCGAGGACTTCGCGGCTCGCGACCAGTCCCGCAGGCGGCACAGCCCCGCCCCGCGCACCACCGCAGGAGAGCATCATGTCCACGTCCACCCGCCGGAGCCCCTCCGCCCGGACCGGCCGGGCGGTCCGGATCCTCCGGGTCGTCGCCGCCGTCCTGGCCTCGTTCCTCGGCTTCCTGGCTCTCGCCATCGTCCTCGGCGCCTACTTCCCGGCCATACCCAAGGCCGGGGTGATCGGTCCGGTCCTGGGCGGGCAGTACCCCTTCCACATCGCCCTGATGGCCCTCGTCGCCGCCGTCCTCTCCTGGTCGGCGTGGCGCGGGGGCCTCGTGCGCTGGGGCCGCGCCGTCACCGTGGTCACGACGCTGTGCACGGTGGGCGCGCTGGCCATCGGCGGCATCCAGTTCCAGGCCGCGCGGAGCGCGGGCGTCGACATCTCCCTGGGCCAGGTCTTCACCGGACTCGGCTACCCGGCCGTGGACCCGGACGCGACCGAGACGTACGCGAGCCCCGGGGGCAAGCCGCTGAAGGTGGACGCGTACCTGCCGGAGAAGACGCCGGGCAAGAAGGTCCCGGCCGTCGTGCTCGCCCACGCGGGCGGCTTCCACACCTTCGACAAGAGCGACCTGCGCGGCACCGGCCGCTGGCTCGCCGACCACGGCGTCGCCGTCTTCGCCGTCGACTACCGCCTCGCCCGCCCCGGCCACCCGACCTGGGACAAGGCACCCCAGGACCTCGTCTCCGCCCTGAGCTGGGTGCGGAAGAACGCCGACGCGTACGGCGTCGACGGCTCGCGGATCTCGCTCGGCGGCATGTCGGCGGGCGGCACCCTCGCGATGAACACCGCCTACCGCCTCCACAACGGCACCATCGAGGCCGCCGAAGGCGCCACCCCCGCTCCCCCCGCCTCCGTGATCGGCTTCTACCCCGGCACCGACGTCACGGAGATGTGGAACGACGACGTGGCCGGCACCCGCGAGGCCGCGGAGCTGTACACCGGCGGTACGCCGCAGCAGTACCCGGACCGCTACCGCGAGGTGTCCCCGACCTCCGACATCCGCGCCGGACTGCCCCGCACCCTGCTCGTGGTCGGCGACCGCGACCGCAGCGCCCGCCCCGGGACCATCACCGCCTTCGGCGACGCGCTCAGGAAGAAGGGCGTCCCCACCCGGGTCGAGGAGCTGCCCTTCGCCGAGCACGCCTTCGACGACGCGTACGGCAGCCTCACCTCCCAGACCAGCCGGCGGATACTGCTCGACTTCCTCACCAAAGACGCCCGCTGACCGCCGGGGCGGCAGGAGGACGGTGACGGGGTACCGGCCCCGTCACCGTCGCCGGTTCAGCGTCCCCCGCCGTCCAGGGCGGCGATCTCGCGCACGGACCCGGCGATCGCCCGGAAGTCCTTCCGGAGGATCGCGCCATGGTTGCTGGGGACCTTGGCGCCGACCCGGATGCGGGGGTTGCGGGCGGTCACCCCGTCGAGGCTCGCGCGTATCCGCTCCTGCTCGTCGTCCCGGCTCCCGAGCGAGGTGCCGGAGGCGACCACGTAGCGCACCGGGACGGTGATGCCGTCCAGCACGGGGCCCAGTTCGCGCTCGCGGGAGATCCGGCCCACCTCGATGTTGCTCTCCGCCTGCTGCTCTGCGGACATGCGCGGGACCAGACCCGTCGGGCGCAGCAGTGGCAGGAACCAGCCCATCCGCCGGAACATCTTCCGGATGCGCAGCTCCATCGCCTCGTCCAGCCAGTCGTACGGGAACGCGCCGTCGACCAGGACCGCGCCCAGCGCGCGCTCCGGATTGCGCGCCGCCCAGTGCGCCCCGACGAACGCCCCGTAGGACCAGCCGACCACCAGTGCCCGGTCCACGCCCCGGGCCTCCAGAACGGCGTCGACGTCACGGACCGCCGCTTCGAAGGAGTAGTCCGCCGAGCGCTTCGACCTCCTGCCGCGCGCCCGTTCGTCGTAGGTGATGTGGCGCCATTCGGTCCCCAGTTCGGCGAGGACCCGCCGCCAGTAGCCCTGGGTGGCGAACTGGCCGTTGAGGTAGATCACGGGGGTTCCGGGGCCGCCGGTGTCGGTGACGGCCAGGGCCGTGTCGTCGACCGGCACCATGCCGGTCCACGGTGCGCTGTTCACGGGCGTGCGGTTGGCGGGCGTGCGGTCTTCACTCATGGGGTCCCCCTGGTCACATGGGTCGGTCGCCGGAACTGGTCGTCAGAGGCTGCGGGCGGTGATGTCGCCGTGCGAGGTGGTGGCGCGGATGTCGAGTCCGGCGGTGCCGTCGTTCCGCAGGGCGTTGCTGACGCGGCCGTGATCCGTACCGGCGTCCAGGGTGGCCGAGACGCCCGCGGCGGCGCCGACCGAGATGTCGCCGGACCGGGTGCGGAGCACGACCGTGCCGCGTACGGCCTCGGCGACCTCGATACGGCCCCGCTCGGTGCTGATCTCCGCGGGGCCGCCCAGCCGGCCGACCTCGACGTCCCCGTCGATCGCGGTGAGGCGCAGGCTCGCGGCCTCGTCGATCCTGATCCGGCGGTACGCGCCCTCGAAGACGACGTCGCCGAGACGGCCGACACCACGGAGCTCGGCGCTGTCGGCCCGCCCCTCCACGCGGGAGCCGGCGGGCAGCCGGACGGTGATCTCCACGGCCCCCGAGGGGCCGGAGAGCCGACCGCCGGGGGCACCGGCCGCGATCCGCAGGACGCCGTCGGCGTACGAGACCTCGGTCCGCTCGACGGCCTTGGCGTCGCGGCCCCTGGAGGGGTCGGCGGGCAGGATCTCGACGATGGTGTCGGCGCGGTCCGCGGCGATGAACCGGACGCTCCCGGCGGGGATGTCCAGGACGGCGGAGACCGGGGCGGGAGTGTCGAACTTCTGCATCGTGCTCTCCTGTGCTCGTTTCGTTTCCGACAACAGAAACGCTACGTTGCTTTCCCGATCACGACAACGAGTTCGTTGCGATGGATCAGCATCCATGCAGGTAGAAGCAGTGCAATTGTTGCAATGACCCTGAACGACAACGCAACGGAGCCGCTCGAATCGTTGCAATGGACAGGAGGTGAACGCTAAGGTCGGACGGTCAGGAGAGGGACCGCCCCGAGGCCACCGAGGAGACAGCGATGCCGGGAGGCAGACTCACCCAGCAGGAACGCCAGCAGATCGCGCTGGGACTGGCCGACAGCCTCCCCTACGCCGAGATCGCCCGCCGCCTCGGCCGTCCGACCTCGACGGTCACGCGCGAGGTGATGCGCAACGGCGGCCCCACCGTCTACCGCGCCGACCTCGCCCACCGCGCCACCGAGCACCGCACCCGCCGGAGCAGGCCCGGCACCGCCCGGGGACCGGAGTCCGCCCACCACCCGCACGGCCGCGACACCGGAGCCGTGGCCGCCTACGAGGAGGCGTTCACCACCGTCCTCATGGCCTCCGGCCTGAACAGGATGGCGGCCCGCGTCCTGACCTGCCTGTACACCACCGACTCGGGCAGCCTCACCGCCTCCGAGCTGGTCCAGCGCCTCCGGGTCAGCCCCGCCTCCGTCTCCAAGGCGATCACCTTCCTGGAGGGCCAGAGCCTCGTCCGGCGGGAACGCGACGACCGCCGCCGCGACCGCTACGTCGTCGACGACGACCTCTTCTACCAGGCGACGATCGCCAGCGCCCGCGCCAACGACCAGCTCGTCGAGACCGCGCGCCGGGGCGCCGCCGTCCTCGGCGCCGACACCCCCGCCGCCGCCCGCCTGGAGAACATCGCCCGCTTCCTCGACTTCATCAGCGAGAGCATCACCCGCGCCGCCGAACAGGCCCGCGAGGTCCTGCGCACCGCCCCCGCACCGCCCCCGGCCCGGCAGGACCCGGCGGACTGACCACCGGGCCGGGCCGAACCGGGCCCCCGCACGCGGCCGGGCCCGCACACGCGAACGGGGGCCGCCGCGGCACTCCCGTACCGCGACGGCCCCCGGCCGTCACCACTCCCGGATCAGCCCCGGGCCAGCCGCTGCGCGACCTCCGTCGCCCAGTACGTCAGGATCATCTGCGCGCCCGCGCGCCGGATGCCCGTCAGGCTCTCCATGATCGCCGCGTCCCGGTCGATCCAGCCCTTCTCCGCGGCCGCCTCGACCATCGCGTACTCACCGCTGATCTGGTACGCGGCCACCGGCACGTCCACCGCGTCGGCGACCTTCGCCAGGATGTCGAGGTACGGACCGGCCGGCTTGACCATGACCATGTCCGCGCCCTCCGCCAGGTCCAGCGCCAGCTCCCGCATCGACTCCCGGGCGTTCGCCGGATCCTGCTGGTACGTCCTGCGGTCGCCCCTGAGCGAGGAGCCCACCGCCTCGCGGAACGGCCCGTAGAACGCCGAGGCGTACTTCACCGTGTACGCGAGGATCGACACGTCCTCGTGGCCCGTCTGGTCCAGCGCGTCCCGGATGACGCCGACCTGGCCGTCCATCATCCCGCTCGGGCCCACCACATGGGCGCCCGCGTCGGCCTGGACCTGGGCCATCTCCGCGTACCGCTCCAGCGTCGCGTCGTTGTCGACCCGGCCGTCCTCGGTCAGCACCCCGCAGTGCCCGTGGTCGGTGTACTCGTCCAGGCACAGGTCCGACATCACGACGAGGTCGTCACCGACCTCCTCTCGCACCGCCCGCAGCCCCGCCTGGAGGATGCCGTCCGGGTCGGTGCCCGCCGTGCCCCGGCCGTCCTTCTTCTCGTCCGCCGGAACACCGAACAGCATGATCCCGGAGACCCCCGCCGACACCGCGTCCACCGCGGCCTTCCGCAGGGTGTCCAGGGTGTGCTGCACCACGCCGGGCATGGTCGAGATCGCGACCGGGGCGTCGATGCCCTCGCGCACGAACGCGGGCAGGATCAGATCCGCCGCGTCCAGCCGCGTCTCGGCGACCATCCGGCGCATCGCCGGGGTCGTCCGCAGCCGCCGGGGGCGGGAGCCAGGGAAGTTTCCGTACACCGTCATGCTTCGAGACTAGACCCGCACACATCACCGGTTTACCGACACCCGTGCCGGAAAAACCGCCCGAAAAGGGCGGAGGCCCGGTCACCGAGGCGACCGGGCCTTCCCCACACCGCGTATCGCGACCGGTCAGGTCGTCGTACGCCTACGACGCGCCCCCGGGCGCCGCTCGCTCGGCCGCGTCACCGGGTCACCGGCCTCCTTCGCCGCCTCCCGGCGCCGCGCGCCGAACTCGGCCAGCGCCTCGGCCAGCTTGTGCACCGAGGGCTCCGGCGACAGGACGTCGACCCGCAGCCCGTGCTCCTCCGCGGTCTTCGCCGTCGCCGGCCCGATACACGCGATCACCGTCACGTTGTGCGGCTTGCCCGCGATCCCGACCAGGTTCCGCACCGTCGACGAGGAGGTGAAGAGCACCGCGTCGAAGCCACCGCCCTTGATCGCCTCACGGGTCTCGGCCGGCGGCGGCGAGGCGCGGACCGTGCGGTACGCGGTCACGTCGTCGACCTCCCAGCCCAGCTCGATCAGCCCGGCCACCAGCGTCTCCGTCGCGATGTCGGCACGCGGCAGGAACACCCGGTCGATCGGGTCGAAGACCGGGTCGTAGGGCGGCCAGTCCTCCAGCAGACCGGCGGCGGACTGCTCACCGGACGGCACCAGGTCCGGCTTCACACCGAAGTCGACGAGCGCGGCGGCGGTCTGCTCGCCGACCGCCGCGACCTTGATCCCGGCGAAGGCACGGGCGTCGAGCCCGTACTCCTCGAACTTCTCCCGGACGGCCTTCACGGCGTTGACGCTGGTGAAGGCGATCCACTCGTAGCGGCCGGTCACCAGGCCCTTGACCGCGCGCTCCATCTGCTGGGGCGTACGGGGCGGCTCCACGGCGATCGTGGGGACCTCGTGCGGCACGGCACCGTACGAACGGAGCTGGTCGGAGAGCGACGCCGCCTGTTCCTTCGTCCGCGGTACCAGCACCTTCCAGCCGAACAGCGGCTTGGACTCGAACCACGAGAGCTGGTCGCGTCGGGCGGCGGAGGTGCGCTCACCGACCACGGCTATGACGGGGCGGTGGCCCTCGGGCGACGGCAGCACCTTCGCCTGCTTCAGCACCTGCGCGATGGTCCCCAGCGTGGCCGTCCAGGTCCGCTGGCGGGTCGTCGTTCCCGCGACCGTCACGGTCAGCGGGGTGTCGGGCTTGCGGCCCGCCGAGACCAGCTCACCGGCGGCCGCGGCCACCGAGTCGAGCGTCGTCGAGACGACGGCCGTGGCATCGCTCGCCCCGACCTCCGCCCAGCACCGGTCGGACGCCGTACGGGCGTCGACGAACCGGACGTCCGCGCCCTGCTCGTCCCGGAGCGGCACACCGGCGTACGCCGGCACGCCCACCACGTTCGCGACCCCCGGGACCACCTCGAAGGGGATGCCCGCGGCGGCGCAGGCGAGCATCTCGGAGCCCGCGTTCCCGTCCAGCCCGGGGTCGCCGGAAACGGCACGGACGACCCGCCTGCCGCCCTTCACCGCCTCCATGACAAGATTGACCGCATCCCTCAGGACGGGGACGCCGGCGGCTGCTGACTGCGCGTCAACAACCGTCAGCTCGGGCGTGCTTACGCCTGCCCGCGCATGGCAGCGAACGACGCCGAGGACGTCCGGCTCGGCGACAAGGACGTCCGCGCTCGCAAGCGCCTCGACGGCGCGCAGCGTCAGCAGTCCCGGATCGCCGGGACCGGCGCCGAGGAAGGTGACGTGCCCTTGTGCGGACAGGGCCGGAAAGTCGGATGCGGCGGGGCCGGTGGGGCTCAAAGTGCTCGCTCCCCCATAAGACCGGCCGCACCCTTGGCAAGCATCTCGGCCGCGAGCTCGCGACCGAGCGCCGCCGCGTCGTCCTGCGACGTGGGAACGGGACCGGTGGTGGACAGCTGCACCAGCGAGGAACCGTCGGTGGAACCGACGACTCCGCGCAGGCGCAGTTCGTTGACAGCCTGTCCGTCGACCAGGAGGTCGGCCAGCGCACCCACAGGTGCGGAGCAACCGGCCTCCAGGGCGGCGAGCAGGGCACGCTCCGCCGTCACGGCGGCCCGGGTGTACGGGTCGTCGAGCTCGGCGAGCGCGGCGGCGAGGTCGGCGCTGCTCGCAGCGCACTCGATCGCCAGTGCTCCCTGGCCGGGAGCGGGCAGAACGGTGTCGACCGACAGGAAGTCGGTCACCTCACCGCTCCGGCCGAGGCGGCTGAGCCCGGCCGCGGCGAGTACCACCGCGTCCAGCTCCCCGCTCCGGACAAGTCCGATGCGCGTATCGACGTTGCCCCGGATCGGCACCGTCTCGATGTCGAGCCCGTGGCTGCGGGCGTACGCGTTGAGCTGCGCCATGCGGCGCGGCGAGCCGGTGCCGACGCGGGCACCGGGCGGCAGCTGCGCGAGGGTCAGCCCGTCCCGCGCCACCAGCACGTCGCGCGGGTCCTCGCGCACCGGCACGGCGGCCAGCAGCAGGCCCTCGGGCTGGGCGGTCGGCAGGTCCTTCAGCGAGTGGACGGCGAAGTCCACCTCGCCGCGGAGCAGCGCCTCGCGCAGCGCGGCGACGAACACACCGGTGCCGCCGATCTGCGCCAGGTGCTCGCGCGAGATGTCGCCGTACGTGGTGATCTCGACGAGCTCGACGGCCCGACCGGTCACCTCGCGCACCGCCTCCGCGACATGCCCGGACTGCGCCATGGCGAGCTGGCTGCGGCGGGTACCCAGCCGCAGCGGCCTGTCGGCCGCCGTGCCCAGGGATGAGTTGTCGGTCATGACCGCCCTCGATTCGGGTCGTTCAGGTCTGCCCGGGAGACGGCGGCGACCGTCTGCGGGTCAAGGTCGAAGAGTTCTCTCAGCGCGTCGGCGTACCCGGCACCGCCGGGCTCGCTGGCGAGCTGCTTGACCCGCACGGTGGGCGCGTGCAGGAGCTTGTCGACGACGCGGCGCACGGTCTGCGTGATCTCCGCGCGCTGCTTCTCGTCCAGGTCGGGGAGGCGCCCGTCGAGCCGCGCGATCTCGCCCGCGACCACCCCGGCGGCCATCGTGCGCAGCGCGACGACGGTCGGGGTGATGTGGGCGGCGCGCTGGGCGGCGCCGAAGGCGGCGACCTCGTCGGAGACGATGGTGCGCACCTGGTCCACGTCGGCGGCCATCGGGGCGTCGGCCGACGCCTCGGCCAGCGACTCGATGTCGACGAGACGCACCCCGTCGAGCCGGGCCGCCTCGCCGTCGATGTCGCGCGGCATGGCGAGGTCCAGCAGCGCCAGGCGCACGGGGCCGGCGCCCTGGGCGGGCACGGTGGCCCGGCGGACGGCCTGGCGGACCGTTCCGGCACCGTTCCCGGCGGCGTTCTCGACCCAGGCGGCGTGCCGGTCGACGTCGGCGGGGGCGGGCACCGCGGACACGGCGGACACGGCGGACACGGCGGGGATCTCGACGGCGGGTGCCTCCGCGGCGGGCGCGGCCTCCAGACCGAGCGCGCCGGCGACGGCCTCGGCGGTCAGCACGAGCCCGGTGGCGCCGGTGCACGACACGACGATGTCGGCACGTGTCAGTTCGTCGCAGACATCGGCCATCTCCACGGCCCGGGCGACCACTCCGGTGCCCCCGGGCTGGGCCAGGATCTCGACGAGCCGGTCCGCGCGGGCCCGGGTCCGGTTGGCGACGACGATCTCGGCGACCCCGGTACGGGCCAGGGTGGCGGCGGCGAGCGAGGACATCGAGCCCGCGCCGATCACCAGGGCGCGCTTGCCCCCGGCCCAGTCGGCGACGTCCGCACCGGCGGCGAGCTGTTCGAGGCCGAAGGTGACGAGCGACTGCCCGGCCCGGTCGATCCCGGTCTCGCTGTGCGCCCGCTTGCCGACCCGCAGCGCCTGCTGGAAGAGGTCGTTCAGCAGCCGGCCCGCGGTGTGCAGCTCCTGCCCCACCGCCAGCGTGTCCTTGATCTGGCCGAGGATCTGACCCTCGCCGACGACCATCGAGTCCAGCCCGCACGCCACCGAGAAGAGGTGGTGGACGGCCCGGTCCTCGTAGTGCACGTAGAGGTACGGGGTCAGCTCGTCCAGCCCGACGCCGCTGTGCCGGGCGAGGAGCGTGGACAGCTCGGCGACGCCCGCGTGGAACTTGTCCACGTCGGCGTAGAGCTCGATGCGGTTGCAGGTGGCGAGCACGGCGGCCTCGGCGGCGGGCTCGGCGGCCAGCGCGTCCTGGAGCAGCTTGTCCCGGGTCTCACCGGACAGCGAGGCACGCTCCAGCACGGATACCGGAGCGCTGCGGTGGCTCAGTCCTACGACGAGAAGGCTCATGCCGGCATCACGGCGGGCATGTCCCCGTCAGGTCCCTTGCGGTCGGTGGCGGCGGCCCGCGCCGGGGGCGCGGCCGGATCGGCGCCGCTCCCGGCGGTGTCCTCGACGGCCTTGCGCTGCTCGTGGAAGGCGAGGATCTGGAGCTCGATGGAGAGGTCGACCTTGCGGACGTCGACACCGTCGGGCACGGAGAGCACGGTCGGCGCGAAGTTCAGGATGGAGGTGACGCCCGCGGCGACGAGCCGGTCGCAGACCTGCTGCGCGGCCCCGGCCGGGGTCGAGATGACACCGATCGACACACCGTTGTCCCCGACGATCCGCTCCAGGTCGTCGGCGTGCTGCACGGGAATGCCCGCGACCGGCGTCCCGGCCATCGCGGGATCGGCGTCGATCAGCGCGGCGACCCGGAAACCACGGGAGGCGAAACCGCCGTAGTTGGCGAGCGCGGCACCGAGGTTGCCGATGCCGACGATCACGACCGGCCAGTCCTGGGTGAGCCCCAGTTCGCGGGAGATCTGGTACACGAGATACTCGACGTCGTACCCGACGCCGCGCGTCCCGTACGAACCGAGGTAGCTGAAGTCCTTGCGCAGCTTCGCGGAATTGACCCCGGCCGCCGCGGCGAGTTCCTCGGAGGAGACCGTGGGTACCGAGCGCTCGGAGAGCGCGGTCAACGCGCGCAGATACAGCGGAAGACGGGCGACGGTGGCCTCGGGAATTCCTCGGCTACGGGTCGCCGGTCGGTGATTTCGGCCAGTTGCCACGGTGCTCCTGCGGGATGAGCGGGGCTGCAGGCGGCCGTATTTCCCATGACCGCCCCGTCGAATGCAGGCTATGTCTTTGTGAACGCGTGCACAAAGATAGTGTCCGTTTTGTCCGGTCAAAGTGACCGGGGTCACGCACATTCCTCGCTCGATCCCGGAACCAAGGACCGCATCAGCCCGTTGCAGGCCCGAAGGGGGCAAAGCGGCACACACTCCTCACGACCACTCCCCCGAGACCACTCAAAACGCCCACGATGGTAACCGGCTTCGCTCAGGAACGCAGCGCCCCGCGCAACCGCGCCGCGTCCACCCGCCAGAACGTGTGCTGCTCGCCGTCGACGAGCACGACCGGGATCTGCTCCCAGTACTCCCGGTACAGCCGCTCGTCCAGGGTGATGTCCTTCTCCTCCCAGGACGCCCCGGTCTCCTCGCACACCTCCCGCACCACCTGCCTCGCGTCGTCGCAGAGATGGCACCCCGGCTTCCCCACCAGGGTCACCACCCGCTCCTCGGGCTTCTTCTTCGTACGTCGCAACAAGGGGCTCATGCCCTCATTCTGCGCCGGGGCCGCACCGGCTCCCCCCGCGGGCCCGGCGGCCGCTTCACCCGTTCGACAAACCTCCGGTCAAGAGTTCACGCCATGGCATACCGGCAGCTCGGGAAGGGCCCGGCCGACTGGCTATGCTCACCGCATGGCCGCTTTTGGATGGCTCACCCCCCGTAGGCGCCCCGCGACAGCACGGAGTGTGCTGGCCGGCGAGGCGGCAGCCGAGGCAGCGCGCAAGACCTCCCTCACCGACGACACCGCGGACGACACGGAACCCGCGACGACACAGGAGGCCGAGGAGGCCCCGTTCCCCGTCGCCGGCGACGACCTGGCCGCCGCCTTCTTCGACCTGGACAACACCGTCATGCAGGGCGCCGCCCTCTTCCACTTCGGCCGCGGCCTGTACAAGAGGAAGTTCTTCCAGCGCCGCGAGCTCGTCCGGTTCGCCTGGCAGCAGGCGTGGTTCCGGCTGGCCGGCGTCGAGGACCCCGGCCACATGCAGGACGCCCGCGACAGCGCCCTGTCCATCGTCAAGGGCCACCGGGTCTCCGAGCTGATGTCCATCGGCGAGGAGATCTACGACGAGTACATGGCCGACCGCATCTGGCCCGGCACCCGCGCCCTCGCCCAGGCCCACCTCGACGCGGGCCAGCGCGTCTGGCTGGTCACCGCCGCCCCGGTCGAGACCGCCACCATCATCGCCCGCCGGCTCGGCCTGACCGGCGCGCTCGGCACCGTCGCCGAGTCCGTCGGCGGCGTCTACACCGGCCGCCTGGTCGGCGAACCGCTGCACGGCCCCGCGAAGGCCGAGGCGGTCCGCGCCCTGGCCGCCGCCGAGGGCCTGGACCTCGACCGCTGCGCCGCGTACAGCGACTCGCACAACGACATCCCGATGCTCTCCCTGGTCGGACACCCGTACGCGATCAACCCCGACGCCAAGCTCCGCAAGCACGCCCGTGCCCGCGAGTGGCGGCTGCGGGACTACCGCACCGGCCGCAAGGCCGCCCGCGTCGGCATCCCGGCCGCCGCGGGGGTCGGCGCGATCGCGGGCGGCACCGCCGCCGCCGTCGCCCTCCACCGCCGCCGCCGCTGACCCGCGGGCGCAACCGCCCCGTACATCCGTACGCCCGCACAACTGATCGGTGACGTACGACCGACCGATGGCGCACAACCGGTCGAACTCCTCACCCGCAGGCCCGCCCGACCTGCCGACCTGCCCTCGCACGGCCACAACTCGTCGCCCCGATAGACAGATCTCGAAGTAATTCGATCAATAAGCGATCACGAACTGCTGCTCGATGGGTCGTTTAGTCGCCACAGAAGCGACGTAATCGATGATTTGAGCAACTGGGCGTAGTGCCGCCTGTACGAAGCGTTATTCTCCTCAGACGCATTCCGGAACCCCCCACTCACTACGACGAGTGAAGGTTTCGCACTGAACGTGATGGAAGCTCTGCCTCTGGGAGTCCCGTGTACCCACACGTCGGGGTTGACGCCTCGGGCCTGGCTACGCTGCGCGCAACGGTCACCGACCTCTTGCGCGGCTTCGTCCCCACCGCGTACGCCGTACCCGCATTCGCCGCCCCTGCACCTGTCGGCCCCTGCTACGCCCTGGCCGAACGGAGTGCGGCGGTCGGAAGACGCGGCAACCGCGGCTCGGCGGCCACCTCCACCGTCCGTCGGCCGACCGCCGACAGCGACAGCGCCCGCATGATGGAGCTCGTCGAGCGCGCCCAGGCCGGCGAGGCCGACGCCTTCGGCCGCCTCTACGACCAGTACAGCGACACCGTCTACCGGTACATCTACTACCGCGTGGGCGGCAAGGCGACCGCGGAGGACCTCACCAGCGAGACCTTCCTGCGCGCCCTGCGCCGCATCTCCACCTTCACCTGGCAGGGCCGCGACTTCGGCGCCTGGCTCGTCACCATCGCCCGCAACCTGGTCGCCGACCACTTCAAGTCCAGCCGCTTCCGGCTGGAGGTGACCACCGGCGAGATGCTCGACGCCAACGAGGTGGAGCGCAGTCCCGAGGACTCCGTCCTGGAGTCCCTCTCCAACGCCGCACTGCTGCAGGCCGTACGACGGCTCAACCCCCAGCAGCAGGAGTGCGTCACCCTCCGCTTCCTCCAGGGCCTCTCGGTCGCCGAGACCGCCCGGGTCATGGGCAAGAACGAGGGCGCGATCAAGACCCTCCAGTACCGCGCCGTCCGCACCCTGGCCCGGCTCCTCCCCGACGACGCCCGCTGACCCCCGTCCCGCTCCGCCCGCCCCCAACTCCCGTGCGGAGCACGCTCCGCGACGCCCACGTCACACACTGGTCCGATCATCCTTAGTGCGTAACCCAAGTGCCGCGCCCCTCGTTGTGCCGGTTGCAGGCCCCCTGTAGTCACCCCATGTCCGCCGACACTCACTCAATCGTGTGAAAGCGCTCAAGGTGTGCAACCCTCCGTACCCCCAGGGGAGTCGACCGTCATGATTGAGAGGAGGTGCCGCCAGTGATCGCAAACGTTTCGGCACACCGGCGGGCGAACGCCTTCGCCCAGGCCCTGGAGGAGCAGTCGCTCCACGGTGCGGCGGCCGGACAGCCCGAGGACCCGGCCGGACCGGCCGACCACGGACCGCTGTTGGCCCTGGCGAACGGCCTCGGTGAGGTACCGCGGCCGGAGTTGGACCCCGAGGTCAAAGTGGTGCAGCGAGCCCAGCTCGTCGCCGCCATGGAGGCCATGCTCAGCGAGGGCGGCGCGTCCGCGGGCCCTACGGTGCCCGAGCAGCGCGCCAAGGGGGCCCACCGGGCCTCCCCGCTCCGGAAGTTGCGTCCGCGTTCACGGTGGACGAAGGGTCTCGCGGCCGGCGGCCTCACCGTCGGTGTGGCGGCGGGAGCCTTCGGCGGCGTCGCCGCTGCCAGTTCCGACGCCCTGCCGGGTGACTCGCTGTACGGGCTCAAACGCGGCATGGAGGACATCCACCTCGGCATGGCCAGCGGCGACACCGACCGCGGCGAGGTCTACCTCGACCAGGCGTCGACCCGGCTCAGCGAAGCCCGCCGCCTGCTGGAGCGCGCCCGCGCCGGCGCCCTGGACCACGAACAGCTCGGCGAGGTCCGGCGCACGCTCAACGGCATGAGCCACGACGCCAGCGAGGGCCACCGCCTCCTCCGCTCCGCCTACCAGCGCAACGGGGCCATCGGCCCGATCCAGACCCTGGACTCCTTCTCCCGCTCGCACCGCGAGACCTGGAGCAGCCTCCGCGACCGGCTGCCCCTGCAGCTCACGGACGTCGGCGACCAGGTCAGCTCGGTCTTCGACGCCATAGACGAAGAGGTCGGCCCGCTCCAGTCGCTCTTCCCCCGCACCCCGGACAGCGGCGGCGCCCGGCGGTCCGGCACCGCGGAGCGGGGCACCGGCCCCACGCACACCACCCCCTCGGCACGCACCTCCCCCGAAGCCTCCCGGAACCACTCCGAGGCCGAGAGCTCACCCCACCCCTCGGGGGCGGACAGCTCCCCGGCCGAGGGCGGCCTGATCGGCGGCTCCACCGGCGGGCTCCTCGGCTCCGACCCGTCCCAGGGCTCCACCCCGTCCGCCGACGACCGCCCGGGCGACCCGCCCGCCCCGGACATCACCCTTCCGCCGCTGCTCCCCGGCCTCCTCCCCGGCCTGGGCCTGCGCGGCCAGGACGCGGGCGACTGACCCGCGCGGTCACGTGGTCGGGGGGGGGGCGCGGGGGGGGCCCCCCCCCCCCCCCACCCCCCGCCCGCCCCCCCCCCCCCCCCCGGGGGGCCCGGGCGAAAAAAAAATAAAAACC
>NZ_JBIVPT010000030.1:0-59402 GCF_044754785.1 Streptomyces sp. NPDC092952 | reverse complement strand
GGGAACGACGCGACGACATCCACGAAGCCTTCCTCGGCCTCGCCACCTGCCTCATCACCCACCGACACGTCCAACGCCTTTGTTAGGACCTCTTACGGAAGGGGCTCCTCGGAGATCTCCGAGGAGCTGTACAGCGACAATGCGAAGACGCTCTCTGACGGCGTCGGTCGGATCTTCGACTCCATGGCCAGCTGCCCCACCTATCGGGTCGTCTCCGGCGGCACCCTGGTCGGTGTCGCATCGCAGAAACTGACCGCACCCCGTGTCGGCGGTGACGAGGAGTGGAGCCAGCTCCTGACGTTCACGGTTGGGGAACGGAGCACCGTGGTCAAGCAGACCGCGATCCTCCACGGGAGCGTGCTGGTGATCGTCTCCGGTCCCCCGGCACTCGTGGACCGTCACCTCGGCAAGGCCCTCGCTAAGGCCACGGCGACGCGCTGACCTGCGCCTGCCGCCTGCGCTGCTGCCCCCGACCACCATGGTCCGGGGGCAGCAGCGTGTTTGGAGCAGGCCATGGCAGTCGCGTGCTGCCGAGTGGCGACTTCACCGAGAAACAAAAGAGTCCGGCACCCCAATGAGGGGTGCCGGACGGCGATCGTCGAGAGGTACGAGCAGGACGTTAGATGGCCGGCGCGCGCAGAAGGCGGTCCCTGGTGGCCTCGGGCAGTACCCGTCGCAGGACCGGTGCGGTCGAGCTGAGGGAGGCCATGAAGGCGGCGACGAGCTGGGGCGGGCAGCTCGCGGCGAACGAGGCTGCCCACAGAAACGGTGCGCCCAGCATGGGCTCGGCCCACGCCTGCCACCCGGCCGGCCCCGCCTCATCGGCCTCAACCACTAGAGTCTGCGGGTCGGCATCCTGGATGAGGGGCGGTACCTCGCCGAGACGGAGATGCGAGGTGAACGTCGGGTCTGTCGCTGCCGCCTGGGGCCGGTCGCTGTCAGGGAGCCATCCGTGGGCGGCGACCGTGTCGAGGACCAGCTCGGGTCCGGTGAGCGGCACGGCAGGCTGGTCGCTTGCGTCGAGCGCGAAGAGGAAGTCGGTCACCGCCTCGCCGGGGACATCGGTGGTGAAGTAGGCCGACCACTGGGCGAGCGGGCTGCTCGCCTCGGCCCGGGCGGAGATTTGCCAGGCGACCGGCACCTCTCCCAGGTGGAACGGCTCGTCCGCCAGCACCCACTGGGCCCAGCACAGAGTGTCGGGGCTGATGTGCAGGACGGTGCTGCGCAGAACCTGACGGTCCTCCGGTGCCTCGTCCGGCTCGTGCCGTCCGCGGACGATCGTCAGGCTCGTCCAGCCCAGGCCGGCGAGTGTGTCGGCGACGACGTCGTAGAGACGTCCATCGTCACCGGCCAGGTGCCTGGGGCCGACCCAGAACGCAGGCGGACCGCCAAGCGGGGTGGACGAGGTGGGCGGGACGTCGGGATACAGGGGCGCCTCCAAGGGCTGGGTGTGGGTCTCTAGTTGCCGCCGGCACGGCGTCGGGGGCGGCGTGGGGGTGCCTGGACGGGGCCCTGCCACGTGAGTTCGATGGCGACCTCCGGTGGCAGGTGGCCGAGCTGTGCGCCCTCGTCCCGCCCCTCGGCGAGGTAGACGACGGTCCGACCGGTCTCGTCGACAGACTGCAGGACCTGTGTCAAGCGGTGAGCCATCGGGACGAACGGGTTCATGGCCTGGCGGACCGGAGCGTCCCGATCGCAGGCGGACAACAGGTCGACAAGACTGCCGACGGTCATCTCCGGGGATGTCACGAACAACCTCCTGAGGGTTGGGATGCGGGTACGTGGAGCGGACGACCGCTCGGACGGCCAGGTCGCCGATTGGAGGCACAGCCTCCTGGTGTCCGCGTTGTCAGAGACGGTGAGAGGTCTCCAGCACGCGCGCAACGGCGGCGGCAACGATGTCGGCCGGCGTCTCGGTGTCGAACGACATGTGATATCCGCGGACTTTAGAGGTGCCGGTGACGGCGATCTTCCATCCCTCGCCGTTCGTGCCGGGGCGACCGAGCGGGAACCAGCCGAGGTAGAAGCGGCCGTCCTTGCTGCTGACGTGCACATCTGCACGGTCATCGACGATCAGGTGGAAGTCCTCGGCGGAGAACTGCCCCAGTACCTGGGTCGGTTGCCCAGGGCCGAGCTGCCAGGCCCGCAGTCGCAGGGCCTGGGGGGTAGTGGAAAAACCGGGGCCCACAGGGGCTACGGTCACAGGCAATCACCTCATTGACCTGGGGTTTTCTGCAGGGTCGTTTACGTTGGCATGCCCTCGCACTCGCTGGCCAGTCTTTCTGCGATCTTTCCTGTCTGCCCCCGGCGAACTGCCCGAGCCCTGCGCGGTGACCGGCGAACGGCCTGCTCTGCGCCAGCCGGCACGGTGCTCGCACCGCCGGACAAAGAGGGCCTCGCGCACGCCGACGGGACACCGCCCACCACGCACGACACATTATTAAGATAATCACCATGTGTGAATTCTCGATGCCGCTGATAACGCCCTTTCGAGGGACAGCGGCATCCCACCGTCGAGGTCTAGCATTTCATCCGGCCGCACTTGATCGTGAAAATTTCACGGCGTCGCGATATCAGGAATCTTCGACAGGCTGCTGGCGTGCGCTAGCGCTGGCCGAATACAGAAAGCGGGTATGAAAGTGGAGACTCTCCGCAACGGGGTGGCCGCCGGATCACTGGTCGGCGCGCAGTGGCGTAAGGCGTCCGCGAGCGATGGCAGGGATGACTGCGTAGAGCTTGCCGAGGTGGGTGAAAATGTGGCGATGCGCAACTCGCGCGACCCTGAAGGTCCGGCCCTGATCTTCACCCGGACCGAACTCGCCGCTTTCGTCGACGGGGCCTCAAAGGGCGAGTTCAATGCCATGACTGTCTGAAATGCTTCGGCCATAGGTTGCCAGGATGCCGTTGATCTGTCCATCCTCTGATTAAATGGGCGGCAAAAGCCGTGCACGTTCAGGGAGTTGGATTTGTCCCGTCATCCGCTTTCGCTGGTGACTTCCGAAGGGAAGAAGCCGCGACGGTCTGTTCACCTGCTTGAGCAGGCCGTCGCGGACATGCTCAAGCAGCACCGCGGCGATCAGCCGCAGGGCGATGTTGTCGCTGCCGTTCCGGAGATCGGCTCCGTTCCCACACTGAGTCGTTACGAGAACGCCGGCGTCGAGATGAAGCCGGAGAAGGTCGTCGCGCTGCTCCGTTACTACGAAGCGAAGCAGAAGGATGTCGACGAGGCACTGGAGTGCCTGGCGCGAGCGAAGCAGATACCGGGCTGGGCCCCACCCCCCGGCTCCTCCGAAGCATTCCGCGCGCTGTTCGCGATGGAGTCGTGCGCCAAGGTGATCAGGGTCTATCAGGAGTCCAGCGTTCCGGGAATGCTGCAGACCCGTTCCTACGCGAAGGCGTTGATGGGTGATTTCAGTCGGGCCCAGCCCGATGTCGACCGGCAGCACAGGCGCCGGGAAGAGCTGGAAGAACGTCTTGAGTTCCGGATGCGGCGTCAGATGCTCATCGACGGGGACAACGCTCCCTGGTACGAGGCGGTCATTGCTGAGGCTGCCCTTCTCATGCAGGTAGGTGGCCGCCGCGTTCACCGGGAACAGTTGCGGCACCTGTACAGCGTGGCGGAGAACAAGCCCCGGGTGCGCCTTCGGATCCTGCGCGGCTCATCCCCTCATGCGGGATCGGCATTGCATAACGCCATGACCCTCCTCAAGCCGTTCAACGAGGCCAGAGGCCGGGCGGTCTATCTGGAGAACAGGAACCGGGGCGGCGAAATGATCACCGATCAGGGCGAGGTCGAAGCCTATATGGCCTCGCAAGATGACCTCTGGACGGCCGCCTGCGACAAGGAGGAGTCCATGGCGCTGCTCCAGCAGTACATCGACCGGCTCAGTGGCTGAGTCCGCCGCCCCAGGTCCTACTTGATGAGTGCGACACCGCCGTACTCGACCCATTCCTCGCTGTTCTGACGAGGGGCGAGGTCACTGTCGGGCCGCCAGCGGGATACCTCCACCGGCTTCTGCTCCTTCGCCTCCAGCAGTTCCAGGTCCGTGAAGAAGCGATTCACCTCGCTGAACGAACGAACGTCGCCCCAGTTGTTGCCGGTCGACTCGGCCATGAAGCGAGTGATCCGGTCACGCAGATCGGCGTCGTCGCTGGCGAGCTGGGAGATGACCATGTAGCTCCCGGCCGGAAGCCGTTCGGCGACCCGGCGGATCAGCCTCCACGGGTCGTCGGAATCTGGAATGCAGTGAAGAACAGAGACGAACAGTGCCGCAACGGGTTGCTGCCCGCGCAGAAGCCGCTTGACCTGCGGGGATTCGAAGATCTTCTCCGTTTCCCGCATGTCGGCCTCCAGGACAGCGGTCGTTGACGGGTCTTCGGCCAGGCTCATGTTTCCATGGGCGGCCACAACGGGGTCGTTGTCGATGTAGACGACTTCACACGACGGGTCCACCGCTTGCGCGATCTCGTGGACGTTCGGGCTGGTGGGCAGGCCAGATCCGTGGTCAAGGAACCGGCGCACTCCGCGGTCCGCGAGATACCGAACAGCACGTACGAGGAACGCCCTGTTCACGAGGGCGAGATCCCGGGTACTCGGTGCCATTCGAAGCAACTCCGCGCAGGCATCCCGGTCTACCTGATAGTTGTCGGTTCCACCGAGAAGATGGTCATACATTCTCGCGACGCTGGGCTTGCTGAGGTCAAGGATGAGAGGCTCCCCACGCTCTCGGCCACACGTCTCCCCTGGGGGCAGCGGCTCTCCGAAGGTAGGGACCACATGCTATGAGGGCAGCTCGCTCCACGGCTACCCGAGCCACCAACGGGCGAAACACGTTCGGAGCGAAAGCGATCCCGCATCGACCCGAAGCGCGCCCGGCGCACGCCGCTGCAGGTCAGACGGCATCCGACGCAGGCATATGACAATCACTTTCGAGGGCGACGGCGTTCGTCAGCGCCGTACGCCGCAGCAGCTCAAAGGCATCGGGCGACAGACCCATGGCACGGCCTGCGGCGGCCGCAGAGCATCCCAGCCGGTGACGCAGCACCAGGGCGTCGGCCTCCGGCGTTCGCAGGTCCCCGTACAGGACTCGAACACCCCCTGTTCGATGAGGTGCGAGGGCATCCGTCAGCAGGGTCCACGAGTAGCCGGAGGGCGACGCGCTTCGCAGAGCGGCCCCCCACTGGTCCCCCAACATGTTGAGGGCGGCTCGGGCCAGGCTCGGGGCGGCTGCTGCACCACCAGTTACCGCCACAGCGAACTGCCAGTAGAGACACCAGTGTTCGCGGCAGAAGGCGGCGTAGGCGGTCTCGGCACAGCGGCGGCCCGGTGGCTCGCCGTCGAGGCGGCACATCCAGTGATCGTGCTCGTCGTCCGCTCTCAGCCTCGGTCGGCTGGAGCACTGATGCATGCTCGTCACCTCGATTCGGACCGGGCGCGGAATACCCCCGGCTCTTACGGAGACGGACTCCGTGGAGGCGCCGAACTGCCGGCCGCCACGTGAACAACGCGTCGGCCAGCAGCGGCGCGGGGTCAGCGGAAGCGGCGGACCTTGAGGAACACCAAGCCGCTACGGTCGGTGCATACGGCGACCGAGACGGTAAGCAGGACCCGGGTGGGAATCGACTCCGGCCTGACCAGGGACGTGGCGATCACGCCAGCCATGAGGGCGGTGCCCAAGCGAAACCGCAGCAGAAGAACACTTTCCACAGCGGTTTGCAAGAGGCTCGGAATTGGAATGCTAATCTCTGGCACCGCCGGAAGAGCGCTAGCGAGCTTTCGGCGGACGTGCTGGATCATCGACGTCTCCATAGGTCGTTGGACAGTTCCAGCGCGGATGGAGGGGCTTCGAGGCTGACGTCAACCATACTCGGGGCCCCTTTTCCGTGCCTGCCCGGACACTAGTCGCAGCGTCTGATCAGCGGGATTCCCCGATAACTGTGAAAACGGAACAGGGAACTTCTACTTCGAGGCGCGCCAGTACGACGGAGCCAGGATGCTTCAGCCCCGCAGGCGAAGAAACCGTGCATGAACGAAACCAATCGACCAGTTCCGATCCGAAAGCCTGCGCGCCACCGTGAAAGCTGGCCTGCGCCACCCTGCTAGGTATGCACCCGTTAGGGTGAAGGTCGCCAAAGTCTTCTCACGCCGATGGGGTGCCAAGACAGAGCTTTGGATCGTTCCCTGCATGGTCAGCCTGAGGAGCCTCCTGAAGCAGCAGAAGCTTCCGGTCCGAGAAAGGCCAAGTGGCTGCCCAGTTTCTTCCAGCAGCAGTGGCTGAGTCGGCAGCACTGGCCAGCCGGGATGTGTAAGTTCGACAGCCCAGTTGTGACGGCCGAGCCGCTCGCTGCGGTCATGAGGATGCCGTAGGCCCTTGCCTTCGTGAAGCCGCTGGTCCTCGATCCCGTCGCGTGGGATTCGTTCCCATACGGGAGAGCGCGGCATCGGTTTCAAGTCCTTGCCGTCGTGGAGGTTGGCCGCGGGCGGCAGCAGGGCCGGACCTGAGGTGCCGGGCGGCAAGAACGTGCCACGGCGTACGACGAAGCCCTCGGATTCCGGGCTGCGGAATCCGAGGGCTCGTTCAGGGTGTGAAGGGCGGGTCAGCTCTCGGCCGGATCGTCGGGGCGAGTGTCCGTGCGACTGCGGCGTGCCAGGAGGAGAACACCTCCTCCAGTTGCGATGAACGCGGCCGCGCCACCGATCAGCCACGGTGCGGCGTCGGCTCCGGTGTGGGCGAGGGAGCCCGTCGGCGCCTTCGACGTGGAGTCCCCGACCGGGGTGGCGGACACGGACGAGGAGTCGGCATCCGGTGCGTGGCTGCTCGGAGCCGAGGTCGCGGTTCCTCCTCCGGTTCCCCCTCCGGTGCCGCTGCTCGGTTCGTCGGGGCCTGACGGGGAACTGGTGGGCTTGTGTGTCGGCTTGTCCGAAGGGTCGGGCTTCGGAGCAGTGGTCGTCTTGGCGTTGGTGACGGTCACGGTCACCGGGGCGCCCGGGCCTGCGGTGAACGTCTTCTTCGGCTTGTAGAGGTCGTACCCGATGGGGGCCTTGGTCTCTACGACCCAGAACTTCGTGCTGCGGCTCGGCACGGGCAGATCGCCGGACGCGGTCCCCTTGGCTCCCGTAGTCAGAGTGAGGAGTGTAGAGGTGCCGGTGCCGATGTTCACGGTCGCGCCGGGCAGGAGTTTGCCGGTCGTGTCGTCCTTGGCCTGCAGGAGGACCTTGGCGGCCTTGAACGGGTCGGTGATTGTCAGCCGGGTGGTCGCGCCTGGGGTGACGATGACGTCGTGGTCGGCGACGGCCTCGTGGAACGGGCTGCCGGAGGCCGTCTGCTTGATCCGGTAGGTGCCGGGCGCGAGGTCGGGGATGGTCACCCTGCCCTGAGCGTCGGTCTGTCCGCGTCCGGCTTCCTGGCCGGCGGAGTCGAGCAGCAGGAACGTGGCGCCGGGCACGGGGTCTCCGGCCGTGTCCTTCGTGGTGATCTCGACGGTGCCCGCATCCGGGGCGGGGGTCTCGGCCGGGGCGGCGGAGGCCGGGGGGGGTGTTTCGGAGGCTTCGGCACTGGCGGCCGGTGCCCAGGTCAGAGTGCCGGCCGCCGCGATGGCGACGGCTGCAGCGAACCGGAGGAGACGGGCGTGCACGGGGAAGGATGCTCCTTGGGGCAGGGGACGGGGAGGGTCATCGGGTGTGGCCGGAGGCCAGGAGCTGTGGGTGTGATGCCGTGCTGGTGCTTGCCTGTCGAGGGCGCGGCGGGTGGCGTCGGGGACGTCCTGACTCTCCGATGACGTCGGGGTAAGGGGAGCTAGTTGGCCGGCGGAGTGCTGGTCTGCCGTCGGCGGCGGGCGGTGAGGTAGAGGGTGCCGCCTGCCAGGAGCAGGCCGGTGGCGCCGGCCAGGAGCCAGGGTGTGGTGTTGGCTCCGGTGTGTGCGAGGGAGCCGGAGGACGGGGTGCTCGGCTGGGTCGGAGGGGTGGTGGGCGGGGTAC
Organism: Streptomyces sp. NPDC092952; assembly: GCF_044754785.1. Classification (NCBI taxonomy): domain Bacteria; kingdom Bacillati; phylum Actinomycetota; class Actinomycetes; order Kitasatosporales; family Streptomycetaceae; genus Streptomyces; species Streptomyces sp. NPDC092952. Next base: position 51,424 of record NZ_JBIVPT010000030.1, on the reverse strand, counting down.
TCGGGCTCGGCGCAGGGGTGGTGGGCGGCGTGGTCGGAACGGGGTGGTCGGCGAGGGTGACGGCGACATCGGCGCCGGGCTTCGCGGTGAAGGCGGTCGGGGTGGTGTCGAGCTGGTAGCCGTTGGGGGCGGTGGTCTCGGCGGCCCAGTAGCGGGTGCCGGCCCGGAGGGTGACGTCGAGCGCGGTGCGGGCGGTGCCGCTCGTTCCGGTCGTCAGGGTGGTGACGATCTTGCCGGGGCTGTGCTTGCCGGCCTTGTTCGTCTCGTCGGCGCGGATGGTGATGACCGCGCCCGTGAGAGGCTGGCCGGTGTTCTTGTCGACCTTCTTCACCGACAAGTCGGCCTTCTTGAACGGGTCGATCAGGTCGAGGGGGTTTACCTGGGCGGTACGGCCGGCGGTGATGGTGATGGTCTGCTCGGGGATCAGGTCGTGCAGGGGGCTGCCGGATGAGGTCTCGCGCAACTGGTAGGTGCCGGACCGGAGTCCGTCGAGGACGAGGACGCCGTGCTTGTCGGTCGTGCCTTCGGCGACCTGTTTTCCGTCCTTGTCCAGGAGCTGGAAGGAGGCTCCGACCATGCGGGTGCCCTCGATGTCCTTCTTGCGGATGGTGAGACCGCCGGTCGCCTCGCCCACGGCGACGGTCGCTTCGTCCTTGATGCTCGTGGCGCCTCCGGCCAGGAGCATGCGCTGGGCGGCGGGGTTCTTCGGGGTGAGGACCTGCAGGTCGGTGGCCGGCAGGCCGTCGGCGGTGGCGGTGACGCTCGCGGTGCCCGCCGTCTTCGCGGTGAACGTCCAGTGCGCGGTACCGGTGCTGTCTGTGGTGACCTTGCCGGAAGCGGTGCCGGAGCCGGACTCGGCCAGCGCAACGCTCACCTTCGGTACCGGAGTGCCGGCGCTGGTGGTGATCTTCACGGCGACGGCGACCTGGGTTCCCGCGGTGGTGGTCTTGGTCGCGGGGGTGATCGTGAGGGTGTAGGGGCCGGCCAGGCGCTCGGCCTCGGCGAGATAGCCCTGGGCCAGGGTGCGGGAGGTCGGGGAGACCACCGGGTAGGCCAGACGTGCCTTGCCGCGGGCGCCGTCGAGTGCGTAGACGCCGCCGGCCAGGTACTCGTACACCACGGCGTCCACCGCAGCCGCCCTCGCGTTGTCGCGGGTCTGGCCGTACTTGCCGATGATGTACGCCGCCTGCTCCAGACGCTCCCTGGGCACGGTCCTGCCGGTCACCGACGAGGTCCAGGACGTGACGGGCTTCGGGGCACTGTAGCCGTCGGCGTCGGCCGGGGCCCGGCGTTCGGGGTCGGCACAGTACGTCTCGGTGTCGCCGTGAACGGCCGGGCCCGGCGGACCGTAGGCACCGATGTGGGACGCGTCGGCGTTGCCGTCGGAGTCGGGGATCGTGTATCCGGGGCCCGGGGAGATGGCGGGGGCCGCCTGGGCGGGAGCCCAGGCCAGAGTGCCCGCCACGCCTGCGGCAGTGATCACGGCCAAGGATCGGAGAGCACCGCGACGAACGGTTCGGGGCACGAAGAGACTCCTTGAATCGGGTGAGGGGGAAGAGTTGCGGAACGGGAAGACTGGGTGAGGGATCAGCGGGTACGGGCACCGCTGTGAGGGGCCGGTGGGGCTGCGGCCTTGAGCGCGGTGCGGCCCGCCGAGCGACCGGGGGCCTTCGCGGTCCAAGCGCCGGGGAACCAGATGCTGGTGTACCGCTCGATGGCATCACGCAGTCCCGTGGTGTCGGCCCCTTCCCAGGAGGGCTGGCCTGGTGTGGCGAGCGTGATGTTGAAGGTGTCCAGCTGGTTGCGTTGGCGCGTGGGGCCTTCGTGGGAGAAGGTTCCGTGGTCGGCGAAGCTGAGTGCTACGGCGTCGATCTCACCTCGGTCCGAGTGCACCACCGCCAGGCGCAGACCGCCGTACGTGTTCCTGTACCTCGTACCGGTGAAGCTGATCTGCAGACGTAGCGGTGCGCCCGCGATGGGGGTGGCGTAGTAGGTGCTGCCTACAGTCGTCCCGCTCGGAAACGGAAGGCGGAGTTCGGCGAAGAACTCTGGGGCTCGCAAGGACAAGATGGTTCTCCGGGTGGGGCTGGTTCTACCGGCGCGGGCCGGGAAGGGCCGGGCGGGTGGTGGTGCTCCAGCGCGGGACGCTGGTGGCGGGCAGCGCAGCCGGGCGGCGGGAGGGGACGGCCCGCCGCACGTCTAGCGGTGTGGGTGCTGGCGGGAGGATCGGGGTGAGCTGGGCCATGCCCTTGATGTAGGTGGAGGTCGCATCGCGCCACCGGGGCAGTGGAGCCGGGTCGGCGACGCACTCGGTGACTGCGGTGAGAAGGGCGACGGGGGTACCGGTGCTGGCCGTGGCGTACCAGACGGGCCGGTCGACGGACTTCCCCGCCCACAGCTGCCAGCGGGCCTCGCGTGTGGTCAGTTCGGTTTCCGGGTCAAGGTCACCCGTGGTGAACTCCATGCAGGCGTGCCCGTCCGGGGACTGGACCGCGAAGACGCCCCCGCGCGGGCGATCGGCCTCCCAGCCCTGCTTGAGCAGAGGCAAGACCACGCGGAAGGGATCGTGCTCGTCGTTCCCGGGGACCGGCCGGGCGAGGTAGACGTCCGGTCCCTGCTCGTACGCTATCGCGAGGACGGTGGTGGCCGCGGTCACGAACTCGGTGGGGACGCGGTCGTTGAAGCAGACGCCCCAGACGGGCGGCGCGAACGGGTCAGAGTAGGCGTTGATGCGCCACAGCCCGTCGTCGTCGCCCTCGGGCAGGTACCCGAGGCGTACACGGTGGTCGGGAGCGCTCACATAGACATTTCCGTCGTCGTACCGCAGGTCCCAGCCGAGGTCTAGCAGCGGGGCGAGAGCCGGGTCGCCGATGCCGGTGGTTCCGGCCAGGTATCGGGGGGAGACGTAAACGTCACCGTCGAGATCAGTTGTGCTGATAGGGCGTCACCTCTTCCGGGGTCGGCATCTGCATCGGGAGGCGGTCAGTCGTGCGGGGCGTCGACCGGTGCTTCGATGGTGAGCGTCACGCGGGTCTGAGCATGATGAAGCCGCTGCTGGGCGGTATCGGCGGAGGGGGCGGTGACGAGGAGGTGGCCGATGCGGGCGGTGTCGAGGTCGCCGTAGGGCGGAAGGGTGACCGTGTCTCCGCGGTCGCGGAGCCAGCGGACTTCTTCGAGCCAGTCGGCGGTGTCGACGAGCTGCGGGTCGATCGAGCGGGCGGTGAGGGTGCCGGAGGTGTCCGGGTACAGCAGGCGGATGGCCGCGGCCCGGGATCGTGTGGGAGTGAGGTCGGGGGCTGCTCCGCGGGCCACGTCCGCCGCGATGCGGGCGAGGTCGAGCCCGGTGGCGAGGGAGACGAGGCGGCCGATGAGGTCGCCGCCGATGCGCCCGTTGACCTCGATGACGCGCGGGCCGCGATTGGTCAGCCGCAGTTCGACGTGCTGGATGCCGGTGCTGATGCCGAGTGCGGCGACGGCGGCCGTGGCGACGGGGGCGACTTCGACGAGCAGGGGGTCGTGGGCGTCGACCGAGTGGGCGGTCTCCTCGAAGTACGGGGCGAATCCGACGGTCTTGCGGGTGACGGCGACGGCGGCGGTGACGCCGCGGTGGGTGACGCATTCCACGGAGACCTCGGGGCCGTCGAGGTACTCCTCGACAAGGATGTCGTCGCACTCGCTTCCGACGCCGCCGACGGCAGCGGAGGCGAACTGCCATCCTTCGGACAGGTCTTCGCCGTTGTCGACGCGGATCACGCCGAGGCTGGCTGCATTGGAGGCGGGCTTGAGTACGACGGGGTAGCCGATGGATTCGGCTGCGAGCACGGCTTCCAGGAGCGAGGTGGTGCGGATCGAGGAAGCCGAGCCGACCCGGTGCTCGGCCAGGGCCGCACGGGTTCGAGTTTTGTCCCGGCAGGCGCGCATCGCGTCGGGGTTGGGCCCGGGAAGGCCGAGGTCCTGCGCGAGGCAGGCGGTGGGGACGATCTGGTACTCGTCCCAGGTGAGCACGCCGGAGACGTCGTGGCGGGCGGCCAGCTCTCGGCCGGCGGCGACGACGCTGTCCGGGTCGGACAGGTCGGCTACCTCCCAGTCGTCGACCAGGGTGGTGTGCCAGGTCGGCGGGGCGTCGATGATGGCCACCACCCGGTACTCCGTGGCCACCTGCTCCAGGCAGTAGCGGCGATAGACCTCGTCGCCCGGGGAGACGACGAGTACGACGGGGCGGGTCTGCGAGGCGGAAATGGGGGTGCTCCTTGCTGGGTTGTCAGTGAGATTCGGGGAGCTGGGCGGTCACGCGGTCGTACCAGCGATGCGCCCATTCCCGGCAGTTGCTGCAGCTTTTGTGGCGGTGGCCGGACAGCGGAGGGCGGCGTCGGGCCCCATGGGCCACGCCATGGAGTCGGCCTCGACCAGGCCGTCGGCGTACGAGGTGAGGCCAGCTGTCTTCACTCCGAAGCCGTGCAGGGCGAGCCCCTGGTTGGCGAGGGTCCGGACGATCGACTCGATCTGTCCGCTGGCCTGGCGTCGGCATACCAAGCGCGTATGGAACGGCGCGGTTCAGGTACGCAGAGCGGAGTCGGTGCGCAGCCGGGCGAAGGCCCAGAGCAGGCCGATGGCCTGCAGTGCGGCGCAGGCGGTGATGATGTGGCCGAGCGCGGTCGGCGGGGTGAGGGCGGTGAGTATCCCGGCGACGGGGAAGGGAAGCAGAAGGATGAGGATGCTCACGCTCAGCGCGCTGCCGAACTGACCGGTCGCTGGAATGAGGCGGGAGCGTACGGTCCGCAGCACGACGGACATGCCGCCCTCTGCTGCCATGAGGATCGCGACCAGGACCAGGTAGGTCCAGTAGTCGGGCGCCCAGGCGGCGGCGAAGCAGGCGAGCGAGGCGACGGCGGCGCACGCGGCGCCCACGGGCCACAGGCCCACGCGGTCGATCACGACCCGGCACAGGGCGACGGTGACGACGGTGGCCGCGGCGGCTGCGGACCAGACCAGGCCGACCGCTGTGGTGGTCTGGCCGAGCCTCTGGACGACGATCACGGGACCAGCGGCCTGCAGCATGCCGGAGGCCAGGTTCGACAGGGTCAGTCCGAACACGAGCCATCCGAGTGCGGGCAGGGCGCGGATGGTGCGCCATCCAGTGCCAAGTCCGGAAAGATATCCCTTTCTCGGAGCGCGGGCCGGAGCGACGGGTGAGGGCGGTGTGCGCAGAGCGAGGACCGAAGTGAGCAGCGACAGGACAGTGATCACGGCAAGCATCGTCGACGGTCCTGCGAGCAGGAGTACTCCGGCGAGCGCGGGTCCGGCCAGGGTCGCGGTCTGGTCGATGCCGAGCAGGGCGGCCTGGATGCGGTGGGCCCGGTCACCGGCCCTGCGGCTGGCTGCGGCGCCGGCCGTCTCGGCGGCGATGTATCCGAACTCGCTGCAAACACCGGTCGCCGCCGCGACCACCAGCACGGCCACCATCGCCGTTGTCCCAGAGGGGTGGAGGTGCAGCACGACGGCGCCGGCGGCCAGGGCCAGCGCGCGTGCCAGGGACGCCAGGTGCAGCACGACGGCAGCTCCGCGCCGGTCGACGACCGATCCGGCCCATGCGAACGTGCTGAGCCGCGGGATCCACTCCAGAGCGAAGGCGGCGCCCGTCAGAGCGGCGGAACGCGTCGTGGCCAGGACGAGCAGCGGGATGCCGTAGGTGGACATCGCGAGCGCCATCGCATCGGTTGTGCGCGGCAGGTAGATGCTCCGCATCAGCCCGCCGTTGTGGCATGCGTGCCGGGGTGTGATCGCTTCGCTCACGCCGCCAGCTCAGGTTCGAACACCTCGGCTGTCCGAGGGGTGTTGGCCAGCCACTGGATCAGAAGCGTGCGGATACGGCCCAGGTCCTCATCCGAGCTGTTGGTGTGTTCGGTGGTGAGCGACGGTGCCAGCAGATCGAGGACGCACTGGATTCGGCTGTTGAAGTCACAGACGGTGGCCGGTAGGGCGCGACGCCGGGCCCAGCGAGCCATTGCGTCGTACAGGTCGGCCAGTTCTTCCCCGGTCTCGGTCAGTTCCAGACCGGTGCCGGGCGCGATCCGGACGAGGCTGTGGGCGCGGGCTGTATCGACGGCGCTGCGCAGTTGGTGCGCGGAGAGGTCGGGCAGGGTACCAGCCAGCCGCCGGGGCGGTATGGCGCCATTGTCGTCGATCTCGGTGACGAGACGGACCAAGGGCCGCGAGGCGAGCAGTTCAACGGTGCGTCGCGCTTCGGTGGCGGTGAAGGGGATCTTCATCGGCGCGGCCCTCCCGCCGGGATGGCGGCCTTCGGCCGGGCTGCCGTGGCGTGGGAGAACAGGTCCCCGTTGTGCCAGGCTGGAAGGGACAGAACTGTCCGTGCGGCTGGAAGTGCCGTGAGGGCCGACCGGGGCTGGCTGCTGGTCCACTGCTTCGGCGCGGGCCTCGTCTGCGGATGCCCCCAGACCGGATGCCCGGCCGCCTGGTCGAGGGACTTCCCGGCGGACCATGCGGACAGCGTTCCGAGCACGGGGCCCAGGCCGTCGCCTGCTGCGGACAGCCGGTAGGGCTGGCCTACACCGTCGGTGTCTACCAGACCGTCGGAGACGAGTTGCCGCAGAGGCGGGTACACGTTGGTCCAGTCCTGGGCGGGCATCACGATCCGGGCCAGAGCTCGGCCGCTGACGTCCTGGCGGGACTTGAGCACCCACAAAATGGCGGCGGCATGGCGCCGGGTGAGCAGGGTGAGGCTGTCCTCGATCTGCTCGATCGCGGGCAGCGGGCGGTCCACGTTCTCCAGGTGCTTTTCGGCCCAGGTCACGATCAGCGGCAGGACCGGAAGCAGGGCTGCGCCACGCTCGGTGCGGCCGTAGGTCACGTGCCGAGTGGTGTGTTCGGTGCGTTCGACGAGGCCGGCGTCGCACAGACTCTTGAGCTTGGGGTGGAGCTGGCCGCTCTGCAGCCAGGGCACCTTTGCCGCCAGCTCGCTGTAGCGCAGCGGCGAGCCGGAGAGCGCCAGAAGAATCCTCACGTTCCAGCGCGGGGTGATCATGGCGAGGGCCTCGGTGACCCGGGAGATGTCAGCGTCGGTGTCCGGGGGCAGAGCGGTGATGGTCAAGGCAGGAACTCCTGGGTGGATGAGGGGGTCGTCTGCGGGTCAGCGGCTGTGCGCGGGACTCGGCGCCGCAAGAGGCGGAGCCGGGACCGGCGGCGAGGGAGCGGCGGGGGCCGGGATCGGGGCCAGGCTCTGCAAGACGGCGACGACCGTTTTGGCCTGGACCTCGTGGACGGCGACGGCTTCGGCGAGTCGGCGGGTCCCGTCGAGGAGGTGGGAGACGTCGTGCGGGCCGATCTGTCGCTCGGGGTGGATGAGCCGGGCTAGACGGTCGCGGTGGAAGCCAATGCTGCGTTCGGCGAGGGCGAGGTCGTCGTGCATGCCGAGCAGGGCGGAGAGCATGTCGAGCGGCTGGTCCCGGACGTGGGCTTTGAGGTCGGCGAGCGGTGCGCCGTACAGGTCCTCGATCCGTCCGGCTATGTCGGTGGACGTGGAATGGAGCAAGCGTGGGCTTTCACGGTCGGCGGGCCCTGGCCACCCCGGCACGCTGGGGCGGGGCGGCAGTCGGCGGCCGGGGGGCGGTAATCCTGGGTTGGGCCGTGAGGACGGGCCTGGCCTGCTGGGCGGGCGGTGGCATGGTGCGCAGCAGTTCACCCAGGGCGGTGCGGTAGCCGTCGCGGGCGTCGAGCGCTGCGGCCAGCCACTGTGCGTCGAACCGGAGTTTGTCTGCGGACAGTTCGCCCATGTCGCGGTCCGGATCCATGTCGGCGTGGACACGGTCGCGGACCCGGGCGACCTGCTCCTCGGCGAGCGCCAGGAAGGAGCGCAGCTCCAGGGCTCGGGCGAGCGCGGGTGAAGCATCCTGCCCGACAGCCTCCTCGTACAGCCCGGGGACCGGTTTCCCGAAGACCTTCTGCAGTTCGGCGTCCAGGGTGCTGGCTTTGTCCCGGGTCATCGGGCGGCCCGTGCCGGTGGCCACGCCGACGCCGGTGCGGTGGTAGCCGCCGGCGGGTTGGGGGCGGTGGTCTGCACCGCTGGCCCGGTACGGGGCCGAAGGCGGGCGAGGCGTTCTGCGGCGACACCCTTCTTCCCTGGAGCGTCAGGGTCGAGGAGCCATCGCACGACTATGGCCCGCCCGTCGCGTGCGGTGACGGCTGCGTTCACCCGGTACGCGAGGCCCATCGTCGGATCGTCGACCTCGCTGGGCTGGGTCTGCAGTGCGGCGAGGAGGTCCTCCTCGGCACGGTCCAGCGTGGACTGGGCCTCGACGAGAAGGCCGTGCCACTTGACGACGTCGGTCGCGTCAGGGTTCGCGGTCGGCGCGGCGGCGACCGCAGCCTTCAGCTGGTCCATTCCCATGTCGAAACGTGCTTCGATCCGTTCGGTGAGCACAGCCACGACATCTGCGGAATCTTCGGATATGCCGTCCGGCAATAGAGGTCTCCTGTTCTGGGTAGGCCGATACGCAGGGAAGTTGAGTGCCTCGGGGGTTGACCCGGCGGCCGTATAAGAGTCCGGAGAATCGCCGGTTTGGCTAACCGGCGATCGTCGGCTATGTTCCGTCGCCCTGTTGGGCCGAGCACTCAACGCGATCGGCCGGACGGTCGCGCGACATGGGCTCTCGCCACGCCGGTCGGACGGCTGACGGCATCTGCCGGGCGGACCGGCGGGAGAGGGCCGGCCTCTCCGGTGAGCCGGTCGTCACACCACTGCAGGGCCTCACCCACCGTGCCGAAGCCGCCTTCGCGCAGGGTGTGCGTCCACGTCTCGGTGTCGACCTCGTCGACCACGACGCGGAACGGCGACGTGGCGTGCTCGTCCAGGGCGCGCAGAACCACGACGATGACCATGTCGTCCGGGTCGTCGCTGGTGTAGGAGTAGCCCATGGCGTAGTGATCGCCGTCGCCGACAAGGCGTTGCTCCAGCGCTCGCGTGGCGGCGTCCGCCGGCGGCGGGCCGAGCTTCGGATCAAGGCCGATGGCGTCGTGCGGGCAACCTCGGTGGACGAGCCAGGACTGTGCCAGCGCGGGCAGCGGCAGTTGGTTCCGCTCGAAGCTGAACGTCTGCTTCTCGTGATCCCGTTGCAGATGCACGGCGAGCACCTGGGGCATGCCGGGGTGTCCCCAGGTCGCGGTGCGATCGAACAGGACGTAGTAGCTGTGCGGCCCGTCGTGGTGTTCGGCGAGAGGGACCAGCATGTCCTCATGGACACCGACCTTGCGGTAGAAGTCGAGACACTTCTCCTTGTCGGCGCCGAGGCCGTCCAGATCGAAATCGACCCGGGGGATGGAGGGCCGGGCCGGCGTCGGCTCGGTGGGAGGCAAAAGGGAACCCTTCGGTTGAGGTCAGCGGTGCGCCGTAGGTGACGGCGATGCGGCGGGGCGAGCCGGGCCTCTCGGCTTCTGTGTCGTGGGGACGCGGCGGGCGGCGAACAGCGCTGCTCGTCCGGCGTCGGTGAGCACGACCGGCTGGCCGGCGTGTACGGGGTGGCCGGTGTCCCGGGCGATCAGGCCGGCGTCTTCCAGCCGGCGTAGCTTGACGTGGGAGATACGGGTTCCGGAGGCGGCTGTGACAGACATCCGGCCGGTCATCAAGTGTTGGTAGAGCTTGGCGCCGCCCGCGATGGCAAGCAGAGCTGCCTGATCGTCCGTCGAGAGCGGCTGAGTTTCGGGCCTGGTGGACGTTGCTGCGGCTTCGGCGGGTTCCAGGGCGGCGAGCATGGCCCGGGCGGCGGTATCCCGCGCGCGAACGGCCTCTTCCAGCTGGTTCACGGTGCGGGTGATGCGCGTGAGCAAGGCTCTATCGACCTCGAACTCACGGCTGGACAGCCGGTTGAGGAGGCGCAGATGGAAGAGGACGCCGGATTGGGCCTTCGCCAGTTCCCGGTGCCGGTCGACCAGCAGGGCGTACTGGTCGTCGAGGACACCACGGTCGCGGTAGGCCCACAAGGTGTCGATGTCGTGCCCGGTGGCGGCTTCGAGGCGGTGGTCGAGCGGGGAGACCGCGCGCCGGGTGGCCGGCGCGGGTTCAGGGGGCATAGGCGAGGCTCCGTGCGGTCAGCGGATGGAGTGGTGGTGCGCGGGGTTCGGTACGGGACGGGGCAGACCTGGCGTTGCGGTGGGCTGCAGTCCAGGCCGGGTGACCAGTTGCGGAGACCGGGACCGTGCCGCGTGCGTGCGGGCGCTCAGCGGTCGGCGGCGCATGCCCAGACGGCGGCCGACCTCGTCGTAGATGTCGTTGCCCGCGCGCGGCCGGATCGCGACGACGTGGATCTCCTTGCGGTGGGCGGACTCTGCGGGCGCCGGGCGGACGGCGTAGACGGCCCGCCAGTCCTTGCGGGAGTCCACGACCAGCTTCCGGAAGCCCTCCAGATCGCCGTCGAGACGCAGGCCGAAGCGCTCGGCGTTCACGACTTCTTGCAGGTAGGCGAGGGTGAGGTCGCGTATGTCGCCGGGGGCCTGGAGGAGGTCGGTGAGCGCGCGAGGGTCGAAGCTCAGCCCGAAGGCGGGCTGCCCCGCGCTCACGGCGCCGGCTCGTCCGGCTCGGCGTCTCCGGCGGCATGTGCCATAGTCGCCGCTTCCGCACGTACGGACGGCGGCGGGCCGGGCAGGCGGCGGTGTGCGGGCCGGTCGGGCGAGGTCATGCAGGCCGACAGCGGGCCGCCCGGTGCGCGGATCGCCGCGACGGCGTGGGTGAGGAAGTCCCGGTGCCACACGAAAAGGCCGGAGGGCCCGGATTCGGGGTCCTTGTGATGCTGGTAGGCCAGCCACAAGGCGTGGAGCCAGGCGACGACGTCGTCGTGCTCCTGCCACTGCAGGCACCAGGGCGCCGCGGTGGTGACCTCCGCTCCGTAGACCGGGAGGAAGAAGTCGTCAACCCAGTCGGACAGGCCGTCGAGTTCGTCCTCACGCGCCTCCCCGTCAAGTTCCAGGATGGGACGGGGCTCCGGTGGAACGGCGGTCGGCAGACCGCCGAGTCCCGGCATGCCGAACGCGGCGAACGGTGGGGCACCCGGAGACGGGGCGGAGGCGAGGTGGTCGAGCTGCTGGGCCTGTTGTGCCGACTGCTCCATGAGCCGTCGCACGCTCGCCTCGATTCCCTCCAGATGCTGATCCGAAAGGCGAATCGGGGCCAACTGTCCGTCTGGCATTTCTGGTTCAGGCATTGAGGATTTCACCCTCCTACAGGAAACGGAATGAGAGAAATACGGGGCCCTCGCGGAGCCGTCGGCGGATTCCACGGTTTTCCGGCTGGATCGCGCGACGGCCTCACGTGGGGGCTGGCCGTCCGGGCGGCGGTCAGGGATCAGGCGGTGAGAATCACGTCGTCCTGCGTGAGGGTTGCGCGGACCGTCTCGGTGAGCCGGTCGGTCGCGATCGACGCATAGTGCGCGGTCTTCTCGACGCCGATGAAGTCGCGGCCCTCCAGCAGGGCGGCCACACCGGTGGAGCCGGAGCCGGCGCAGAAGTCGAGGACCGTGCCGCCCTCGGGGGTGATCTTGACCAGCTCGCGCATCACCTCTACCGGCTTCTGCGTGATGTGCTGGCGCTTCGCTCCCGAGGGCTGCGACGCCGAGTACATCCCCGGCAGATACACCGGATTCCGGGAGCCGTCGAGACGCCCCTTCGACCCCCACACAACGAATTCGCAGTTCTGCGTGAAACGGCCCTTCTGGGGCCTGGCCTGCGGCTTGTGCCAGGCCAGTATCCCGCGCCACAGCCAGCCGGCCGCCTGGATCGCGTCCGTGGTCGTCGGGAGCTGGCGCCAGTCGGTGAACAGGAGCGCGGTCCCGCCGGCCTTCGTCAACCGGTGCGCTTCGGTCATGATCTGCGTCAGCCAGAAGCCGTAGGAGCGCTGGTCCATGTTCTCGCCGGTGAAGTCGGCGAGGTCACTCTTGGCGTCGACAGAGGTGTACTTCTGCTTCGCAGAGCGAGCGGTGCGCTCCTTCGCGGTCCGGCCGCCGCTGTTGTACGGCGGGTCGGTGATGACGGAGTCGACGCAGTCGTCCGGAAGATCAGAGAGCACGGCCAGGGCGTCGCCCTGATGAAGGGAAAAAGGCAAAGAGGAACCTCAATTCGAGTGCGGAAAAGCGGAGGGAACTGCCGCCTCGCGCAGGAGTCCTCGGGGCCGGAAGCGGGCTTTCAGAAGCCCAATCGCGCAGCCCGAGGAGGGCGAGGGGGAGTTCAAAAACTGTAGAGGCGAAAACGCCGACGACCAAGAAGTGCGTGTCGAGGTATCGATCTCCGGCACCTCACGCCACTTTTTTGGTCAACCGCCGATCCACGCCTACTGTTTTTGAACCGCCCGACGCACTCCGCTGTCGGCGAATCCTCTGCAACACCTAACGGAGGTCCCATGCCCCGGAGCGCCTAACTCGCGACTCGGCCTCCTGGAGCGAGCGGCAACTCGCCCCGGGCAATCCGCTCCCCTATCGCCCACCCCGGCTGTCGCGCCCTTCCGAAGCGTCCCCCTGCACGCGGCACGCCGGACACACCCCCAAGGACACGTTCATGACATCGCGCTACCGACCCATTCCGAACCCCGCTGACCGGCGCGCGGTCCGCTCGGATTGAAGGGGCTCGCCGCCGGCATCGGCGTCGTCTTCCTCTCCCCGATCCTGATCGCCGGCACCGGCATGGTGCTGGCTGTCTCGGCCGACGCCGTACAGAGCAGCGGCCCCGTCACGAGGTGCCTGACCGACATCGACAGCGACAAGGTCGCTGAACAGGTCGCCGAGATCCTCGACGGCGCGTCCGGCAAGGACATACACGTCGAGGGCCTGGACCTGCCGGCCGAGCAGATCCCCAACGCCCAGACGATCGTGGCAGCCGGTCTCTCCCTCGATGTCCCCGCCAAGGGGCAGGTCATCGCGCTCGCCACGGCGATGCAGGAGAGCCGACTGCGCAACCTCAGCTACGGCGACCGCGACTCCCTCGGCCTCTTCCAGCAGCGCCCTTCTCAGGGCTGGGGCAGTGCCGAGCAGATCCGCGACCCCACCTACGCGAGCGAGCAGTTCTACAAGCATCTACTCAAGGTGAACGGATGGCAGCAGATGACGGTCGCTCAGGCTGCCCAAGCCGTCCAGAAGTCCGGTCTGCCGGACGCGTACGCGCAATGGGAGAAGTTGGCCACCGCGCTGCAAGCCGCCATTGCCAAGACCTTTCCCGGCAGCAGCGGCACGGGCGGCAAGGAACCGGACCGGGACAAGGAACCGTCGGCCACGGCCGGCTGCCGGGACGGTTCCGGGTTCGGCCGTATCCCCGAGGGGAGCGTCCCGAAGGGCTACTCGATCCCCAAGGACGCGGATCCGAAGGCGCACAAGGCCATCGTCTGGGCGATGCAGCAGCTCGGGACGCTCTATCAGTGGGGCGGATCCTGCACGAACTCGCACGGTCCCGACCCCATGGGCCGCTGCGACTGTTCCAGCCTGATGCAGCAGGCGTACGCCCATGCCGGTGTCACGCTCACGCGTACCACGTACACGCAGGTCACCGAGGGCAAGGCCATCTCGGCGAAAGACCTCAGGCCCGGTGACCTGATCTTCAGCCGCGGCAGCGCCGCACGGCCGGACCACGTCGGCATGTACATGGGCGAGGGCCTCGTCATCGAGGCGCCACGCACCACCAAACCGGTCCGGATCACCCCGATCAAGGACTGGACGATCCTCGCGGCCCGCCGCATCCTCTGACGCCGCACTCGCCTTGTGTAGGTTCCGACCCAATTTATCAGTGTCCGGCCGACCTGCCACCGAACTGTCAGCCGAGCCCGAATGGGCTGTGTCAGCTGGGGAATTCGACAGATCGGCCGGACGAATCCGTTGACGTCCCGCCCGGCCGGCCAGGCCCCTCGGCCACTTCTGCGCACTTCGCGCGCACCTCCCTCTCCGCTTTCGCCTTCCCGCCGGCCCTGTCTGGGCCCGCGCATGCAAGGAGCCCCACCACCCCTATGTCCATCCCCCTCGCAGACCGCGTCATCCAGCTCGCCTACGACCCAGGCATCTCACCCAAGGGCGGTGGCCTGCCCGGTCTGAGCGTGCTCAAGAACGTCGTCAACTCGATCAACATGTTCGGGATCATCGCTGTCGTCGGTGCCCTCGCTGTCTCGTTCGGGGTCTGGGCCTGGGGCCACCACACCGGTGGCCACCAGGCCGAGGCCAACGGGAAGAAGGGCGTCCTCGTCTCCGCCGGCGCCGCCCTCGGGCTCGGCGCCGCAAACGGCATCGTGGCCTTCTTCTCCGGCCTGGGCTCGCAGGTCCACTGATGCGGACTCGACTTCCCTCCCTGCCGTCGTACGGCACGGGCTGGTCGGCCAACCGGCGCGTCGCCACCGTCGCCATTGTCGTCACCCTGCTCATCGCCGTAGCGGCGGTCGTAGCCTGGCTGACCGGCAGCGAGGACGGTCGCCAGGACCGTACTGCTGCACCCCCGTCGCACAGCCCCACCATCCTTCCGGCCGCCCCCACGGCCACGGTCGGCCCGGGCTCCGTACCCGCTCCCCCGCAGATCTCCGAGCCGGTTGCCTACGCCAGGGCCGCTGCCGAGATGCTGTGGTCCTACGACACCCGGACCACCAGCCGCGACCAGCAACTCGTCGGCATGCGCGCCTGGATGACCACCGATGGAACGTACGCCGACTGGACCTCTGCCTCAGGCCAGGTGCCCGGCCCGGTGCTGTGGTCCCGGATGGCCGACCAGGACCAGCACGCCACCGGTTCGGTCGTCGACGGCCACTACCCCACCGCATTCAAGGACGCCCTTGCCGACGACCCGTCCGCGATCACGAAGGCGTACGTATACGTCGTCACCGTCAACGGCAAGCAGGAGATCAGCTGGAAGGGCGGCGGAAGCGGCGCCGAGGAGCGCGCGGTGACCCTGGCTGTGCAGTGCCGCCCCGGCCACGACTGTGCGCTGGCCGCCATCGCTCCGGGCGTCATCCAGTGACCCGCGCCCGCCCCGACAGAAAGGAGGAGTAGCTCGTGGGATTCTGCGACATTCCCGTGGCGGACAAGTTGTGCGACGCCGGTGACGCGATCTCCTTCGCCGCGAACCCCGCTGCGGCCATTGGCAAATGGCTGGCCCGGTCCGCGGGCGAGCTCGCCGCAACCTCGGCCGACCTGGCCGCCGAGGCGGTCAACACCACCACACGCGTCGACCTGAACGCGACGTGGTTCCGCGACAACTACGAAATGCTGCTGCCGCTGGGGCTGACCCTGCTCGTCGCGACGTTCTGCGCCCAGCTCGTCCGTGCCGCGATCCGGCGCGACGGCCAGGCCCTCGCCCAGGCGTTCACCGGCACGGCGAGTGGTGTGCTCTTCGCGTTCTGCGCCATCGCTCTGACCACGGTCGCCGTCGAGGTGGTCGACGTCATCAGCGACGGTCTCTTCGAGACCGCGCACCTGAGCATCGAGTCGGCAGTGCGGCGCATCGTGATGGTCAACATGATCGCTTCCCTGTCGGGGCTGGGCTGGCTCGTCCCGGTCGTCACCGGTCTCGGCGCAGCCGTCGGCGCGATCCTCTACTGGTGCGTGATGATGGTCCGCAAGGTCGGCATCCTCGTCATGGTCACCCTGGCGATCTTCGCCGGGGCCGGCGGCGGCTGGGAAGCTGCACGGCGCTGGCGCCGTGGCTGGATCGAGGCCACCGCGACCCTCGTCGTCAGCAAGCTGCTGATGACCGTGATCTTCGTGCTCGGGATCGCGGCCATGGGGAAGTCCGAGGCCAAGGACGGAATCGCCGCGCTCGCCGACGTCATGTCCGGCATCGTCGTGATGGTCCTGGTCCTGCTCTGTCCCTACGCGGTCTTCAAGTTCGTGCACTGGGCGGCCGAGGGCACCGACGGCGAGTCCATCCACCGCGCCGGCGGGGCCGGAGCCCAGATCGCCAAGGCCCACGCCGAGAAGGCCGCCCGTAAAACGGCGGCCGCTGCCACCGCCGGAGCCGGCGGTGCGGCAGGCGGTGCGGGCGCCGCACCACAGGGCGCCGACGCAGCCGGAGGCGGTTTCCCCGGTGACATCGCCGCCAACCCAACCGGTGGAGGCGGCGAAGGCAAGGGGAGATCGCAGAGCGGCGGAACGGGTGCTTCGCCCGGCGGCACCGCGGTCAAGTCCGGCCTGGAGAAGGCCGTCCAGCCCGCGCCGACGAGCGTGTCCGATGACACCAGCGGGCAGGTGGGAGGCAGCCCGGGACCTGCCGGATCCGGCGCAAGTGCCGCATCGGGGCGCAGTGGCGGCTGGCAGTCCACCCCGCCGACCACCACCCCACCGCCTCAGGGGGCGCCTCCGTCCTCCAGTACGGGCGTTGCGTCCAGCGGCGCGAGCGGCTCCCCGCCACCGCCGCAGACCGGCCTCTGACCCTCTGCCCGACTCCCGGGGGCGGGACGCGCACTCTCCGTCCCGCCCCTGGGTCCCACCCGCGCCTCCAGGACCCGCCCCTTGACTGATCTCTCCGTCGCCCCGGTCACGGTGAAGTTCCCGCACCGGTCCCGCCGCGGCATCCTCCTCGGCCTCTCCCTGCCCCAACTCCTCCTCGTATCCGGCACACTGGCGCTCCTGCTGATGACGGTGATCTCCACAGGACTGCTCGGTGCCATCGCCCTGGCACCACTGTGGGCCACGTCTGGCGCACTCGTCGCGATCCGCCGGAACGGACGCTCCCTCATCGACTGGGCGCCGATCGCGGCCCGGTACGCGCACCGCCGCCGCAGCGGCCAAATCCTCTGGCTCGCCCGGCCCGTCACCCGGCCCCGGCAGGACGGCATCCTCCATCTGCCCGGCACCGCCGCCTCCCTGAAAGTCGTCACCCCCGGCGACTCCGCCAACGGGGCCGCAGCCGTCCACGACCCGCATCGGCAGACCCTGACAGCCATCGCCCGCGTTACCTCCCGGGCCTTCGTCCTTCTCGATCCCGCCACGCAGAACCACAACGTGGCCAGCTGGGGACGCGCGCTCGCGGGTATCGCCCGCACCGGGCACATCGCCACCGTCCAGGTCCTGGAACGCACCGTTCCCGACAGCGGCGACACCCTCACCCGTCACTGGACCCAACACGGACAGCCCCAGACTCCCGTCGCCGGACAGATCTACTCCGAGCTGGTCGCCTCGGCTGGTCCCGCCGCAGCCCCGCACGAGACCTACCTCGCCATCTCCCTCGACCTCAAGAGCGCCCGGCGCCTGATCTCCCAGGCCGGCGGAGGACTACCCGGCGCGTTCACCGTCATGGAGCAGACCACCGCCTCCATCGCACAGGCCGCCCGCACCGCAGGTCTCCAGGTCACCGGCTGGCTGAGCGCGCGGGAGGTCGCCGCCGTCATCCGCACCGCCTACGACCCGCAGGCCCTCGCAGCCCTCCAGCAGTGGTCTGACACCGGCCATGCCGAGGCCGACCCCGCCGCCGCCGGCCCCGTCGTCCAGTTCGAGGAGTACGACCGCCTCGCCACCGACAGCGCACGGCACGCTACCTACTGGGTGGAGAACTGGCCGCGCACCGAGACGGGAGCCGGATTCCTGCACGGGATCATGTTCACGGCCGGCGTGCGCCGCAGCCTCTCCCTTATATACGTGCCGCAGGGGCTCGAATCCGCACTGCGGGACGTCCAGCGCAAGAAGGCCGCGATCATCTCCGACGCCAACGAGCGAGCCCGCCGCGGCCAGGTCGACTCCGAAGAGGATTCCGTCGAGTACGCCGATGTCAAGGCCCGCGAACGCCAACTCATCGCCGGACACGCCGATGTCGCGCTGACCGGCCTGGTCACCGTCACCGCCGAGACTGACACCCTCCTCGACGCCGCCTGCGCACAGATCGAGACCCATGCCATCACCTCCGGCGTCGACCTGCGCCGGCTCAACTATCAGCAGCCGGACGCCTTCACTCTCGCCGCACTCCCGCTCGCCCGCACCGCCCTGTGAACCAGCCGCACCCGTACGCCTGAGTCCGCGCACTCCGGTTCACCCGCAGCAGGACGCCCCTCACCGCCCAGCCCAACGGTGGCAGGAAGGACAACCACCCCTTTGACGTCTCCCACCCGGCCCGACGACGCACACCCCTACCTCCGCGCCGCGAGCGCCGGCATCCGCCATCACGCACGGGCCCTCACACCCGCAGACCGTCCGCACCTCGACGTGTTCCACGCCCACCTGACCGCCCTGCTCCACCTACTGGACCGGCTCGCTATCAACACCCGGCCCCCGCACCCGGCCGCCGGACACCACCTGGCCACCGCCCACACCAGGCTCTGGCAGGCCACCACGGAAGTCCACGCCGCCTTCCACCTGCTGCCCGGCCCGCTCCCGACCGGCACCGAGACAAGCTCCTGCCACCCGGAGCGGCTCCCCGAGGGGCCACCCGTACTGACGATCTGCCAGCGACACCTCGCGGCCGGACACGTCGTGCGCCGCAAGACCACCCCCACGGACCTCCGCCCGTACACCACGACGGCCTGCGTGCGATGAGCACCACCCGCAGAATCGACAGCCCCCGATGAACCACCGGCCCGCCCGCCGCGCCCGCCGCGCCTCCACCAGCCCCCTGTTCACTCCCCACGGCGCTGACCGCGCCAGCCGCAGGGCCGCCCGCCGCCGGCTCGCCGAGGCCGCCGCCAAAGCCCGCGCCGAGGCCAGCGCCCACCAGGACGACAGCACCGTCACCGAGCGCCAGATGCCCGCCCCGCTCCACCCGCCGAGCGGACGCCCCGGACCCGCCTCCGCTCGCGGGAACCGGTTGAAGCTGCCCGCCCACCGCATGACCACAGCAGTCGCGGGTGGCGCCTATCCCTTCCTCGCCGAGGGCGGACTCGGCGCTGAGGGCATCTACATCGGCCGTGATGTCCACGCCGAAGCCTCGTTCGTCTTCGACCCGTTCGCGCTGTACGGCCGCGTCGAGGGGTTCACGAACCCCAACCTCCTGCTCGCTGGCGTGATCGGGCAGGGAAAGAGCGCCCTCGCCAAGTCCTTCGCGCTGCGGTCGGTTGCCTTCGGATACCGCGTCTACGTCCCGTGCGATCCGAAAGGCGAATGGACACCGGTCGCCGAAGCCCTCGGCGGACGGTCCGTCGCGCTCGGTCCCGGACTGCCCGGACGCCTGAACCCCCTGGACGCGGCGCCGCGGCCGGAGAGCGTGCCCGAGGCCGACTGGGTCGGTGAGATCCGCAAACGACGCCTCCTCCTGCTCGGCTCGCTCGCCCGGACCGTCCTGGGCCGGGACCTGAAGCCCATGGAGCACACCGCCCTGGACATCGCCCTCGACGCCGTCGTCACCCGCGCCGCCGACACGCACCGCACCCCGCTCCTCGGCGACGTCGCCGCGACCCTCAACAACCCGCTGGCACTCGACGAAGCCGCCGGGATGGTGTCGGGCCAACTCGGCGACGCCGCCCGGGACCTGGCCCACGCCATGCGTCGCCTGGTCCACGGCGACCTGGCCGGCATGTTCGACGCCCCCTCCACCGTGAGATTCGACCCGAACGCGCCGATGCTCACCATCGACCTGTCCCGCCTCGGCGGCAGCGGGGACGACACCGCCCTTGTCCTCGCGATGACCTGCGCGAGCGCCTGGATGGAGTCCGCCCTCTCCGACCCTGGTGGCGGCAGACGCTGGATCGTGTATGACGAAGGGTGGAGGCTTATGCGGCACGTTGGCCTTCTCCAGCGGATGCAGGCCCAGTGGAAGCTGAGTCGCGGCCTCGGCATCGCCAACCTCTTGGTGATCCACCGGCTCAGCGATTTGCTCACCGCCGGCGACGCCGGATCACAGGGCCGTGCCCTGGCCGAAGGACTCCTCGCCGACTGCAGCACCCGGATCATCTACCGCCAGGAAACGGACCAGCTCCGCGCCGCGGCCTCACTCCTCGGCCTGACCTCCGTCGAGATGGACGCCATCGCCCACCTCAACCGAGGGCGCGGTCTATGGAAGGTCGCAGGCAGAAGCTTCATCGTGCAGCACCTCCTGCACACCCACGAACTGGCGCTCTTCGACACCGACGCCCGCATGCAATGAAAGGTCCGTGAGTTCACGAATACTGACGTCTCAATCCCTATGAACCCGCGGGTGATGGGCTGATGACGCATCCTGCCCAAGGCCCCGCTCCCCGGCTCGCCGTCGGCTCCCAGATGGTGGTCGAGACGCTCGGCACATCGCCGCGGCGCCTCGGCGAACTCCACGGAACCAACTCCGCCGAGGGTGTCGTCGCCCGCCTCGTGGACGTGGCCGCCCGCCACCTGGACCACGTACACGAAGAGTTCACCGACGCCGCCCAGAACGCGGCCTCCGTGCTGACACGCGTGGCCACCGGAAAGGCACAGATCAACTCGCTGGGCGTCCTGCAGAACAGCGCCACTCAGATCGACATCCTGGCCGCCCGCCGCGCCGACGCCGTCGAGCGCCTCAAACAGGTCATCCATGCCTACCAGCACATGGCGAGCCTCGACAACGGCACCGCGCAACCCGCACATCACACAGGCCAAGCCCCGATCCGCCCGGCAGCCCCCAGCGCGCCTCCCAACCGTGCACCGCGTCGCCGGTGACCCTCCTCCCGCTTCCAACCGAACCCACGAGAGTGGAGACAGGAGCAAGGGCCCGTGCCGCCCGACTCCCCACGCGACCTGATCCCGCGCGACACCGCCCACCGCCTTGTCGGTGCGCTGTACGCACTGGCGGACAAAACGCGCGACGCCGCCCAGCAGTGGGAGCTGCTCGACGAGAACGGACACGTTCCGGACGCCCCCGCCTACACCGAGCTGATCCAGCACGCCATCGACGCGCAGGACCTCTCCCGAGACATCCTCCGGGTTACGGCCGCCTTCGCCCGAGGCCCTCACCATGCCACTCGCGTCGGCAGCGCGGTTCTGAGGCATCTCGGCGTGGCGGCAACCACGTCGAGCCGCGCAGCGCCGCTCTTCGCCGAGACTGCCGAGTGCGTCCTGGCCCTGGCCCGGTGCGCCACCCCGACCGACCGGCACGACCTCACGAACCGCATGGTCATCGACCACGCCTCGGCCCGGGCCTGCCTGCGCCGCACCTCGGAGTCCCTTCGTAACACGGTCAAGGAACTCAACGACCACCTCGACTTCCAACGATTCCTCACGACGCTCATGCGTCAGGAAGGCCCGCCAGCACCTCCGCCACCCAATCCAGGCGGTCGCCACCGCTGAGCGCGCCAACCGGGCCCCGTCCACTTCCCATCCCGAAGGATCGCTCTGAACCGCCCCGCTCACATCAGCGACGCCGACTGGGCCGAATTCCAGCAGCGTCAAGCTGAACACGACTACCTCATGGCACAAGTCGACCGTGAAACCCAGAGAGAACACGACCTGATCAACGACTGCGACGAATACGAACTCGGCGTCGGTCCGGGTCCGGCACCGGAAGCCGGCCTCGCTCGCCGAACGCCTCCGCCGTTCCGACCGGCGCACCGCAGGAGAAGCCGTGGCCGCTGACGAGGCAGAGGCCGTGGATGCCCTCGCGCCACTTCCTGACCACCGCGACGTCAACACGCCATGGTGGCAGGAGCTGTGGCGTCGCCACGCGCACATCACCACTCCGCTGCGAGCACGTGGACTTCGGTGCGATATCGAGTTCGGCCTCAGTGCCTACATCGTGCGCGTCTCGCTCCCTGACGACAGCTACCTGATCATCGGCCCACCGCAGGAGCCGCCCTCCGACCGCCCGCCCGGAGACCCCGAGGGCTGGATCGTGACCCGCGAGCACAGCAGCGACCGGCCGCACCTGTTCGAGCGCATCTACGACTCGGCTCCGCCCGGCCACGCTGGCGGCCCCGAACAGCCAGAAGCTCGCCACGGCAGCAGCGTCCAGCCCCTGATCGAGGCGATCGACCACCATCTCTCCCGACTCGGCCTGCTGCCAAACCCTCTCCCGCTCCCCGAAAGCCCCCGCGTCCACCCGGCACCCGAGCACCCCGCCCGCAGGGCCTCCGACACACCAGACCGTGGCCTCGTCTCCGTCCACGGCGACGCGCTGCGCGATCTGACCGACCAGCTCAACGGAGCCGAGTCGTATGCGGATGCTGCTGCCCTCTTGCACCAGGTCCTGGAACCCGCAGACGGTCTGCTGGCGCAGCTCGGCGACTTCTTCGAGGCGGCCGGCGAGAAGGCGAAGGAAGCCAAGGAGGACGACGGCTTCGACCTGTCGTACGACCTCGCCGACGCCGCCGCCGAGATCCGCGCCCTCGGCGAAGTCCTGCACGCGGCCGAGAACCGGATGCGGGCCCTCAGCCCGGTCCCGCCCTCACCGCAGGCATGCTCCACACCGGCTCGGGCACCGTCTCTTCCGCCACGGGCCCTTCCGCCGACGCCGCCGCGGCTCACACGCTGAGGCCGCTCCGCCGCCTCCCTTCAGGAACATGTAGCCGCCCCCGCGCTCGGGGTCGCCCTGAGCGCCGACTTCAAGGACCCTCCTCTGCCTGACCACTTCTCCCTCGGCTCCGCCCCCGGCCCCTGCGGCGGGCGATGTCGGATCGCCTCCGACGAAACGACGGCCACACGACTCAACGCCGTCTGGACGTACGGCCGCGCCGTTCTGCACTGCGAAGACCCGTTCCATGGCTGAGGCGCAGATCGTCCTGTCGCAGAGCCGCGAGTCCGGGATCGTCGCCATCGCCTCGGGCGAGCAGTACCCGTGGGCACACACCGCTCTCGCGAAGAGCGGCTTCCGTCGGGACGACGACGGCGTCTGGCACCTGCCCCCGGACGGCACCCAGACCACCATGGCCGACCTTGTCCAGTGCGCGAAGCGGCACCATACCCGCGTGCGCACGAGCAGCCGACGGTTCATCGGCGACGCTGCCCGAGACCTCGCGCGCCTCCTGCCGGGCGAGTGGCACGCCTCGGTCGAGATCTACTCGCATCCCGCCTGGCAGGAGGACCTGGTTCCCTGGATCTGGGACAGCGGCGAACTCGGTCGCGCCCTCCAGAGCGAACGCATCCCGTACACCGCCACCCTCACCGACACTGTCCACGGCACCGCGCTGCTCTTCGTCGAGCGGCCCGGCCATCAGCCCGGCTACCTGGTCGGAGCCTTCTCCCCCCAAGGGCTCGAAGAGGGCTACGGCGATCCCCACGCCCCGCACAGTATTGTCCTGCCGTCATTCCCCGGGCTGGCTGCCCAGCTCCTCACCGACCAGTTCCTTCCGGCCTACGACCAGGCCGTCCACGCCCGTCGGGCGGCGGCCATCGCCGGTGCACTCGGGGATATCCGCTCTGAGCACGCGACCTGGCAGGCTGTGGATGCCTCCGGCCGGTACGGCGACGCCACCCCGGTGAGCGCCGCCGACTTCGGTGCCGCGACGGAGCTGTTCCTCGACCACGCCTGGCGCCGTTTCCGGACTGTCATCG
The DNA here is from genome assembly GCF_044754785.1 of Streptomyces sp. NPDC092952. Lineage (NCBI taxonomy): Bacteria > Bacillati > Actinomycetota > Actinomycetes > Kitasatosporales > Streptomycetaceae > Streptomyces > Streptomyces sp. NPDC092952. The sequence goes on along the minus strand of NZ_JBIVPT010000030.1, from coordinate 28,037 downwards.
ACCACGCCCCGACGCTGCTTGGCCGGTGCCGACCGGAAAGCAGCCCGTGGCCCGACGACGCCACAGCCCTCTCCCGTCTGGCCGACGCCATGGCCAACGCCGCGGCCCTGGTCGACGACACGGTCCACAGCGGCTCCGTGCCGAAGCAGGAGCGCTGGGCGCGCGCGTGGCCGGCCATCGAGACCTGGCTCGTCGAAGGCGAACGGTTCTCTCGTCAGGCCCGCATCAGCGCACCCCACCAACGTCCGGCCCTGCCCGTCGCCGCGCCAGCTCTCCCCCTCACCGCGGCCCCGGCCCCGCGCCGCGGCCTCTGATCCCCTTCGCCCCACGGCCCACGCCCACGCCCCGAGGAGAGTCCCGCCCCCTTGCAGCCCGGCACCCACTTCGCGTTCCACGACCACGAGGAACACGGCTTCGTGGCCTCCTTCCCCGCCTCCCTGCCCTCTCGTCTTGCCCAATGGTGTCTGGAGCGCCAGCAGTTCGAGCCCGTCCCCGAAGAGCCCGGCCTGTACCGGCTGAGCGAGCCCGACCGCGACGGAGTCCGCCGCACTCGTCAGGCCGTCCACAGCCTGCGCCGACACGGCTACACCGTGCAGGCCGACATCCGTCTCGACCCGTCCCTCTCGGCCGGACCGTCACACCTCGCACGACCCAACGGGCTCCAGGAGCGCCGACGTCGGCTCGCCCGGGCCGCCACCGGCCGGACGACTCAGCGCTCCGTACCTCCTGTCACCTCCCCGTCGGCGGGCCGGCCGATCCCGCCGAAGCCCGCCCACGCTCCGGCCGTCGGCCTGACGGCCGCAACCGACGGGCGGTCCCGATGACAGCAGCGAAGGGGGAAGCCTCCGGCGATCCCGTGCAGGCGGCCCCCGATCTGGCGGACGCAGCACTCAGGTTCTGCGCGCGTATGGAGGGCATCGACTGCGAGACCGAGGTCGCACTCGATGCGACACGCAATCGGTACGGCCGCACCGTCAACGAGGGCGCCGCGGCAGCCGTACGAGCCCACCGCGACAAAGCAGCGGTCGAGGCGTACGCCACTCACCTCGCCCCGCACGCCGAGGCTCTCCTCGACGCCGCCCGTCTCGTGCTCGACGAACTGCCCCCAGCCCGGTACCTGGCCGGGTGGCGGACCGTGTTGGACGGCCTGGCCGCCTCCGCCGCCGAGATCCGCCTGGCCCTGGACCGGCCGGCCGTCCCTGGTTCCCCGGCCGACCGTGCTCAGAACACGGCTCTGTGGCCGTACCTCGTCATCTGGGCGGAACACGGGCCGATCGCCAGCAACCTCGTCGGCCAGCGCGACGGCCGGCACCACAAGGCTCCGCTGACCGGCGAGGAACAGCAGAGGTGGGCCGAGAGAGCCCGGGCCGCACAGTTGCGCGGCGACCTGGAGCTGACAGAGTCGTGGTACGCCGCCGACGGGCAGCCGATCACTCTTGCATACCTGGTCGAAGACGACGACTCCACAGTGGTCGCGCTGCGCGGCGATCCGGATGTACCCGGCTGGCAGGTGGTCGGGCACTACGCCCATAGCTACGAGGCAGGGAAGGTCCTTCCTGTTCCGGTCCCGCCCGGCGTGCTGCGGGCAGATGCCTCGCGCTTCAACCGCCCGGAGCCAGCTCCGGAGTTGTCCTTGCAGGACCTCATCCGGGACGTAGTCGAAGGCCGTAGTGCCAGTGACGCGTCGAATGCTCTCCTGGAGGCCGTCCAACGCGGCTTCGGTGCCGGCCCCATGGTTCGGCTGCAGGAGCTCTTGGAGGCGAGCGCCCAATTCTCCGGCGCTCTTGAGACCGCTCAGGGGCGCCAGATCGCCGCCCGCCTCTCAGCGCTGGGCCGGCAGATCGAGTTCCTCATCCGCGAGGTCGAAGGAGCGGCCGAGGACCTCGGTGCGACCGTCGCCGTGCTGCCCCCGCACCGCACGCCCATCCTGCCTTCCCGGCCGCGCCCGGCCGTGGACACCACGCCGTCTACGCCACCGCCCCGCGCCAATCCACCGCTTTCCCACCACCACCGATAGGAGTTCCGCCTTGCCCGATGTACCAGCAGAGCCGTTCATGACGATCCGGCACACCATCACCGGCGAGATCACCACCACCGGCTACAACGCCGCCGCCCTACGGATCCTGCTCCAGGACGGTTTCGAAGAGACGCCAGGCTGCGCCTGCCGAGCGACGGAACCCGGTACGGGGCGGACGCACGGGCGTGCTCGCCAGCAGGCGAGCTGCTCGTCGCCGACCATCCCCTGCACCTGGTCCGAGCCCGCGGTCGGCCGGTGAGCGCCGACAGCATGTCCCGGTTGGCCCGGTCGCCGATGTCGGCACAGTCCGTGACCCGCTCCGAGCGCGGCAGCTTCTCCATGTCATCACCAACCCCGGCCGCAGCCGCACCTGTTGAAGGGGCTTCGTTTTGACCACACCCGGACCGCCCTCCAGTCCTGCGCGCACCAAGGGCGGCGAACTACGGGCCAAGGTGGCCCGACTGCTGGCCGACCGGCCGGCGGATAGGCTCACCATCGGGGACATGGCCAGGCAGCTGGGCCACTCCCACGGCGCCGTCCGCAACGCCGCCCTCACTCTGGTGCGACGCGGCGAGGCCGACCAAGACGGAACCGGACAACCGTCGTTCTGCGCGAACGCGAAGACTGCCGCAGCCGCGCAGACCGCTGTGATCAGCCCACCGGGCACCCACGCTCCCCGCGCCCAGGCGGCCACGGCCCGCACGACCATTCCCCCAGCAGCCGCGCCCAGGCAGACCGGCCCGATCCGCCGCGCGGGGGGCCAGGTCTACCACCCCCGGGAGCTGGCCGATCTGCCCGACGTCGAGGCGCTGAATCGGCTGCGCGACGCCGACGTGCCGGTGCTGCTCTACGGCCCTCCGGGCACCGGCAAGACGAGTCTGGTCGAGGCGGCGTTCCCGGACCTGCTCACCGTCGCCGGTGACGGCGACACCACGGTCGGCGACTTGATCGGCGAGTACACACAGGACGACGCGGGAGCCTACGTCTTCCAGTACGGTCCGCTGGTCACCGCGATGACCGAGGGCCGCGCCCTGCTGATCGATGATGCCACCTTGATCTCACCGAAGGTTCTGGCGGCGCTGTATCCCGCGATGGACGGGCGCAGGCAGATCCAGGTCAAGGCCCACAAGGGCGAGACCATCAAGGCCGAGCCGGGCTTCTACGTAGTGGCGGGCCACAATCCCGGCGTCCACGGGGCAGTGTTGACGGAGGCGCTCGCGAGCCGGTTCAGCGTGCAGATCCAGATCGGCACGGACTATGACCTCGCCCTGGCCTTGAGGATCGATGCCCGGGTGGTCCGGGTCGCCCGAAACCTCGCCCACCAGGTCGAACTCGGCGAGCTGGGCTGGGCCCCCCAACTGCGTGAACTGCTCAGCTACCAGAAGACCGAGGCCGTCCTCGGCACCAAAGCCGCGCTCGCGAACCTGGTCGGCATCGCTCCTGTGGAGGATCGCGACGCCGTCGCCGCTGCCGTCATCAAGGCTGCCGGCGTCAAGGAGGTCGCGCCCCTCACCCTCGGCAAGCAACTCTCCGCCTCGGCCGTCCGGCAGCCCCCGAGCATCGGCTCCGTGCACCGGGGACGCTCACGATGAGCGCCCACCATCACGTCCAGTCCCCCGCCACCACGCCGGACGACGACGCCGACCTCGCGCGATGGGACGACGACGGCGCCCCGCCCGCGCGACCCCGTTCTTCCCCGGACGCGTGGCTGCGCGTGGGAGCCGAACTCGGCGATCGGCTCGTCGCCCTCTCCGGCCGTCAGGACCTCCTCGTCACCTGCCGCCCCGGCACGCGCAGCGGCGCACCGGCCGCGTTCTTCCCCATTCTGGGCGAGGTCGAGTTCGACGCCCGGCTGTTCGCCCCGCTCCAGCCCCACGAGGTCCATCCGCGGATCGTGGGCGATGAGGAGCGGTATCCCGCCGCCTGGGGAGTGTTCGTCCACGAGGCCGCGCACGCGGCCCACTCCGTCTGGACCCAGCCTGACGGAGCCAACCCCCGTGTCGTCGAGGCCGCGCTCCTGCTGGAGGAGAGCCGCGTCGAAGGCGCCCATCTGATCACCCGGCCCACCGACCGCACGTACCTGCGTACCAGCGCCCGCACCCTGGTCATGCCCGACATCGCCCATCCCACTCTCCAGGGGATCGAGCAGGCCGCCGCCGTGGCAGCCCTGATCCTCGGCCGCCGTGACGTCGGCATCCTGGACGCCGGCGAGACCCGGGCCGTCGCCGACCTGTGCGAAAAGGTGCTGGGCGCAGACCTGCTGGCCACACTCACCCGCATTTGGACCGCAGCCCACCAGTGCGCCGACCACGACGCCACGACCATGCTCGCGCACGGCCAAAGGTGGTGCGACGCTCTGGACACCGCGATTCCCGCCCTGCCCGTGCCGGGGAACCTCGTCGATCTGCTGTCCGGCGCCGTGGGGGTCGTCATGGACAGCACGGCCGCCACCGACGCCGCCGACCTCGCCGCCCAGGCAGCAGCGACCAACTCCATGGCCGCGAAGTCCAAAGCGCAGGCTGAGGACCGCGCCCAGCGGGCCGGCCAGCGACGTAAGGCCGCCGCCACTGCCAAGAGCGTCTTCAACACCCGTGGCACCACCGTCAACCCCGACGGCACACCCGCGCCCCGCAGCAATCCGGTCACCGGCAGCCGCCGGCCCACCGCCGCCGAGCAGAAGGCTGCCGCGCGCCTGAGCCGCGCCCTGCGTGCCGCCGCCTACCGCGAGCGGACCGAGGAGCGGACCACGAGCACCACCCCGCCCGGCCGCCTCAACATGCGCGCGGCCCTCGCCCGCGACGCCCAGCGCGCGGCCGGATCGGTCCCCACCGCGGAACCGTTCACCCACACCCGCCGCCGCAACTCCCCCACCCCACCGCTGCGCGTGGGGATCGCCGTCGACGTCTCCGGCTCCATGAGTGCCGCCTGCGCGCCCGTCGCGTCCGCTGCCTGGATCGTGGCCCGCGCAGCAGCCCTGACCGACCCCGACTCCCTCACCGCCACCATCGCCTACGACTGGCACCTGACCGCATTGACCCGGCCCACCCACCGAGCACCAGAGCGCGTAAAGATGTTCGATGCCGACGGCGGCCACCACAACCTCGGCGACGCCATCGACGCACTCGACCACGGCCTCGAACTCCGCCGCCCCGGCGCCGGCCGCCTCCTCGTGATCGTCACCGACGCCCACTACGACAACGACGAAACCGCTCAAGCCGTCACACGCGTCAAGCAGCTCACGACCGCCGGCTGCGCCGTACTCCAGCTCACCCTCACCGCGAAGTCCCGCCACTTGCCGGGGACCACCTTGCTGCACCTGCCCCGGCCCTCCAGCGCTCCCGTCGCCATCGCCACGGCGGCCACCGACGCCATCCGCAGGACGCGCTGAGACGACGCAGAAGGCGGAAGCGCCCCCGAGGCCACCGCCAAGCACGCCAGACAACCTCCGTCCGCCGCATGAATCGTGCATCTGATGCACGATCCTCCGCAACGACGCCGGCCACCACCCCAACCGCCGACGAAAGGCCCTCGATTTGAAGCCCCAGACCAGCAGCCCGACCTCGAACGCAGGACCCACCAAACGGAATTCCCCGGGGGTACGTACGCTCTGGACCGTGGATCACGCCTGTTCCCACAGCGTGGATCACGATCTGTCCAGCCGTCCTGCCGACAAGCGGGCGGGTTTTGCCCGTTGGCTCGCGTCGAAGGACTGCACCAGTTGCTGGAAGGCGGCGCGGGACGCCGATTCCGAGTCCAAGGAGGAGTGGCTCGCGACCAAGCGGGCCGAGGAGCAGGAGGCGGCCGTCGCGTGGGCGACGCAGTTCGACATGCCGGATCTGGAGGGCTCGGAGAAGACCCTGGACTGGGGCGGGCGTTCCCGCCACCAGCTGATGTCCGCCGCACACACCGCGCTCGTCGTCGAGGGCACGTGGGACGACGCGGACTGGGCGGAGCTGGAGGAGAAGGCCCGAGGCATCACGCGTGCTGGATGGTGGATCGATCAGCGCGACGCCGATGGCACTGACCTGCTCGAACTCCTCGACGCGGCCAGCGAGGCGGACCGCGGGACGGAGAATCCGTTCCGCTGATGGCGGGGCAACATAGCCGGGAATCGCCGGTTGGCCAAACCGGCATTCCTCCGGACTATTAATGCTCCCACCCCGCCAGCAACCGCGTGGAAGGAACTCATGTCCCAGCCCCCGCCCACCTCCGCGTTCGCACCCACACCCGATCCGCTCACCACCGACCGGAACGTCAGCCACGCCCACTTCCAGGCAGGTGACACTGTCATCGTTCTGAAGGGGTTGGCTGGCGGAGAGTTGTGGGGCGACGCGATGCGGATCGTCGCACCGTCCTGGCACACCCCGACCGACGAGGACGGGTGGCGGCTGCGCGATGCGACCGGCGGTGCCCAGTCCTACGTCACCGCCCATCCCCGCTATCTCGTACACCTCTCGCGCCGCTGCCCGGACTGTCTTGTCTACCTCCGGGCCATGGAGGAGGCGCTGCTCACACGGGTCGCCGGCCGCGACGAGATGGTCGACTGCGGCTGGTACACGACTACAGCGCTGGGCCAGCTGGTCCACGTCGAGGACATCCGGAACGGTCGGTGATTCCCTGCCTGGACGTGCGGACACACGCTCCGCACGGCCCGCTCGAAAAGGTGCTGGGCCGGCCGGTCTCACCGAACGAGGGTCTGCCGGAGCACACGGTCGTCGCCCACTGGCCCGGCCTGGATCGCTTCACCTTCGGCGACGAACAGAAGGCCTGGACGTCCGTCCGGTGGGCCGAGCACCTTCAAGAGCCCCTTCCCCCTCTTCGCGGCCTGCCATCCACGCGCCGCTGACGGCGTCGACCCAGCTCGCGGCCATCCTCGCCCAGCTGGCCGACGAGCAGAACGGCCCGCTGGCCGTGGTGCGCGGACTCGTCGAGCACACCTCGCACCGGATCGCCCGCCAGCCGGGCACAGCCAGCGCGGATGCGGCACACCGCCTGCAGTCGATCGTCCACCACCTCCACGCCATCCAGCAGGACCTGGACACCACCGCACCTTCCTGGTCCAGTCCCGTGCCGTTCTACCCCCAGCCGCCGTACGGCACGACGGCCACCGAACACGTAGGAGAACCGTCTCCTTGCCCCGCACCAACCGCTTCCTGGACATCCGCCGCGATCCGCACTCCGACGAACTCCTCGCACGCGGCGGTGACCCCGAGGCACACAGCATCCTCCAGCGCGCGGGCTTCGTCGCCGTCGTCCGCACGAGAAGTATCACCGTGTCCCCACCGGCCTCGCCGAGGACGACGAGTCCCGTCTCGCCACCGACGCCGTCGCCCGCCTGCGAGCGGCCGGGTACCACGTCGACTGCGACACGGCCTTGGACACCGGCTCGCGTCCGGCCAGCTACCTACCGCTGGGCGCCTCCGTCGCCCACGTCGCCGAGCGTCTTCGTGGGGCCACCACCACGGACGAGGCCGCCGAGGCGCTGACCGAACTGACCGCCGCCCACGATGGTGTCCTCGCCGCGCTGGAGGACATCCTCACCGCCGCCGCCGAATTCCACGACGGTCTCGGCCAGGCGGCCGACCCCTACATCGCAAGGCGTCTCCGCTACCTCGCCGACGAGCACCTTCGTGTTCTCCGTGTCGACCTCTCCGAGGCCCGCAACCAGCTCGCCGACCGTCACGCACCGCACCCCGGCCGCAGCACCTGCACCGAGGAAGTTTCGTCCACCGAGTACGAACGCTCCGCCGTGTGCGCCTGCCCGCCCCCGCCGCGCGCGGTTCCGGCCCCCCGCCCCCACTGGCCGCCGGACTGCGCCGCTGACTCCCACCTCGCCCAAGGACACCATGCCCGACCACTCCGACACCTCCGAGCGCCTCGCCTCCTACGCCGACGTCCTCGCCGGCGAACTCCCCGACAGCTGGACCAGCACCTACCTGTCGACCGATGCCAAGGACGCCCTCGCCGAACTCGCCGACCGCATCTGGGACCTCGACCTGGTCGCCGCCTCCCTCACCGAGCAGCCCCTGCAGCAGGCCGCCGTCCTGAGCCGGCCCGACGGCGCCCAACTCGTCGTTGTGGAGCGGCACGACGAGCGCGACGGCTTCCTCGTCGCCGCCATCGCCCCACGCTCCCTGCCCGACGAGGCGTACCGAGCCGTCCCCGAGCCCAACGGCATCGCCCTGGTGGATGACCCGTTCCTGAGTGCCGAGCAGGTCGCCCACGACCTGCTCACCCGCTACGACACCGCCCTCGCCCAGGTCCGCCACAACGCTCTGGGCGGCATCCAGCCCTCCCAGCCCGACCGTCTCGTCCTGACCTGGCAGTCGGACGGCAGCATCGCCACCGCCCCCGCCGACAACCGCGCCGACGCTGTCCTCACGGCCCACGGCTTCGTCCAGGACCCGCAGAGCGGCATCTACCGCCTGAATGGTGATGACACCCAGGCCCAGGCCCGCGCCCTGCGCGGACTCAGCCCGCGCCTCGACGCACTCGGCATCGGCACCGCCCTCCAGCATCCCGCAGGCCGGACCACGCCCACCGCCACGCCCGCTTCCGTGCCGCCTGTCCCGACCGGGCCCCGTACACCGGCCACGCATTCTCGGTGAACTGGAAGGAGCCCGGCTTCCGGGCAAACCGATACGTCCCCAGATCGGCCGACCACCGCCTCACCACCCGAACCAGGAGAAACCCGTAGTAACCCGCACGCCCCCACTGATCAGCAGTCGACTCAAGCCTCGAATCGCCACGGCCCACTTCCGCCGCTATCTGCGCGCCTGCATCCCGACCGGTCCTGACCACAGCTCCCCGCTGACGGCGCTCCACTCGAAGGCTGCCCTCGCCAAGCCACCGTGCATCGACCCGCGCCCTGACCGCTGACCGCCCATCAACACGGAGGAGCATGCCCCACCCCGCCCCCTACGCGGTGAGACTGACCGACGAGATCACCCGCCGGCTCGGCCAGCTCGCCGACCACCTCGCCCAGCTTCCCCCGCCGCAGGCCGCTCAGGTCATCGCCCGCACGCTCGACCCGGACAACGGAGTCCTCGGCGGCGTCACCCACCTCGTCGCCACCGGCAGCATGTTCGCCAAGGACCAGGCCGGACGCGGTGCACTCCCCGCGGACGTGTGGCTCGCCCTGGGCCACGCCTCGAACGCGCTTGGCGACATCGCCCTCGATATGGACGAACACATAGATACCCTCCAGCGCATCGGTGCCCAGCCCGCCGCTACGGCGGCGAGGCCCCCGGCACCAGCACCACTCGTCGTACGGCGCCGCCGGTGAAAAAGAAGCAGTGGCAAGGCTGGGGATCCGGCGAGCAGGCCGTGCAGCACTACCTCGTCCAGCCCCGCGCCCTGGCCGGCGGAGGCGATGTCCGTCACATCTCGGAGTTCCTGCGCGCCTCCGGCTGGCGCGACAGGTCCAAAACGGGCGGCCCCCTCGTCATGGACAGTCCGGACCGTGCGATCCGCGTCGCGTACGACCCATACACCCAGCCCGGCGGCTGGACCATTCGCGGCAGAGCCACCGCACATCACAGGGAGTGGTGGGCTCAGTTCGGACAACAGACCCCCGTCGAAGCCGTCGCCGGCCTGACCGATGCCCTCGCCCGCCCCCGCTCCGCGCACGCCCCCAATGTCTGGGCCCCGTTGGTGGAAAATAATTGGTCAACGGCGAGCGGCAAAGGGCATTACACCGCTATCAGCCCGGACGGCGCGGCCTGGATGCAGTTTCGCCAGAGCCAGGGCGGCGAGGCGATCTGGTGGACCGGCTCACGAGACGAGCACGGAAATGGCTGGACCGGGGCGATGTCCGCCAGTACCCCAATGCACCTGGTTCAGGGGTTCTCGACCGAACTCGCGAGTTCCGAGCCGGTGATGCGTCCATTGGGACATGTTCCGGCGAGCACCCGGATCCGCACGCGGTCGGTTTCCGTTCTGCCCTCCGAGCTCGCCGCGTGGCAGCAGGCCCGGATCACCGCCGCTCGTGCCGCTACCTGGGCACGAGCAAACGCACCGCGTGTCCGGCAGCGCTCCGCGACCAGCCGTCCCCGCCTCACCGACAGTTCCAGAAGCCGCTGATCCGGCTGCCCACCCGTCTCCTGGATCAACGAGGATCGATGTCCGAACGCCTTTACCCGGCCGACGCCGTAGCAGGTCCCACGTCCCCTGCCCTCCTCAGGGACTTCCCGCTCGACAAGCACATAGGCGGGCCCGGTCAGCACTCTGTGACGCGTCGCCATACGTCTCGGAACACGCTGCCCCGTCTGTGGTGGCGGCTGCTCGCCGAGCCTGACGGCAACGAGCCGGGCTGGTATGCCGAATTCGGAGAGATGGTGCCTGCCGAGGCCCTTGTCGGACTGACCGACGCGCTCGTCGCTACGCCCGTCGATCCGGCCCGTGCTGAGCAGGTTCTGGAGGCTGCGGGATAGCTCGTCGATGCCCGCGACAGCGCCCACTCCGCCCCGTTGGGGTGTGTGGTGGAGCGGCGGGATGCCTCCGGCGTCCGTTGCACTGCGCCTTGGCGTGAAGAGTTTCCGGGGTACTGGCGCTTTGAGGTCCTCGACACGTTCGAGCCTGCTGTCGACGGCCTTCGTCTGTGGCACGCCGTATTCGACGGGCGCACGCCCGAGCACCTCGTGGCCGCGTTTGCCACCGCGCTCGTCGGCCCTGAACCGGTAGCTGGTCGCCGACCTGTACGTCACCCGCATCACGTCGCTCCGTGATCACGCACGCACCACTCGCCGGAGGCAAGTTTTCCGAACTTCCCCGCTGCTGGCCCGCATCCCCCGCCCCGCTGTCCGTCACTGAACCCAAGGAACCGCCCATCTCCGCCAATCACCGCACGCACAAAGAATTCCTGGCCCACCTCGACAGCTACGTGAGCGAGAGCGCGAAGATCCTAGAAGCCTGGGACTTCTACTCCGACGAGCACACCGACCTCGATGGCTGGCCCCACGACGAGCTTGCCTACGGGCTGCGCGCCAGTCAGCGCGACGCCGACACCATGTCCGCGTTCGAACCGCTGCAGGCAGGTGTACGGCATCTTCTCGCCACGGCCGAAGTACAGCTGGTTCGCCTGCCCGCGAACACTGCGCAGTCCCGCTGGGTCTACCAGCTCGGTGTGCTCCGCTCCGCACTCGACCAGCTCGACGAACTGCGGGACGAGTGGCTGGAGAACAGCTCCACCCTCCGCCCGGGCACCGCAGAGTTCGACAACGCCCTCGCACTCCATCAGGCCGAATCGTGGAGCTACCTCGACGACTGGGCCAGCCACGGCCATGCGCTGCGGGAGATCAACACCGCAGCCCGCGGGGCCCCCTCGTCCCTCACCCCCGCACCGGCCCTTGCGCCCGTCCGGCGAACGGCGGCACGGAAGTGACCACGCCGGCTCCAGAGACCGTCGAGGTCGGCTTCATCGCTCCGCCCCACCTCGCCGGCGGGGGCGACCCCTCCTGGATCACCGTTCCCCTCCACCGCGTCTGCGGCTGGAGCCATGGCGACGATCCTCTGATGCCGCGCGTGCTGCTCTCCAGCCCCGACCAGAAGGCCCTCCTGCGCCTGGAGCCCCATCCCGACGGCCAGTGGTGGACCCTGCGCCATGCCGCCGAACCCACCCGCCCCGCCTGGTACGCCAGTTTCAGTGCCCGTACCCCCGTCGAACTGATCGCCGCCTTCACCGACGCCCTCACTGACCCGGCCCCGACCCCGGATGTTCCGTCCGACCCGTACGAAGCGCTCCGGGAGATGGGCTGGGAAACGGACGGCGAGACCGACTTCGTTTCTCCCGACGACACGGTGTGCGTCACACGGCTGGGAACACCGGCTGATCCGGGAGCCTGGTGCGTCTCCGTCAGTCTCGGTCCGTACCGGGAGAGTGTCTGGCAGGCCCGCTTCGACGCCCACACCCCGCCCCGCCTCGTCGCCGCATTCACCGCCGCGCTGACCGACCCGAGGCCGGTGCACCGAACCAACAGCGGACGCGGTCTGCCGACTCTCGACCCGGACGTCGTCACCCGCAAGTTCGTCGCCCTACCCGCCGCGTACATCGCAGGAGCGCTGGAAGCCCGGGTCCACTCCCTCGCTGCCCGGCACACCCCCCTGCCACCGGCGCCAGTCCCCTCTCAGCAACCGCCGCCCAGACACGGCCGCAGCCTCTGATCCCCACCTCCCCGCCCGGAAACACGTAGCCCTTGCCCCCTCCCTCCTCCAGCAGCAACACCGATGGATACGACCTCGTCCTGCGCCTCCTGCTAGGCGCACTCGCCGTCGTCGTCCCCCTGTCCCACCTGGCCTGGCTGTCCGGCAACATCACCGCCTTCCTCACCGGCACCAGTCCGGCCCCGTACCAGCCGACCAAGGCGCTGCTCCATCCCGAGCAGGTCTGGCCCACCGCGGGGGAAACGTCCCTGCTCATCGGCGCCCGCGTCGTCCCCGTTCTCCTGTTCCTCGCCCTCGGGGCGGGGGCGGGTGTCCTGTGGGTCCGGCACAAGAACCGAAGCGGTGGCCGGAAAAAGATCACCGACATGGCCAAGGCCCGGGACATCGAGCCGCTGATGGCCAAGGCGATCACCGAGAAAGCCCGATCCCTGCGCCCCAGTCTGAAGGGCGCCAAGCACATCGACGCGAAGGCCACCGGCATCCTTCTCGGCAACCTGCAGGGCAGCCGCCACGAAGTACGCATGGGGTTCGAGGACGTCGCCGTCGCGATCATGGCGCCCCGCTCCGGCAAAACCACCTCGCTCGCCATCCCCTCCATGCTCGGCGCACCCGGCCCGGTCCTGCTGACGTCGAACAAGGCCGCCGGCGACGCCTTCACCACCGCCTACGAGGCACGGGCCCGGGCGGGGACGGTGTGGACCATGGACCCGCAGCAGATCGCGCACGCCGCCCGCGAGATGTGGTGGAACCCCCTCGCCTCCGCGAAAACCCTGGACGGCGCGGGCCGGCTCGCCGGACACTTCCTCGCCGCCTCGGTCGACGCCAGCCAGCAGGGCGACTTCTGGTCGAAGGCCGGCAGCAACATCCTGTCCCAACTGCTCCTGGCCGCAGCCCTCGACGAGCGCCCGATCACCGACATCATGCAATGGCTCGCCTTCCCCGCCGACCGCACACCGCTCGACATCCTGCGCGACCACGGCTTCACCGCCGTCGCCGCACAGCTCAAGGGAACCGTGGAGGGCCCCCCGGAGACGAGGGACGGCATCTACGAAACCGCCCGGCAGTACGCCTCCACCCTCCTCAACGCGGAAATCGGCGCATGGGTGACCCCGCAGAAGGACGTACCGGAATTCCGGCCCGCCGAATTCGTCACGTCCACGGACACACTGTTCCTGCTCAGCAAGGACGGCGGCGGCGGAGCCTCGGCCCTGATCGCCGCATGCGCAGACTCCGTGATGCGGGCCGCGACCGCGCAGGCCGAACGTGTCGGCGGACGCCTCGACCCGCCCATGCTCGCGATCCTCGACGAAGCCGCCAACGTGTGCAAGATCTCGGACCTCCCGGACCTGTACTCCCACCTCGGCAGCCGCGGGATCATCCCGATCACCATCCTCCAGTCCTACCGTCAGGGCCAGAAGGTCTGGGGAGACACGGGCATGGACGCCATGTGGAGCGCTTCCACCGTCAAGGTGATCGGCTCCGGCATCGACGACCCCGACTTCGCCGACAAGCTCTCCCGTCTGATCGGCGACCACGACGTGGAGACCACGTCCACCTCGCACTCCGAGTCCGGCAAGTCGACCTCGGTCAGCATGCGCCAGGAGCGGATCCTGCCCGCCGACGCCATCCGTGCCCTCCCCAAGGGCACCGCGCTCTGCTTCGCCACCGGCATGCGCGCCGCCATGCTCGACCTACGGCCGTGGTACCGGGAGCCCGGCGCAGAGGAACTGTCCGCAGCGTCGGCCCGCGCGTCGCAAGCGATCACCGTCCGGGCCATCGCGAAGCACGCGCCAGCACAGTCCGACTTCGGGAAGGCCGTGTGAATACCGCGCTGCACCTCGTTCCGGTCCGCTCGCACCAGGCGAAGGAGTCCTGGCAAGCCTGGCACCACCACCCGCTGGGCAGATCTTCGCGATCGTCGGCCGGCCCGTTGCCTGCGTGAACCACATGTCTGGAGACGACCTGCACACCTACGAACCCCGCGACCTCGAAAACATGACCGCGCTCGATGCCGTGGACTCCGTGACTGCGGACATCCTCGACCACCGCATCACCGTAGACGGCACCGGCCTGTTCAACGTCATGCGGCACGTCGACCTGCTGTGCCACCTCACCACGCGCATGGTCGCCGACGCCGAGTACCAGCTCGCACCGAACATCACCGGCCTGCCGCCCGCCAAGGCCCTCTGTGCGAGCGCCGCCCATCTCGGACGGGCAGTCGCCCACTACACCCAGGCACTCGTACCGCTCATCACCCTCACCACCACAACGCAGGACACGCTCCAGCAGAGTATCGACGCGCTCGACCACCACAGCAGCCTGCGGATCCACCTCGACAACGCCAGGCGGTCTCTGGCCGCCGCCCGCACCGAACTCGACGTGCAGCACCCCCTCGCTACCGCGAGCACATCCGCCCCGGCCTCGCGGCACGCCCCGGCCGCCAGGCGGCGAGCATGACGGCACCGACACCGACCGGTGAAGGTCTTCTGTTCGACGTAGCCGCCCCTCCGACTCCGGTCGAGCGGCTGTTGCACCTCGCCGACCAGTACGTGCAGCACAACGACATGCTCGACCGGTTCTTGCGGGCTGGTTCTCCGCCGCCGGAACCCAGCAGCCACGTCTCCTCGGCCCTGCAACTCGCCGCCGCGACCCGCGCCGCCCTCAAGGCGGTCACCGACGAACGCCTCTACCCGAGTGACAACTTGTCGGACGCGATGGTCCGCCTCCAGCAGCTCGCCTTCCTGAGCAGTGCTTCCGCAGACCAGCAGCTTGCCGTGGCACGCACTCTCACCGGTTTGGCCCCCGAAGCGGCGATGGGCTGCGCGGACGCCCTCGCCCACGAGATCCGACGCCGCCGGTGGACCGAAAGCGCCGGCCCGGACCACGGCCTGACCGCCGCACAGCACACTGCTCTGCGGGAGATCGCCTGTGGAAACGTCGTGGCCACCAACTCCTCGGGACGGCAGTACGTCCACTACCGCGACGAGCGTGTGGTCATCGGCACACTGCGGGCGCTGGAGGCGAAAGGGCTCGCGGAACGCGTCCCGAACTCAGCCTCCTCCGCCTACGCGGGCGGACTGCTTCGAGACCGAGTCCGTCTCACCTCCGTCGGCACCACCACACTGGCCGCCGCCATCAGCAGTCCACCTGCTCACAGGCCGCCCGGCATGACACCCGCACCCGCCCCTGCGAGGACGGCCGCCTACGGCCGTTAGCCGACACGCGAACCCCCTGCCTCCCCACCTGCCGCCTTGCAGCAAGCCACCTCCTTCCCGTCCGTCCCCGCGAGCCCACTGCCGTCCCTCACCGGAGCCGCTCGCCGAACCAGTTGGACCAACATGTCAATTCTGGACATCCCCGATGTATTCATCGGAAGCACCGATGACGAGCACACCTTCGTCATCCTCAACCGCCGCATCCGCGGCGCCGACCGGCTGCTCACCGAGGCCGGGTTCACGGCCCGCAAGGTACACGGCCGGACGGTCTACCTCCTGCCTCCCAGCTCCCCCGAGGACGCTCATGAGAAAGCCGGCGTGGCGATGTACGGGCTCCTGGCCCACACCCACGACCTGGTCGACCTGGCCCTGACCACGCGGTGGGCCCCACAGGAACCCACACCCACACCCGCTCCCGATCTCCGCTTCATGTTCACCGGCTCTTCCCTGACCGCGACCGCGCTCACGGAGAAAGCCCGCTCGCTCCTCGTGCAGCACGGCTTCGTCCTCTCAGCCGACGGAACCTACGAGCCGCCCAGGACGGAGGAGTCGAGTCTGTTGAGTGCCGTCGTCCGCAGTGAGACTCACGCCTATGCCACCGGTGTCACGGTCCGCGTCGATCTGGGTATTCCCACCCCCGGCGCGATCCCGCCGCCGACCCGCCCGACTTCACCCCCCGTACCCGGTGGCCCGGCCACGGGGCCGGGGCAGCACCGCACTCGCTGATCCGCACCACCCGCCCCGGTACGAACCCGTTCGCAGCACCATCGCCTCTCTCGACGATCCGTCCGACTGGTCATCCGAGTATCTGGCGGACGACTGCCCATATCCCCGGCAGTCCGGCACACGAGCTCTGCGTCGGCTTCACGTCCGACCGCCAGGACCATCCGTGGTCTGACCTGCCCGACCCTTCCGCGTCCCGAGTGAACAGCTCGGCAGCGGCGACGGCGTACGGAATCACCGCTCGTTCCCGTTTCGCGTCAGCACGCCCCGGCCCCGCACCGGTTCCAGCCGCTGACGCCTTCCTCAAGGACGCCTCCATCACCTCCATCACCTCCATGACACCCCGGTTCCGTGCCATATCCCTCGGCGCCGGCGTCCAGTCGAGCTGCATGCTCGCCATGTCCGCGAAAGGCATCCTGCCCAAGGTCGATTACGCGATCTTCGCCGACACCGGCTGGGAGCCCGAATCCGTCTACCGTCATCTCGACCGGCTCGAAAAGGAAGTAGCCGAACCTGCTGGAATCCCAATCCTCCGCGTTTCATCCGGGAATATCCGCGAGGATGCTCTCGACCCGGATCACCGGTTCGCTTCGATGCCGCTCCACATCCTGAACAAGGACGGGAAGCCGGGAATGACCCGGCGCCAATGCACTGGCGAATATAAAATAAAGCCGATCAAGCAGAAGATCCGCGAAATACTCGGATACCCGTACCCCACGCCCATTCCGAAAGGGGTGTTCGTCGAACAGTGGGTAGGAATCTCGACCGATGAATTCCATCGTGCGAAAGACGCGGACGTCAAGTATATGCGCAACCGGCACCCTCTTCTTGATATGTCCTGGAGCAGAGCCGACTGCACGCGATACCTGACCTCACTCGGCCTCGCCGACACCCCGAAGTCGAGCTGCCTGGGATGTCCATTCCACGGAAATGCGCAGTGGAGACATATCAGGGACACTTCTCCGGCCGAGTGGGAGGACGTCGTCGCGTTCGACGCGGCTATCCGGCACGGAAACGCGCGCGCCAACGCCTCGGGAAACCGGCTGCTCGGCGAGGCGTACCTGCACCGGTCCCGCGTTCCTCTCGGCCAGGCACCGATCGACCATGTCACCGCCGCCGAGCGGGCTGCCCTGCTCGCCGACGCGGACGAGGCCGACGAGCTGGAGTACGGCGTCGTGGACGGCTGCTCGCCCTGGGCGTGCCGCGGGGACGTGGACGCGGTTCAGGAGAACTTCGGACTGGCCAGTTGATCCTTGACCTCTTCGCGGGTCCGGGCGGCTGGAGCAGAGCGCTGGGTGTGCTGGGATTTCGCGACATCGGGCTGGAGTGGGACGCGTGGGCCTGCCGGACCCGCGCCGCTGCTGGGCAGCTGACGGTCCGGGCCGATGTAGCGATGTATCCGACGTGGCCGTTCGTCGGCCGGACGCAGGGGCTGATCGCGTCCCCGCCGTGCCAGGCGTGGAGTATGGCCGGCAAGCGGCTCGGCCTGCTGGACCAGCCGCTGGTGCACCAGGCGGTGGAGGACCTCGCCGCCGGACGCGACACCCGCGACCGGCTGCTCGCTGCCTGCCGCGACTCTCGGTCCCTGCTCGCGGCGGAGCCGATGCGCTACCTCCACGCCCTGCATTCCGTCGGCGAACCCGAGTGGGTGGCGATGGAGGAGGTCCCGGACGTGTTGCCGTTGTGGCGGCAGTACGCGGCCGTCCTCCGGTCCTGGGGGTTCTCGGTCTGGTGCGGCATCCTCAACTCGGCGGATTTCGGTGTTCCTCAGACACGCCGGAGGGCAATCCTGCTCGCCTCCCGGGTCCGCACCGCTCACCCTCCCACCCCGACGCATGCCCAAGTCGCGGAGCCCGACTCGTTGTTCGGCCCCGGCCGCGTCCGCTGGGTGAGCATGGCGAAAGCGCTGGGGTGGGGAGCCACTGACCGACCCGTCCCCACCGTCTGCGCCGGCGGCGGGCCCGGCGGCGGCCCCGAGCCGTTCCCCTCCGGCTCCCGCAAGGCCCTGTCCGATGCCCGAAACCGCGGCACCTGGGCGCCCCCGCCGGCCCGTACCGCCGCGCCCCGCCGCCGGAGCGCCCGCCAGGGCAACGCGTTGTCCGGCAACGCCACGGAGCGATGGTCCTGGTCACTGCGCAGCAACAACCAGAGCAACGGCACGGTCCGGCGAAGCGACGAGCCGGCGGGAACGCTGTTCTTCGGGCACCGCGCGAACGAATGCACGTGGGTCGCGGAACCCTCATCTGCCCGGGCAGACGACGGCACCGGTCCTGCCGTGCCTGAGCCGATCAGGATCACCGCACAGGAGGCCGGCCTCCTGCAGACCTTTCCCGCCGACTACCCGTGGGCCGGGTCCAAGGGGCAGCAGTTCTCCCAGATCGGCAACGCCGTTCCTCCACTGCTCGCGGGCCACCTCCTCGCCCCGCACCTCGGCGTCGCCCTCGATCCGTCCGACTTCACCCTGGCCGCCTGATGCCCCCTGTCCCCACGCCCGATGAGGAGGGCGACCTCGACAGCGTGCCCTCGCCGCGCCCGGTGTTCCACGCCGAGCAGGCCCTCCTCGGCGCTCTCCTCCTCCAACCGCACCATCGCGACAACGTCAACGGGATCGCCGCGGCCGCGTTCTCCACCGCGGCGCACCGCAGTGTCTTCGCCGCGATCAGCACTCTGCCCCTGCCCGCACCGGCCGAGCATGCGAAGACCGCCACCTGGCTTTCCCAGGTCCTCACCCGGGCCCGCCAGGAGGTGCACGGGCTGTCCCCCGTCTACCTGCACACCCTGATCCGCGCCTGCCCCCAGCCCGACCACGCTCCGGCCTACGCGCGCATGGTCCAGGGCGAACACGCCCGCCGCCGTCTGGAGGGCGGTGCCGAACGCCTCGTCCGGGCCGCCCACGACACCGCGCTCCCGGACCCCGTCCGCGCGGTACTCGCCGAGGCCGACGCACTCAACGCGATCGTGGACAATGTCGCGGCTCTCTTCCCACCGCGCTCCGGCACCCTGCCCCGTACCCCGGCACCGTCACCAGTCCTCTTCCCCGACCACGCCCAGGCGGTCGAGGAGGAGCAGCTCCTGCTCGCGTCGGCCACCGCCCGCCCCGCGGCCGTCGAGTCGGCACGGTGGCTTCTTCCTGCAGACTTCCTCCGGCCCCTGCACGCGGGGCTGTGGCAGTGCCTGTCCGCCATGGTCCGCCGCCACGAGCCCGTCGACCCTGTAACCGTTCTGTGGGAGGCGCAGCAGCGGGGTCTGCTGGACGGTGGCACCGAGCCCGCCGAGGTACTGGGCCTCCTGGCCGGACCGTACGGAGCTGTGGATTATTGGGCCGAGCGCGCCGTGCGGCGCTCTCTGCTGGCCACCGCCGTTCGTGTGGGCAGCAGCATCGAGGCATACGCCCGCGACCCGACGGCCAGCCCGTTCCAGCTCGTCGTCGGCGCTCGCCGAGCGCTCGCCGACCTCGGATCCGTGCGCACCCGGTGGAGGCACGCCACCGAGCCGATCCCGTCGGCGCGTTCGCGCCCCGTGCCGCCCGCCCGAGCCGGCCCTCCGACCACCATGACGGGCCGCTCCACCCGCGGGGTCCGATAGTGCACATACCCCGGCCACACCGGTGGCCGGGCCGAAGGGCCCTGCTACCGAGAGGAGAGAGACCAGCCTCCCTTGCCCGCCACCCCCTCATTCGACACCCATGTCCTCCTCGACACGCACGCCACACACCCCAGCGCCGTGACCGCCGTCCTGTCCGGTCCCCAGGCGCGGATCCTCCAGGTAGCCCTGGAGGCCGCCAACTGGGTTGCGGTCGCCGAGAATCGCCTGGTTCTGGCCCGCATCGACCGCGAAGAGCCGTACTGGGCCAGGGTCGCAGCCCAGCGGCTGGAAGCCGACGGGATCACCGTCGAGATCACCCCGCGCCTCCAGGAAGCAATCGACCACGCGGCCGAGATGCGGCCCGGACCGGCGCCCCTGACCGAGACCGAACGCGACGCCCTCGCAGCTCGTTCCGTCTTCGACGTCACCGCGACCAAGTCCGGACCTTCCCGACCGGAACAGGAGACCGTGCCCGTCTACCTGGCCGATGCCGGTGACCACGACGCGCTCCTCGACACCTTCCTCGACGCGCACGGCGAGTTCGAGAAATGGAGGACCTGGTCGGACGACACGACCCACGCCATCCACGAATCGCAGACGCTCCGCATCGAGCGCGTCCACGAAGCCCCCGCCCACGAGACCGCCTGGACCGTGGCCGCCTACGAGACACCCGTCTCCGACCGCGTGTGGGTCCTCACCGCGACCGGCGCCACCCCCGCCCCGGTACTGCAGAGGCTCCTGACCCACCTGGCCGACGGCGACGGCTGGGACGCCCTTATCGGTGCCACGCCAAAGATGAAGCAGATCGCCGCAGCCACCCAGCCACTCGCTGACGCCGGATGGACGTACGTCCTGAACGGGCAAGGCTTCCGCTGTACGTCTCCCGACGGCAACGCGGGCGTCCAGTTTGACCCGTTGACCGCACAACGCCCCCAGAAGCCGGCCACCTGGACCATCTGGGCCGGCACCGGTCCGGACCGGCCCACCTGGGCCATCACCGCGTCCTCGCACACCCCGGAACCGCTACTGGCCGGCCTCTCCGAGTCCCTCGCCCACGACACCGGCACGCGACGGCCCCAGCCGGACCACGAGCACAAGGCCCGACTCGCCGCCAGTGCCCTGGCGGTCACGGCTGGCCGCCCCGCCAGCCGGTCACGCTGATCAACGACTACGACGAACGGGGCAACATACCGCGGGGTCGCCGGTTGGCCAAACCGGCGATCCCGCCGACCATAGATAGTCCACCGCCACCACCTGCCCGGACGTCGAAAGGAACCGCCCACGGCCCAGCACAGCCCATCAGGCGACGTACAGCCATACGTTCACGCCGCCGCGTAACTCGCCCGGAACAGGTCCTGCGCTCGCTCCACGTCCCTCGGCGTACGGAGCTGGACCTCCAGGTCGCCCGTCCCGTGGTGCCCGAGACCGGACACGTCCCGAGTGAAGCCCGGAACGAGATCGACATCCTTCGGGTCGACCTTCAGATAGACCAGGACCTTGGTCCTCTGAGGCGGGCACAGGCAAGCGAAGTTCCGCAGCCGCTGATACGCCCGGTACGTCTTGCGCTCGACGCGGTTCACGCCGTCCCCGAGCCCGAGCAGAACCTCGTCGACCGCGCACGCCAACTCCACCATCGCCGTATCCCTGACGTCGGCCACCGACCTGGTGGTCGCATCACACCGTGCCCGGCGGGCCACCTGCGTGCCGCTGCTCACGGAGGCCACGGTCTCAAGGCCGAGCAGGTCGCTGCCGAAGAGCCGGTAGCGGACCAGGTCGATCGATCGCCGGTGCTCGCGCACGGCGTGCACGTCGTAGCGGGTGAAGTCGCCGGCGATACAGATCAGACGCGGCCCGCTCCACAGGACCTGGGACGCGGCCGTCGCCCCGAGCCGGTCGCGAACCAGGTGCTCGAACTCGGCACGGTGGTCCATCAGCCAGGACAGGTAGAACAGGCCCTGGTTGATCACGCCGGCATCCGTGCCGCGCTTGTACTCGACGATGACCGGAGAACCGTTCTCGTCCAGCCCGAGCGAGTCGATCCTGCCCCCGTGCACCGGCCCGGTGCCGTACTCGCTCGCCAGGAACCGGACGCCCAGCAGCGCCTCCATGTGCGCCTCGACAAGGCCCTGCACATCGGCCTCCACCTCAGCAAGACGCGGCATGACCTCGGTCATGCCGCTGTTCGTCGTGTCCGTGCGGAACAGTTTCAGGCCCGACACCTTCCCCTCCTCGGCTCGGAGATCACCAACGCCGACGCGGTGCGGAATTGTTTCCGCGAGGGGCTTCGGGAACGTGAAGATGGTGTGAGACCCTACGTACGGCCCGGCCGGAGCGTTCGTGTCCCCCGGTCACCGGGAAACCGCGATTCCCCCATGTGTCCCCCGCGTCTTGGGGGACAGTGCCAGGAAGCCGCGTTTCCGCAGGTCAGCCCCCGTAGCTCAGTGGATAGAGCACGCGCCTTCTAAACACCTGCTTTATCACCTGCGTGGGACTACGCCTTAAAGCGTGTTGCCGGACGCTGAAGTACGGGCATTTCTCCTGTGCCGACGGGACCTTGCAGGTGATGGTCGATGTGTCGCCGTAGCTGCGCTCGGACGCGCTGTGCTCCGCGGACCAGTTGTTCTACCACGCCGTCGTCACCACCGTCACCGACCAGATCGCAGCGCGCTGGAAGCCGAAGCCTGGCACACCGTCGCCGAGAACACCCTCGCCCTGGCCCGCATCGACCGCGAGGAGCCCTACTGGCACAGAAGACGACGCAGCACCCGACCGCCAACAGGGCTCCCGCCCACGACCAGCACGAGCATCCCGAGGATCTACCACCCCGGCCCCTCAACCTGCGAATTCAAGTTGGCGAAGGCTCAGTGCTCGGTGAGGTCCCGGATATCCCATCCAGCGTCGGCCATCGCGTCTGCGTACTTCTTGCTGCGGTCGCGGTGGGCCGCGAGCACCAGCAGGTGGATAGGGCGTGTCGCTCCGACGAAGACGAGCTGCACGGCTGCCTGTACGCTCTTCAGTTCCCGCAGCGGGTCGCTCCCTTCGGCGATCATGCGCAGCGCCTCGGTCACGTCGAACTTCTTGCCTGTCTTCTCCAGGCACTCCAGGATCAGTGTTGCCGCGTGGGTCTCGCCCTTCGCGCTCTGGATGGTCCCTGGTACGGCCCGCGCCGCCGGTACTGCGGCGACGGCCGCGGGAGCGGGCCCGAGGGCCACGCCTTCCGCAGCAGCAGTGGTGAATTCCATAGCAGACTCGTGCAGTTGGCAGCCGTTGAGGAGCTTCAGCTGGACGGCCAGCTCCTCGGTGGCCTCACCCCAGCTCGCTTCGTCGAACTCGTTCGCGTTGAGGAGGAGTTCGCGTAGCAGGATCCGCACCCTGCCTCCGGTTGTCGCCATTGACCTCTCCAGGCGACCGAGGGCCGGGAGCCCGTCGCCGGTCGGCGACGAGACGGACGCGCGCACGGCGTTCCACAACTCGGTGGCCGCTTCGTGGCTGTCCGGGCCTGATTTCCACCGGGCGCTTGCCGCGCGGGCCACGCCGATCAGGGTGCGGTGAGCCGTCGGGCGGCTGATCGGGGTGTATCCGGGCAGGTAGCAAGATATCGACTGCGGGTAGACGGGTGAGGTTTTCGGATTCTGTCGCGCACCCAGTACACGCGGTGGACGCCGCACCAGGACGTCCTCGGCGACGGTCACAGCGGCCATGCGCTCAAAGGTCGGTACGACGTCGGACACCGTGGTCTCGTCGAACAGCAGAACCGCCACCTGGCCGTCGGGGCCAGCTCCGCGGACCTGCTGGGGTCGCCGGACGGCCAGGCGGCTGGCCACGGCCGCGATCTGAGGCCCGAAGCGGCGGCTGACCGGCAGTTCCGGGGCTCCTGGCAGCGGGAACAGGGAGGCGGGCCCTCCTGCGGAGGCCGCGTCGCTGTAGATGCCCTGGTTGGTGTCGCCCACCCGCTGCACCACGGTGGATGAGGAAGCAAACACGAGGTCCAGCAGTTCATGCTGGGTGGCGCTGGTGTCCTGCGTTTCGTCGAGGAGAACGAACGGGAAGCGCGTGGTGACCGCGGCGGCGATACCCGGGTGCCGGGCGAGATACTCCTGGGCGATGGCGTACATGTCTTGGAAGCGGAAGATGCCCCGGCGTGCCAGAGTCCGTTTGAGGTGGTCCAGCTGTTTTCCGCTGGGAGACTGGGCGCCGAAGGGCAGATCCCTGGCCGCGCCGGTAACCACAAGTTCGCCGTCCCGGTAGGTGAACGTCGCCCCGGTGACGATGCCGGTGCCCTGGTGCTGGCGTTCCACATAGCTGCGCAGGGTGGAGTATTCGGGGCGCTGCAGGAGCCGGAGCGCTGCGGTCTCGAAGGCCGCGTCGTCGACGGACCGGACCTCCACTTTTCTGTCCCGCACGGCCGGCAGCGCGAGGAAGGTGTGTACGAAGGACTGGATGGTGCCGATGAAGTGCGGATAGCGAAGCAGGCTGCGTCCTGCGGCGAGAAGGCCCACCCGGTCGGCGATCTCGTTCTTGGCCGTGTTGGTGTGCGACAGCACGCACACCCCGCGGGTCGGGGAGGTCCACGCGTCGGCCATCAGCGCGAGCTTGAGCCCGATCAAGGTCGTCTTGCCCGACCCCGGGGCGGCCTGGAGGTCCTGCGTGCTCTCGCTCTGCAGGAAGTCCCACTGCTCGGCATCGAGCGGGTCCAACCCCAGGAGTTTCACCATGGCCTCCACCTTGTCCGTGGCGAAGGCATCGGGCAGGTAGGTGCGGGTCACGGGGCCACCTCGCCGCACAGGTACGTGAATGCACCGAGCAGGTAGGGCGGGACGTCGCTGCGAACCAGCGGCGTCGAGGCGAGCAACTGGGCAGCAAACTGTGCGGTGATCGGCTTGCTGACGCTGTCCAGCTTGAGCGGCCGGTAGATCTTCAAGGCGGCCTCTTCCAGGGAAAGGCTCTGCCCTATCCACGTGTCCACAACCCGGTCGGCCCGTGCGATGGCCTTCTTCGTCTTGTCGGCGTCCGGCCAGGACCGCGCCGCGACGGATGCCAACTTGACTGCGCGGTACATCAGCCTGGCCATGGTCCAGGACGTGACCGCGAGGTCGTACTCCAGCGTCCACCAGTCGGACACGAACGTCTTCACCGGGCCGTCGTCGCCGGTGGTGAGGTTCGTGACGTACGCGGAGATCTCCTCCTCCGTCATATCGGTCCAGCGCGCGAGCTTGCCCTTCATAGCCTCTGGAGTGCCGGCGGGTACGAGATCACGGTCGCGGATACAGGCCACGCGGACCGGGATCTGCTCACCGTCGCGCTGGAAGACCCGGCTGTAGCGGAACAGGCCGACGTGGCCGACGTTGACCACGCTGATCCCGTGTTCGTTGAAGGGCATACCCAGGGCGTCGGCGAGCGCGGGCAGGAAGATCGCCTCGGCATCTCCCTCGACCATCGCCAGCCCTCGGGCGAAGAACATGTTCGCCTTGGTGACGTCCAGGAACCGGGTCAGGAACGCGTAGTCCTCCTCGGTCAGGCGCGTGATACCGCGCCGCAGCGGAAAGGTACGTCCCCGGGCGACGAGGGTCAGGCACTCGACCGGCGTCGAGGAAGCGAGATTGGGGCTGTGGGTGGTGAGGATGACCTGCACAGGCGCCCTGTCACCTTCCTGCGGCCTCTGCGCCTTGTCTCGCAGCAGGTCCATGATCCGGGTCTGCAGCTGGGGGTGGAGGTGCGCCTCGGGCTCCTCGATCAACAGCAAGGGAGCCAGTTCGTTCTTGCCCAGCAGGAGCAGTTCCGCGGCCATGAACAGGGCGTTGTTGTAACCGAGTCCGCGTCGCGTCCACTCGTCGGATGCTGTGAAGAGGTTCAGTTCCAGCCGCTCCAGTGCGCGGACCAGCGTCGCGTCCGTGGCGACGCTGATTTTGGCGCGCAGGACGTCGTCACCGATCGCGAACCGCTGCAGGTATGCCGAGTTGATGTCTTCACTCACCTCCGCGACAGCATTGTTGTCGCGGATATCGCACTCAGCCCTCCTCAGGATTCCCCGCAGGGTCGACGGGGGTTCCTCACCGGTCGGGTCGAAGTCGTCGACGTCCTGGTCCTTCATCGCCGGGTAGCCGGCGAGGATCTGGGACAGCCGCGACCCGCGGCCCGAGCGCAGTTCCGCCTCTGCATCGCGAAGGGGGCGCAGGTAGGTGGCGCGCAGGAGTTCGCGAGCAGCGCCGTCCAGGGCGGGGCCATTGCCGGCCGGTCCGGTCCGGGTGGTGACCGAGACCCGGTTGCGCAGTGGATCCATCCGTTGTGCCTTGAACGTGACACACAACCAGGCGGTGCCGTCGCGGTCGTGGGTGAGCAGTTCCAGGAAGACCGCCTGCTCCTCGGTCGACAGACCAGTGAAGGCGCACCCGATGGTGAAGGTCTCCGCCCTCCCGTCCTTCCCGAGGTGGAAGTCGTCCTGGGAGACCCGGTAGTAATCCGATGCTGCGGACTGCAGGCACAGCCGGATCGCGTCGACGATCGCCGTCTTCCCGCTGTCGTTCTCCCCCACGAGCACATTCGTCCCGGCCGTGAACGACAGGCTCAGCGCATCATCCCGCTCGCCCTCGCCCTGCGCTGCGGGCCCGAAGACCCGGAAGTTCTCGACCCGCAGATGCGCCAAGTACACACAGTCCCCCGCCAGCAGGGGCCGCGGCACCCTTTTCTCCGAGACGGAGCCCCCAGGCGGCACGCGGCCCTTGACCAATATTCCCGGAATCCTACGCTCTCCGCTGGCTCCGCCCAGAAGGATTCCGGCAGAGCGGTGGGTGCCAACGGCATGAGTGCACCTCCGGCGACGACAACGTAGTTCGCGGAGCCCCGGCGGTATGTCGACCACCCAGCGCGAGGCAGTCGGGCGGGGCGTCGGCGTCGGTCGCGGCGAGTCGTGGTATCGGGCTCGTTCCCCACCATGCGGGAAGGCCGGTTCCTTCGCGGCTCGGCAAAGGAAGTCGAGTACGGCGGTGGTCGAGCGCAGCTGGTTGAACAGGAAGTCCCGGTCGCGGCGGGTCAGGGCGATGGAGGGCATGTCGGCCGGCTGCCACGTTGCGGTAGTTTCTTTCGGTACGCAGGGGCCGTCCAGTAGGAGTAACACCGCTTTTTACTCGTAGGCGTTGCCATGCACGCGCAGCGTTGATCGGCACAGTGAACGGGCGGACCCACGCGTCCTCAAACGCTTCAACATTCACTGCAGGCACGGAGCCAACCCGCGTTTGAAGAGGCTTTGACCGGGCCGCAACAGCTCGGGCCACGAGGCTATCGGGTTAGTCGGCACATGCCCTGATACCCCAGTCTCGTACGCGACGGCTGACGCATACGACGAATCTCATCGCCAACGGTAGCCACCCCCGAATATCTCGTCGCAAGCGAGGGGAACATAGCCGCACATCGCCGGTTAGCCAAACCGGCGTTTGCGCGGACGATTGTTGTCCACCGTTTGCTCCGAGTACCACGGCGGATCGATCCACCTGCGAGCAGCGCCGTCTGCCGCCGACGGCTTTCCCCGGAATCACTTTGGTGCTCCATACCACCCGGAGATTCACCACACTTGCCCACCAAACCGATAGCAGCCTACACAGACCGTCAGCCGCGCACGAATAGTGCGGACGGTGCCCGTTTCGTCCAAGACGACAGCCGGTCGTTTCTCCTTGCTAATGCTTGGTATTCGACGCGCGACCTCGCCGCCTGCCTGCGTGTAGATTCCTCTACCCTGCGCCGTTGGCGCACTGCTCGGCCTCCCCAGGGCCCGCCGTTCGTCTCCGTGTCGGAACGCGTCATCATGTACAGCGCGGTCGATGTTGAGGAGTGGCTGCATCGCCACCGGACCGTCCCGCGGCAAGACGCCTGATGGCCGAGAAAGCCGTGGTACCGGTCGGTGTCCGACTCACCACCGACATCGAGTACCGGCCTGATCGCCCCAACCCGTACCGTGCGCGAGTCCGCTGGTTCGATCCGGCTACGAAGCGGCGTCTGTCCCTGTCGGAGGGGAAGGCGGACGAGGATGAAGCGCAGGAGTGGCTCCGGTCCATCATCGAAGCGGCTGAGGCAGGGCTGTCCCCGTCGCTCGCCACCATGAAGCTCGCCGAATACGGCAACGCGAACATGGACCTCGCCCTGCGCGGCCTGGAGCTGAAAACACTCGACCCCTACCTGTCGGGCTGGCGGATGCGCGTCGTGCCCGCCCTGGGCCACCTCGCGGTCCGCATGATCACCAACGGCGCTGTCGACCGCACCGTGCAGAACTGGATCGCCGACGAGCTCAGCCGCTCAACGGTCAAGAACACCATCGCCGTCCTGGTCCGCGTCATGGAGCAAGC
>NZ_JBIVPT010000029.1:0-59752 GCF_044754785.1 Streptomyces sp. NPDC092952 | reverse complement strand
GGGCGGGGGGGGGGCGGGGGGGCCGCCGCCCCCGCGCGCCCCCGCCCCCCCCCGCCCCCCCCCCCCCCCCCCGGCCCCGGGGGGGGGGGGCGCCCCCCGCGGCGGGGGCCCCCCCCCCCCCCCCCCCCCCCCCCCCCCCCCCGGTGGTGCGCCGCCCCCGTCCCCACGGTGCGGCGCGAGCGGGTCGTCGTCATCCGCTCGGAACGACGGCCCACGTCTGTAGGGGCCGCCGGAGCGGCCCTCGTGATGCGTTGCCCTACGGCTCGGACGTACCGAGCCCGAGCGAGGGCAGGACCACGGTGTCCACGAAGCGGGTGAGGTACGCCGCGTCCGCCTCCTTGCCCTCCACCAGCGGCCGGGCCCGCATCACGCCCATGAGCTGCGCGGCGACGAACTCCGCCGCCGGGGTGTCCGCCGGGATCTCGCCCCGCTCGGCGCCCCGCCGGACCATGGCGTCGATCGTCGCCACGGCGGGCGCGATCAGCGCGTCGCGCAGCGCGCACAGCAGCTCGGGGCTGTGCAGCGCGGCATGGCTGAGCGCGTGCATCAGCGGGGTGTCGCGGCGGGAGCCCGTGCCGATCGCCAGCGCGGCCTCGTGCAGATCGCCCGGGAGCGTGCCGGTGTCGATGTGCGGCAGCAGCGACTGCTGGGTGCCGTGCAGGGCGGCCACCACCAGCTCGGGCTTGGAGCCCCACTGCCGGTAGAGCGTGGACTTGCCGCAGCGTGTCCGGGCGGCGACCCCCTCCATGGTGAGGGCCTCGTAACCGGACTCCCGCAGTATGTCGAGCACCGCCGCGTAGAACTCCTGCGCCCGCTCCGGGGTGATCTTCGATCGGCGCGGTGTGTGGACCGGTTCGGGTGCGACGTCCTGCGGCGGCATGGCTCTTCCCTCTCGGCGAAGCTGCGGCGAGGTTCTTCGATACGTCAGTGTACCGATACGCGCGTGTACCGATACGCCAACGTATCGGTACACTGGCGTATCGATATGGCGTGGTCCAGACCATGCCGCCGCAACAACGCTTCGTCAGCAAAGGGGCACCGGGTGATCGACGCCGGTAGCGAACCAGCAGATCGGGAGCCGGACAGTTCTGCCCGACCGCCCCTCGTCCGCGAGCTGCTTCTGGTCGTGGGACTCTTCGTCGTCTACAAGCTCGGCCGGCAGGCCGCCAACGGACATGTGGACGAGGCGTTCCGCAACGCCGGAAACGTCTGGGACCTCGAACGCGCCGTGCACCTGCCCGGCGAGGGGCTGGTGCAGAACCTGCTGCTGCGCGACGAGACGCTGATCCACCTCGCCAACACGTACTACGCGACCGTGCACTTCCCGGCCACGCTGCTCTTCCTGGCCTGGCTGTACTGGCGCCGCCCGCGCCACTACGTCTGGTCGCGCCGCGTCCTCGCCGCCCTCACCGGCGCCGCGCTCGCCCTCCACCTGCTCTTCCCGCTCGCCCCGCCGCGCATGCTGGCCGCCACCGGGCTCGTCGACACCGGCCAGGTCTACGGACCGACGGTGTACGGGGACACCCCGGCGACCGACTCGATGGCGAACCAGTTCGCCGCGATGCCCTCGCTGCACTTCGGCTGGTCGGTCATGGTCGCCGTCGGGCTGATCGTGGCGACCCGGACCCGGTGGCGCTGGCTGTGGCTGCTGCACCCGATCCTCACCCTGCTGGTGATAGTGGGCACCGCCAACCACTACTGGCTCGACTCGATCGTGGTCTCCGCGCTGCTCGCCCTGGCCCTCGCGGCGCTGCGGCTGCCGCGCGCGGAACCGGTGCCGGCCCCTCTTCCCTGGCCGTCCACGGCGGTCGGCCGCACCGGGGCGCGGCCCGCCACCGGATACGCCTCGTCCGGAGCCCCGCGATGAACGCCACCCTGATCGCCGTCGCGCTGTCCCTGGTCTCCGCCGGCGCCTACGCCTCGGCCGCGGTGGCGCAGGCCCGGCTCGCCGGACGCACCGAACCGGGCACCGGGGTGCTGCGGCTGCTCGGCCGGGGCGCCTGGTGGTCGGCGGTCGCACTGAACGCGGGCGGGGCGCTGCTGCACGTCGCGGCGCTCAAGTACGGCCCGCTCACGCTCGTGCAGCCCCTCGGCGCGCTCACCCTCGTCGCCGCCGTACCGCTCGGCGCGCGGGCCGCCGGGCGGCGGGTCAGCCGGATCGAATGGCGCGGCACCGTCCTCACCCTGCTCGGGCTCGGCGCCCTGCTGCTGACGGCGGGCGGCAGCGCCCCGCACGAAGTCCTCAGCCTGCCCGAGGCGCTGGCCGTCGGCGCCGGCACCATGGCCGTCGTCGCCGGGCTGAGCCGCCCGGGCGCCCGCCCCGGACTCAGGCACGCCGCGGCCTCGGGCATCACCTCCGGGGTGGCCTCCGCCCTCACCCAGACCCTGACCGTCTCGGTCACCGACCGCACCGGCCCGCTCTTCAGCTGGGAACTCCTCGTCGTCGCGCTGCTGGTCTCCGCGTTCGCGATGGGCGGGCTGCTGCTCTCCCAGACCGCCTACCGGGGCGGGCTGGGCGCGCCGCTGGCGGTCGTCACGCTCGCCAACCCGGTGGCGGCCGCCGCCATCGGCCTGGCCCTGCTCGGCGAACGCCTCCAGGGCGGGGCCGTCAGCCTGGTCCTCGCCCTGCTCGGTACGGCGGCCGCGGTGCGCGGTGTCGTACTGCTCAGCCGGGCCCAGGCACGGAACGCGCCCCGTGACGCCGAACCGCCGTCGCGGGTGGTGGCGGGAGCCCCGGGGCCGCTGGACGGCCGGCTGCTGCCGGAGCTGGAACAGGCGCCGGCGGGCGGGGCCTGATCCGGGTCACGGACGCGCTCCGCGCGTATTGCGGTGTATGCCGGTCCGATCCCGTTCACGTGGCGGTTGTGGGTGATTCGCCGGGAGCGAAGGATCCATGACGGGCACCGCGCGGACGGCGGGTGCCCCGTTCAGTGAGCCATGGCGGGGGATGAGGAGCAACCGTGAAGGCAGCAATGTTCTACGGCAGGGAAGATCTGCGGATCGAGGACGTCCCGGAGCCGGAGACCGGTCCCGGTCAGGTGAAGATCCGCAACGCGTACGTCGGTATCTGCGGGGGTGACGTGCACACCTACTTCCACCCGGAGGCCTCGCCCGTCGATCTCTTCCGGCCGCACCCCGTGACCGGCGCGCGGCTGCCGCAGCCCCTGGGGCACGAGTTCTCCGGGACGGTCGTCGAGGTCGGGGAAGGCGTCACCGGCATCGAGGTGGGCGATCGCGGCTCGATCTTCCCCACCGCCTACAGCTGTGGGACGTGCACGGCGTGCCGGCACGGGCGGCCCACCAGCTGCCGTCTCATGGCGGCGCTGGGGGCGAACGCCAACGGCGGCGGCATGGCGGAGTTCGTGGCGATCGACGCGAAGCAGTTCCACCGCCTTCCCGACGACGTCGACCTGCAGAGGGGCGCTCTGGTCGAGCCGATGTCCGTCGCGTGGCACGGTGCCGGCCGCAGCCGCTCCGGCCCCGGGGACGTCGTGCTCATCGCGGGCGCCGGCCCCGTCGGCATCGGGGCGTGGTACGCGTTCCGCGCCCGGGGGGTCGAGAACATCCTGGTGTCCGAGCCGGGCGGGGAGCGCCGGAGCAAGATGGCGGCGCTCGGGGCGCGGGTCATCGATCCGGTCACCGAGGACCTCGACGCGGCGGTCGCGGAACTGACGGGCGGTGACGGCGTCGACGTGTTCTACGACGCCGCCGGCGTCGGCGCGGCTCTGCGGACGGGCCTGGCCAACCTCGCCCCCGGGGGCCGGGTGATCCTCCAGTCGGGCCACGAGAAGCCCTTCGAGATCCAGCCGAACGAGATCATGATGGGCGAGTACGAGCTCCTGGGCTCGCTCGGATACCACCCCGACGAGTTCGACGGTGTCATCGGCCGGATGTCCGCGGGCGAGTACGACACCACCGGCTGGGTCGAGGAGATGGAGCTCGACGACGCCGTCGAGGCCATCCACAGGCTGCGCGCGGGCGCCGGGACCAAGATCCTGCTCCGCGTCGGGTGACGGCACCGGAGCGCGGAAGACCGGCCGGCGCCGGGTGTCAGCCGCTGCGGCCGAACACGCCCCATGCGGTGGGTCGCCGCACGGTGTCCCGTCTCTTTGTCGTGTTCGGCTGACAACTCACCTGTGCACGCGGTGTGCTGTTTCGTAGGCTCCCGAATGCGGGGCCCGTGGTGCCCTGTTCGGTTCCCGTCGTCAGGAGGCACACCATGGCGCTCCCGCCCACCGGATGGCACAGGAGCAGCTACAGCGGCGACTTCGAGGACGCGTGCGTGGAGGCCCGCGAGAACGGGGGGAGCCGCGGGGTGCTCGTCCGCGACACCAAGGACCCCGCCCGCCGGCCGCTCGCGGTCTCCGGCCCCGCCTGGCGCGCGTTCCTCGGGGCACTCGACTCCCCTCGCGCCTGAGTACATATCCGGTCCGGCCGGAACCATGTGCCAGGGGAGTCGGAACCCAGTGCCGTATCAGGCCACGTTCGCCCTGTGTTCGATGCGGGATATGGTCCTCGGTCATGGGCGAATTGGTGTTGATCAGGCATGGTGAGACCGCATGGAGCCGGACCGGCCAGCATGCCGGCCGGTCCGACCTGCCGCTGACCGAGGCGGGGGAGGACGCGGCGCGTGCGCTCGCGCCTCGGCTGGCGGGACGGGAGTTCGTCGCCGTCTACAGCAGCCCGCTGGCCCGCGCTGTGAGAACCGCCGAACTGGCGGGTCTGAGCGGCGCGGAGCCCGACACGGACCTGGTCGAGTGGGACTACGGTCGCTACGAAGGGCTGACCGCCGAGCAGATCCAGGAACTCAAGCCCGGCTGGGAGCTGTGGCGTGACGGCGTCGACGCCGGCGAGGACCTCGCGCACGTGACGGTGCGGGCCGACGCGTTCCTCGGGCGGGTCCGACCGCTGCTGTACAAGGGCGACGTGGCCGTCGTTGCGCACGGCCATCTGTCACGCGTACTCACCGCGCGCTGGCTCGGGCTCGACGCGTCGGCCGCGCGGCAGTTCGGGCACCCGCGTCCGGGGACGATCAACACGTTGGGGTTCGAGCACCGGCTGCCAGTCGTGCTGGGGTGGAACGCGCTGTAATTGCGGCTTTCCATCCATGATCTTGCAGGGTATCCCCGCCTTCAGGCGGGGAGGGAATGCATCTCTGGACTGCTCTGACCCGCAGGTCACAGCGGACGCTTCTGCTCCTCGACGTACTGACGGATCGCGGTGAGCGGTGCGCCGCCGCACGACCCGGCGAAGTAGGAGCGGGACCAGAAGACGGAGCCCATGCCGATGCGGTTGATGCGGCCGGTGTACTCGGCCCGCAGGTATCGGGAGCTGACGCCCTTGAGGCTGTTGATCAGCTTGGACAGGGCGACCTTCGGCGGGTAGTGCACGAGCAGGTGGACGTGGTCGGCTTTGCCGTTGAACTCCCGCAGCTCCACCTCGAACTTGCCGCACACCTCCCGCATGATCTCTTCGCACCGCTTGAGCATGGCGTCATCGAAGACGCCGCGCCGGTACTTGGTGACGAACACCAAGTGTGCGTGCAGGTCGTAGGAGACATGGTGACCGGTGCGGATATTAAGGTCTGGTTCCCAGCGCGGTGACATACGCCAAGGGCAATATCGTCTTCGGAGCTGGCCAGGAAGGGGGTGGGTCGGATGATCCGTGCATACAAGTTCCTCATCAGGCCCACCTCGGGCCAGGCCGCCGCACTGACGGCGATGCTCGCCGACCACTGCAGCCTCTGCAACGGAGCGTTGCAGGAACGCCGTGACGCCTACCGGCACGTCTCCAAGACCTCGGTCACGTACGGGCAGCAGTCAGCTCAGCTCAAGGAAATCCGGGCGTTCGACCCGGAGCGTCAGGGCCGGTGGTCGTTCTCGTCGCAGCAGGCGACCTTGCGGCGGCTGGACAAGGCGTTCCAGGCGTTCTTCCACCGCATCAAGTCCGGGGACGCGCCGGGTTACCCGCGCTTCCGGGGCGTCAGTTGGTTCGGCACGGTGGAGTTCCCCAGGGACGGCGACGGCTGCCGCTGGGACTCCACCCCGCACGACCCTGTCACCCGCGTCCGTTTCCGGAGCGTTGGGCACATCAAGGTCAACCAGCATCGGCCCGTGGTCGGCAAAGTCAAGACCGTGTCCGTCAAGCGTGAGGGCAAACGCTGGTACGTCATCCTGACCACAGAGCAGCCCCAGCCTGAGCCGCTTCCGGAGACCGGCAGCGTGGTCGGTATCGATATGGGCATCGCTTCCTTCCTCACCACTTCCCATGGCGGGCATGTCGAGAATCCCCGACATGCCCGGAAGGTCGCCGCGAAGCTCGAAGCCGCACAGCGAAAGGTCAGCCGGTTTGGGCGCGTGCGCCGTGACAAGCGGTCGGCCAATCATCAGCGGGCTGTTCAGCGGGTTGCGGGCCTGTATCGGAAGGTGCGTCGTCAGCGCCTGGACCACGCGCACAAGACCGCACTCGACCTCGTACGCCGGCATGACTTCATCGCGCATGAAGACCTGAAGATCCGCAACATGATCAAGACCCCGGCCCCGAAGCCGGACCCCGAACAACCGGGCGGATTTCTGCCCAACGGGGCCGGTGCGAAGGCCGGACTCAACCGCTCGATCACTGACGCCGGTTGGGGGGTGTTCCTGACGATCCTCACCGCCAAGGCTGCAAGTGCCGGACGGGAAGTGATCGCCGTGGACCCCCGCAACACTTCCCTGCAGTGCCCCGAATGCGGGCACACCGCGAAGGGGAACCGGCCCACGCAGGAGAAGTTCCACTGCGTCAGCTGTGGCCACCAGGCGCACGCTGACCGTGTTGGGGCGCTCAATGTTCTACGGGCCGGGCTGGTCCGTCGCGACGCCAACCCGGCATAGCGAGAAGCCCGCTCATCCATGAGGGGGAGGAGTCACATCCCGTCCACGGCGCAGTTGCTGTCGTGCGGTCAGGCGATGCCGGCCCTGTCGACGACGGAGCGTGGGCGCCGGTCGTCGGCGTGGCGGTTTCGCCGGATGGCGCAGCGGCGGACCACTCTGCCCCGCTCCTTGCGGCCGTCTGCCTTCGCCATTGCCGGTCTCGCGTACACGTACTCGTTCTGCCACCCGGACTGGGCGACCGCCACGCGCCGTCCTGCACAGCGCCAGGACGGCGCGTCAGATCACAACAGGGCTGATGCGGAACTAGGAGATGTCCGGTCGACCGGGGCCTGGTACGTCGGATTCGTCCAGTGCCCGGGTCAGCCAGCCGATCCAGAAGTTCTCCAGGTCGATGCCGCCGCGCAGGACGAGATGGCGCAGCCGGTCCTCCTCGGAGTCCCGCTCGGGCGGGAAGTCCCGCTCCTCGATCTCCAGGTACTCCGCCAGTTGACGGCGGTGCAGCCCGAGATGGCGGCGGAGCTCCGCGTCCAGGCCGGGCGCGCCGACGACCGCCGCCGCCCGCATGCGCAGCAGCAGCGGGTCACGGACCGGCTTCGGGTCCTCCTGGCGCGCCACCCAGGCGGTGAGCGCAGCGCGGCCCGCCGGCAGCACCTCGTACTCCTTCTTCCGGCCCCGGGCGGGGCGCTGCGTTGGCAGTTCCCGGATCTGTCCGGCCTGCTCCAGCTTCCCCAGCTCCCGGTAGATCTGCTGATGCGTGGCGGACCAGAAGTAGCCGATCGAGCGGTCGAACCTGCGGGTCAGCTCCAGCCCCGACGACGGTTTCTCCAGGAGGGCGGTGAGAATCGCGTGGGGGAGTGACATGGGCGCATCCTAGGCACGGACCGGGGGCAGTGGTACGGGGAGGGCCGGTGGCGCGGGGGCCACTTCCGTACCACCGGCCCAGCGGCTCACAGGGCGGCCGCGAGTTCCGTGCCCTGGTGGATCGCCCGCTTGGCGTCCAGCTCGGCCGCCACGTCGGCGCCGCCGACGAGATGGGCGGTGCGGCCCGCGGCACGCAGCTCCTCGTACAGGTCGCGGCGCGGTTCCTGGCCCGTGCAGAGCACGATCGTGTCGACGGGCAGGACGTGCCGCTCGCCGTCGACGGTGAGGTGCAGGCCCTCGTCGTCGATCCGGTCGTAGACGGCCCCGGCGATCGTCGTGACGCCGCGGTGGCGCAGCTCGGTGCGGTGGATCCAGCCGGTCGTCTTCCCCAGGTCCGCCCCGACCTTGCCGGTCCGGCGCTGGATCAGATGGACGGTGCGCGGGCTCCTCGGGTGCTCGGGGGTGCCGAGTCCGCCCCGCTCGCGGTAGTCGGTGTCGACGCCCCACTGCCGGAAGAACGCCTCCGCGTCGCGGCTCGTCGCACCGTCCGGGCCGGTCAGGAACTCGGCGACGTCGAAGCCGATCCCGCCCGCCCCGATGATCGCCACCCGGTCGCCGACCGGTGCCCCGTCGCGCAGCACGTCGAGGTAGCCGACCACGCTGGGGTGGTCCTGGCCGGGGATGCCGGGGGAGCGCGGGGTGACTCCGGTGGCCAGGACCACCTCGTCGAAGCCGTCCAGCTCCCCGGCGGTGACCGGTGCGCCGAGGCGGAGCTCCACCTTCTCCTCGCGGAGCCGGGTGGTGAAGTAGCGCAGCGTCTCGTCGAACTCCTCCTTGCCGGGGACCCGGCGTGCCACGTTCAGCTGGCCGCCGATCTCCCCGGCCGCGTCGAACAGCGTCACCGTGTGCCCGCGTTCGGCCGCCGAGACCGCGCAGGCGAGGCCGGCGGGCCCGGCGCCCACGACAGCCACCCGCTTCACCGTGCGGGTCGGTGCGAGGACGAGCTCGGTCTCGTGGCAGGCGCGCGGATTGACCAGGCAGGAGGTGACCTTGCCGCTGAAGACGTGGTCCAGGCAGGCCTGGTTGCAGCCGATGCAGGTGTTGATCGCGTCGGCGCGGCCGGCGGCCGCCTTGGCGACGAAGTCGGGATCGGCCAGGAACGGCCGCGCCATCGACACCAGGTCCGCCCGGCCCGAGGCGAGGACCTCCTCGGCGACCTCCGGCGTGTTGATGCGGTTGCTGGTCACCACCGGCACCGAGACCGCGCCGCGCACCTTCTCGGTGACCCAGGTGTAGGCGCCGCGCGGCACCGAGGTGGCGATGGTGGGGATCCGGGCCTCGTGCCAGCCGATCCCGGTGTTGATGATCGTGGCGCCGGCCGCCTCGATCTCCCGGGCGAGGCGCACGACCTCCTCCAGGGAGGAGCCGCCCGGCACCAGGTCCAGCATCGACAGCCGGTAGATCAGGATGAAGTCCGCGCCGACCCGCTCCCGGACCCGCCGCACGATCTCGACCGGGAAGCGGATGCGGTTCTCGTACGAGCCGCCCCAGCGGTCGGTGCGGTGGTTGGTGGCGGCCGCGATGAACTCGTTGATCAGATAGCCCTCGGAGCCCATGATCTCGACCCCGTCGTACCCGGCCCGGCGGGCGAGCACGGCGGCCCTGACGAAGTCCTCGACGGTCTCCTCGACCTCGTCGTCGGTCAGGGCGTGCGGGGTGAAGGCGCTGATCGGGGCCTGGATCGCGCTGGGTGCCACCAGGCCGGGGTGGTGCGCGTACCGGCCGAAGTGCAGGATCTGCATCGCGATCCGGCCGCCCGCCGCGTGGACCGCCGAGGTCACCAGGGCGTGCCGCTCGGCCTCGGCCCCGGTGGTCATCATGGCCCCGCCGGGGAAGGAGCAGCCCCGCTCGTTGGGGGCGATGCCGCCGGTGACCATCAGGCCGACACCGCCCCGGGCGCGCTCCGCGTAGAAGGCGGCCATCCGCTCGAAGCCGTTCTCCGCCTCTTCGAGGCCGATGTGCATCGAGCCCATCAGGACCCGGTTGGGGAGTGTGGTGAACCCCAGGTCGAGCGGGCTCAGCAGATTCGGGTACGGGCTCATGCGGCGGCTCCTCGCGCGGTCGGTTCCGCCAGTTGTAATCCACCGGAACGCCGCTATGCAACAAGTTGCACAATGGCGTGGGTCTCACCGCCGGACACCCGTCCGTCGCCCGGACGGCCCAGCAGCACGGCCCGCCGGGGCCCCGCGCCACGGAGAGTGGAACCACGACCGTCCCGGCCGGTCGGCGCGCGGCCCGCCCGCGTCCTTCGGCCCGAAACCCCGTGGAGACCTCATGCCCTGCTTCGACCGACGTGACCTCGGCCTGCTCGTCCTGCGGGTGGGGACCGGCGCGGTGCTGGCCGCGCACGGCACCCAGAAGCTGGCCGGCTGGTTCGGCGGCGGGGGCATCGAGGGGACCACCGCCGCGATGGAGGCGATGGGATTCCACCCGCCGAAGCACAGCGCGGTCGCCGCGGGGCTCGGCGAGGCGGGCGGCGGCGCGCTGCTGGCCCTCGGCCTCGCCACCCCGGCCGCCGGGGCGGCGGCGGCCGGGGCGATGGCGGGCGCGGTGGCCGTCCACGCGCCCGCCGGGTTCTTCGCGCAGGGCGGCGGTTACGAGTACCCGGCGTTCCTCGGCTTCACCGCCGCCGCGATCGGCCTCATCGGGCCGGGCCGCTGCTCCCTCGACCACGTCACCGGGCATGTCCTCAACCGGCCGTGGACCGTCGCCCTGGCCTTCGCGGGCAGCGCGGTCGCCGCCGCGGCCGTGGTCGGCAGGCGTGCCAGGGGCCGGGCCGCGGTGGATCCCGACGCCACCTGACGGCCCGGCCCGCCCGCTCCCGGCTACTTCCGGAAGGCCGTC
Organism: Streptomyces sp. NPDC092952; assembly: GCF_044754785.1. NCBI lineage: Bacteria > Bacillati > Actinomycetota > Actinomycetes > Kitasatosporales > Streptomycetaceae > Streptomyces > Streptomyces sp. NPDC092952. The sequence goes on along the minus strand of NZ_JBIVPT010000029.1, from coordinate 49,115 downwards.
GCCCCGGTCATCCCCGGAAGGCCAGCGACGCGGCCGGGGAGGCGTTCCCGTACGCGTCGACGGCGACCACCCGGGCCACGTACCGGCCACCGGGCACGGCACCCGGCACCGGGATGTCGAGGGTGTTCGGGCGGGGCATGAAGGTGTAGTCCGAGAGGACCTTGGACGAGACGACCGGGGCGCCGGTCCTGGCGTCCGTGATGTCGACGGTGTAGTGGTGCACCATCTGGTCGTCCCGGGCCTGCGCGATCCGCAGGGCCGTGCCCCCCTTGGCGCCGTCCACCCGGGACAGCGGACGGCTCGTGGTGAACGCGGGCGCGACGGTGTTGCGCGTGGTGTCCGTGTAGCGGAAGTTCTTCTTGATCTCCTTGTTCGTCGAGCCCTTCAGCCGCACCGTCCAGGTGGATCCGGCGAGGGTGCCCGCGCTGGCGTAGGGCGGCTGCCAGTTGGCCGACCACTTTCCGCCGGTGTAGATGTCGTGCTTGTCCGCGGCCATGTTCACCCGCGCGATCTCCGTGCGGTCCCGGTAGACCTCGACGAAGAGCGCCTGCGCGGTGGGCGTCTCGAAGCGGTCGGCCAGACCGTTCTCGGTGACCGCCTGGTAGCCGTGGTCGACCTCGACGTACGACATCGAACCGTCGTTGACCGAGGTGAAGTCGCGCTGGTGGATCGAACGGTCGTCGTTGACGTTCAGATGCGAGTGGCCCGAGAAGAGGACGGTCTGCGGGAAGGCGCTCAGGTCCTCGGCGAGCCGCGGGTTGGCCGCCTGCTGGCCGTCCATCGTCGTACCCGTGGTGGGCCGGTGGCCCTGGACCAGGACCGGCTTGCCGGTGTAGGCCGGGTCCGAGGTGATCGCGGCGAGCCGCTTCCTGAGCCAGCCGCGCTGGGCGGTGTCGGAGTCGTACGTCTCGGTGTTGACGGTGAGGACGTGCAGGCCCTTCACCTCGGACTCGTAGTAGCCGCCGCCCGAGTCGGGGAACCAGTCGGCCGGGTAGCCGGCCCGGATCGCCGCGAGGCTCGCGTCGTGGTTGCCGTTGGAGATCAGCAGCCGGGTGCCGGTCATGCCCTTGCGGGCCAGGTTGGCCTGGAAGATCTCGGAGACGATCCTGTGGTCGGGGCCCTTGCCGTCGCCGTTGTCGTTGATCATGTCGCCGTTGGACAGGATCGCGTCGGGCCGGGGGAAGATCGACCCGATGGTGTCGAAGAAGCTCTCGTACTTCTTGTCGGCGTCCTTGTGGCTGCCGACGTGCACGTCGGACATGACGACGAGCCGGGCGAGCGGCTTCTCCCGCGTCTTGATCAGATAGCCGTACGAGACCGGGACGCTGCTCCGGTTGCCGTGGAAGGCGACCGCGGTGACGTTGGTGTCCTTGGTGATCCGCAGCGGGCGGCCGGGGGAGTAGACGCTGCTGTCGCGGGTCGGGGTGGTGCCGTCGAGCGTGTAGCGGACGGTGGTGCCGCGCTCGGCCTGGAACCTGACCTCGACCGCGTGCTCGTACCGTCCGCCCGGGACGGTGACGGCGGGGGCGGACGGGGTGCGCGTGCCGGGGGAGTCGGCCTGCGCGGCGGTCGGGGCGATCAGCGCGACGGACGTCGCGGCGACGGCGAGGGGGATGAATCTCACGGGGGGTCCCTGTTCCCCGGTCCGAAAGCCCGCTCCGGATTTCCGGACCGGTTGTGTAACGGGTGGATAACCGGTCTGAACCAGAGAAGTTAGGTGCCGTGGGCCAGCCACTGGTGCGGCCCGGTGGGCGCCCGGATGAAGCGATCATGAACGTCTGTGGGGCGGCGAGCCCGTTCGGCCCCGCCGCCCCACCCCGTGCCCGGTCAGCCCGATGTGCTCCGGCGGCCGCCCCGCGCCGCCGCGACCAGCTCCCGCACCGTGCCGAACTTGACCCGGGGGCGTCCCTCGGCGCGGCCCCGGGCCAGCTCGGCCCGGTCGATGGCGGCCAGCCCCCGGGCGTCGACCACCTGGCGGTTACGGCTCCTGGCCAGCTTCCGGAACTCCTTCGGTGCGGGCGCCGGTGCCGTCAGCCGGCCGGCCACCGCGTCGGCCAGCAATGTGCCCACGGTCTCGGCGGCGCAGGTGCGGTTGGCGCCGATCCCGCCCGAGGGCCCGCGCTTGATCCAGCCGACCACGTACGTCCCCGGCATGCCCGCCACCCGGCCGCGCTCGTGCGGGACGGTGCCGGTCCCCTCGTCGAACGGGAGGCCCGCGACCGGTACGCCGCGGTAGCCGACCGCCCGCAGCAGGACGCCCGCGGGGATCTCCGACTCCTCCCGCCCGTCGGTCACCCGCACCGCCCGCACGGCTTCGTCGCCCAGTGCCTCCACGGGGGCGGAGTGGAACCGCAGCACGATCCGCCGCCCCGGGCCGGGCGCGCCCGACCAGTCGACCGTCTCCCGGCGCACCCCGCGCAGCAGCGCCGCCCGGCCGTCCGCCGCCGCGCCGTCGATCGCGTCACCGGTCCGGGGATCGCGGTCGTCCACCACCAGCTCCACCCCCGGCAGCCGCTTGAGGGCCAGCAGCTCCGAGGCGCTGTACGCCGCGTGCTCCGGTCCGCGCCGTCCGAGGAGCACCACCTCGCGCACCTCCGAGGCCCGCAGCGCCGCGAGCGCGTGGTCCGCGATGTCCGTACCGGCCAGCGCGTCCGGGTCCGCGACCAGGATGCGGGCTACGTCGAGGGCGACGTTGCCGTTGCCCGCCACGACCGCCCGGGGCGTGTCCAGGGCGACCGGGTCCGGTGCGGCCTCCGGGTGCGCGTTGTACCAGGCGACGAACGAGGTGGCCGAGACGCTGCCCGGCAGGTCCTCGCCGGGGATGCCGAGCCGGCGGCCGGTGGAGGCGCCCACCGCGTAGACCACCGCGTCGTGGTGGGCGGCCAGCTCCGCGGCGGTGACGTCCTTGCCGATCTCGACTCCCAGAAGCATCCGCACCCGGGGGTGGGCGTGGAACCGGGCGAAGGTCTCGCCGACCTTCTTGGTGGACGGGTGGTCGGGCGCCACGCCGTACCGGACGAGCCCGCCGGCCACCGGCAGCCGGTCGACCAGGGTCACCTCGGCGTTGGTGTGCAGCAGCAGGTCCTCGGCCGCGTACATGCCGGCCGGCCCCGTGCCGACGACCGCGACCCGGATCGGCCCGAAGTCCGAGGGCAGGCTCCGCTCGAACGAAGGGGCTTCCCAGTGATGGAAGTTGGGCCCCTCGCCGACGGGTTCCGGCTCCCGGTCCGCGTAGTAGGCGGCGTTGATCGCGGCGTACTCCCGCTGCCCCTCGGGCAGGGAGTCCACCGGGAAGACCGCGTCGACCGGGCAGGCGTCGGCGCAGGCCCCGCAGTCGATGCAGGCCCTCGGGTCCACGTACAGCATCTCCGTGCTGCCGAAGGCCCGCTCCTGCGGGGTCGGGTGGATGCAGTTGACGGGGCACACGGCGACGCAGGTGGCGTCGTTGCAGCAGGTCTGGGTGATCGCGTAGGTCATCTCGTCGGCTCGGGTCGCTCGGCTCGGATCGGCTCTCTCGGGTCGGGACGGGTCAGATCAGGTGGGCGCGCCGGTAGAGGGCCAGCGCGGGCCGGGTGAGGAGCCGGGCCGAGGCCAGGAACTCCATCAGCCCCGAACAGCTCGACCTCATCAGGGACTTGTGGTGCTCATTGGCGGCGGCCTCGGCGAGGGCGCGCCGGGCGTCGAGCCCGGCGTTCGCGTAGACCTCGCGGTTCACCATGCTGGTGACGATGAAGTAGGACGCCACGGCGATCACGAACGCGTGGATCCGCCGCCGCACCGGACCCGCGTTCCGCAGCCGCCTGCGGGTCTCGTCTCGGGCGAACTTCATGTGCCGGGACTCCTCGACGACATGGATGTTGTTGATGGTGCGGACGAACGGCGCGACCCGCTCGTCCCGCATCCAGTCGCGCTGCATGACGTCGAGGACCTCCTCGGCGACCAGGATCGCCGCGTACGCCGCCTCGCCGAAGGCGAGCGTCTTGAACGCCCGCCCGAGTTCGACCACCGCGCGGCGCGGCCGGTACGCCGGAGCACCCAGCTTCGCCGCCCCGCGGGCGAACATGATGGAGTGCCGGCACTCGTCCGCTATCTCGGTGAGGGCCCACTGGAACCGGGGATCGGTGGCGTCCGTGGTGTAGATGTCGCGCAGCACCATCTGCTGGAGGATCATCTCGAACCAGATGCCGGTGCTGGCCACCGAGGCGGCCTCCTGCCGCGTCAGCTCCTTGCGCTGCTCCTCGGTCATCTCGGCCCAGTACGAGGTGCCGTAGAGCGTGCTCCACTCCGGGCTCGCGCCGTGGAACTCCTTGTCCAGCGGGGTGTTCCAGTCCACCTCGGTGGCCGGGTCGTACGAGAGCTTCGCCGACGATTCGAGCAGGCGCCGGGCGACGTCGTTCTCGTCGAACCGGTCCTGGTCCTGCGGCCGAACGGTGCTGCTTGCCATGGTGCGGCTCCTCGATTCGACTGATCGACTCGGCGCTCGCCGGGCGCCTCGCCCGCTTGTTAGACGTCACGTCTAGCAAGCTGTTAGACGGAACGTATAGCAAGAGTGCGGTGCGGGCCTACCCCCTGGACGGAATCCGGTCGCCCGGTCTCCGGTCCGGCGGGCGCGGAGGGCCGGGTTCCGGCGGCGGGGCCGGGGACGGCAACTCACCTTTCCCTCCAGCATGTTGAAGGATTCCCCGTCCGCCGGGCGGTACGCCGGGCCGGGGCTGTCGGTGGGCCGTGCTGTACTGGGCACCGCCCGCCCCACCTCTCACCGGAGGCCCGCCCATGGCCCGGCTCCACATCCGTACCGGCGTCGACCCCGACGAGCCCGCGACTCCCTTCGTGACCCTCCACGTCGACCCGGACGGGACGCCCGGCGAGCGCGTAGCCGCCCGGCTCGGCGACCACTGCTACGAGGGCGACGGCGTGTTCTACCTGGTGCGCACCGACGGCTGGGCCGAGCGCTCCCTCGACGGCCACCGCCTGACCGTCGGCCTCGCGGTGTACGCCTCCGTGCTGGTGCGCACGGGAGTGGACCCGGCGGAGTTCCCCGACCGCTCGGCGGCGGACCCCGAAGCGGTGGTGGTCCTGCGCGTGGAGACCGGAGTGGACCCGGAGCTGTACGCGCGGGCGGCGCCCGCCACCGTGCTCCTCGTCGAGGAGCACGGTGGCGCGCCGGACGCCGGGGAGGCGGAGGAGGACTGGCCGGTGATCCTGGCGCCCCCGCCCGGGAGCGAGCCGGAGCCCGGGGAGTGAGCCCGTCCCCGGTGGGCGCGACCCGCCACGCCCGGCGTACGCCGTTCGCCTGAGATAGATCGCGAGATCCGGTCAGCGCTCCGTGTCATACGGGCATCCCGCGCCGGTCGGAGATCGAACATGCCCTCATGAGACGTATCTCCCAGCGCTTCGGCGCGCTGCGTGCCCGAGTCGGAAGCACCGGTACGGCCATGGCCGTGGCCGTGGCGACCGTGCCGGTGCTCGCCCTCGGACTCGGTGCGGCGCCCGCCCAGGCGGCGCCGCTCCCCGGCGGCCTCGGCCCCTGCGTACCCGGTTCCTGTCCGAACCCGTTCCCCGGGGTCAACAACGGTCCGTTCGCCGGCCGCGACGACGCCGTCAACGTCTTCGTCGGCGACGACTTCCTGGTACGGGGCCGGGCCGCGGAGGCCGAGGGCCGCGTGGTCGTGCTCGACAACTTCGACCAGCAGAAGGAGGCCGGGGCCAGCAGCCTGTACAACCTCGGGATCGCCGGGGTCGGCTCCCGGGTCCCCCCGTCCCCCGGCGCGGACTTCCTGACCACCGGCGGGAACCTGACGGTGGCCCCGGGCCAGCGCCTCGACCTCACCGGCGGGGTCATCGAGGAACCCGGCGTCGCACGGTACGCCGGAACCGAGTCCGGAACGGTGGACGGACGGCTCGTCCACGACCCGGACGCCGCCGTGCCGTACGCCGGGCTGCGGGACGACCTGACCGCGGCCAGCCGCTGCTACGCCCGGGTCGACGGGCGGCCCAGGGAAGCCACCGGAACGGCGGTCAACGAGGGCGGGCAGACCGTCTTCCGCGGCGACGGCCGATCCGCGCTCCAGGTCTTCAACGTGGACTTCGACCTGACCGCGCCCGGCGGCGGCCCCCAGGGAATCGTCTTCGAGGACATCCCCGCCGACGCCACCGTCCTGGTCAACATCGTCGGCGCCAACCGCACCGTCAACACCTACAGCGGCGCCATCAACGACAGCGACGACCCGCTCAACGCGCTGCGCGAGCGGCTGCTGTGGAACATCCCCGACGCCACCACCGTCCACCTCCAGGGCATCGGCCAGATGCAGGGCAGTTTCCTCATCGGCGACCAGGCGTCCATGACGACGGTGACCATGGCCGGGGTCAACGGCCGCTTCTTCACCACCGGTTCGCTCACCCACACCAGCGTCGAGAACGGTGGCGGTGGCCAGGAGTTCCACGCCTACCCCTTCGACGGAGACCTGCCCGACTGCTCCGGCGTGCCCATGGTCACCGGCCAGGTCCGGGTCCTCAAGTCCGACGCCGACACCGGGGACCCGCTGCCGGGCGCCCACTTCGAGCTGTGGCGGGAGAGCAACGGCGTCCCCGGCCTCCAGACCGGCGGGACCACGCCCGACACCCGGGTGACCACCTGCGTCACGGCGGCCGACGGGCGCTGCTCCGTCACCGCGACGACCGGCACGTACTACTGGCGTGAGACCGCCGCCCCTCCCGGCTACGACCTGCCCGATCCCGATGTCTTCGGCCCGCTGGTCCTCACCGAGGAGAACGCGAGCGAGGGCGTGGAGGCCGAGGCCTGCGACGTGAGAACCGTCGAGCCGCACAACCACGGCTCGATCCACCTCACCAAGACCGACCGCAAGGACGGCAGGCCGCTGCCGGGCGCCGTGTTCGAGACCTGGAAGGAGACCAACGGCATCGCCGGCCTCCAGACCACGGGCGTGAACCCCGACACCCGCTTCGGCCCCGGCTGCGCCACCGACGGGAACGGGCGGTGCGACTTCACGGACCTGCCGCTCGGGGACTACTACCTGCTGGAGACCGCCGTGCCGGAGGGCTACGAGCGGCCCGAGAACCCGGTCTTCGGCCCCTACGCGGTGACCGAGGCCAACAGTGCCGAGGGTGTGGACGTCGAGCTCTCCAACGAGCGCGGTGAGCCCTGCAAGGGCAAGTCCTGCTGACACCGGTACGGCGTACGACCGCCCCGGGCGACCGGGGCGGTCACCGGTTCGGCCACCACAACAGGGCGGCCGGACCGGTGCGCTGTTTCACTGGCGGAAACGGTCCCCCCCCGTACGCCAGGAGGTTCGCCCCGTGCGTCCTGCCCCCATATCCGCCCTCGTGTCCGCCGCCGCCGCGGCGGTCCTCGTGTCCGTGCCGCTCGCGGCCCCCGCCACCGCGGCCCCCGCTCCCGCCGCCGGGTGCACCGCACCGACCGGCCCCTACCAGCGGGAGCTGGAGAAGTACCTCGGCCGCCCCGTCGACGGCATCCAGTCCGAGGCGGACTGCGAGGCCATCAGAACGTTCCAGGCCAAGCAGGAACTGCCCCGCACCGACGGATACGCGGACCTGTCCACGTACCGCTACATGCTCGCGGTCCAGGCGGCCGACGACCCGAACGCCGCCGGGCACTGCCCCGTCCGCACCTACCGGGTCACCTGCGTGGACATGGACCGGCAACTGCTGTGGGTGCAGACGAACAAGCGGATCGACTTCCGCCCGGTCCCGATACGCACCGGGCGCCAGTCCCAGGAGACCCGGCCCGGCTGGCACTCCATCTACTGGCGCGACAAGGACCACGTCTCCTCGCTGTACGACGACGCCCCCATGCCGTACTCCCAGTTCTTCGACGGCGGCCAGGCCCTGCACGGACATCCGGGCGACCTCTTCGACGGCGGCGGCTCCGCGGGCTGCGTCAACCTCACCGTCGAGGACGCCGCCAAGCTGTGGGACCTGCTCAAGCTCGACGACGCCGTCTACGTCTGGGGCGTCAAGCCGGGCACCGGCTCCTGAGCGGTCCGCCCCGCGGCGGGTCCGCCGACGTGCCCCGGGCCGGAGCGGTCCGGGGCACCGTCACATGCGGCCGGTGAATCCGGCGACCCACTCGGAGGTGGCCCGGAGCCCGCCGAAGGTATAAAAGTGGATCTTCACCTCGCCGTGCCGTGCCGGGTCGTACCCCTCGGCCAGGGTGTGCAGGAACCGGTCCGGGCCCGCGGTGCCCATCAGGTTGGTGAGGGAGAGGCCGTACTTCCTGGCGATGGAGGTGCTGGTGCCCACACCGAACCGCTTGGCGTAGTTCAGCAGTCGTCGTACCCCGGCCGGTCCCGGCACGCCGACCCGGACGGGCAGGGTGATGCCCTCGTCCCGGACGCGCTCGATCCAGGCCAGCACGGGATCCGCGTCGAAGCCGAACTGGGTGATGATGTCGGCGCCCAGCCCCTGGTCGGCGACGGCCGCGCTCTTCTTGCGCAGGGTGGCCCACAGCACGTCGGAGGCGATGGCCGGGTGTCCCTCCGGATATCCGGCGATCCCGATGTGCCGGACCCCGTACGCGGACGGCAGGCCGGACTCGATCAGGGAGAGGGCGTCCGGGTACGGCCCTTGTGGACGGGCGGGGTCGCCGCCCACGGCGAAGACGTCGGTGTGGGCGTCACCGGACCGCAGCCCGTCGAGGAACGCCTCGAACTCGGCCCGGGAGGCCAGCCGGCGGGCGGACATGTGCGGTACCGGGCGGAACCCGAGACGCTTCGCGGCCAGGGCCGCCCCGAGCCGGGCCTCCTGGTCCTCGTTGCCGAGGAAGGTCACGTTGATCCGGGTCCCGGGCGGGACGAGAGGTGCGGCCTCCTCCAGCCCCGGTACGTCCTTGCCGGTCATTTCGAGGGAGAAGTCGCCGAGCAGCGGCGGACGCGTTGCCGGGGCGGAAGGGCTGTGAGGGTTCATCGTGCTCCTGTCGGGGGCCGAGGGAGGATAACAAGAGCCCGGAGACGGCCGTACGGGCGGGCCGGGCCGCGCCTACGCCGCCACGGCGCGGCCGGCCCCGGGGCGCGACCCGTCGGCGGGCCACGGGCACCGGCCGGACGGGCGTCCCGGCCCCGGAGGATCCGTCGGGGCCGGACGCCAACGGCCCCTCCACCTCTGGCGGTTGAAAAATTTTCCGCCCGGCTCCGCGTGTTCCCGCAGCTCACCGGAGCGCGCATTGGTCTGGTCCACTAACAGGACGGAAAACTGTTTACCGGACCCGCCCTCCTGTGGCTCACTGTGTCATGTTCGCGTCATCGGACGCGCGTAGACCCTGCCGGGAACGCGTGTCCGACTCCTCCTGACCGGACGCACGCAGCTCCGCCGGCCGCGGCGCCGCCCGTACACCGGCGCCGCGGGATCCACCGCACGAAGGACCACGCGGCACCACTGCATCCCACCCCCCCCACCAAGCAGGAGGAAGCCTTGTTCTCCCGGAGCCTTTCCCGTAAATCCGTACAGCAAAGACTCACCTCGGCCGGCGTCGTCGGTGCGAGCCTCGCCCTGGCCGTCGGTCTGCTGTCGGGCACCGCCTCCGCCGCACCGCACCCGTCGGACAGCGCCGTACCGCAGGGCAAGGGGTACATGGGCGTGGGCTACGTCCAGGACGGCAGGGACTTCAAGCCGGACACCCGGCAGCTGCGCCTCGACGCGAAGCCGGACATGAACATCCAGGCCACCCCCCTGGGTGTAGACGTCTCCAGCTGGCAGGGCGGCATCAACTGGGGCTCGGTCCGCGGCGCCGGCATCGAGTTCGCCTGGATGAAGGCGACCGAGGGCACCACGTACAAGGACCCCACCTTCAGCGCCAACTACCTGGGCGCCTACAACGCGGGCGTGATCCGGGGCGCGTACCACTTCGCGCGGCCCGACGTGTCCGGAGGCGCGGCACAGGCGAACTTCTTCGCCAGCAACGGCGGCGCCTGGTCCCGCGACAACCTGACGCTTCCCGGCGTGCTCGACATCGAGGGCAGCTGCTACGGCCTGTCGGCCGCCGCGATGCAGTCGTGGATCCTCGACTTCTACAACACGTACAAGGCCCGCACCGGCCGCGACGTCGTGATCTACACCAGCCCGAGCTGGTGGAACTCCTGCACCGGCGGCTGGAGCGGCATGTCCGCGCGCAGCCCGCTGTGGGTGGCCCACTGGACCACCGCGAGCAACCCCTCCATCCCGGCGGGCTTCCCGTACTGGACCGTCTGGCAGTACAGCTCCACCGGCTCGGTGAGCGGTGTCTCCGGGAACGTCGACCGCGACCGCTTCGGCGGCGACCGCTCGCGTCTGCTGGCCCTGGCCAACAACACCCCGTGACGGCGGGTGTCGGTACCCGGTGACCGCCCCGGGTCTCTGTAACCCTGGGGACCACCGGCGACCCGGGCCGGAGCGGCGGTGCCTGCCGCTCCGGCCCGGAGCCCTGCCGCGGCCGGCCGGCGGACGGCCGGTCCGGCCCTCCGGCCCCTCTCCGGCCGGACGCAACGACAGTTCGCGAAGGAGCACGTCATGACCGCGACACCACGGTCCCTCAGCAGGCGCGGCGCCCTGCTCGCCACGACCGCGGCCCTGGTCGGCGGGGTGGGGGCGGCGGGCCGCGCGGGCGCGGCCCCGCGCCTGCCCGAGGGCGCCCGCCTGCGGCTGCCCGGGCTGACCCCGGCCCAGCGCGCCGGGCAGTGCGTCATCCACTCCTACCCGGGGCTCACGCCTCCCGCCGCCCTGCTGGACGCCATCAGGGAGGGGCGCACGGCCGGAGTGATCTTCTTCGGCGAGAACATCGAGAACCTGACCCAGATCGAGGGCGTCGTCCGGACGATGAACGAGGCGCACGCCTCCGCCCCCGTGGAGGCTCCGCTGCTCCTGATGACCGACCAGGAGGGCGGCCTGGTACGCCGCCTGCCCGGCGAGCCCGTGCTGTCCGCGAAGGCCGTCGGCGCCTCCGCGGACCCGGAGGCGCAGGCCCGGTTCACCGGCGAGGGTGCGGGCATGAACCTCGCGGGCGTCGGCATGAACGTCAACCTGGCGCCGGTGCTCGACGTGTACCGCAAGGCCGGTGACTTCACCGACCGGTACCAGCGGTCGTACGGCGACGACCCGGCGGCGGTGGCCGCCTGCGGCGCGGCCTTCGTCACCGCGCAGCAGAATGCCGGGGTGGCCGCCACCGCCAAGCACTTCCCCGGCCTCGGCCCCGCCACCACCAACCAGAACACCGACCTGGGCCCGGTCACCCTCACCACGTCCGCGGCCACCCTGCGCGCCACCGACGAGGCGCCGTACCGGGCGGCGATCGGGGCGGGGGTCGGGCTCGTCATGCTCTCCTGGGCCGTCTACCGGTCGCTCGACGCCGACAGGCCCGCCGGCCTGTCCCCGGCCGTGGTCGGTGAGCTGCGCGACCGGCTCGGATTCCCGGGCGTGACCATCACCGACGCCCTGGAGGCCGGGGCCCTGCGCGCCTTCGGCGGCACCGCGGAACGGGCCGTACTGGCCGCCGGGGCGGGCATGGACCTGCTGTTGTGCTCGGCCCGCGACGTCGCCCAGGGGAACGACGCGGTGACCGCCCTCGGCCGGGCACTGGCGGACGGCACGCTCGACGGCGCCGCCTTCGACGCGGCCGCCGCCCGCGTCAACGCCCTGCGCGCCGGGCTGGCCTGACCGCCGACCGCTTCGCCGCCGAGCCGCCCGTACCCCGCTCTCCGCGCGGCGGCGAAGTGGCCCGGTGCGCCCTCGGGCGGACCACCTTTTGGGCATGCACATGTCTTGACCGGTGGCTGCCGTCGCACGCACCGTTGCGGGGCCGATCTTCCGAAGGAGTCATGTGAACAGCAAGTTGCCCGGCGCGCACGGGGGTCCGGGCGCGCGCGCCGCCCGTCCGGCCGCTCCGCCGAGAGCCCGTCGGCCCCGCCTCCGGCTCCTCCTCGCCGCACTGATGCTCGCCCTCGCGTCGGCCGCGCCGACGCTCGCCACCGCGGCCGAGGCGTCACCGGCCGGGGCGGCGGCCCCCGCCCGGGGCGCCGAGGTCGTCGCGGTCACCCGGGTCGCCGACCGGCAGGTGGACCTGTCGGTCCGCTCACCGGCCCTCGGCGGCCGCACCGTCGACGTACGACTGCTCACCCCCGAGGGCTGGACCCCGGGCGATCGGAGCCGCCACTGGCCGACGCTCTGGCTGCTGCACGGCTGCTGCGGGGACTACACCTCGTGGACCGCCCGGACCGACGTCGCGCGGATCGACAGCCTGCGCGACGTCCTCGTGGTCATGCCGGAGGGCGGCTGGAACGGCTGGTACAGCGACTGGTGGAACTACGGGCGGGGCGGCGACCCGGCGTGGGAGACCTTCCACACCGGGGAACTGCGCCGGCTCCTGGAACGCGACTGGGGAGCGGGCAGCACCCGCGCCGTGGCGGGACTCTCCATGGGCGGTCAGGGAGCCCTGCTGTACGCGGCCCGGCACCCCGGGATGTTCAGGGCGGCCGCGTCGTACTCCGGGTCCGTGCACCCGCTGCTCGACGACGAGTCCACGCAGCGCATCCTCGGATTCTTCGCGGGCCAGGGCAACGACCCGCTGCGGGTCTGGGGCGACCCGGTCGCACAACGCGACGTCTGGGCGGCCCACGACCCGTTCCACCTGGCCAGGAACCTGGCCCGGACGCCCCTCTTCCTGTCGTCCGGCGACGGCACCACCGGCCCCCTGGACCCGCCCGGCAGCACCAGCGAGCTGGAGGCGGACTTCCACCGGCAGAACCAGGCGCTCGCGGCCCGGCTGAAGCGCGCGGGCGCCAAGCACGTCGTCACCGACTTCTACGGACCGGGCACCCACAGCTGGCCCTACTGGCAGCGCGAGCTGCACTCCTCGCTGCCGATGCTGCTCCGGGCCCTGCGGACCGAGGGCTGATCCGGCCGGCGCAGGGACCGGGGGCGGTAGCGTGCGGCCGGTGACCCTCGCACTGCTGCACACCTCACCGGTCCACGTACCGGTCTTCGACACCCTCCGGGACACCGACCACCCCGGGCTCGTCCTGCGCCACCTGGTACGGGAGGAACTCCTCGACCGGGCCCGGGAGGCCGGCCCCGAAGCGGTGGCGGAGGAGATCGGGGCGCTGCTCACCGGGGCCGTCGCGGACGGGGCCCGTGCCGTGCTCTGCACCTGCTCGACGATCGGCGCCGTCGCCGAGGCGTGGTCGCCCCTGCTCGGCGTCCCCGTGCTCCGGGTCGACCGTCCGATGGCGGCCGCCGCCGTGGCCCGGGACCGGGTGGTGGTGCTCGCGGCCGTGCACAGCACGCTGGCACCGACCCTCGCGCTGCTCGCCGAGGAGGCGGGGGACCGGCCCGTCGAGGTGCGCGCCGAGGTGGTGGACGGCGCCTGGGAGCGGTTCGGGGCCGGTGACCGCGAGGGCTACCTGGACCTGGTGGCGGGCGCGGTGGACGCGGTGGAGGACGCCGAGGTGATCGTGCTCGCCCAGGCGTCCATGGCCGGGGCGGCCGCCCGGACGGCCACCCGGGTGCCGGTGCTCGCCAGCCCCCGGCCGGGACTGGCCGCCGCGGCCGCCGCCGTGGCCCGGGGCCGGGCATCCTGAACCCGCACGGGCGGACCCACCGGGCGCGCCCGGCCGCCCCGGGGGACGGTGGAGGGAGACGGGACGTACGACGCGACCACGTGATCCCCTCGGAGGACCCGATGACCAACCCGTACCCCGACCCGGTGCCGCCCGCGCCCACCCCCGGGCCGATGCCCGGACCGCCGGCGCCGCTGCCCGAGCCGCCGCAGCCGCCCCCGGGTCCGGTGCCTCCGGGCCCCTCGCCCGACCCGATCCCGCAGCCCCCGGAGCCCCGTCCCGAGCCCGCCCCGCAGTAGGGCGGTCGTGCCGGATCAGGGCCGGGGGCGGACGGGGGCCGGGCCCAGGGTGGTGGTGCCGGGGGAGGAGCGGTGGCCGAGCCCGGTCCGGTAGGCGTCCATGGCCGCCTCCGTCCGGCCCGTACGGCGCAGCAGGTCGCCCAGGAGCCGGCAGATGTCCGCGAGGTCCCCGGCGGCCCCGGCCCGCTCCAGCAGGGCCAGCGCGGTGACGTAGTGCTCCTCGGCGGCCTCCGGGTCGCCCTGCTCCTCGTGGATCAGCCCGAGCAGCCGGTGAGCCCCGCCCGCGTGCACCGAGCCCCGCTCCGGGTGCAGCTCGCCCAGGAGCCGGAGGAGCAGCTCCCGGGCCTCCCCGGCCCTGCCCCGGCGGCGCAGCACATCGGCCAGCTCCACCTCGACCTGCGCCGTGTACAGCCGGGCCCGCTTGGACGCCAGCATGGCGCGGGCGGCGCGCAGCTCGCTCTCGGCGCCCGGCAGGTCCCCGTCCTGAGCGCGGACGTAGCCGCGCATCCAGTGGCAGTGCGCGAGCTCGGTGCGGATCTGGAGCTGCTGGTAGATCTCGGCGGCCCGGGCCAGTGAGGCGTCGGCCTCGGCGGTGCGGCCCGCCGCGATGAGGGTCCGGGCGACGCTGCGGTGCAGCCCGGCGACCAGCTCCGGATCGGCGACCCGCGGGGCGAGGGCCAGCGCCAGCTCGCCCGCCTGGGCGGCGCGGGCATGCGCGCCCATGTCCATGTACGGGGCGATCGCGGCCGTGTACAGCAGCAGGAGCGCGCCGGGATCCTGGAGCCCCGAGGCGTTCAGCTCGTCGATGGCGCTCTCCAGCAGATAGCAGGCGTAGCGCAGTTCGCCCGCCAGGAGATGGGCGACGGCCCGGCCCCGGACCGCCGGGGCGCGGCGGGGCAGCGGGGCGTCGGCGAGCAGCAGCTCCGCGGCCTCGAAGTGCTCACGGGCCACGGGCAGTTCGCCCGTCTCCAGCGCGCAGTGGCCGAGGCCGAGCAGGGCCGTGGCGCGCTCCTCGTCGAGTCCGTGCCGGGCGGCCTCGTCGAGCAGATCGGCGTAGTCGGCGGCGGCGTCCTCGGCGGCGCCGGTGGCCAGGGTCCGCTGGGCCTCGACCAGCCGCAGCCGCAGCGCGGTCGCCAGATGGGCCGGCCGCCCCGTCGCCAGCTCCTCGTACGTGACGCCGAGCCGGTCCGCGAGATGGCGCAGGGCCGTCTCGGAGGGGCGCACCCGGCCCGCCTCCACCGTGGACACATAGGCCGAGGTGTACGACGGCTCCGAGAGTTGACGCTGCGTCAATCCTCTTTCGTTGCGCAGACGTTGGACGCGTCGACCGAGAGGCTCGGGGTCCTCCTCCGGCGCCGCTCCCCGTCCCGCCGTGTTCTTCGCGCCCATCGCGCCGCCCCCTTCGCCCGCGTGTGCCGCGCCGGAACGCGGTCCACGCATCGTAAATGCCCGGATACGACCCCCGGGCGCCGGACACCGGGCCTTGTTCGAAGGTTCGTTCGCCTCTAGGTTAAGCGTCGCATCAACTCGACTTAACCCATGGGTTACACGTTGGCCGTGCCCTGGAAGTCGCTCCGGACCAGAAGGAGTTGTCCATGCGGATACGCCCCCACGCGCGTCGAACGGCAGGAGTGACGGCGGGGCTCGCCCTCGCCGCCCTCTTGGCGGCGACCGCCGTCACCGCCCCGGCCTCGGCCGCCCCCACCGGCACCGGCGACGGCCGCCGGGTGGCGGCCGAGTACTTCCCCGACCCCGGCGGAGCCGGCCGGACCACCGAGGTCCCGGCCACCGCCCCGGCCCGCGCCACCGCCGCCCCGCTGAGCGCCGCCGAGGCCGCCGCCGACGGCACGGTGGGCGAACAGGCGGTGACCGGCCCGACCGACGACCGTCTGGACGTCGTGATCATCGGCGACGGCTACACGGCCGGCCAGCAGGACGACTTCCACGCCGACGCCGCCGCCAAGTGGGCCGACATCACGGCCCTGGAGCCCTACCGGAGCTACCAGGACCTCTTCAACGTATGGACCGTCGACGCGGTCTCCGCCGAATCCGGGATCAGCGGCGACCCCGACCCCGGCACCGTCCGGAACACCGCCCTCGGCAGCGGTTTCTGGTGCTCCGACATCGAGCGGCTGATCTGCGCGGACATCGACAAGGTGGCCGCGTACGCCGCGAAGGCACCGGCCGCCGACCTCGTGGTCGTCATCGCCAACTCCGCCAAGTACGGCGGCGCCGGCTACTCCGGACTCCAGGCCGAGGGCTACCCCTTCAACGGGGTCTCCACCCTCTCCTCCGACCATCCCGCGTCCGGGATGATCGCCGCCCACGAGATCGGCCATTCGGTGGGCCTGCTCGACGACGAGTACACCTACGACGAGTACGGGACCTGGACCGGCGGCGAGCCCGGAGGCATCAACTCCACCACGTACACCGCCGGCCAACTCACGCAGAAGCAGGCGAAGTGGTACCGCTGGCTCGGCCAGGCGGACCCGGCGGGCGGCACCGTCGGCACGTACGAGGGCAGCGCCTACTACCCGTCCGGCCTCTACCGCCCCACCGCGTCCTCGATCATGCGCGAGCTCGGCAACACCGAGTTCAACCTGCCGGGCCGCGAGGCGATGATCGCCGGGTTCTACCGCGCGGGCAAGGCCCTGACCAGCACCGTCGACACCGGCACCGCCCTCGCCCCCGGCCACCGCATCACCGTGCGCACCACCGGCACCGCACCCCGCGCCCACCGTCCGGGCACCCCGGCCGGCCTCGCCCGCACCGAACTGCGCTGGTTCGTGGACGGCGTCGAGCGGACCGCCGCCCGAGGGCGCACCGCCGTCACCCCCGCCTCGCTCGGCGTCCGCCCGGACGGCCGCGGCCACCGGGTGACCGCACGGGCCGTCGACCGCACCGACGCCATCCGCGACCCCGCCGTCCGCGCCCTCGCCACCACCACCCTGACCTGGGACGTCAAGGCGTCCGGACACCGGAGGAAGTGACCGGCGCTCAGGCGACGATCGGGACCACGGCCTCCGGCGTCAGCATCCGGAAGGTGAACGCCTGATGGAAGTAGAGCCGGATGCTCGTCGCGTCGTGGTCCTGATAGCCGATGGACAGGTCCTGCCCGAGGCACAGTTCGAAGTCGCCGCCCCGGGTGGACAGCAGCACCCCGCCCGTGACGGAGGGCGCCCACAGGATCTGGTCGTCGAGGAGCCTGCCCAGATGGGTGGCGACCGGATACCCGTGGTCCGAGGTCTCGGTGGCCTCGGTGAAGGCGTCCGCCCCGAGCAGCAGCCGGTACGGTCCGTCGACCCCGGCCAGCCGCAGCCGGGTCAGCGCCTGGCTGACGGTGGCCGGGTAGTCGCGGGCGTCGGCGGGCAGTGTCAGCGGCGTGTGCGAGGACCCGTCCCGCAGCCCGGTGATCCCGGCCGCCGCGTACCCGTCGATGATCGCCATGTCCTCGGCGAACGCACAGGTCCGGGCGGCGTCCTTGACGGGCTGCCAGTCGCTGTCGTCCGAGCCGCGCTCGACGTCGTCCACCGCCGCCCTGGTCACCGTGAACGGCACCCGCCACTCGATGACCGGCACCGAGGTGCGGGCCCGCGCGATGACGTCCGGCGCGGGCGGGTCGATACCGCGCAGATGCCCGTCGCCGATGGCGGCCAGCCCTGGGCCCTCCGGGTCGGTGACGTCCACCACCCGGCGGCCGGCCACATGGCGGCTGAAGGTGCGCCGGGCCTCCTCCTCGATCTGGTCCCAGGTGGCATCGGTGACAGGGGCGAGTTCGCGGTGCAGATTGTTCATCACTGGGCGCTTTCGTGCAGGCTGCCGATGTGCAGCGAACCGTCGGCGGGCCGGTCCGGGGCCGTGACCGGCGCGGACGCGGGCTCCGGCAGGACGGCGGCGGCCGGGGCCGGTGACGGCGGGGGCGGCGGGGCGCCGAGGAAGCCGGCGCTGGGGACGTGGAAGAGCGTGCCGGTGACCGCGGTCGAGAAGTCGAGGATGCGGTCGTGGGTGGCGGGCGGGCTGCCGAGGAACATGTTGCGGAGCATCCGCTCGGTCACCCCCGGGTCGGCGGCGTACCCGATGAAGTACGTGCCGAACTCGCCCTGTTCGAAGCTGCCGAACGGCATGTTGGCGCGCAGGATGTCGCGTTCCGTACCGTCCGGGTCGGTGATGGTGTTCAGGGCGACGTGCGAGTCCGGGGGCTTGGCCTCGTCGGCGAACTCGACGTCGTCCAGCTTGGTGCGGCCGATGACCCGCTCCTGCTCCGTGGTGCTCAGCGCGTTCCAGGCGGTCAGATCGTGCAGGTACTTCTGGACGACGACATAGCTGCCGCCCGCGAACGCCGGGTCCTCGGCGCCGACCAGCGCCGCCGAACGGGCGTCGTCGCCCAGCGGGTTCTCCGTGCCGTCGACGAAACCGAGCAGGTCCCGGTGGTCGAAGTAGCGGAACCCCTGCGTCTCGTCGACGACCCGCACCGCGTCCCCGAGCCGCCCGAGCAGCCGGTTCGCCCAGGCGAAACAGACGTCCATCCGCTCGGCCCGGATGTGGAACAGCAGGTCCCCCGGGGTGGCCGGCGCGTGGTGCCGGGCGCCGCGCAGCTCCTCGAAGGGGTGGAGCAGGGCCGGACGCTCCCCGCTGAACAGCCGGTCCCAGGCGTCGGAGCCGAAACCGGTCACACAGACCAGCCCGGCCTCGGGGTAGCGGAAGTCGATGGAGCGGGCGAAGGCCGCCAGATCCGGCAGCGCCTCGCGCACGGCCGCCTCGCCGCCCGGCTCGATCGTGGCGACCAGGATCAGCGCGGCGCTGGTCAGCGGTGCGACGACGGGCTGGGCCGCGGCCGGCTCCGGGGCGGCGTCGGACATGCGGGACTCCCTGGGCGGCGAGGGCGGACGACGGCGGGAAAGGGACCTGCTGCTACTCGGGAAAGGGACCTGCTGCTACTTACGCACGGGCCCGGCGCCCCCGCACCCCGGGTCGCCCGCCCGGGCGACGCGCCCCGGTCAGCCCACGGCGACCTCGGAGCGGTCACCGCCCCAGAGCGTGTGGAAGGAGCCCGCGCGGTCGGTGCGCCGGTAGGTGTGCGCGCCGAAGAAGTCGCGCTGGGCCTGGGTGAGCGCGGCGGGCAGCCGGTCGGCGCGCAGCCCGTCGTAGTACGAGAGCGCGGCGGCGAACCCCGGCGTCGGCACCCCCTGCCGCACCGCCTCGGCGACCACCGCGCGCCAGTCGTCCTGCGCCGCGCCGATCTCCTCGGCGAACCGCGCGTCGGACAGCAGGCTCGGCAGGTCCGGCCGGGCGTCGTAGGCGGCCCGGATACGGTCCAGGAACGCGGCCCGGATGATGCATCCGGCCCGCCAGATCGACGCCACCGCCCCGAGGTCGATGTCCCAGCCGTACGCCTCGCTGCCCGCCCGGATCTGGTGGAACCCCTGCGTGTACGAGACGATCTTCGACGCGTACAGCGCCTGCTCCACCCGGGCGGCGAAGGCCGCGGCGGCCTCCTCACCGAGCGGGACCGCCGTCGGCCCCGCCAGATGGCGGGCGGCGGCGCGCAGATCCGCGTGCCCGGACAGCGACCGCGCGAAGACGGCCTCGGCGATGCCGGAGACCGGCACTCCGAGATCGAGCGCCGTCTGCACCGTCCAGCGGCCGGTGCCCTTCTGCTCCGCCCGGTCCTCCACGATGTCGACGAAGGGCTTCCCGGTGGCCGCGTCGGTGTGCGCCAGGACCTCGGCGGTGATCTCGATCAGGTACGAGTCGAGACGGCCGGAGTTCCAGCCCCGGAAGGTCTCGGCGATCTTCGCCGGGGAGTAGCCCGCCACGGAGCGCAGCAGGTCGTACGCCTCGGCGATCAGCTGCATGTCCGCGTACTCGATGCCGTTGTGGACCATCTTCACGAAGTGCCCGGCCCCGTCCGGACCGATGTGGGTGGTGCACGGCGTGCCGTCCTCGGCCTTGGCGGCGATCCGCTCCAGCAGCGGCCCCAGCGAGCGGTAGGACTCCTCCGAGCCGCCCGGCATGATGCTCGGCCCGTGCAGCGCGCCCTCCTCACCGCCCGAGATGCCGACCCCGACGAAGTGGATGCCGCGCCCGCGCAGCTCCCGCTCCCGGCGGCGGGTGTCCTCGAAATGCGCGTTGCCGCCGTCGATGATGACGTCGCCCTCCTCCAGCAGCGGGGCGAACTCCTCGATCACCGCGTCGGTCGGCCCACCCGCCTTCACCATGACGACGAGCCGGCGCGGACGCTCCAGCGCCGCGACGAACTCCTCCGCCGTGCGCGCGGGGACGAAGGAGCCCTCGCCGCCGAACTCCGCGACCAGCGACTCGGTCCTGGCCGTGGTCCGGTTGTGCACCGCGACGGTCAACCCGTGGCGGGCGAAGTTGCGCGCGAGGTTGCGGCCCATGACCGCCAGTCCTGTGACGCCGATCTGCGCGGTACCGCTCATGGTGGTGCTCCGCAATCCGTCTGGGGGAGTGCCTGGATCATCGACAGGCCGGAGTCTCCAGTATGGGCAGGGGACGGCCCGACGGCCTGTTCGGCCTCACCCGACCGGACCGGGCTCCCTGTGTATATTCGGCAGATTCCTAGAGGTATTCGGACTGCTCCGGCGGAGGTGGGGATGGCACGCGCGGGTCTCACGACCGAACGCGTCGTGGTGGCGGCGGCGGACCTGGCCGATTCCATCGGCTTCGAGAGGGTCACCCTCTCCGCGCTGGCCCGGGGCTTCGGCGTCAAGGACGCCAGCCTGTACTCGCACGTCAAGAACCTGGACGATCTGCGCACCCGGGTCGCGCTGCTGGCCGCCGGGGAGTTCGTCGACCGGATCACCGACGCCGTCGCCGGACGGGCCGGCAGGGACGCCCTGACCGGCTTCGCCGACGCCTACCGGTCCTTCGCCCTGGAGCACCCCGGGCGCTACGCGGCGACGCAGATGAAGGTCGCCCCCGAGATCGTCGCCGCGTCGTCCGCGTACCACCGCACCATCGAGATCACCGGCGGAATGCTGCGCGCCTACGGCCTGACCGAGCCCGACCTCACGGACGCGGTACGGCTGCTGCGCAGCGCCTTCCACGGCTACTGCGCCCTGGAGGCGAGCGGGGGCTTCGGCGCGCCCCGCGAGGTGAGGGCCTCCTGGGAGCGGTCCGTCGAGGCGCTGCACTTCCTCCTGGAGAACTGGCCGTCCGCGACGGACGGACGGGAGCACGAACACCACTGAGGCCCCTGCCGCGCGAAGCTGGTCCGTTGGTCCGGACATGGCCGGGCGGAGTGTCCTCTTTCTGGGCCATTGGCCCAGTGGATCGGACCTGGTTTGAACCACTAGCCCCCTGGATGCTGGGATAGATCCATCAATGGCGCTGCGGGTTCCCTCCCGGGATCCCCGCGGCGCCTTTTCCATGTCCGCGCCCGTACGGGCGTGAAAGGGGCGGGGCACGTTGTTGAAGAGGGCGTTCGTGGCACCGGACCCGGGGCGGGTACGGCTGCGCTTCGCGAGCCGGGGCGTGCTCGGGATCGGGCTCGCCGTCGCGCTGTGCGGGGCGGCCGGGCATTCACTGGTGGCGGCGATCACCGGTGGCCTGGCCGCGCTGCTCGCCCTGTTCACGGTGACCGACCCGACGGTGCGCGGGCAGGCGGGCACGACGGCGCTGCTGCCCGTCGCCGGACTTCCGGTGCTCGCGCTGGCCGCCGCGCTGCACGACGCACCCCTCGCCCGTGACCTCGCGTTCCTCGCCGTCGTGGGCGCGGGGGTGTACGCGCGGCGGTGGGGGCCGCGCGGGCACGCGCTCGGCGTGTTCGCCTTCATGATGTTCTTCTCCGCGCAGTTCCTGCACACCGTGCCCGGCCAGCTCCCCGAGCTGTACGCCGCCGTGCTGCTGTCGCTGGCCGCGGCCGCCGCCGTACGGTTCGGTGCCTGGTGCTACGAACGGGGACTTCCGGTCCCGGCCGCCGTCCCCTTGCCGACCGGCGGGGCGGGGCTGCGGCGGATCACGACCCGGCAGGCCGTCCAGGCGGCGGTGGGCGCCGGCCTCGCCCTCGCGGTCGGCCAGGCGCTCTCCGGAGAACGGTGGTACTGGGCCGTCGGCGCCACCTGGTGGGTCTTCGTCAACACCACCTCGCGCGGGGAGACGCTGGTCCGCGGGTTCCGGCGGTTCCTCGGCACCGCGCTCGGGATCGTCCTGGGATTCGCCGTCGCCGTACCGCTCCACCACGAGCCGGTGGTCGCCGCCGTGGTCGTCGCGGCCGGAGTCTTCGGGATCTTCTACACCGCCGCCGTCTCCTACACCTGGATGATGCTCGCCGTGACCGTGATGGCCAGCATGCTCTACGGCCTGCTGGGCGTCCTCGACACCGGGCTGCTCGCCCTGCGGGTCGCCGAGACGGCGGTCGGCGCGCTGGGCGCCGCGTTCGCGGTGCTGCTCGTGCTGCCGGTGACCACGCACGCGGTGACCGAGGCCTGGGTCGAGCGGGCGCTGCGCTGCGTGCGCGCGTGCACCGCCGAGACGGCCGCGCGGCTGGCGGGCGACCACACCGCCGACCCGGCGCCGCGCGTCGCCGAACTGGAGGCGATCCTCGGCCGGGTGCGGCTCTCGCTCGCACCCCTTGTGCATCCGCTCCACCCGATGAAGGCCCGCAAGGGCCGCGCCCGGCGGGTGCTCGCGCTGCTCGACGACTGCGCCCGCGAGGTGCGCGGGCTCGCCGTCGCCGCGGCCGACCCGGACGCCTCGCACGACGCGCGGCTGGCCGCCGCGTGCCGACGCGTCGAGGTCGCCGTCGAGGCGCTCACGGAGCAGCCGGTCGGCGCGGTGCGGCGCCCGTCCGCCGTCGTGGCGGAGCCGGTGGCCGGCGGGCCCGTGCTCGCCCATCTCCACGCGCTGGAGCAGGCCCTGCTCGAACTCGCCGTTCCGCTCCGCCGGGCCGCGGGGGTGCCGGTCGGCGCCTGAACCGCACCGGCCGAGGTGCTGGTCTGGACCTTTCCTCCGGCTGCTACCGTCGCCCCGAGAACCGCGGCGGCCGCGTACCGCCGCGACCGGTCGGCGGCAAAGGGGAGAAACGGTGACGGACACTGCGGTGAGCGGCGACGACGTCGTGGTGCGGGCATTCGTCGGGTCGTTCACCTCGGCGGGCGGGCGGGGGGTCACGGCCGTCGCGGTGGACCCGGAGAGCGGGGCGCTGACCGACCTCGGCGCCACGGACGCGGTTCCCGACCCCTCGTACCTCGCCCTGGGGCACGGGCCGGGGCCGGGCGGCCGCACGCTCTACGCGGTCAGCGAGACCGAACACGGCGCGGTGGCCGCCCTGGACATCAGCGCGGACGTCCCCCGGCCGCTCGGCGGGCTCCGCCCGGTGGACGGCGACGGCCCGACCCACCTCGCGCTCGCCGCCGGCCATCTGCTCACCGCCAACTACGGTTCCGGCAGCGTCAGCGTCCTGCCGGTGCGGGCGGACGGCACCCCCGGACCGGTGGCCTCGGTACTGCGGCACACGGGCAGCGGACCGGACCGCGACCGGCAGCTCGCCCCGCACGCCCACCAGGTGCTGCCCGACCCCTCGGGCAACTGGGTGCTCGGCGTGGACCTCGGCACCGACTCGGTACGGGTCTGCGCCCTCGACCCGGCGACCGGGGAGCTGCGCGTGCACGACGAGACCCGGCTGCGGCCGGGCACGGGCCCGCGCCACCTGGCCTTCCACCCCGGGGGCGGCCACGCCTACGTACTGAACGAACTCGTCCCGACCGTCACCGTGTGCCGGTGGAACGCCGCCGCGGGCGCCCTCGAACCGGTCGGGGAGACCTCCGTGCTGCCCGAGGGGGCGGGGGGCGGCGCCGCGCGGACCTACCCCTCGGAGGTGGTCGTCTCCCACGACGGACGGTTCCTCTGGACCGCCAACCGGGGCGACGACACCCTCTCGGTCCTCGCGCTCGACGCCACGGGGGAGCGGGCGACGCTGGTCACCACCGTGGACTGCGGGGGCCACTGGCCGCGCGACCTCGCCCTCGACCCCACCGGGCGCCGCCTGTACGCGGCCAACGAACGCTCCGGCGACGTCAGCTGGTTCGACATCGACCCGGGGACCGGCGTCCCGCGCCGGGCGGGCTCGCTGGCCGTTCCGGCCGCGTCCTGCGTGATCTTCGCCTGACACCCGCGCCGCGCGCACAGCGCGATCGCCGTACGGATCCGGAGAACCGGACCCGTACGGCGATCGCGGACGGACCGGGCCTGCCCGGCGCCGGGTCAGTGCGCCTGGGCACCCTGCGGCGCGGTCGGCGTGATGCCGAGCGTCGTCATGTACATCGAGAGCACGAGCTTGCCGATGGCCGGGTACGCGCCGAGCGGCTCGGCGACCGGGCAGCCGGCCTCCTTCGCTGCGGCGTCCAGCAGCCCCTCGGCCACCTCCGGGCCGACCAGGTACGGGGCCACCGCGAGCTGCACCGAGCCGGAGCCGGTGAGCTGCTCGGCGATCGAGGCGACGGAGCCCTCGACGTCGAGCGCCGCGGCCATCACCGGCACCGCCAGACGGGCGGCCAGCAGCATGCCGGTGATCCCGGCCGCCTGCACGGCCTCGTCGCCCCCGACCGTGGCCAGCACGATGCCGTCCGCGGCGGTCGCCACGGTGAAGAGCCGGGCCCGGTCGGCGCGGGCCAGACCGGCCTCCGAGAGCCGTACGTGCAGTGCTTCGGCGAGCAGCGGGTGCGGGCCGAGCACATCGGTCAGCTCGACCTGCGTACCGCTGTCCATGACGGCCTGTCGTATCCGCCGGATCAGGGAGCTGTCCGGCCCCGCGAGCAGCGGCACGACGACCGCCGACGGACCCTCGGGCTCGGGCATCTCGCGGCCCGCCGCCCGCGCCTGCTCGTAGCGCGCGACGCGCTCGGCGGCGCAGTGCGTGAGGACGGCGCCGAGCGCCGGGTACTCGTCGTCACCGCCGTCGAGGTAGCCGATCCGGGCGTTGAGGCCGGGCAGCTCGGAACGGGCGATGCTGATCACCTCTTCGGCCAGGCCGCGCGTGGCCGGAGAGGGGGTACCGGGAACAGCGAGGACGAGCGCTGCGGCGCCCTCGGGTGCGACCACGGGCTCCGGGCGGCGGTGCCGTCCGGACTGGCGAGGTCGCGGCATTCGTACAGGCAGGCCGGAAGCGGGCCCAGTGGGGGTGCTCATGGCGCCGCATGCTACTGGTTTTGGGTATGCCTCTGTTCGGGGAGGGCCCGGACAGGCGTTATCTGTCCACTTTTATCCGATGAGTGGCTTAACTGGCGACTGTCCCGCTCTGTCGCCGCCTATACGCTCCCCTGTCCAGGCTCTTCACCCGCCACCCGCAGCAGCGTCGGGTGGAGCGGCAGCCGCAGATTCCCGACCGCCAGCGCCCGCGCGATGGACAGAGCGCCGGTCAGCGGATCACCCGATCCGGGGACGGCCCTGGCCTGCGGAACCTGCCGGGACAACTCCTCGCGCAGCGGCACCAGGAGCGGATCGCCCATCCGGAACAGGCCGCCCGTCAGCGCCACTTCGCACGGCTCGCCGTCGGCCCCGGCCGCCGGACAGACCGCCGCGGCCGCCTCCGCGATGTGCGCCGCGGCCTCGCGCAGGATGCCCTCGGCGACCGGATCGTGCCCGGCGCACGCGGCGACCTCGGGCGCGAACGAGGCCAGTACGGCGGGCCGGTCGGTACGCGGATAGAGCAGCGCGGGCAGCCCCGGCGCGGGCCCGAACACCGCCTCCAGCCGGGACAGCAGCGCGGCGGACCCGCCGCGCCGCCCGTCGTGGGCGCGCAACGCCGCGTCCAGCCCGGCCCGGCCGATCCAGGCCCCGCCGCCGCAGTCGCCCAGCAGATGGCCCCAGCCGTCGGCCCGGCGCCAGTCCGTCAGATCCGTGCCCAGCGTGATCATGCCGGTTCCGGCGGCCACGACCGCCCCCGGGCGCTGGCCGACCGCGCCCGCGTACGCCGTCACCGCGTCGGCGGCCAGCGCCAGCCGCCGCACCCCGAGCGCCTGCTCCAGGGCGGCGGGGAGTTCGGTGCGCAGCCGCTCGCCCAGGGTGGCCATACCGGCCGCGCCGATCGCGACGGTGTCCAGCCCGGCGTCCTCCCCGGCGCCGCTCCGCGCCAGCAGGCTCCGGACCGCGGGCAGGAGCTGTTCCAGCAGATGGCCCGCGTCGATCCCGGCGGGCCCGGTGCGGACCGGGGCCCCGCACACCGCCGTCGCCACCGGGGCCGCCGCGTCGGCGGTGCCCAGCGCGATGCGCAGCCCCGAACCCCCCGAGTCCACGCCGAGCACCCGGCGCCCCGGTGCGGCGGTGGCTTCGGGCGACGGCCGCGATGCGCTCATGTCCGGCTCCAGGGAAGGGGGAAGACGAATGACGGCGGCAGCCTATCCCCAGGTCCCGGCGTGCGGACCGGGGGAGCGGCGTTCGCGGACGGAGCTGTCCGTGTACGCCGGTAGAGTGACGTTTCGTGGCACCACGACCGTTGAACGAAGTAGTCGAGCCCGGCTGGGCCGAAGCACTCGCCCCGGTGGCCGGACGCATCGCGGCGATGGGTGATTTCCTGCGCGCCGAAGTGGCGGCCGGGCGCACCTATCTGCCGTCCGGGGCGAACGTGCTGCGCGCGTTCCAGCAGCCCTTCGACGACGTACGCGTCCTGATCGTCGGTCAGGACCCCTATCCGACCCCGGGGATGGCGGTGGGGCTGAGCTTCTCCGTCGCCCCCGAGGTGACGCGGGTCCCGGGCAGCCTGGAGAACATCTTCCAGGAGATGCATACCGACCTCGGGCTCCCGCGTCCGTCGAACGGCGACCTGACGCCCTGGACGCGGCAGGGCGTCCTGCTGCTGAACAGGGCGCTCACCACCGCCCCCCGCAAGCCGGCCGCGCACCGGGGCAAGGGCTGGGAGGAGGTCACCGAGCAGGCGATCCGGGCCCTGGCCGCGCGCGGCAAGCCGCTGGTGTCCGTGCTGTGGGGGCGGGACGCCCGCAATCTCCGGCCGTTCCTCGGCGACTACCCGGCGATCGAGTCCGCCCACCCCTCGCCCATGTCCGCGGACCGGGGCTTCTTCGGCTCGCGCCCGTTCAGCCGCACCAACGAGCTGCTGCTCGGCCAGGGCGCCCAGCCGGTCGACTGGCGGCTGCCGTAGGCGGCGCCGTCCGTACCCGGCACGTCCACGGTGCGGGACCGGCCCGCACCGGCCCCGCCCCCGCGCGCCCGGCGCGTCAGACGTCGATCACCGCCGCCCGTACGCACAGCACGTCCGGCAGGTGGGCGGCGAGCTGCTGCCAGCTGTCGCCGTCGTCCGCGCTGGCGTACACCTCGCCGTTGCGGTTGCCGAAGTAGACACCGGCCGGATCGGCGTCGTCCGTGCACAGGGCGTCGCGCAGCACGGTGCCGTAGTGCGTCTCCTCGGGCAGGCCCGCCGACAGCGGCTCCCAGGTGGCGCCGGCGTCGCCGGTGCGGAACACCCGGCAGCGGTGCTCGGCGGGCACCCGGTCGGCGTCGGCGTTGATCGGGAAGATGTACACGGTGTCCGCGCGGTGCGGGTGGGCGGCGGCGGCGAAGCCGAAGTCGGAGGGGAGGCCCTGGCCGATGTCGGTCCAGTGGTCCCCCGCGTCGTCGCTGCGGAAGACGCCCCAGTGGTTCTGGAGGTAGAGCCGGTCGGGATCGACGGCGTCCCTCGTCACCTTGTGGACGCACTGGCCGAACTCCGGGTCGGGGTCGGGGAGGAAGACCGCGGACACCCCCTTGTTGGCCGGTGCCCAGCTGGCGCCGCCGTCCTTGGTGCGGAACACCCCGGCCGTGGAGACCGCCACGGTCACGGCGCGGGCGTCCCTGCGGTCCGTCAGGATCGTGTGCAGCCCCTCACCGCCGCCGCCCGGCACCCAGCGCGAGCGCGTCGGATGCTCCCACAGCGGGCGGACCAGCTCGAACGACTCCCCTCCGTCCTCGGACCGGAACAGCGCGGCCGGTTCGGTGCCCGCGTACACGACGCCGGGCGCCTCCGGCCCGGCCGGGTGCAGCTGCCAGACCCGCTCCAGGGACGCCCCGGTGAACGGGGGGAACCTCACGGCGGGCTTCTCCGGCTCGACCCAGCTGCGGCCCAGGTCGTCGGAGTGGAAGACCGACGGGCCCCAGTGCGCGCTGTCACCCCCGGCCAGGAGGCGTGGGACCTTTCCGCGGGTGTCGATGGCCACCGAGTAGACCGCCTGGGCATTGAAGTACGGGCCGTCGAACTCCCACGCACCACCGTGCCTGCGGCCGATGAAGAGTCCCTTGCGGGTGCCCACGGTGAGCAGTACGTCGGTCATGGCCGAACCTCCCGAAACGCCGTTGTGCCGGATACGGGCCAGTCTGCACCCGGCCACTGACAGCGGCCCGCAGGCCGCCGCCGACACCTGGTCCGGCCCGGTCCTACCCGGGGCGGCCGGCCTCTTCGGAGCAGGTCAGGACCAGGGTCGTGCCGCCGTCGTCCTCCGTGACGTCCCGGACGTGCCGGAAGCCGATCCGCTCCAGCAGCGCCAGCGAGACGGTGTTCCCGGCGGCCACCGTGGCGTGCACCTCGGACAGGCCGAGCGTGTCGAATCCGTACCGGGTCAGGGCCCGCGCGGTCTCGGTGCCGAAACCGTGCCCCCACGCCGACGCGGCGAGCGCGTACACGATCTCGTGGCCGTCCACGCTCGGGGACGGCTTGATCTCCGCGTGGCCGATGAAGCGGCCCTCGTGCCGGACCGCCCAGACGTCGAACAGCTCCCGCGCGTAGACCTTGCTGAAGATCCGCCCGAACAGGGCGCGGTCCTCGGTCTCGGACTGGAGTCCTTCCCCCATCCACCGGACGACCGAAGCGTCCTGGAACAGCCCGACGAAGTCCTCCTCGTCGGCGGGGGTGTACGGATCCAGGCGCAGGCGTGCGGTGTGCAGGGCAGGGGTCGTCATGGCCGCAGACGCTACGTACGGCCGTACGTGACCCGCAACGCAATACCGGGGGACCGGCGGGCGGAAGTGGCGCCGGGCGCCCCGTACACCGCAGGCTGGACCGGGCCGGCGGACCGCGTCGGCCCGGCGGGACGGAGGAGTGGAGCGATGGCGAGCGGTGTCGAGGACGTCGAGGGGCGCGGAGCGGTCCTGGAGGTGGACCCGGCCGGGGCGCGGGTCGGGATCAGGGCGGCGGGGCCCTCGGGCGGCGTCTCGCTGTTCTGCACCCCCGAGCGGGCCCGGGAGCTGGCGGCCGAGCTGCTCCATGCGGCGGACGAGGCCGACCGCGCCGACACCGTACGGCTCGTGACCGTTCAGGCGCACGAGCTTCGCCGCGGGGACGTCCGGGACGGCGAACGGACCATGACGGTGGAGGCCGTCCGGGTCGACGGCGCCACCGCCCAGGTCACCTGGCGATCGGGGGCCGGGCGCAGCTGGACCCAGGGCTATGACGCGGCGGCGGCCATCACGCTCCGGCGGCGCGGCGAAGGATCCCGACTTTAGTACGAGAGGCTTCGTACTTTGATGAATGTCGTAGTACGATGCTTGCCGTAGTAATGGTCCTTCCGCAGTCGTCGAAACGGAGTCCCACGTGAGTGCCCTCTTCGAGCCCTACACCCTGCGGTCGCTCGTTGTTCCCAACCGGGTCTGGATGGCACCCATGTGCCAGTACAGCGCCGCACCGGAGGGTCCGGAGACCGGTGTCGCGACCGACTGGCACTTCGCCCACCTCGCGGCGCGCGCCATCGGGGGAACGGGGCTCATCCTCACCGAGGCGACGGCCGTCAGCCCCGAGGGGCGGATCAGCCCCAGCGACCTCGGCATCTGGAACGACACCCAGGTAGCCGCGTTCCGCCGGATCACGGACTTCATCAAGAGCCAGGGCTCCGTCCCCGGGATCCAGCTCGCCCACGCCGGGCGGAAGGCGTCCACGGCGGCCCCCTGGCTGGGCGGCGCCCCGGTCGGACCGGAGGCGCACGGCTGGACGCCGGTCGCCCCGAGCCCGCTGCCGTTCGACGACGGCCACCCCGTGCCGCACGAGCTGACCACGGACGGGATCCGCGAGGTCGTCGACAGCTTCCGTGAGGCCGCCCGCCGCGCCCTCGACGCCGGGTTCCAGGTCGCCGAGGTGCACGGCGCCCACGGCTACCTCGTCGGACAGTTCCTCTCCCCGTACAGCAACCGGCGCACCGACGAGTACGGCGGCAGCTTCGAGAACCGCACCCGCCTCGCCCTGGAGATCGTGGACGCGGTCCGCGAGGTCTGGCCCCAGGAGCTGCCGGTGCTCTTCCGGATCTCCGCCACGGACTGGCTCACGGAGGACGAGGAGGACGACCGGGAGGGCTGGACGGTCGACGAGACCGTGCGCCTGGCCGGGCTGCTCCAGGCCCACGGCGTCGATCTGCTGGACGTCTCCAGCGGCGGGAACGCCCCGCGGGTCCGTATCGCCACCGGGCCCGGCTACCAGGTCCCCTTCGCCGAACGGGTCAGGAACGAGACCTCGCTCCCGGTGGCGGCCGTCGGGCTGATCACCGAACCGCAGCAGGCCGAGAAGATCATCACCGAGGGGCGGGCGGACGCCGTCCTGCTCGGCCGCGAACTGCTGCGCGACCCGTCGTGGGCCCAGCGGGCGGCCCGTGAGCTGGGTGGCGAGCTGCGCACCCCGGACCAGTACCTCCGCACGGTCTGACCGCCCCGCCCGGTCCGGGGGCGGACCCGCTCGTGCGGCGGGCCCGCCCCCGGACCCGTGCCTACTTCAGGTACGGACCGGCCGTGCCGATCTTTCCGGGGGCCGCGTTCCGGCCGCCCAGGTCGAGGACGTAGACGCGGAGATTTCCCTTGCCGGGCGCGGCGACCGAGAGCGTCCCGTCCGAGACCACCCGGGTGTCCCCGGTGACCGCGTCCCGGTAGGTGCCGTCGGGGATGCCGGTGTACGTGGCACCGCCGGTGACGGTCACCAGGGCAAAGCTGTCGACCCCGCTCGCGGCGTCGGTGTAGCGGCGCTTGTACGCCATGCCGCCGGTGATGCCCTCGGTGGAGTACTGGCCCATCTGGAGCGCGGGCACGGCGCGCCGGATCAGGTTGAGTCGCTGGAGGTGTCTGACCAGCGGCTGGTCGAGTGTCCGGGCCACCTCGCCGGTGGCCGAGGAGACCGTGCCGAAGCCGGACGCCGCCACGCTGCCGGCGAGGTGGTCGCCGTAGTAGGCGCGGCCGGTGGTCGCCAGCGGGCAGCTGGGGCCGCAGTCGATCCGCCTGCCCGCCTGGAACTCGATCTCGGAGGCGTAGTACAGGGTCGGGATGCCGCGGAAGGTCCACATCAGCGACATGTTCTCGGCCCAGGCGTCGGTACCGCCCGCGTAGCGTTCGCTGCCCTTGTTGGGGCCGTAGTCGTGGCTGTCCACGTACACGACGTTGTAGGTGGCGTCGTTGTAACTGTCGTCGGAGTCCTTGCCGTTGTTGTATGCGTTGGAGGCGTCACCGAAGTTCATGTGCATCCGCATGTCGATGACGTTCATGCCGGAGAAACGGCTGTGGTCGGGGGTGTGGTAGCTGTTCCCGTCCAGGAAGGCGTTGGTGGAGGTCGGCTGGGAGCCGGTGCCCTGTTGCTGCTCGTAGTCGTACATCTCCAGGGCGGCCTTCGCGTCGTCGGCGTCGTACTCCTTGCGCTCCTTCCAGGTGTAGAACTGCGCCGAGTGGTTGACCGAACCCCGGTTCCACTTGTCGTTGACGAAGGCGGCGACCTCGCCGAAGACGAAGAAGTTCCGCGCGGCCCCGTCGCCGAACCGGGAGGCCACCCGTTCCTGGATCGCGGGCAGGAAGCGGCGGTTCCAGGTGGTGCGCGGGATGTGCACGGCGGTGTCGAGGCGGAAGCCGTCCACGCCCATGTCGATGTACTTGTCGTAGGCGCCGATCAGATAGTTCTGGACGGGCGCGCTCTCCGTGTTGAAGTCGGCCAGGTCCTCGTGGAGCCAGCAGCTGCGGGCGTCCTCGCCCTCCCAGTTGCCGATCCAGCAGTTGTGGTAGTACTCCTTCGGGAACATGCCGGAAGTGGGGCTCGGCCACTGGCAGTTGTAGAGCCGGTACCCCTCGGGAGAGGTCTGGCCCGTGGGAGTCCCCCAGTTGAGGCAGGTGTTGCCGGAAGGCTCGGCGGTGGACCAGAGGTCGCCGTTGTAGTAGGACTTCCCCGACTTGGTCTCGACGCTCACGCCGTCGTACTCGAAACCCTCGTTCCGCTCGTCGTAGTACCAGCTCCACTGGGTGTCGCGGACCCCGTACACCGTGGGGGTGAAGAGGCCCTTGGCTCCCCAGCGCGAGGAGTGGTTGTAGACGACGTCCTGATAGATCTTCATGCCCTTGGCGTGCGCCGAGTCGATCAGGTCCTGGTACGAGGCGCCGGCGGACTCCAGTCTGGCGTCGACCCGGTAGAAGTCGTACCCGTGGTACCCGTGGTAGTCGTAGTCGGACCGGTTCAGCACGACCGGAGTGATCCAGACCGCGGAGAAGCCCAGGCCCTTGATGTAGTCGAGCTTCTCGATCAGACCCTTGAAGTCGCCCCGGAACATCGGGTCGTCGTTGGCGGCGTTGCCGGACCTCACGTGCTGGCTGCCACCCCGGTTGTTGGAGCTGTCGCCGTCGTTGAAGCGCGCGGTCAGCACGAAGTAGATCGGGTCCTTGCGCGGATCGGTGCCCAGCGGCTTCCCGGTGGCGGGGGTGGTCGGCTTCTGTGCGGTGGTGACGGTGGCGGGCTCGGACGGCGCGGAGACGTTCCCCGCCGCGTCCACGGCCCGCACCGTGTACGTGTAGGCGGTCCGCTCCTCCAGGCCCGACTGGGAGAGGACCGTGGAGGTTGTGTCGGTGACCGTCGTGCCCGTCGTGCCGCCGGTCCGGGTCACCTGGTATCCGGTGACGCCCCGGTTGTCCGTGGACGGCTCCCATGTCAGCACGGTCGAGACGCCGTCCGCGGTGGCCTTCGCCCCGGTGGGCGCGGTGGGGGGCTCGGTGTCGGCCGGTTCGGCGGCGCAGGGGTCGGCGGCCCCGGGGGTGACGGTCCGGTCCCGTACGGTGGAGACGCCCGCCGGGATCGTGTAGTCGCTGCCGTTGTTGTTGTCCCAGACGCCGTTGCCGTTGTTGAACGCGGCCCGCATGGAAGCGGCGCCGCCCAGGTCGACGGTGCGCTTCAGCCACCCCGTGCAGGCCGTTTCCATGCCCACGCCCGGCACGGTGGTCCACGAGCCGCCCGCAGGCTGGTAGTGGATGTTGGCGGTGGACCAGCCGACGGTGGCCGTGGCGTAGTAGACGGTGGCGGATCCCGGTTCCGTGGGGGACGGCGTGGGGTCCGGGCCGGTGTCGCCGCGCGGGTCGCCGTGGGTCACGGTGCCGTCCTTGACGACGAGGTCGCCGGTGCCCAGGTCGTAGTCGGCGCCGCCGTTGTTGTCCCAGGTGCCCGAGCCGTCGTTGAACGTCGCGGCCAGCCCGGACGCGTCGCCCAGATCGACGGTCGCCTTCACCCAGTCCGTGCAGGCGGCCGTCATCCGTACTCCGGGCACGGTCGTCCAGGAGCCGCCGTCGGGTGCGTAATGAAGGTAGTACGCGGGCCAGTCGCGGGTCTTCGTGGGGTAGAAGACCGTCGCGGTGTTCCCCGCCGTGGCGGAGGCGGACGCGGCGGTCGGACGGAGGGCCGAACCGGGGGCGGCGGCGAGGACGCCCAGAAGTCCGGCCGCGGCCACGACCGTCGCCAACAGGCGTCTCGGCGCGGAGCGCGAGGTGCGTTTCATGCGTGTCTCCAGGGGAGGCCACGGCCGTAGGCCGTGGCAGTCGGCGGCGCGGGTGCCCGATGGCCACCCGCGCGGTCCCGCCGGAGAACCCTGACGCGCCTCGGGGTTCGGGCGAGCGGTTCCTTCCGGGAAAAATCCGTCGGAATTTTGCTGCAATTCCTTGCGGCGGTGAACGTACCTGCGCATGACAAGAACGTAAAGAGGTGCGGCGTGGAACGGTACGGCGCCGGCGTGCGGCTCGGTATGCCTAGAACTACGACGTGTCTCGTATTATGGGAGGCCGTACGGGCCCGGGAGCGGGCCGGTGCACGTCCAGGAAGTGGAGTCGCCGTGACCTCTGCCAGCGCCCCCGCCGCCGGGACCGGCGGCCGTGTGCTCGACCATCCGGCACGGGACGAGATCCGCGTCGAGGCGGTGCTGCACGCGCTCTCCGACCCGATGCGTCTGCGCATCGTCCGCGAGCTGGCCGCCGCCGGGTCCGAGCTCAGCTGCTCCTGCTTCGAGCTCCCGGTGACCAAGTCGACGACCACGCACCACTTCCGGGTGCTCCGCGAGAGCGGCATCGTCCAGCAGGTCTACCGGGGCACGGCCAAGATGAACGGCCTGCGGCGGGACGATCTGGAGGAGCTGTTCCCCGGGCTGCTCGATCATGTGCTGGACGCCGCCGATCGCCAGGCGCGGCGCATCGGCGAGGAACGCTAGAAGTCTCCCAGGGTCAGGCGGCGGGCCGGGACGAGCCGCCCGTCGCCGCGGCCCACTCCACCAGCAGCCGCTGGTACTGCTCCTCGTCCTCCGGGGACAGGCAGCCGCCCGAGCGCTGCCACAGGTCACGGATTTCTTCGTTCACCGCGGCGGCGGTGCGCGTGGAATCGGGGGAGCACGAAGAACGGGACATGGTTACAGGCTAAGGCCACGATGTGACAATCGGACCCATTGCGCGTCAGGGACATCTCTCACATGCCTACCGGGGAACGCCCGGCACCAGTTCGAGCGTCCGCAGTCCATCGGGCCGCTCCGACACCGGAAGATGCCGCACGAACCGCACGTCACAGCCGACCGCGGCGGCTCCGCCGTCCGCCTCCCGGTCGTCCCCGACCATCACCACATCGGCCGGATCCAGTCCGAGAGATGTGCAGGCCGTGTGGAAGATTCGTGGGTCCGGCTTCTGGACGCCGTGCTCGTACGACAGGACATAGGCGTCGATCAGGCCGTCGAGGCCGTGCTCCCGGAAGATCGGGCGCAGGTCCCAGCCGATGTTGCTGACCACGCCGATCCGGACACCGTTCCCGCGCAGCTCCCCGAGGACCTCGGCCGCGTCCGGGTAGGGCTGCCAGGCGGCGGGCGTCCGGTGCCGCTCGTACAGCGCGTCGTACAGCCCCGGGTCCGGGAGCGCCACCTGGCGGGCCAGGGCGGTGTACGTCTCCCGGTGCGCCCGTGCGCTCTCGTCCCGGGTGGCCCACAGGGCGGCGAACGGGGCCGGGACGTGCCCGGGAGCGGGGCCGCCCGGCAGGGCCCCGGCGGCCTCCAGACCGGCCGCGTACCGCTCGAATGCGGATTCGTCCACCGCGATTCCGCGCTCGGTGAGGACCGCGCGGAGCCAGGAACGGACCGGCTCGATACGGAAGAGGGTCCCGGAGAAGTCGAACAGCGCGCCCTTGATCTGCATGATCGCGATACTCCCCGGTGCGGGCGACGCATCGCAAGGGAGCCCGGCCCGGTCCGGGCCGACGGATCAGGGCGTACGCGCCCCGCCGCGCCGCTCGTACCACGCGAACCCGGCGACCGAGAGACCCACCAGGGCCGCCCCCAGCAGCCAGCCGCCCAGCACGTCGCTCAGCCAGTGGACCCCCAGGTAGAGCCGGGTCGCCCCCACCCCGACGACGGAGACGCCCGCCACGGCCAGCGCACCGCGCCACAGCCGGGGCCCGGCCCCGTACCGGCGCAGCAGCCACAGCAGCAGCCCGCAGCCCACCACGGCCGTCAGCGCGTGACCCGAGGGGAACGCCGCGTAGTGCGCGGAGTCCACCGGGTCGGGCCAGTGCGGCCGTTCCCGGCCGACCGCGGACTTCAGCCCCTGCTGCGCCAGCGTGCCCAGCAGGCTCGTCGCCGCCACCCACCCCGCGAGCGGCCGGGCCCCCCGCCACCACAGCGCCACCACCGCCACGGCGATCAGGGCACGCATGGTCCACGGGTCCCAGACCCAGTCGGTCAGGATCCGGTTGACGTGCACCAGCCCCGGCTCGGTCACCGCTCTGCGGTGCAACGTGTCCGCGACGGCGCGGTCCAGATCCATCAGCGGTGACCACCGCACGGCCACCAGGGCCAGCAGGGCCAGGAAGAGCAGCCCGCAGGCCGTGCCCGCGCGCAGCGCGGTGAACCGGTGGGGGCGGAGGGGCGGCGGGGCGAGCGGGGTGGACGGCATGGGGTGATCCTCGCGGACGACCGGCGGTCCCGGCCACCACGGGGAGCGGGTCGGGGCGCGCCGCCGGCGTCGCGGGCTGTCGCGGTGCGCTAGCGCAGCGCGCTGAGCCCCGGGAGGAACGCGATCAGCAGCGGGACCACCGGAACCAGCGCGGCCGCGGCGGTCAGCCGGAGCCTGCGGCCGGCGGTGAGCCGGTCCGCCGGGGTCAGCAGCCGGTTCACCCGCATCGGCAGCTGCGCGCCCGGCGTCGGGCACGGGCCGAACACCCCGCGGTCCTCGTTCAGTTCCACCAGGGCCAGGGCGATCGTCAGCCGCCCGAAACGTTTCGACGCCACATCGTCCGCGGCCAGTTCGACCAGCCGGTGCATCTCGTCGCGGAACGCCGCGAAGACCGGGACCTGCGGGAACCCGGAGGCCAGAGCGCCGGAGCAGTGGAGCAGCCAGTCGTGGCGCGCCTTCGCGTGCCCCTGCTCATGGGCGAGTACCGCGTCGAGCTGACGGCCCTTCAGGCGCCGGAGCGCCGTGGTGGTGATGACCAGTTGAGGCGCGGCGCCCGGCAGCCACCAGGCATCCGGACGGTCCCCCTCCAGCACCACCAGACGGGCGCTGCCGGGCTCCTCGCCGGGCATCAGCGGGGAACGCACCAGCAGTTCGGCACGCCGCCTGCGCCGCCGCACCCGGGCCCGGCGGATCTCCCGGGTCAGCATCACCGCCGACCACACCCCGCCGAGCGCGAGCAGCACCGCCATCGCCGCCGACCAGGAGCCGTGCCCGCCGAGCGCGTACGCCTCCACCACCGCCCGCGGCGCCGGGGCGAACACGTGCCCGCGCACCGCCTGCCAGGCAGCGGCGGCGCTGAACGTCATGGAGAGCGCGAAGGAGACCAGCACCCCCGCCACCGCGCACTGCCACACCCAGAGGGCCACCACGGGCTCGCGCTCCGGCCACCGTGCCCTGTCCATCAGCCGCGGGGTCAGGACGGCGGCCAGGGCACCGAGCAGCAGCAGTGCGAGGGAGACCAACATGGAGCCAGCCTATGAGGGGCGCGGCGGCCACGGGTATGG
This sequence comes from Streptomyces sp. NPDC092952, assembly GCF_044754785.1. NCBI lineage: Bacteria > Bacillati > Actinomycetota > Actinomycetes > Kitasatosporales > Streptomycetaceae > Streptomyces > Streptomyces sp. NPDC092952. The sequence continues at coordinate 12,047 of NZ_JBIVPT010000029.1, read as the reverse complement.
CCGTGCACGGCAAGTGACGCACGCCACGGTTTGCGCGGCGGCCGTCTCACAGGCCGAGCAGCATCGCGAACATCGCCATCCCCATCGTCAGCCGGCAGGCGAGGGCCAGCTCGGGCCGCGCGCCCCAGCCTCCCGCGACGGCGCCGCCGCCGGACGCCGCGGCCACGGGTATCAGCCGCGCCCCCGACCGCAGCACGTACACCGCGAAGTAGGCCAGCAGCCCCCCGGTCAGCAGGGGGACGCCTCCCGCCACCGCGGCGGCGTGGCCCGCGTGGACGCCGTGCCCCGCACCCGCGCCGGGTGCCATCGTCAGCGCCATGTAGACCATCGCCACGGAACCGACCAGGTGATGCAGATGGTGCCGGTCGAGCCGGGCGAACCACAGGGCGCGCAGCGCGGCCCCGCCGAACAGCACCGCGTACACCGCCCAGCCCCAGGCGGGCGGCGGCACGACGGCCGCGGGCACCGCCATCGCCGCCATGCCGAAGCCCATCAGCGCCTCCGCGCGCGCCGCCCTGCGCCCCTCCCCGCTCTCACTGCGGGTGCGCAGCAGGCAGTAGGCCCCCGCCGTCGCGCACAAGGCCATCAACAACCAGCCCGGAACCACCGGTCCGTGCACGGCACACCCCCTGGACGTACGACGCGGTACCCCCCAGGTCGATGCCCGTACGGGAACTGCCGTACGCGGCGCACTGGGGTACAGGGGGAGCGCGCGGAGGGAGCGTCCCCTCCGCGCGCGGCGCGGATCCGGGCCCGGGGTCAGCCGAGCGTGAGGGACTTGAAGGCGCGCGCCTGCTCGGTGATGGCCCGCTCGGTGGGCAGCCGCTCCATGGACGAGGCGCCGAAGAACCCGGCGATCCCCGAGGTGTGCTCCAGGACGTAACGGGCGTCCTCGGGTTCGGCTATCGGCCCGCCGTGGCAGAGCACCACGATCTCCGGATTGACGGCCTTGGCCGCGTCGTGCATCTCCTGCACGGCGGTGGCGGCCTCGTCGAGCGTGAGTGCGGTCGCGGCGCCGATCGAGCCCTTGGTGGTCAGCCCGACGTGCGGAACGAGCACATCGGCACCCGCCCGCGCCATCGCGGCGGCCTGATCGGGGTCGAACACGTAGGGGGCGGTGAGCAGATCGCGCTCATGGGCCTGGCGGATCATGTCGACCTCCAGGCCGAAGCCCATCCCGGTCTCCTCCAGGTTCTCCCGGAACTTCCCGTCGTACAGACCGACGGTCGGGAAGTTCTGCACACCGGTGAAGCCCACGGCCTTCAGCTGGTCGAGGAAGTTGCCCATGATCCGGAACGGGTCGGTGCCGCACACCCCGGCAAGCACCGGGACGTCCCGCACCACCGGCAGGACCTCGCCCGCCATGTCGAGCACGATGGCGTTGGCGTCGCCGTAGGGCAGCAGGCCCGCCAGCGAGCCGCGGCCGGCCATCCGGTAGCGGCCGGAGTTGTAGATGATCAGCAGGTCGACGCCGCCGGCCTCCGCGCACTTGGCGGACAGACCGGTGCCCGCGCCCGCGCCGATGACGGCCCGGCCGGACCGGACCTGTTCGGTCAGTCGGGCCAGTGCTTGTGTGCGGTTCACGGATGGGCTCCTGTTCGGACGAGAGGTGTTCAGGGGTGGGGTGGTCGGTGGGCGCCGCTGGTCAGGGCCGCGGGCGGGCCGTGCCGTGCGCCGTGATCAGCTGGTGGAGGTGGTCGGCGGCGGCGACGGCGAACGACGGGTCGTTGAGGTGGGCGCCGATCTCCCGCAGGTCCACGGCGCTGCCGCGCACCGCCTCCCGCAGGGCGGCGAGCCCGGCCGCGTCGGCCTCCGGATCGTGGAACGGGCCGCCCGGGGCGTCCACGGCGGAGACACCGCCCAACGGCCACAGCACCGCTGTCGGGCCCTGGGCCGCGGCCAGCTTCCGTCCCATGGAGGCGCCCAGCTCGGCCATCTCGCCGGGCGTGGTGCGCATCAGGGTGACGGTGGGGTTGTGAACCAGGAGACGGCGGTCGGCGAACCGCTCCGGGACGGTGTCGGCGGGGCCGAAGTTCACCATGTCCAGCGCCCCGGGCGCGACCACCTGCGGCACACCGGCCAGGCCCGCCGCGGTCAGCCGGTCGGGACCCGCGCTCAGCACCCCGCCGACCAGGTCGTCCGCCAGCTCGGTGGTGGTCAGGTCCAGCACACCGGCGAGGAACCCGCCCGCCGTGAGCTTCTCCAGCGCCCGGCCGCCGGCCCCCGTGGCGTGGAAGACCAGGACCTCGTACCCCAGCTCGTCCAGCCGCTGCCGGGCGGCGTCGACCGCGGCGGTGGTGACGCCGAACTGGCTGGCACCGACCAGCGGACGCCCCTGGGGCCCCGGGTTGCGCAGGCTCCGTTCGTGGTGGACGGCCATGCCGGCCGCCGCCGCGGCCGCGTTGCCCAGGATCTGCGACGACACGGAGTTGATGCCCGCCACGTCGACGACGCTGTACATCATCGTGATGTCGCTGCTGCCCACGTACGGTGACACGTCCCCGCTCGCCATGGTGGACACCAGCACCTTGGGGACGCCGATCGGCAGCGCCTGCATGGCGCGCGCGGCGATGAACGAGCCCCCGCTCCCGGCGACGGCCAGCACCGCGTGCAGCTGCCCCTCCCGGTGCAGATCGCCCACGATCCGCTCCACGCCCTCGGCCATCGCGGTGACCGCCGCTCCCCGGTCCCCGGCGGCCCGCAGCGCGTCCAGACCGTGCCCGGCGCGGCGCGCGACGGCCGCCGCGTCGATGTCGCCCGCCGGGCCGTCGATGGGCGAGGGCATCACCCCGGCGTCGACGAGCACCACGTCGCAGCCGGCCTCACGAATCCGCTCGGACAGCCACGCGTACTCCGCCCCCTTGGTGTCCAGTGTCCCGACGAGCACCACGGTCGCCATGTCTCGCTCCTTTGCAACGGCGTTCTCCCGATCATGTGCGAGGCGCCCGGCGGCGGCAAAGACCACTTGACGGCAATTGGCCTGCGTCGGGCGATGATGGGGCCATGGAGCGGATTCCTCCCACCCGGCTCTCCCGCCTGCTGACCGGGTGGTCCAAGGACGGCACCGGCGCGCTGCCCGCGCTGCTCGCCGCGGCGCTGCGCGAACTCGCCGAGCGCGGGGACGTCGCGCCGGGCACGGTGCTGCCCTCCCAGCGGGCCCTCGCCGCGGCGCTGGGCGTCAGCCGTTCCACCGTGACGGCCGCGTACGGTCTGCTGGAGGCCGGCGGACGGCTGGAGAGCAGACGGGGCAGCGGCTCCCGGCTGCGGGGCTCGGGGGCGGTGGGCCAGCCCGTCACCGAGGGACGGCTGGCCAGCTTCGGGACCAGGGACGGCGGCATCGACCTGTCGAGCGGCGCCCTGGACGGGCTGCCCGCCGTCGCGGCGGCCGCCGACGCGCTCTCGGCCGCTGACCTCACCACCGCGCTGACCGGGGACGGATACCTCCCGTACGGGCTGCCCGAGCTCCGCGAGGCGATCGCCGGGTACCACCGGTCGGCGGGGCTGCCGACCAGCGCCGACCAGATCCTCATCACCTCCGGCTCCCAGCAGGCCGTCTGGCTGATCACCCAGGGCCTGGTCGAGCCCGGCGACACCGTGGTCGTCGAGGACCCGACCTACCGGGGCGCCCTCGAAGCACTGCGCGCCCGGGGCGCCCGGCTCGTCCCGCTGCCCGCCGACGGCCCGCACGGCGCCGGCGCACTGGCCCGGCTGACCGGCCACGTCCGCCCGCGCCTGGTCTACCTCCAGCCCTCGCTCCACAACCCCACCGGGCGCGCCGCCGACGAGCCCGCCCGCCGCGCCTGGGCCGCCGTCCTCACCGACCAGGGCCTGTACACGGTGGAGGACAACGCCTACGCCGAACTGGCCCTGCACCACGACGCCGCACCCGCCTCGCTGGCCGGGCTGCTGCCGCCCGCCGCCACGGCCACCATCGGCACCCTCTCCAAGCTCTTCTGGGGCGGCCTGCGGATCGGCTGGATCCGGGCCTCCACCCCGGTCGTCCGCCGCCTCGCCGACATCAAGAAGTCCATCGACCTGTCCTGCCCGGTGGTGGACCAGCTCCTCGCGGTGACGCTGCTCCGGCAGCTCCCCGAGGCCAGGGCGCGCCGCCGTGCCCGGCTGCGTGAACGCCTCGCGGAGACCGAACGCCTCCTGCGGGACCAGGGCACCGGCTGGCGGTGGCGGAGCCCCGACGGCGGCTCCGCCCTCTGGGTCGAGCTGCCCGGTGCCGACGCCGAGGCCACCGCCCAGCTGGCCCGCCGCGCGGGCGTACTGATCGTCCCCGGACCGGCCTTCTCCGCCGTGGACGGCTTCCGGCACCATGTGCGGCTCCCGTTCGCCGACCGGGACGGCGCCCTGGCCAGGGCCCTGCCGGTCCTCGTCGACTGCGCGGAACGCAGCCGCGCCGCGCACTGACGGCGGCGTCAGGGGCGGTAGCGCAGCGGATGGTCGGCCGGCACCTCCACCACGACGATCCGGTGCCCGTCCGGATCGGCGATCCACATCTCGACCAGCCCCCACGGCTCCCGCACCGGCTCCCGCAGCACCTCGACGCCCTGGCCGGCCAGCTCCACATGTGCCGCCCGTACGTCCGCGACCTGCATCCACAGTTCGAGACCGGGCACCGGTGGCTCGGCGGCCCGCCCGGACACCTCCAGGAAGCCCCCGCCGAGGAAGTAGACCGTGCCGCGCTCGGGGCCGGTGCCGAACTCCCGGTAGACGGGCAGCCCGAGCCGCTGGCCGTAGAACCGCCGTGACCGTTCGGGGTCGACCGGATGCAGCAGGACCCGGCTGCTCAGTACGTGCACCATGCCCGGACTCTACGGGCCTGTCCCCGGGGTTACGCTGCTCCGGCACGGCCGTAAGAGTGAAGAGACGGAGAACCACCACGATGGACACAGCTTCCGCCCGGGAACCCGGACAGCCGACCTTCCGCGACGCGGTCGACGCCGATGTGCCCGCGCTGGTGGCGCTGATCGAGTCGGCGTACCGGGGGGATGCCAGCCGGGCCGGATGGACCACCGAGGCGGACATCCTCCAGGGCCAGCGGACCGACCCCGACGGAGTGCGCCGGGTCGTCGAGTCTCCCGGCAGCCGGCTCCTGGTGGTGGAGCGGGACGGCGTGCTCGTCGCCTGCTGCCAGCTCGAACACCGCGACACCGCGGCCTACTTCGGCATGTTCGCGGTCCGTCCGGAACTCCAGGGCGAGGGGCTCGGCAAGGTGATCATCGCCGAGGCCGAGCGCACCGTCCGCGAGGGCTGGGGCGTGCGCGAGATGCACATGACCGTGATCTCGGTCCGGGACGAACTGATCGCCTGGTACGAGCGGCGCGGCTACCGCCGTACGGGCCGGCTCAGTCCGTTCCCGTACGGCGACGAGCGCTTCGGCATCCCGCAGCGCGACGACCTCGCCTTCGAACTGCTCGTCAAGGACCTCGCCACCGAAGCGGCGTAGCGGCCGGGGTTCCGGTGACCGGAACCCCGGCCGCAGTTGGTGGCCCGGGGCGGTCAGGCGGTGAAGCGGCCGGTGCGGCGGATCTCCGGGTGGTCGGTGGTCACACCGTCCAGCCGCAGCGCCCGGGCCAGCCGCAGATGGTCCTGGGTGTTCACCACCCAGCCGATGACCCTCAGCCCTTCGGCGTGGGCCTGCTCCGTCACCTCCAGGGTGAGGCGGCGGATGTTCAGCGCCAGCGTCGCCGCCCCCACCGCCTTCGCCCGGTCCACCACGTCGCCCTGCCAGCGGCTCGCGATGAGCACGGTCCGCACCCCGGGCACCAGGCGGGCGATCTCGGCCACCGCCGCGTCGTGGAACGAGGACACCTCGACCCGGTCGGCGAGGCCGCGCCGCAGCATCACCCCGGCCAGCGCGCGGGCCGCCGCCGCGTCCTTGATCTCGGCCTGCACGGGGGACCGCACGGCGTCGAGCACCTCCTCGAAGACCGGCACCCGCTCGCCCTGCCCCGCGTCGAGTTCGCGCAGCTCGGCCAGGGTCTTCTCGCTGATCGGCCCCGTACCGTCGGTCGTCCGGTCCACCTCGGCGTCGTGCATGACGGCCAGGGCGCCGTCCTTGCTCAGATGGAGATCCAGCTCGATCGCGTCCATCCCGGCCTGCTCGGCCCGGACGAACGAGCGCAGGGTGTTCTCCGGCTCGACACCCATCACCCCGCGATGTCCGATGGTGAGAAAAGACATGGCAAACCCGCTTCCGTCGAGACGTCTTCCCGCGTGCGGTTCCTACCCACCGGAGGCGTCGGCATGACGCCGACGGGGCAGTCGGAGCAAGCTCCCGCTCCCGCGGCACACGGCCCCGGGGAATCCGGGGGAAGTCGCCACGAGTCCCGCTTCGGACAGGAAAAATCGCGGTGACCATGGGGGGTCCGCAGGATAATTTACTGAGTCCCACTTGTCTCAAAGAACCGCACATGGATACGGTTGCTTAACGCGAGGTTCTCCTGTGGAGGAAGTGACATGACGGAAATTCTTGTGCACGGCGCCACCGACGGCGGCATAGCTACGGATCAGCGGGTGGTCGACCACTCCGCCTGGCCCCTGCTCAAGAATGCCGTGGAAGAGATCCGGCCCTGGCAGTCGAAGGACGGCTCCATCGACTTCGAGGCCGAGGGGGCACCGTCCCCCGGGGCCGCGCGCTCCGCCGTCGACCGGGTGATCGCCGCGGTCGAGGAGCTCTCCCCGCTGCTGCCGCACGACGCCACCTACCACCGCGCCCTGGTCACGGACCTGCGCCGCTGGGTCACCGACGGCTTCGGCGTGCCGGACTTCCTCGACTCGCTGCTCGCCTTCCAGCCGGCCAAGGACCGCGCCGACGGTCTCCAGCACCTGGTCGTCTTCGCGATGTACACGCAGAACGGCAACCCGGACCGCAACCTCGAAGCGGTCGTCCTGCGGATGGTCTGGCCCGAGTGGCTGGCCGAGCTGGAGGCGACCCGCTACGACAACCCGCTGTTCTGCGGCATCACCTTCGAGGACTTCACCTCGGGATACGACACCAACTCCGCCGTTCTCTTCCCGGAGACCATCGCCGTGCGCGAGGCCCCCGAGCGGTTCAGCTGGGGCGGCATCTTCTGCGACCGCGAGGCGGCCCGCTTCCGCCGGGTCACCGAGGCGTCCGTCGAGCTGCTCGGCCTCGAACTGCCCGAGGACATCCAGGAGATGGTCGGCGACCAGCAGCGCTGCGAGCAGGCGTTCGTGCTCTGGGACATGGTCCACGACCGGACGCACAGCCATGGCGACCTGCCGTTCGACCCCTTCATGATCAAGCAGCGCCAGCCGTTCTGGATGTACGGGCTGGAGGAGCTGCGCTGCGACCTCACCGCCTTCAAGGAGGCCGTGAAGCTGGAGGCCGACGGCTTCCCCCAGGGCCGTGACGTCCAGTACGCCGTGCTCTTCGACCGGATGTTCCGTTTCCCCGTCACCGGCGAGCGCGTCCGCAACTACGACGGCCTCGGCGGCCAGCTGCTCTTCGCGTACCTCCACAAGCACGACGTCGTCCGGTGGACCGACAACACGCTGAAGATCGACTGGGACCGCGCCCCGCAGATCACCAACCAGCTCTGCGCCGAGATCGAGAAGCTCTACCGCGACGGCATCGACCGCCCCAAGCTGGTCCACTGGTTCGCCGCCTACGAGCTGGTCTCGGCCTACCTCGCCCCGCACCCCGGCTCCCGCTGGGCCAAGGGTCCGGACGCGCTGGACCTGTCGCAGCCGCCGCGCAAGCTCGTCGACGACGTGCTTCCGGACGAGTTTCCCCTGAGCATGTTCTATGAGGCGCTCTCCAAGAAGCTGAAGAACGTGATCGCCTCCACCAAGGGGATCACGGCCGCGGATGCCGAGCGGGCAGCCGCGTGAGCGCCGGGTCTGAGGAGGCGGTGGCCATGAACGCAAACGGCAAGGGCAGCGGGACTCTCGAAGGTGCCGTGATCGCGGTCGCCGGAGCCGCCGGCCCGGCCGGCCGGGCCGCGCTGCTGCGGCTCGCCGAGGCCGGTGCGACCGTCGTCGCGTCCGACGCCGACGCCGCGAGGCTGGCCGAGGCGGTCGACGCCGCGCGCTACGCCCACGGCGGCGCCACCGTCACCGGCGACACGGTCGATCTGCTGGACCTCGGCGCCACCCGGGAGTGGGCGGCCCGGACCGAGAAGGAGTTCGGCCGGATCGACGGCCTGGTCCACCTGGTCGGCGGCTGGCGCGGCAGCAAGAGCTTCGCCGAGACCGACCTCGCCGACTGGAACCTGCTGGAGAAACTGCTGATCCGCACGGTCCAGCACACCTCACTGGCCTTCCAGGAGGGGCTGCAGCGCAGCGACCGGGGCCGTTACGTGCTGATCAGCGCGGCCGGGGCCTCCAAGCCCACCGCGGGAAACGCGGCCTACTCCGCCTCGAAGGCCGCCGCCGAGGCCTGGACCCTCGCGCTCGCGGACGCCTTCCGCAAGGCGGGGGGCGAGGAGGGGCCGAGGACCGCGGCTGCCATTCTGGTCATCAAGGCACTGGTGCACGACGCCATGCGCGCCGAGCGCCCGAATGCGAAATTCGCGGGCTTCACCGACGTCGAGGAGCTGGCCGAGGCCATCACCGGCGTCTGGGACCGGCCCGCCCCGGAAGTGAACGGAAAGCGCCTGTGGCTGACCCCACAACCGTAAGAACCGACGCGCGGCGCCACCACGACCCGCAGGTTCGCGGCTTCGCCAGTGACAACTACGCGGGCACCCACCCGGAGATCCTCGCCGCGCTCGCCCTCGCCAACGGCGGCCACCAGATCGCCTACGGCGAGGACGAGTACACCGGGCACCTCCAGCGCGTCATGCACAGCCACTTCGGCCCCACCGCCGAAGCCTTTCCGGTGTTCAACGGAACCGGCGCCAACGTCGTCGCCCTCCAGGCGATGACCGACCGCTGGGGCGCGGTGATCTGCGCCGAGTCCGCCCACATCCACGTGGACGAGGGCGGCGCCCCCGAGCGGGTGGGCGGCCTCAAGCTGCTCACCGTGCCCACGCCGGACGGCAAGCTCACCCCCGAGCTGATCGACCGGCAGGCGTACGGCTGGGACGACGAGCACCGCGCCATGCCGCAGGTCGTCTCGATCGCGCAGAACACCGAGCTCGGCACGGTCTACACGCCCGACGAGATCCGCGCCATCTGCGACCACGCCCACGGACTCGGCATGAAGGTCCACCTGGACGGGGCCCGGATAGCCAACGCCTCGGCGTCGCTGGACGTACCGATGCGCACGTTCACCAACACCGTCGGTGTGGACGTGCTGTCCTTCGGCGGCACCAAGAACGGGGCGCTCTTCGGCGAGGCCGTGGTCGTGCTCAACCCGGACGCGGTCCGCGCGATGAAGCATCTGCGCAAGCTGTCGATGCAGCTCGCCTCCAAGATGCGCTTCGTCTCCGTGCAGCTGGAGGCGCTGCTGGCCGGGGACCTCTGGCTGCGCAACGCCCGGCACGCCAACGAGATGGCCCAGCGGCTCGCCGAGGGCGTGCGCGCGGTGGGCGGCGTGGAGATCCTCCACCCCGTCCAGGCCAACGCGGTCTTCGCCCGGCTGCCGCACGCGGTGAGCGAACGGCTGCAGAAGCGCTTCCGCTTCTACTTCTGGGACGAGGCGGCCGGGGACGTCCGCTGGATGTGCGCCTTCGACACCACGGAGGAAGACGTCGACGCCTTCGTCCTCGCCCTCAAGGAGGAGATGGCGAGGCGGTAGCCGCGTACGTACGGCCTGTGGCCCGTACTCCCCGGATCTCCGGGGAGTACGGGCCACAGTGACGTTTCGGCCGGGTCAGCCCCGGCCCTTCACCTCGGCCGGGGTCGGTGCCGTACCGCCGAGGTGCGCGGGCACCCACCAGGTGTCGCCCGCGTCCTTCGGCCGCACCGGATAGGCCCGCTGGGCCGCCTCCAGCAGCTCCTGGACCCGCTCCCGCAGCCGCCGGGTGATCGCACCCGCGTACTGGTCGGCGGGGGCCTCCACCGGCTCGCCGACCCGGATGGTCACCGGCACGTGCTGGCGCTTGAAATTACGCGGCCGCCCCTTGGTCCACAGCCGCTGCGTGCCCCACAGCGCCACCGGGATCAGCGGCACACCGGCCTCCTGGGCCAGCCGGGCGGCGCCCGACTTGAAGCTCTTCAGCGTGAACGACTCCGAGATGGTCGCCTCGGGGAACACTCCGATGACCTCGCCGGAGCGCAGCGAGTCCAGCGCGTGCGCGTACGCGGCCTCGCCCTGCTTGCGGTCGACGGGGATGTGCTTCATCCCGCGCATCAGCGGTCCCGAGACCTTGTGCCTGAAGACCGATTCCTTCGCCATGAACCGGACGAGCCGCTTCTGGGGCAGGGCCGCGAGGCCGGTGAAGATGAAGTCGAGATAGCTGATGTGATTGCTTACCAGTACCGCGCCGCCGGTCTTCGGGATGTATTCGGAACCCTGGCTGTCGATCTTCAGGTCAAGCGCCTTGAAAAACGTGCGAGCGGCGCCGATGACCGGTCGATAGACGAGTTCTGCCATCTGGGGAAGACCCTTCTTCAGCGCCTGAGGAGGATTCTCCCGGCGGAAGTTACGCAGCCGTAGGTTTGCGGCATGGCGCCGATCGTGCCCCATGCGCGACGCGGTGGCCAGTCTCAAGGGGCTCGGGAGGCGAGATTCTCGTCACGTGCGACCTCCGGGAATGCCCCGGCGGCCGGCGGTGCTGAGCCCTTGTGACGAACTCTGACGGGAGGCCGAGGGTGGACAGGCAGTCGCAGGCAGGACCGCTGGACGCGGCCGGGCTCGGAGCCGAACTGGGGGAGCGGGCCACGCTCGTGCAGTTCTCCAGCGCGTTCTGCCAGCCCTGCCGGGCGACCCGCCGCACGCTCACCGAGGTGGCGCGCATGGTGGCGGGCGTCGCCCACGTCGAGATCGACGCCGAGGCCCACCTCGGACTCGTACGGGAGCTGGGGATCAGCCGGACGCCGACCGTGCTGGTCCTCGACGCCGAGGGCCGGATCGTCCGCCGTGCCGTCGGCCAGCCGCGCACCGTCGACGTGGTCGCCGCGCTGGGGCGGGTGATGTGACGGGCCGTGACGCATCTCCCACATCGCGGGACGCCCTTGACGGCACCGGCCGCGAATCGTCAGTCTGACGCTATGCCGCCGGAAACCCTTCTCTACGGCCGGGCCCACGTCGATCTCGCCCGCAACGCGAGCGCGCGCTGTCCGGGTGCCTGAGCAACCACGGCCCCGTACGCCTCCACCGCAGAAGGACATCTCCATGACGGCTTCGCCCGAAATCGGCACTCCGGTCCAGGCCTCCTCCGAACTCCTCCGCTCGGTCTTCCGCCAGCACGCCGCCGGGGTGGCCGTGATCACCGCGGCAGGTGACCGGCCGGTCGGCTTCACCGCCACTTCCCTCAACTCCGTCGCCGCCGACCCGCCGCTGATCTCCTTCGGGGCCGGAACCGGGTCCTCCAGCTGGCCGGTCCTGGCCGAGGCCGAGTACGTCGGCGTCCACATACTCGGTGAGCACCAGCGGGAGCTGGCCGCCACGTTCGCCCGCAGCGGCGCCGACCGGTTCGGCCCGTCCACCTTCTGGCGCAGCGGCCCCGAGGGGGTGCCCCTGCTCGACGGCGTACTGGCATGGCTGGTCTGCCGTGTGGTCGCCCGGGTCCCGGCGGGCGACCACCGGATCGTGATCGCCCGGGCCGTGGTCGGCGACCCGGCCGGGAGCGGCCGTCCGCTCCTGTACCACCAGGGTCGCTTCAACGCTCTGCGGGACTGATTCCTCCCCGACGGCACGAGTCCGTCGTACGTTGGGCATGTCACAGGTACGCGCGCTTGCCGATGTGCCGTCCGCTGGGTGTACTGACTAGTAATATTTCCGGTCGGGGCGTCGGTCGCCCCGACCGGAATCCGCCCCTTCAGGCGCCTATGCTGCGAGCAACAAGGCAGCCCCCCGGAAAAGACGATGCAGTAGGAGAGCCGGCGTGAGCTTGAGGATCGTTGTCTGTGTGAAGTATGTGCCGGATGCGACGGGTGACCGGCGTTTCGCTGATGATCTGACGGTG